>NZ_JBALEA010000022.1:0-1176 GCF_036917135.1 Nostoc sp. | reverse complement strand
TAAGTAGAACGAGGCGAAAAAAACAAACTGTGTAAAGATAAGTAAATACGTATAATGTGTCTACCGAGGTAACAGAGGTATGGGCAGCCGTCTAAGGGTATTTCTGGCTCCAGAACAAGATAAAACTCTTTTCAACCTGAGAACGGCAGATGTACCGCAGAAAGTGAAAGACAGAGCAGAAGTGATTAGATTGAGCGCACATGGTTGGTACGTAGAGAAGATAGCGGCTCACTTGAATTGGACTGCACAAACGGTGCGAGAAGTTTTGCATAAGTGGCAAAAGCTAGGAATGGATGGGCTTTGGGAAAAACCAGGGCGAGGAGGAAAAGCAAGGTGGGTGGAAACTGACATGATGTTTTTAGAAGAATGTTTAGAGAAAGACCCACGTACATATAACAGCGTTCAGTTAGCCCAAAAATTAGAACAAGAACGTTCGGTAAAATTAAGTCCTGACTGGTTAAGACAGGTACTGAAAAAAAGGGGGTCATTTGGAAGCGAACTAGAAAAAGCCACAAAGGAAAGCAAGACCCTGTAATACAGCAAATCAAACAGGCAGACTTAGAAATGCTGGAATTATCTGCGGCGGCTGGGGAAATAGATTTAAAGTATATGGATGAATCGGGGTTTTGTGCCTGGAGTGAACCTAGCTACAGCTATTACTTCCGAGGTGAGCAAAAACGCTTAGAGCAAAGTAAACGCCGGGGGCGAAGGTTAAGTATTATTGGGTTTCTTCAACCCCTGATTAGTTTTGTGTACGGTTTGGTGATTGGCGGCGTTTCACGCAAATCTTATATACAAATGATGGAGCAGGAAGCCGTAGAAGCCCAAAAAGCAGGACGCATCAGAGTCATAGTGCAGGACAACGGCCCGATTCATCGGTGTAAAGAAGTACAGCAATTATGGTCAAAGTGGGAAGACATGGGTTTGTACATCTTCTTTCTACCCAAATATTGCTCAGAAATGAACCCGATTGAATTGGAATGGCAACATCTCAAAAAAGATGAACTAGCCGCGAAAACTTTTGAGGATGAGTTAGACCTTGCCTATGCCGTCATTGATGGAGTCCAAACGAGAGGAAAAAAAGGAAATTACAGTACGCAACGTGTAAGATTTAACTCTAATTCCTCTGCTTAACTCTTTGTTACATACTTATAAATTTTCTCCACGACTTACTTA
>NZ_JBALEA010000021.1:0-7450 GCF_036917135.1 Nostoc sp. | reverse complement strand
TCCCTTTGCCCAATCCCTCTGCTTCGTCAGCAGAACCCCCAGAAATCCCCGGTGTCCGAGTTATTGATGAAACCATTTTATATTTAAACACTCCACACAATCACACTGAAAAATAGCACTTAAGACTTTATTCAGCAATTTAGATATGCTTTTTTTCTTAAGAAATTCATTCTAGATCAAGCTGTTTTTACGTAAAAATACGTAATTTTTGCCTCTAAAATTATAAATCTTTAATAAAGTCACGATTGGTTTTTACGTTATCAGTAAAGTTTACACATTTTAGCTAATTATTCCTTTTATGCCCTCAACTTTAAATCTTGATTGTCTGTATTAGTTCACATTTGGCAATGCTACTAACACAGTAATGAAGTCATAAATATTACCCCGGTTTCATCACCAGTGTTTTTCAGTAAAGCTGAGAATAAAAGCAAAATTCAGCTAATAACAACAAAAAATCAAAGCACCAAAATGTAAAGTTCTATTCCTCTAGCCTTGTTGCTGTGTAAAAAACTACAAAATAATCGTAGCTTAAAAAATTTTAATATAAATTCTCATCAAATAGTTTTAAGGTAACGTTTTAATGGCTTTTTTAGCCGTTAGTGAATCAAAACTCCGGCAGTTAACTTTTTAAAGTAGAGAAATTTAGCATGAACAGCAATTTAGCAACCAAATTACGTGTAGGCACGAAGAAAGCCCACACAATGGCAGAAAACGTAGGTTTTGTCAAGTGCTTTTTAAAAGGAGTAGTAGAAAAAAACTCTTACCGGAAACTAGTTGCTAACTTCTACTTCGTCTACTCAGCGATGGAAGAGGAAATAGAAAAGCACCGCCAGCACCCAATAGTTTCCAAAATTAACTTTCCTCTGCTAAACCGCAAGTATACCTTAGAGCAAGACCTGAGTTATTACTTTGGTGCCAACTGGAAAGAGCAAATCAAACTATCTCCTGCGGGTGAAGCTTATGTACAGCGCATCCGAGAAATATCTGCTACAGAACCGGAATTGTTAATCGCCCATTCATATACTCGTTACATAGGTGACTTATCCGGGGGACAAATTCTCAAAAATATTGCTGTAACTGCGATGAATTTGTCTGATGGGCAAGGAACAGCCTTTTATGAGTTTCCAGAAATTACTGATGAAAAGGCATTCAAAGCCAAATATCGGCAAATTTTGGATGAATTACCCCTTGACGAGGCGGCAACCGATCGCATCGTTGATGAAGCTAACGCCGCTTTTGGCACGAACATGAAGATGTTCCAGGAATTGGAGGGTAATTTAATTAAGGCGATCGGTGTAATGCTTTACAACAGTCTCACACGGCGTCGTACACGCGGTAGTACTGAACTTGTCACTGCTGAATAACTGTGTTGAGATTGCGGAGTATGGTGTGTGGAGTCATAAGCCCAGACAGCCTGATGAAGGATAATTCATAGGTGTTTATGGGGAAAGAGCGATCGCTAAAAAGCGCTCAAATATTTAGGGGCAATAGCCCTGTGCCTGCTTTTGATTCGTGAAAGCAAGCATGGGGATATTGCCCCTCAATTTTGATTCGACTGGGGATTAGGGACTGACTTTTCACGTTATGTGGAAAAGCGCACGAAAAACCTAACCCCCTAACCCCCTTCCCGACGCGGAAGGGGGAAAATTCAAAGTCTCTCTCCTAAAAGGAGAGAGAAATAGAAGTGAGGTTTTCCAGATACCGTGAAAAGTCAGGGATTAGGGACTTGTACTGAGTTTCGACTACGCTCAACTACCGCGACTTGTGCCGAGCCTGTCCTGAGCGTAGCCGTTCGCGCAGCGTCTCCGATAGGAGAAGGGCGAAGCCGAGGTAAGCCGAAGTATTGGGGATTGGGAAGATACAGCACATTTGATCTGAATCAGATACACAAGGGCGGGCAGGATGCCCACCCCACAACATTGATCAGATTAAGATGTGTACTTCATTTAGTTGCAAAGTGCTATAAGTATGTGGATATAGGAATATCCTGGCGTAGTTCCTCAACCAGACCAATGAGTTTAGCGATTTTTTGCGAAGTTTAAAAATACCAAATTTATTACCTATTGCAGATTTATTTCACGTTAAAACTGCGACCAAAGAGGGTAGTTTTGCAAGACTGTTTAAACAATACAAGAATCAATCTCACCCTTTGACTAATCCAATAGTGCAATGGCAAAAGCCGATCAATTGAGTCAATCTGTTTATAGATATTGTTGACCCATTGATTAAGAGAAAATTTCGGTTAATAGTATCTAACCGTTTTGAGGTAAGTCACATGAAACTGAAGATTTTAGCTACCGCAGTATTAGTAAGTACGATTTGCTATGCCATTCCGGTGCAAGCTGCAAATTCTGCCCATGTTAGACAGTTACTTAAAACAGGCAAATGTCCGGGGTGTGAATTGGCAGGAGCAGACCTGCGTTCGGCTCATTTAATTGGCGCTGACTTAAGAAATGCTAATTTAAAGGGAGCTAACTTAAGAAATGCCAATTTGGAAGGTGCTGATCTAACTAGTGCTAATCTGACTGGTGCTAACTTGAGTCAAGTATTTGCAAGTGATATTGACTTAAGCGCTACTAACTTAACTAATGCCAAGCTGACTAATGCCAAGCTGACTAATGCCAACTTGGAGGGTGCTGTATTGGCTGGGGTTGATCTCAAGGAAGTTATACTCTACTCTGACTTTTCGCGTTAAGTCTCGAAAAGCTTGCTCACAAAGGATTTAGCTAGAAGCGACTTGATGACGGCGACGTAGTAAAACACTGGTGGCGATCGCCCCGATGACAAGGGGTATTACATTAGTTGTTGGTTCTGGAACTCGAACTACTTGGAAAGAGCCATTTATTCTCGCCTGACCTTTTAAAGGCTACACCTGGCTGTAGACTGAGTGGTTGGACTTGAGAAAAGGTCAATGTGCCAGTAGCATTCTTGAATTGACAGAGGTTATATCAATCAACCAATGGGGCGATTTCCGGGATTGACTGCATGAATATATTCACTACCCGATCGCGGTCTTCCTCGTTTATAATAAGCTTCTTCTGGTTTACCCCATCCTAGCTGCAAAATCATTTCCAAAAAGTTAGAATTTTCCCATTTGCACAAACTCGCCCACTCTGTTCTTTGAACAATTCTTTCTACATCAGATGGGGCAATTCTTTGGTGTTGTTTACTATTATTAAAACTCAAGTATAAGTCCATCGTCATAGTGACTTGATACCAAAATTCTACGATGGAATTTTTAGCAGCTTTTAATATTTCTAAGTCAGTAGTGAGGGCAATTAACTCAGTATCAACTTCGGGATAGTGTAAGTTTTTGCCTTTAACTGTCACTTCCCGCCAGATAATACCTGAAATTTTATTTTCCCTCTGATAGTCGTGAATTGCAGTTTTAAAATCTTGATAGGCAGTGAACTGTTGGAACCCATCAGTTCTGATAAACTGGTCAATTAAAGGATTACCAGAGACTGTTATTTCTAATTTTAGACGCTCTCCTTTGAGGCAAGCTTGGCGTTCGGCTGCCAAAATTTTGATTAGCTCCTGGGTGGTGTAAACCTTTGACATCAGAATACATTCTAGTTAGTCATTGGGCACTTGTACTGAGCGAAGGTCTCGTAAGAGAAGTATTGGGCATTTGTTACGGACTAGAGATTAATTTCCTCAATTGTGAACACAGATATTTAAATATTATGCTTTGGCATCGGCAGAAATGCAGTAACAGATATCACTAAAAATTAGGGCAGACCAATTTGGCCTACCCCAGAAGTTACTTAGCTAACTCACTGCTGAACTCATTGAAGGCTCGCCGTTTTAGCTGTGCTGTTTCAGTGCGTGGTGATAAATCAAAGATTTTGCGAAATTCATCGTCTATCTCTTCAAAAGGTACTTGACCCTTTTTATTCAAAACTACCTGACCTGATTTATTAAACACCACGACTTGAGGAACAGCCCCAGAATAGTAATATCCTACTTCTGTAGGATCGTAGGTCTGTTTAGGCGGGATAGTATCTACATTAATCGGGATAATTTCTGCTACCCTACCATAGAATTCCTGTACCCGTGAAATGGAAATGGCATATCTTTTGGACTCGCTGCTGTCATCCAGATAAAAAGCCAAAAATACGGGTTTATGTTCGGTTAAAGATTGTGCGAGTGTCTGTCTGGGAGGAACCAATGAACCATTGCCAGCATATACGACAAAGATGTTGCCATCATATAAATCATTATCAAGACCAGCATAGGCAGGTTGCATACTTATAATGAACAGACTTGCAAGCAACAACAGGCATTTGGACAACCACCTTCGCCAGCCAGTAATTTGTTTATGTAAAAAAAGAAACTTTGTGCTATTCATCAAAAGGAACCTTGCAAGCTACTACTTGTTGTGAGTTTGTGCTGAATTCGGCAAACTGGGCTGGATATGTAATTACGCCCACGCACTATTTTTTAAGATAACGCCTACTGAGATTATCTCTCGCAAGTGGCTGCGATCGCTATGGGCAACTCAAAACAGAGGTAAAGTAGGGCAACTGTAAGGCTCAACAATCCAAAATCTCAAATTGCTATAGCTGGCTTTTTCGGCCAGGATTCGCTAAACTCACGCATATTAAATTTGCAGTTAAATACTTTTAATTAGCAACGGCCAGAAGACTAGGGTAGAGATGTGGGAAACAAAATACAATTGATAGATAGGCTGCGATTGGGTTTCGCGGTATCAGTGGCAAAAAGTGTGACGTTTATTGTGCAATTTTTGCGTCTAGGTGCTGCTAGTGTATTACCAGGCGCGATCGCTCGTCGCATTGAACCCCGACTTTTACAATTATTGAGTCAGCAAGTTAAAAACGGAGTGATTTTAATTGCTGGTACTAACGGCAAAACCACTACAGCCCTGCTTTTATGCACGATATTAGAACGCAAGGGTTATCGCATCGCTCATAATTCTACTGGTGCGAATCTGGAAAATGGTTTGATGACGGCGCTGTTGGAAAGCACCAACTTACTAGGCATACTAGATGTTGATTACGCTATTTTGGAAGTAGATGAAAATATTGTACCGAAAGTATTAGCACCTCTCCAGCCACGAATTATTCTCTGTTTAAACTTATTCCGTGACCAACTTGATAGGTATGGGGAAGTCGATACAATTAGTAAGCGTTGGACAAAGGTTATTTCTACCCTACCAGCAGAAACGGTGGTAATTCCGAATGCTGATGACCCAACTTTATCTAACCTCGGTCAGCAGTTACCTCAACGGGTGTTATTCTTTGGTTTGAATGAACCAGAACATTATTTAGAAGCTATTCCTCACGCTGTTGATTCTATCTATTGTCCTAAATGTGGGCATTCTTTAGATTACGAGGGTGTTTATTTGTCTCATTTGGGAGATTTTACTTGTCCTCAGTGTGGTTTTAGTAAAAGTAAACCGACCCTCGAAAGTAGTGACTGGTCGCAAATTCTGGTTGGTTTGTACAACAAATATAATACTTTGGCGGCTGCTACTGCGGCTATTGAGTTAGGAGTTGATGAAGCAACAATTAGAGATACTATTAACAATTTTCAAGCCGCTTTTGGTCGGGCTGAAGATTTAGTAATTAACGGTAAACGGGTGCGGATATTGTTATCAAAAAATCCTGTGGGAACGAATGAAACTATTCGCGTAGTTACTCAAAGCACAGATAAAACCACACTGCTGGTATTGAACGATCGCACGCCCGATGGCACTGATGTATCCTGGATTTGGGACGTAGATACCGAGAAATTAGTCGAACGGGGAGGAACTTTAGTAGTGAGTGGCGATCGCGTCTACGATCTGGCTCTACGTCTACGTTACAGCGAAAAGTCTGGTGAGAGTAAGTTAAATTTAATTGTCGAAGAAGATTTGCGACAAGCGATCGCTACTGCATTAGAGCATACACCAGAGAATGAAACTCTGCATATTCTACCGACCTACTCAGCCATGCTAGAAGTGCGAGAAGTTCTGACTGGGCGAAAAATTCTTTAAATTTGTCACTTGTCATTTGTCATGAGGCATTGGGGAAAGAATTCTTATATAGCGCTTCTCTGTTGACTACAATACAGACCTAACCCCCAGCCCCTTCCCTAGGAGGGAAGGGGAGTAAGATTCAAAGCCTCTCTCCTTTTAGGAGAGAGGTTTGGAGAGAGGTCAAAACTGTAATGCACCCAAGCGAGAACCGCTATAACTCCTAACTCCTAACTCCTAACTCCTAACTCCCCAATCCCAAAATTTATGAGTTCTCAAAATTTAGAATTAACAATTGGTTGGTTGTACCCGACGCTGATGAGTACTTATGGCGATCGCGGTAATGTCATTACTATAGAACGTCGCGCCGAGTGGCGGGGATACGATGTGAAAGTGTTACCCCTGGATCAAAATGCCACAGCCGCAGATATTAAAAGTGTAGATGTAATTGTTGGTGGTGGCGCACAAGACCGTCAACAAGAAATTGTCATGCGTGATTTGCAAGGCGCGAAAGCTGACGCGATGCGCGATAAAATCGAAAATGGCACACCAGGAGTATTTACTTGTGGTTCCCCCCAATTACTGGGACATTATTATGAACCAGGCTTGGGACAACGAATTGATGGTTTGGGAATACTCGATTTAGTTTCCGTCCATCCTGGTGAAAACACTAAGCGCTGTATTGGGAACTTGGTAATTGAAGTGACAGCTTCACGCCTAGCGCGAGATTTAAAAGAGATGACGGGTAGCACACCATATTTGGTAGGCTTTGAAAATCACGGTGGACGTACCAAACTGGGAAAAGTGGAAGCTTTGGGGCGCGTGGTGTATGGTTTGGGAAATAATGGTGAAGATGGGACAGAAGGAGCATTTTATCAGAATGCGATCGCTACTTATTCCCACGGCCCTTTATTACCGAAAAATCCCTTTGTGGCCGATTGGTTAATTCAAACAGCGCTGCGGCTAAAGTATCAGCAGGCAATTACGTTGCAACCTTTAGATGATAACCTCGCTGTACAAGCACGAGAAGCGATGTTTAAGCGGTTAAAAGTCAGTTTACCAAGTGTTACTGCGACGAAAGTTTAATCTGTAACACGCAGTGTCATGTCCGCATAATTAGGGCTTGCTAACCACAGTCATTATATTAGGGAACTCCAAGAAATAAATTATCCAATGTTGTGGGGTGGGCAACATGAGCGCCCTATAGACTGGGCTCTCGTGTCGCCCACCCCACAAGAGTTAATTGGATATTTTTTATTGGGAAAGTGAAGGTTTAAAACCTCGCCCCTTGTGGGCGAAACAGTCCTTGTATCTGTTGGCGTAGCCTCTCCCTTTGGGAGAAGGTAGGTAAAAACCCCACCCCGAAGTGTCTGTCTTGATTTTGAAGTAATGAGTAATAAGTAATGGGTATTACTCATTACTCATTACTCATTACTCATTACTCATTACTCATTACTCATTACTCATTACTCA
>NZ_JBALEA010000020.1:0-52376 GCF_036917135.1 Nostoc sp. | reverse complement strand
CCGTCATTGTTGCTATCGTAATAGATGAATGCACGGAGATAGTTATCAGTCACTCCACTCAAAAGCAAACTAATATTATTTGTGCCTGTCAGGGAGAATTTATAGTAATCAACTTGGTCTACATTCCCAACAAATTCTTTGAAAGTTTTAGTACCAGTTAAATTGCCAATATTGTAAGCAGCGCTGAGTGTGTTCCCCGGATCTGGAACAATGGAAGGAGGTGTAGATGTGGCTGATAACTGTAGAGAATAGTTGGAGTTGACGTTGGTGTCTGCTGAAATTCCAACATAGTAATTCCCTGCTGCTCCTAATGTTGCAGAAATTTGACCGTTCCCACCATTACTAGCATAAGTAGAGTAAAGTTGTTCTCCACTCTCAATCAATCCGTCATTGTTGCTATCGTAATAGATGAATGCACGGAGATAGTTATCAGTCACTCCACTCAAAAGCAAACTAATATTATTTGTGCCTGTCAGGGAAAATTTATAGTAATCAACTTGGTTTACATTCCCGACAAAATCGTTGTATTTAAAAAATTTGAGAATACCAATGTTTTGAGCAGTCGCTAATGTACTTCCTGGCATATTTTTCCGTTTGTGAAAATTGGACGAGGATTTTTCTAGATTGAATATCGGAATGCAGTTTGATTGTTGAAAAAGACTACGACACAATACGGGCTTCAACTCTACTGGTCGAACCCATCAAAACTATAAAGTGATCTGATGTTAATACACTGATGCTACTACTACATTGATGGTATATAATTCCTACTCATTAACAAAATTAAGTATACAGAGAATCGAGCTACCAAAGTTAATTCTAATAATCATTTAGCACCTGATGATTTTAGGTAAGCGCTGTAGGTTTTTTTCCATTACTCATATTTAGTGTTTTCTGTCAATGCGTAAGTGCTAGCTTTGTTTTTTATCGCCGATTCACTTACTTAACTAAAATTACTAGCTTGCTAATAAATGAGACTGGGAATTTGAGCAAAAGCGCGATCGCACCGAGGAAACCCCGCTCTTGCTGGGGAAATGCGTGACTCATCTTTTATAGATTCTCAGCGAGACGCCACGCGAACGACGACCTACGCCTTTGTTACCCACTGCTATATAAAATTAAGTCCCAAGATAGTGTGTAACTCACCACAAAAGAACTTAAGCTTGGCGTATAAGTTTGGGGAAATAGTCATGAATAAAGAAACAGTTCCTAGTCAAGCTGAAAAGTCGAATCCAGAAGGTGATGCATCACAATTAAGTCCAGAGGTACTGGACAAAATCAAACACCCTCGGAGAATCGACGATGTTATCCGGGAGCAATCACCAGAAGAACGTAAAAGTAACCCGGCTTTAGTACCTGAAATGGTTGATGATCCAACTGATAATTGATTGGGTTTGCGAAAGAATAATGACAAAGCTCATGCAGTAATTTGTTGCTATCCAGATCCCCGACTTATTGAAGAAGTCGGGGATCTAAATCCAGTTTCATGAAGTGATATTTCACTATAATTTGCTCCCAAATATCAGATTACTTACCATCGTCATCTATAGTAAGTTAGATTATACAGAGTTGGAATTTTCTCCCCAGGGTTGTATATACAGGAGCGATCGCAAAGTAATTTAATATTTGAGTATTACCTAGTTTCTGAGTAACCATAATTAATACCAATTCTATCTGAGGTTGAGCTTTTTTATGTAGGAGCAATTCATGAATTACCCCTACTTTAATCTTGCTATTAATCGAAATATATTCAGGAATTGCGTAAAATTACGAAATAATATAGACGCGTTTGTGGTAGATATCGTTGGCGCAGCCTCTCCGAGAAAATAGAAGCAGCTTGCCGCAAAGTTCTTGCGGAATTCCTAATATTGTGAAACCATAGTTTGTAACTTACTTATACAACTACAACTAGTCTGTCTCTTGCCTCACTCCAGAAAAAGTACTGGTACTAGTAACAATCATGACGCGATCGCCAAATTCAAAAAATAATCAGGAAGCATCTAATCGTCGTCTGTGGCTCCTGCTTTTAGGACGTATCAGTTTAGCTCTGGGTGGGGTTTTGCTGGTTGGAATTGCAGTTGGTGCTTGGTGGGCTAGAAGTTATGTATATAAAGATTTAGCACCCTTAGTACAGCAAAATCTTCAGCAATTGCTTGGCCGTCCAGTCATAGTCGGAAAAGTTGAACGTTTTTCCCTAACTAGTCTGAGATTTAGCTCTCTATCAATACCAGCAACTCCCACCGATCCCGATCGGGTGGTAGTAAAAGCTTTGGAGGTGCAGTTCTCGCCGTTACAAGTTATCTTCACCCGAAAATTGGGATTAAATGTCACGTTAATTCAGCCCAATGTCTACATTGAACAGAATAAAGATGGTCGTTGGGTGACAGCCCAAGTTAAAGCTAGCCAGGGGCAAAGCTTGATTCAAACCGAGTTGCAGACGCTGCAAATTCAAGATGGCAATGTAGAGTTATTGTCAGCTTTGGCACCAACTCAACCGAATCGCTCAGTAATATTAGATCAAGTTGGTGGTATTGCCCGATTTTCCGATCAAAATCAAAGGATCGGTTATGACATCAATACTCAACTCACTAGGGGAGGGGCTGTTAAAATCGTTGGCGAAACCCAGCTAAAAGCTCAACAAACTAGCCTCAAACTGCAAGCACAAAATTTACAAGCATCTGATATCAGTCGATTAATTCAGTTACCAATTGCTTTGCAAGCAGGGTCTTTAAATGCTGATTTAGGGGTTCAGATTCCACCCAAGCTGTCAGAAATAGCGATTACGGGAACAGCTACGGCTAATCAAGTTGCTGCTAAAATTCAAAATATCCCTCAGCCAGTTTCTAATTTTAATGGAAGATTTATATTTGAAGGTCAGACAGTTACTTTAGATAATCTGAGTACAAACTTTGGTAAGGTTCCAATTCTGGCAAATGGAACAATTAATACTCAAACAGGTTTTAATGTTTCTGCTCAGATCAAACCAATTACTGCGAAAAATATCTTAGACACATTGAATGTAAATTCCTCAGTCCCAGCTAGTGGCGAAATTCAAGCAAATATTCAGGTGCTAGGACAGCTTCAGCAACCAGTGGTCAATGGTACAGTAAGCAGCACAAAACCTATTCAAGTTGACCGCGTTCAATTTAAAACCGTCAACACTGATTTCCGCTTGAATGTATCTCAAACTGCATCTAAAATTGCTATCTCCAATCTGAAAATAGTCCCCGTAGCCGGTGGCGAAATTACAGGCGGCGGTCAAGCTAATCTGGGAGGTAAAAAAGAGGTGATATTTAACGCTATAGCTGATGGAATATCAGGGGATATACTAGCACGTAGCTATGGCGTTACTCTACCGATCGCAGTTGGGAATGTTTCAGCAAAAGCACAAATTACTGGCTCCCTTGGTAAACAGCCCTTGAACCTTGATATTTCCAGTGTTCAAGTAACGCCGCCAGCCGGTGGACAAATCACGGCCAATGGTCAAATTCAACTGGCTCCCCAAGGTGAGGTAGGCGTAAATATTCAAGCTCAAGGCATACCAGGAAATGCGATCGCTCAAGGTTACGGCATTTCCACTCCCATTAATGTTGGCGGTATATCTGCAAATGCGAAAGTTACTGGCTCCCTCGGTAAACCCTTAAACGTCAATGTGGCTCGTGTTCAGGTAAATCCAGAGGTGGGAGGGCAAATCACAGCCAATGGTCAACTTCAGCTTGCGCCCCAAGGTAGGGTATCGTTGAATGTGCAAGCCCAAAATTTACCAGGGGATGCGATCGCCCGAGCCTACAAAACTTCACCCTCGATCACCATTGGGAATGTATCGGCAAATGCTGATATCTCCGGCACTCTGAGCAACCTGCAAACAGTAGCACGGGTGCAAGCGCCTAACGCCACCTATCCCACTAGCGGGCGAGTTGTTGTTGGCAAACAAGGAGAAAATATCCTTTTCCCCGAAGCGGTTTTCAACATCGCAGGTGGGACAATCGTAGCTCAAGGTCAACTTGCACAACAACGCTGGCAAGGAGTTGTTAAGACTTCGGAAATTCAACTCAACCGTTTCTCACCACAACTACGAGGACGGCTCAATAGCAACATTCAGTTAGCAGGTACAACCAAATCTTTCCAGCTTGCAGATATTCGCGCCAGAGGACAAATCCGCCTTCCCCAAGGGATAGCACTGCTGACAAAACCACTTAACGCCCAATTTCAGTGGAATGGACAGCAGATTATAGTTGAAAATGCAAGTACCCCAGGATTGAGTGCTAATGGTGCGATCGCTATTCAGTCTCCACCAAGTGGCGCACCTCAAATCGCCGGATTTAATTTAAATGTACTGGCGCAGAATTTCAACTTAAAAAATACAGGTTTCAAAGTTCCTGGTGACGTAGCATTAGCGGGGTTACTGGATTTTAATGGAAAAGTTACAGGTACTCCAGATGTTCCCCAAGCTAACGGTAATATCCGACTGCGGAATTTCAATGTCAGTAACTTGGCATTTGACCGACTTTTAACCGGAAATGTGAATTTTCAGGGAGGACAGGGGGCAAGTCTGCGATTAGCTGGGAAGCAAGATCGGATTGCCCTTAACTTAGGTGCAGATTATCGTCCCACTTCATTTTTAGTTCGATACGATGGCGCAGTTACCACAGGTAGAACTGAGGGAGATAACTTGCTCATCAACGCCCAACAGTTTCCCATCGCTCTGGTTGGAGGGTTTTTACCTAACAATCAATTGAAACCACTGTCGGGGCAACTATCAGGAAATTTAGTTGTCAATCTTAATAATTATGCAATTGCGGGAGATATTGCGATCGCCCGGCCTCGTGTTGCCAGAGTTGCAGCAGATCAATTTCGCGGCACCATTAATTATGCCGATGGTACTGCTAGCTTGGCTAATGGTCAATTGCAGATTGGAGGTAGCAACATCGCCCTCAGTGGAAATGTGCAAACAGGGAATGACCCGAAATTTCAATTTCAAGCTAATTTAGACCAAGCTAGAATCGAAAGACTTTTACAAGCATTCAATATCTTCGACTTTAAAGACCTTAGTAGCGGGTTACAGCCTCCGAAGTTGGCTGGAGCAGAAGTACTTAAAACTAAACCTGTCAACTTGCCCAATGCAGATTTAAAAACACAGTTAGCATATTTCTCAAATATTACAGCAGCGATCGCCAAAGAACAGCAAGTAGAGACAAAACAAACCCCATCTTTGCCCAGCCTTGCAGAATTAAACGGCGCTTTGAGCGGAGGAATTACAGCCAATGGCTCGTTAAAATCTGGGTTGAACGTCGGCTTTAATTTTCAAGGTGCAAATTGGCAATGGGGTGAATATTCCATTAATCAAGTCGTTGCTCAAGGCACCTTTGCCGATGGTATCGTCACCCTTTCGCCCTTGAGTGTTGGGATAAATCAAGGACTAGTGGCGTTTTCAGGACAGTTAGGAACTGAGCAACTATCTGGAAAGTTGAATGTCGCAAGCTTACCCTTATCACTTTTAGAGCCTTTTATTGAAAAATATCCCATAGATATCACTGGCAAAGTGAATGCTGACGCCACCTTAGCAGGTAGTTTACAAGCCCCTAGTGTTAAAGGAGAAGTGGCGCTAGCGGATGCGACTCTCAACAAACAACCTGTGCAAACAGGAAAGGTGAACTTTGATTACGACAAAGCTCGCTTGAATTTTGATAGTACCTTACTACTGACAGGAACCCAGCCAGTGGCTATTAAAGGAAGCATACCTGCTCCCTTACCTTTTGCCGCAGTGCAACCAGATAGCAATCAAATCAGCATCAACGCCAATGTGCAAAATGAAGGATTGGCATTGTTAAACGTGTTTACCAATAATCAAGTCGCTTGGGTAGACGGTCAAGGAAAAGTAGATTTAAACATTCAAGGTACTTTAAATGAACCAATTATCAACGGAAATGCCACACTTAATAATGCAACTTTTCGCGCTCAAGCCTTATCTGATCCTTTAACGAATGTCACAGGGACAGCACAATTTAACGGTACTACTGTGAATGTCCAAGGTATCCAAGCTACTTACAATAAAGGGCAAGTGACTGCATCAGGCATCCTGCCAATTTTTACTCCTGAGCAAGGCGCAGCTAATCCCCTGACAGTATCAATAGCAGACAAACTCAACTTTAAACTGGCATCACTGTATGAAGGCGGTGTCGGCGGCGATGTCGTCATTCGGGGAACAGCATTAAAACCGGTAATTGGTGGAGAGATTAAACTGAGTGATGGTCAGGTGATTATTGGAAATTCGGCTACTGCTGATAAAAAATCAGCAGCGACAACAGAGGCTAACACTAACGTCATAAACAGAGAAGAGGTTAACGCAAACGTCAAACCGACACTAGATAGTAGCGTTAATCCAGTGGCTACAGCAAAGAGTAGCACTAGCGCCGTAACTACACCCAATTTGCCTATAGAGTTTGCAGACTTAAAGTTGATTTTAGACAAAAATATTCGTGTTACCACCCAGTCTCTACTCAGCTTCGTACCAGGAGGAGCCGCATTGAGTCAACCCCTATTGAGGTTTGATGCCAAAGGCGACTTGACCATCAATGGTACATTAGCCAAGCCGCTTCCTGAAGGAGTCATTAATTTGACAGGAGGAGGACTGAGCTTATTTTCCACTCAGTTCACCTTGGCGCGGGGCTACGAACAAACAGCGCGGTTTATTCCAAGTCAAGGACTTGACCCAACTTTAGATGTCCGACTTACCGCAATTGTACCCGAAGCATCGACAATAAACAGTCAAACTTTGGCATCACCATTGTCTGCTGAAGTTAGCGATGTTTCTGTAAACAACTTCGGGACTTTACGTACCGTTACAGTTCAAGCTAGGGTGAACGGCCCAGCTAGTGAATTGGGCGACAATCTAGAACTGACGAGCGAACCTAGCCGTAGTAAGGGGGAAATAGTTGGTCTGTTGGGTGGTTCAATCCTGAGTTCTTTTGGTCAAACAGATGCAGGCCAAGGACTGACTAATTTCGCTACTTCTACAATTTTAGGTGGTTTGCAAGGAACTATCACTGCCATCGGACAGGCTGTTGGTTTCAGTGAGTTTCGGATATATCCTACTCCATCTACCAATAATAAAGTTGCGACAACTTCGGTTCTTAATTTATCAGCAGAAGGTGTGTTTGACATTAATAAAAATTTCTCTGCCTCTTTATCACGCGCTCTTACTAGCGATGACTCTTTCCTTTACAATGTGCTATATCGAGTCAATGACGAAGTTTTGATGCGAGGATCAACTAATTTGGGGGATGAAAATCAATTCCAAGTTGAGTATGAAACCCGATTTTAGAGCAATACAGTTCAGTTAAGGTTCACTTCTTTCTCTACGAGACGCTACGGTTGCCGTTTGTTAAAAAAACTGATTTTATAGCGGTTCTCGTTTACGTGAGGTACACCCGTAAGGGCATTAGGGATTGGGTATGGGCAAACAGGCTGACTCTAAAAAGAAGTTACAATGAACAAACTGCCCTCCAACGGTGAGATTTCTTATCTGGAAACAGACTGGAGACTAAAATGACCCCAGCAGCGATCGCTACAGCTTGTCAGGAATCACCCCTGTTGTTTGAGGGAGTGACCTGGAGAGAATTCAAAGCAGTTGAGCAGTTGTTAGACCGTCCGGGGTATCGGCTGTCTTTCCTGGATGGAGTATTGGAGATCCGAAGAATGCCAGGAGAAGGACACGAAACCGTTAAGAAGAGAATTGCCGCATTGCTGGAACTGTACTTGCTCGTGGCAGGGTTTGATTTTACCCCAACTGGTTCAATGACCCTAGAAAGCGAATCGGGTGCTGTCAAGCGAGAAGCGGATGAATCCTATAAACTTGCTCCTGGTCGAGTGCGTCCCGATTTAGCGATAGAAGTGGTGTTGACCAGTGGCGGGATCAACAAACTGGAAGCATACAAGCGCCTGTTGATTCCTGAAGTGTGGTTTTGGGAAGATGGTGTGTTATTGGTTTATCACCTGCGCTATGAGGGCGACGGACTTCATTATGAAAGGGTTTCCAGTAGTGAGGAGGTCAAAGGGATCGATTTGGATTTGTTGTTACGCTGCATTAATATGGTGAATCATGTTGATGCCATCAAGACTTTTCAGCAGGCGCTTCATAAATAGCTGGTAATTTGCTCCACTCAGGGGTAAGGGTGGGTGTTGGGTGCGTACCAGCCAGCAGATCAAAAGAAAGAGCCGCCACCTTGGATAAGAGGTTTAATCAAGCGAGGAAAAGTCAAAGAGTCAATGACCCATTGAATAATTAAATAGGGTAGTAAAATGCCCCTAGCGTATCACTGATGATTAACCTGATTGTTTGGATGTTCATCCTTTGTAACCGGAGGTGAAGCTACCTCCGGCAGATGTTCTTCTTTGGCTTGCATTTCCAAAAGTTCAGGAATCGTCACAAATCGATAGCCTTGGGCTTTCAAACCTGCGATCATTTCTGGTAAAGCCTTGACAGATTTAGAACGATTGCCGCCCCCATCGTGCATCAATACAATTGCACCTGGTTTTGCATATTTCAGCACATTTTTCACCAGCCCTGGCACTTGAGGCGAACGACGTTCAGCATCTCCCGACTCTTCAGACCACATCATCACAGCGTACTTCTCATTTTTGGCATATTGTGCTAGTCCATTATTCAGAAAGCCGCCAGGGGGACGAAACAGAGTAGTTTTTTTTCCAGTCGTCTTGTAGATGATGTCTGCTGTGCGATTAATTTCACTCGCCGCAGTCGGCCCATCCATTTGAAAATACCAATGATGCCATGTATGGTTGCCAATTACGTGACCATCATCAGCCACTTGCTTGGCAACTTTGGGAAAATATTTCACCATTTCTCCAATCATGAAGAATGTCGCCTTGATATCATTTTTCTTCAAAATTTCTAAAACCTGTGCCGTATTTTTGGGGCCAGGTCCATCATCAAAAGTCAGGGCAATGACTTTCTCATTTGCTTTTAGTTTCCCTTGATAAACGATTGTTCCCTGAAATTCCTTTGGCACTTGATTTATCTGGTCTGTAGCTGGGCTGATATTCTGTGCATCTGCACTCATCAGCTTGTTGTGACTCCCTTGATCACTCTCGCTTTTTGGCTTTATAATTCCCAACAGATGCTCAAATCCGCTTGTAGTTAAAAGCAAACTGACACCTAAACTACTAGCACCAGTAACCAATGTCACGAATATTAGTTTCAGTAATAAAGATAATTTACGACTGGACACATTAAATCTCCTCAAGTATTAGTTATTGGGCACTTGTACTGAGCGTAGCCGAAGTATGGGGCATTGGGCATTGCTTTCTCCCTTATCTCCCTCTTACCTCATTTGCACTCGATTGTAAATTAAAATATCTGCTGCTAAAAAAATAAAGAATAACATACCTTGAAACATCCCAGCTAAAGCTAAGGGAAGTCCCAATTTAATCTGCACTAATTCACCGCCCACGTGCAAAAGCGTCATCAGTAGACTGGATAATAATACCTAGTGGATTTAACCGGCCAATAAAAGCAGCAATGATGGCAGTGTAACCGTAACCAGGATAAATGCAGGGTTTAATTGACCAATAGCGCCGAGGACTTTGCACACACCACCTAAACCTGCTAATTCACCACTAATTAACAGAGTTAGCCAAATGATGCGTAGACATAGCCTGTCGTAGACATCGCTCTTAATCCCAGCATACACCGCAGCCTTGGGGCTAGAACCAACAACCCGCACGTTGAAACCAAAAAACGTTTTGTGTAAAAGTGGATTTTCTGCGATCGCACATTACACATTACCAGAAACAATAAAAATGATATAGGTGTAGGGTTTAGTTCTAGTGGTGAGTTTATTTTAGATTTAGTGGTAAATATCGTCTGGGAGGGTAATGATGATTTGGGTACTCATAGCTCTTGTAAATACTCCTCTCTATTCTCACTTGCAATTAGTAATTATGTGTTTCAGGGTCATAAAAACTAAAAATGTAAGTTATAGGCACTGTGCGGAGAAGGGTTATTACTCAGGTTTGTTTTAGATTATAAGTCAAGTTTGGTAGAGAAAAATTTCAAAAGATGAGAGTTGAAGCATACATTATGGGCAAACTAACCTAGTGGTCAAATAGTCTCTATATCACTAGGAAAATACTATAATGCACGAACCCATTAATTACAAATCTATCAATCTTGATCAATTAAGAGATCAATCTGCTAACCACCACTCTAAAATACCCTTTCAGCATCAAATTGAGGCATTTGAAGCCCTGAGTAAAACATTTAAATTTGGCAGTGACAAACCGGGTAGTGGAATTTTAGTACTTCCTACAGGTGCTGGCAAGACATTTACGGCTGTGAGATGGTTATCTGACCATGTAATCCCTAAAAATATTAAGATCCTTTGGTTAGCTCCTTCATTTTACCTGTTGGATCAAGCATTTGCTACCTTTGATAAAAGTGCTAGGGATATTCCAGAGCCAAAGAAAACTTTAAATATTCGGTGCGTTTCTAGTAATCCTTCTCATGCCAAAGCCTCATCTATACAACTAACTGATGATATTGTCATTATGACAATACAAACAGCGATCAATAATTTACATCCTGATGCTATAGACAAGTTTGGTAATAAATTCGATACAGCGTTCAGAAAATTTATTGATAGTTGTAGAGAAACAGGACTTTTTGTAGTAGTTGATGAAGCTCATCACTCACCAGCCTATGGTTGCAGAAACTTATTAATTGGTGAAAATGATTCTGCTTTAGGACTTCGAGGTTTACTCCCAGGATTACATCTATTAGGGCTAACAGCTACACCAACTTATAATGATAAGGCTAGAAGGGGTTGGCTTTGGAAAATATTTGAGAATGAAATTATTTATGAAGCTAAAAAAGAAAGTTTAATATTACAAGGAGTTCTAGCTAGACCTAAGTATATTGAAGTAGCAACTGGGAAAGAATTAGAAGTTGATGATAAATTATACGATCGGCTAGTTAAGCAACATCAAGACCTCCCAGAATCAATTATCGAAAAACTTGCAAGTGATAAACAGAGAAACAATTTTATAGTACATACTTATGTATCAAACAAAGATACTTATGGTAAAACCATTATCTTTGCTGATCGTTGGTTTCAATGCGTCTACATAAAAGAAAAGCTTCTCGAAAAGGGTATTAAAGTAGATGCAATTTATTCACAAATAGATGCCGATCCCGGCTCTGCTGAAGCACGAAACAAACGTACTCAAAGTGATAATCAAAGGATTTTGAATGAATTTAAGAATGGTAAGCTTGATGTTTTAATCAATGTACGAATGTTAACAGAAGGGGCTGACGTTCCTAGCGTTCAGACTGTATTTATTACTCGTCAAACAACAAGCTCTATCTTGATGACTCAAATGATTGGTAGAGCATTACGGGGCGAAAAAGTAGGAGGTAGTGCTGAGGCGAATGTCGTTCTATTCTTCGATGACTGGAAACGTTTAGTTGATTGGGCTAACCCAAAAGATGGCGATACTATAGATAAACCAAAACTCTCTGTAAAAGGATATCATCCATTTGAATATATTTCTATTCGTCTAGTTGAGGAATTATCAAAGTCAATTGAGAGTGGTGGAGATTATCAAATAGTATTCTCAAAAATATGCCCTATTGGTTGGTATAAAACTGAAATTGTGTATGCTGACGCTGACAATAAACATGAATCAATGGAATCATTTACTGAATTTGTCATGGTATATGAACATACAAAATCAAAATTTGATTCATTTATTCTCTTTATTCTTTCTACAAACTTACTAGATGAATGGTCTAAAGAATATCTTGATGAGAAATGGATGCAGTTTCAAGTCCAACAATGGATAAGTGAAGGGTTTGAACGCAAAATTGACAATATTGGTGAAAAGCTTGATTCAGATTTAATTAAGATTGTTCGCCACATTGCTCAAAATCAATCTGCACCTATATACCATTCATTTGAGGAAAGAGAACTGTATGACTTAGATAAAATTGCTTATAAAGTAATTGATCTTCCATCTCGCTTAAAACACGAATATTTAGGTAAAGAGTTTTCTTTACCTGAGAGATTGTGGAAAGTTTTTTACAAAAGCTTGATTCGATTTGAAACAGCAGTTGATGCAGCCATTATAAACATAATTCATCATAATCCTAAGCCTGAAGATGAAACTACTCAATCTGTGATTATTCCATTAAAAAGAGAACTCACTGAACCAGAAAAAGAAGAAGTTAAAGCGCGAGACGGGTATGCTTGCCTATGTTGTGGAGTCAATAGCAAAGATAAATTACAAATCGATCATATTAAACCGTTTTCGATGGGGGGTGAAACATCTGTAGCAAACTCACAAACCCTGTGCAGAACTTGTAATAAACACAAAGGTATTAATGAAATTGATTTCCGAGTGAATAGAACACAATTGAGAGAACCAAAAATGCTAAATTTATTACTGCCACGTCAAGAACTTGGTATCTCTATAGAGAAAGACGTTGTAATTAGTACAAATTCCATAAAAAGAATTGTGAACTTTTTTTATCATTGCAAAGCAGTTTACAACATTAATTGTCATGGACAAGGGAGATATGGAAAATACTACTCAACTTGGGAAATTAGTTTGTATGCTGGGAACAATCCTGAATGGCTACTTCAACATAAAGCGGAACTTCTGAACTTCATTCAATACCAGATTGGATATACCTATATAGAAGACATTAAGGTTAATGTATCTAATAAAAACTAAATAAACTATAAAAATCGGGACTGAGAAATACATCTCAGTCCCGATAAAAAAGCGGGCTAACCGCTATTTATATGGTTAACCCGTGCAGCTTTGGGAACGCGCAGAGAAATTGTTATTGCAATACCAACTTCACATTGGCGTTTTGCAGACCGCGCTGTTTTACTTCAGCCAAAGTTTTGTTAACAGCATACTTTTGGTTGATTGAGTTGATCAACTCGGTTTGGTTGTGCTTCTTAGCGACACCCCACAAGTCAGCGATTAGGTCAAAAGAACCATCACTGTTGCGAGACCAACCGAGGTCATATTCGCCATCCAACATAGCAACGATGTCAGAACGGACGCGCTGACCGTTATAACCACGGACATCAGCTTCAGTCTTTACGCTGATACCGAGGTCGCGCAAAGAAGCTTTGAGGATTTCGGCATCGGTGATCTTGGTACGCAGGGTGCTAAAGTGAGACATTTGGGTTTCCTCCAATGAGAAGATTGAGAAAAACGACAACGGTTTGTTTTGAGCGAAGCCGCGCTTAGTAGGATGCGGCTTTTTCTTATAACTGCTAGCATTGGGAGCTAGCCTTTCCCCCTGGGATGGCAGAGGAAAGCTTTTAAAACTCCATTCGCTGATATTCAGCTACGGAGGATGCTGCGGGGCGTGCGCGCTGTCTGGCCCAATCTCTCAGAGCCGTTACTTGTTCTTGCATCGTTCGAGACAGTGGCAATGTCGCCTTCAGTGCAGCAATAATATCTAGTTGGGTGAACTCCCGATCTTGGGCAAAAGCTTCATACATTGCCGCAACGATCGCTTGCTCAACTTCTGCCCCAGAAAAGCCATCAGACATCTTGGCTAGTTGCTCAAGATCGAATCGAGAGATGTCTTCACGGCGTTTCGTCAGGTGAATATTGAAAATGTGTTGCCGTTCTTCCGGTGTTGGCAGATCGACAAAGAATATTTCATCAAAGCGTCCTTTCCTCAAGAACTCGCCAGGTAAGCGTTCGACTCGGTTGGCGGTTGCCATCACGAACACTGGTGATTTCTTATCTTGCATCCATGTGAGGAAGGAGCCGAAGATTCTACTTGAAGTCCCCCCATCAGAATCGGAAGAACCTCCACTACCAGCAAAGGATTTATCCAATTCATCGATAAACAAAATCGCTGGGGAAATAGATTCTGCTGTTTTCAGGGCGTTCCGCAGATTTGCTTCACTTCGTCCCACCATTGAGCCGTCGTAAACTCGCCCCATATCCAACCGCAATAGTGGCAAACCCCACAGTCGGGAAGTAGTTTTGGCTATTAGCGACTTACCACAACCGGGAACTCCTAAAATTAACATCCCCTTTGGTTGAGGCAAACCGTACTCTCTCGCTCTTTCTGTAAAAGCGTTAGAGCGTTGCTTGAGCCATCTTTTTAACTCTTCTAAGCCACCTACAGCATCAATGGTTTCATCTTCTTCGATGTATTCTAAGATCCCATTGCGCCGAATTAGTTGCTTTTTCTCAGATAAAACGATATCTACTTCATCTTCCGTCAAACGCCCTGTAGTTACCTGTGCCTTACGGTAGACTTTCTCAGCTTCATCTTTAGTTAGACCTAAAGCCGCTCTGAGAAGTTTTTCTCGCGCTTCTGTTGTCAACCGCCGACCACGATTTTGGTCTACGTGCTGAGTCAGTACTTTATTCAACTCTGCCATATCTGGCAGTGTAAAGTCGATAACAACAACTTCTTTTTCCAACTCTATAGGTACTTGTTGCATGGGAGACATCAAAATGATGTTCTTTTGCGTACCTTTAAAGCTAGCGATCGCATCACGTAACGATCTGTTTGTTGCAGGCGCATCAATAAAGGGGTGTAAATCTTTAAGAATAAATATACTGGGTTCTTTCTGCCGGATGATCCACTCAATGGCTGCCTCTGGAGACACAGTATTATGTTGGGTGACATTCCGGGGTTGACCATACTCCACAATCCCGTGTGTTACTGTCCAAATAAATACTCGGCGCTGGGGCTTTAACAACTGAGCGATGGTAGAAACTGCTAGCTCGGCCCGCTCTTCCTCGGAGGTCACAAGGTAGATTAAAGGGTATTGAGCTTGAATTAGGATACTGAGCTCTTCTTTCATACTTCGACCTACTTGAGACCTTATAGAGACAGTAGAGACATTGCTTCTGGTAAAGACAACCAAATCATGAATATCTATCTAGCAAGGAACTAACTCTTCCTCGCCCTTGGGATTGGTTTCATCTTCATCCATCTCATCAATAGAAAGATGCTCTTGACCAACTACTCCTGGTTGATTGCCTAAAGTAACCAGTTCCCCATCACGTAAGACTAGTGAGCTATCACAAGTTGGGCATGAATAAACTCTATGAGTCCGCCCATAGGCAGAATCTTCTAACTCGTCAACTAATTCTTGATTAGACAGGTAAAAACCAAGGGCGCGTTCGGCAAGTTCTGACATTGGCTCGGAATCGATTGCTGAACGAATCTTCAGTTTTCTGTGCAACTCTGACGATAAATACAAAGTGACCTTTTGCTTAGTTTGCGTTTGCATATAACTCTTTAACGGTCTTACCCGGGTATGTATATCAAGTTATCGGTTCTTTTCTTGGTTGTCAAGACAGTAAAACGTTTTAACGCTACTTTTGTTACATTTATTTACAAATGAGGCTGAAATGCTATTTAATTGGGCGATAAATCGCTGACTACAAACCTGTAAACTCAAAAACTGAAACTTTTATGGGAAATAGCGATGCTTATTTTTTAGTTATTTGCAGTGTAAGTGGATTAAAGTTGAACACCTTTCCGGTTGTAAACAGCTGATATCCACAGGAGATGCCAGCGAATGACACTAGCATCGAAAAAAGAGACACTGAACCCATGACAACACCACTGGCGATGAAGAGAGCGATTCCGATGCCAATCAATACCCATCCCAGTTTCCGATGATCCCGTCCACCCCAATTCAGAGCTACTACGCCTCCCACACACAGCAAAATTCCCGGTGTGCTGCGTAAATAAACACTGACATAAATGCTTGTACTTAAAAATGTAATCCCTGCTAGGATTAGTCCTAAGCCAATAAGCTTGCTGGCAAGGATTACTTGTTCCTCTTCTTTAGCGATCGCAGGTACTGTAATTTTTGTGGGTGCAGAGTTTGGTGTATAGTTTTTTGTGGCAGATGCAGAATGCTGCTGCACCCTAAACATGAAAGTTATTTTGTCTCCTTGCCCAAGGGAAACTGTATCTCCCGGTTGCAGTGGAGAAAAAACTTGAGGCTGAAGTTTCGCGCCGTTAATGTATGTACCATTAGAACTGCCCAAATCACTGATATGGTATTCATCCCCATTTATCCAAATTTTGGCGTGGATACGGGATGCCACATCGGAATCTGGTAAGCCAGAAACATCAATATCTGGTGGTTTTTGGTCGTTTGGCTTGCCGATGGAAATTACAGAAAGATTTGGCGGAAATTGTAAAGATGTGTTGGTTTGGAAGTGAAAAAGCTCCAAAGTTAGCTCGGCTGTCTGAGATGCGCTGTACATGAGTTGTGTTATAAAGCACTTACTTTCAGCTTGCTATACTGGGAACTAAAAAGAGAATGGTAAATATCCTGAATATTATTGAATTTTTAATCAGCGCTCTTTTTGTGCAATTTATGCAGTAGTTTCCCGATTTGGGAATAACTCGTAAACTGGCGAAGGTATTGATCTGAGTTTCTGGTATTTGTATAAAATCAGTGACTTTGGCAAAATGTGTGATGTAAATGGCTACTGCTAATAAAACCTGTAGTTTGGGGCGAAGAATTTATCGGTTTGCCGCCAGCGTTAGCGGAGTCATTGCCCTGGTAATAATCCTGTGGGGTTGTACTGCAAATAATTTTAACTCTGGAGCGATCGCTTGGAAAACTTATACCAACTCCCGTTATGGCTTTGAATTTCCATATCCGAGTAACTGGACTTCTTTAGCAGCCCCAGCAAATGATGATGGAATCGCGTTTATTTTACCACAGGATAACTCAGTGGAAATTCGGGGATGGGCAAGTCAGCAGTTACCAAATGCTCAAGAGTCAGTAAAAAAGATAAAACCCAACTTTCAGACTGCCCAAGGAGTCTCAGGGGTAATGGTTGTAGAAGTTGATCAACAAGTAGGTTCAATGACACTGACGCTAACTCAGAGTCAAGTGAAATACTGTTTGCGAGGACGAAGCAAAAGCCAAAAATTTCAAGATTACTATCGTTTGTTTTATTACATTGCCCAGCAGTATCGAATTTCAAAGTTTTAATTGGGCATTGGGCACTTGTACTGAGCGACTTGCCTTGAGCGAAGTCGAAAGGAGTCGAAGTATTGGGCACTTGTACTGAGTTTCGACTATGCTCAACTACCGCGAAGTCGTTGGCGCAGCCTCTCCAAGAGTTGTATTGGGCATTGGGTATGGGTTATTCTCCTTGTCCACTCATCTCCCTCATCTCCCCCACTCCCCACTCCTACAAAATCCATATCTAGGCGAGAATAATGATTAACAGGGTACAGAAACCTGGTAGATTTAGCTATCAGCGAGTAAAAACTGGTGAAGATGAAAGTCCTGGTTATTGGTGGTGATGGATATTGCGGTTGGGCAACTGCTCTTTACCTTTCCAATCGAGGTTATGAAGTTGGAATTTTAGATAGTTTGGTGCGGCGGCATTGGGATAATGAACTTGGTGTCGAAACTCTCACTCCGATCGCACTAATTCAACAACGTCTCCAGCGCTGGCAAGATTTGACGGGTAAATCGATCGACTTGTTCATCGGCGATATCACGAATTACGAGTTTCTCCATAAAACATTACAGCAATTTCAGCCAAATGCCCTTGTGCATTTTGGTGAACAGCGTTCAGCCCCATTTTCCATGATTGACCGAGAACACGCAGTTCTTACCCAGGTCAATAATGTAGTTGGGACGTTGAACTTGCTGTACGCCATGCGGGAAGATTTCCCCGACTGTCATTTGGTGAAACTGGGAACGATGGGTGAATACGGTACACCCAACATTGATATCGAAGAAGGGTATATCACCATTGAACACAATGGACGCAAGGATACCCTACCTTATCCCAAGCAGCCCGGTTCAATGTACCATTTAAGCAAAGTCCATGATAGTCATAATATCCACTTTGCTTGCCGGATTTGGGGATTGCGGGCAACTGATTTAAATCAGGGTGTAGTTTATGGCGTTTTAACCGAAGAAACGGGGATAGACGAACTATTGATTAATCGACTGGATTACGATGGTGTGTTTGGTACTGCACTGAACCGCTTTTGTATTCAAGCAGCCATTGGACATCCGTTAACTGTCTACGGTAAAGGTGGACAAACTCGCGGATTTTTGGATATTCGGGATACAGTCAGATGTGTGGAATTAGCGATCGCTAACCCTGCACAGCCAGGTGAATTCCGCGTATTTAACCAATTTACCGAACAATTCAGCGTCGGCGAATTGGCATTGATGGTGAAAAAAGCTGGTAACGCTATCGGATTGAAGGTAGAAATCAATCATCTAGATAATCCCAGAGTCGAGAAAGAAGAACATTACTTCAACGCGAAAAACACCAAATTGCTCGATTTAGGTTTACAGCCTCACTTGCTCTCTGATTCTCTACTCGATTCTCTGTTAAACTTTGCCATCAAGTATCAGGAACGAGTTGATCATAAACAAATTCTGCCTAAAGTCTCTTGGCACAGAAATTAGGATAAACCCCAGTAAATCGCGGGTCAAAAACTGGTCGTCATATTATAGCACAATATGACGACCATTCAGTTATTATTTATCAGGTGTATCGTCCAGCTACTACTAAATTTGCCGTTTACCACAGTTATTTTGACTGTGCAGAATTGATTACAGCATACGAGACAGTTTACTCTGTGTTTAATAGCAAAATGCATTCGCAAGCTGAGATTATCTGCCTGGATTGAATAGTTTTATATGAGAATTGCTCTATTTACCGAAACCTTTTTACCCAAGGTTGACGGCATTGTAACGCGTCTGCGTCATACTGTTGACCATCTACAGCGCAGTGGTAATCAAGTGTTGGTGATTGCCCCTGATGGAGGCATCACAGAACACAAAGGCGCTAAAGTTTACGGCGTTACTGGCTTTCCTCTGCCATTATATCCAGAATTGCAAATGGCATTACCCCGTCCAGCCATTGGTTACGCCTTAGAAGAGTTTAAGCCGGATGTTATTCATGTGGTGAATCCAGCAGTTTTGGGTTTAGCTGGCATATTTTACAGCAAAATCCTCAAAATACCCTTAGTGGCGTCTTATCACACCCATTTACCCCAATATCTCCAGCATTACGGCTTGGGGATGCTTGAGGGTTTTCTTTGGGAACTGCTGAAAAGCGCTCATAATCAAGCAGCTTTGAATCTCTGTACCTCCACAGCAATGGTTGAGGAACTGACAGCACACGGTATTGAACGTGTAGATTTATGGCAGCGCGGGGTGGATACAGAATTATTTCACCCCGATTTAGCTAATGTAGAGATGCGATCGCGCTTATCGCAAAATCATCCAGAAAGTCCATTGCTACTTTACGTTGGGCGGCTTTCGGCTGAAAAAGAAATTGAGCGCATCAAACCAATCTTAGAAGCAATTCCGGCAGCGCGATTAGCATTAGTTGGAGATGGTCCCCACCGTCAAGCATTGCAAAAACACTTTGCTGGCACAAACACTTATTTTGTTGGTTATCTTATGGGGCAAGAGTTAGGTTCTGCCTTTGCAAGTGCTGATGCCTTTATCTTTCCCTCGCGTACAGAAACACTAGGCTTAGTGCTACTAGAAGCGATGGCAGCTGGCTGTCCCGTAGTAGCAGCCCGTTCCGGCGGAATTCCTGATATTGTGACAGATGGGGTAAATGGATATCTTTTTGAGCCAACAGCAGATGTTCAAGGGGCGTTAGCTGCTACTGTGCGCCTCTTAGAACAAAAACAACAACGAGACATAATTCGTCAAAATGCTCGCCAGGAAGCAGAAAGTTGGGGTTGGGCAGCTGCTACCAGACAGTTGCAAGATTACTACCAAAAGGTCATACTTTCTGAACAGTTGGCAAAATCAGGGAGTAGGGAGTAAACAGTGGGTTAGTGAGGATGAGGGAGATGAGGAGGACAAGAAAAATAATCATGTCCAATGCCTTATAAAATTACCATGACACTCGGCAATCCTGGCAGCGTCTTGGCTACGTCAACTTTGAGTTAATTTACTTACCAATTGTGCAGCGATCGCATTGGGGTGCGTCAGTTAGATAAAATTGGGAGCATCCACTTTCGGCGGATCTACTTTTTTAGATGAACCATATAGTAGGCTTTTCGGAGTATCAGAATTATGTTTCTTCCAAAAGTGGATGCTCCCATAAAATTCGCTTCAAAGGGAAACACCAGGCTGTGAATATCCACGAGTTAATTGGCGATCGCGTGTTTTGAAGCCACCAAATCCATCCAACCCCAAGAGCGATCTGTTGGTATCCATCTAGAAGGTGCGTGTAATTACCAACAAACGCAGCCCCCAGAGTCGTGGGATGGTGTCTGCACAATGCTTACTAAATAGTCATTAGTCGTTAGTCATTAGTTATTCTCCCTCTGCCCAATGCCCACTTGCCCTGAGCGAAGCCGAAGGGATACCCCATTCAACCTTGAGCCTCTCCATGATCATCCTGAAACGGATCTTCGCCAATTCCTAGCTCTTTTTTTGAGCGTTTCAATTGTTTCCATAGATCCTTTATTTGTTCGTAAGCTGCACCTGGAGGCACTTTTCCACCTGTTTCTAAGTTGCAAATGTAACTTACGCGTTGAGCAAATTCTTGTAGATTCGCATTAAAAACCAAGTTTTCTGGCTTTACCTGACCGTAGTAGCGACCACGAGGGAAGAGAAAATCATCCTTGTTCACTATTTTTTTCTCCATTTATTCAATTCACCTTCTCTTTTAATTTCTGAAGCTCTATCACTAGCTAACCTAATTTTTCTTTTGTCATACTGAAGTAAGTCAAACCATCCAACTCTTTTTCCAATTGGTGATGCAGGAATTGATTGATTCAGACTTTGAGACTAGAGAATAAAGCTTGAAATACTTTTGTCGTAAATATTACAAAAAATTTTCCGCTAAAGTAACTAGACAAGAATATTTGATTTTCCTCCCGATTGTTAATTTATCTCATCTTAATTTATAGAAGTTAAAACTGTAATTAACTTCAGTCTAAACCCTGAGCTATAAGCTACTAAAACATACTCGTATATCTTAGTAAATTTTATTTGCAAAAATAATTACAAATGTAGAACCTATCCTCTTTAAGTAAATATACTATGTAGTCAAGTCAATCGTCCTCTGTTAAAAGTTAGAGATTCGGGCAAGAAGTTTGTCAATCTCATTAGAGAGATATCTATTGTGATGGAAGTATGACCATTTCGGCGGAGAATATTGAGTGCCTTAGATTATCCAGTCAGTGTGACGCTTTACGGAGTTTAAGTCAACCCACCTCTGGGTCAAGAAGTGATTCATAGGCGATTGCTGACTACCCACAAGGTCGTTTGTTTAGAACAAGCACTCTGTGTAATTAGATGGTACATACGGCGAATTGAACAACTGTTTGCCACGCTCAAAACCGCCTTCTTAAATATCAAAGCGACCCAATTACCATTGCTGCCATCCAGCGACTAACTGTGTTGGCTTTTTCATTTGCTGTCCGAATTTTACAAATGTGATCAACATCAGCCGAACATTTGATTATTTTGCACCCAATTGATATCTTTCCTTTAACAGATGGGTATTCTAAGTTTACTCTGCTAACAACATCTTCATAAACTTGCCTTCAAATCAAATACATTTCCGCAATTTTACTGTGAAGTCATGCACTTATTCCTGATCAGACTTGAATGAAATAATTTTAAAAAAATCAGTGTTTACCGGATAAAATCAACAATTACTGAATGATATAACTTTAAATAAACTGTCTTTTGTTGTAGCTACTTTATTTGAAAGTTAGTAAAACCAGATGCAGTAGTTAAATAAAATAGTCTCATTTTTTGCCTGTAAAAATACTTAACAGGCATGAACTAAAGATGTCAAAAAATCAAAGATTCGTTAAAAACCACTTGACAGGGAAGCAGCTATGTCTCGAAAAGGTCAGCTAGTCAAGGCAATTCAAAAAACCTTCAAACAAATTAGTAAGCAGTTTTTATCTGCAATTAACAAACAACTTATTTGGCTACTGCGGACTTGTTTTGGCACTCCAAGAAGACGCGGCTCTGAGAATGCTGGGTTTTTGTTGCCGACAGTGGCAATGGTATTAATAGTAGTCGTATTATTAACTGCTGCCATTTTATTTCGGTCTTTTGAGCGCTCTAAAAATGCCAGTAATGTCCGAGTAAATGAGGCTGTGCTTAATGCCGCCGCACCAGCTATTGATAGAGCTAGAGCCAAATTAGACAAGCTATTTGATGACCGCCGACTCCCACGAGCTACACCCTCAGATACAGCTTTAGAGAGTACCTTAAAAACTAATTTGAATGAATATACTTTTGGAGATGAAACTCAACTCAATCTGAATTATACCGATCCAAATGCAACACCAACCGTTCAAACAGCACTACCAACTGCATGGATGTTTCCCATTGATACCAATAACAATGGAAAATTTGACACCTATACTCTTTATGGAATTTACTTCCGAAATCCACCCATAAGTGGTGGCACATACAGCCGCGCTAGAAATCCTCTAGAGGCCAGAACCCCTCCCATGACTTCTGGTAGTATCAGCAATGGTTGTCAAGATACTTTGGGAACGAGTGCTACTTTGGTGGGGAGTACGGGTTGGTTTAATATTGCTAGTAAGCTCAAAAAAAGCTTTTTCGTCTACACCGCTAATGTTCCCATCACTAATCCTAACCCACCAACCAATTACGAAACTTTCAAAGGGAATAAAGGCTTTTCAGGTTTAGAATATCAACAAGACCGTATACAACTACCGCTAGTTAACAATGCGGTGGTTTTTGACGATGATGTAGAACTTGTCCCTGGTCCTACATTTAACCTAAATGGACGGATCTTGACTAATAGTAACTTCCTGACTGGTAGCGGGTTTCAATTTGTTACGCTTTATCAGGTTAGTAGTAAAGATTCCTGTTTTTACGATGAAGACAATGCCAAAATTGTTGTAGGTGGCAATTTAGCCGCAGGTGGTTTCATTGATACTAGTGATTTAAGCAACAGTACTGGAGTACATTTATTCCAAGGGCAAGGAGTTAATCCCAATACCGCTTCTAATGTTGCTAGTAACAAATCAGTTAATGGACAACCAAGTAATATTGCCTATAATAGTTTAGCTTATGTACAGCGCATCAATCTCTTGGTGCAAGTACAGGCGGCTAACCTTGCATCTACTGATCCGCAGGAAGTCAAAGATGGTATTGCACAGCAACTAAAAGTATTAAATCTAACTACTGCCACAGCCTCTACAGCGCAACAAGCTAGTATCCGTAATAACCAGCTAGGACTTTACTTTAAAAAACGTACCCGCCGTGTACCCTATGCTGAAGTTGCTTTTGGTGTAGATGCAAGAGGAACTTATGATACTACTACAGCAAATACACCGCTACAAGGAAGTGGTGACTCATTGCGCCCACCGGACACTTGGGTTTATCCCTTTGATCCTACTGATGGTAAAACCAAGACTAATTATACTAACTTAACACTTAAACCTAATGCTTCTGATGCTACTAAGCTGTTACCTAGTGCTACAGAGCCAACTACGCAGGAAAAACTAGGTCAAGAACAATATGTTGGCGATCGCATTTTGCTTGGTAATAACCTACCTGCATTGTGGTGGAGCACAGCGAAATCGGCATTTATTGGTTCAGATAGCACAGATACCCAAGATATTACAGGTATTGGCTGGGACAACGGAGCTGGAACTCGCAATCGCCGCAGTCGTGTACAGCAACTGGCTGATTTAGGAACTGTTGAGCGAGATGGAGACTGGGAATCAGCAGCTGCTAAAGTACCAACGACTCCCCAAGATCCTGTGGGCGGCTTACGGGTAATCACTGGTGCAGGGATTTATTTGCCTAAAGGTTTCACTGTTACTAGTACCAAAGCTGCTTTAGACGCGGCTTTTGCTGTTACAAACAGAATTTGGTCAGATATGATGCCCGTCCCTAATACTATTAGCATCAAAGCTGATAAATCAATTCAAGATAACAGAAATGATAATGCCAGTGAAATTGTCCAATTACCCGACAGTAGCAATACGCCGTATTTGCGGATGCGGGCTACGGCAGTTTATCACTACCAAGCGAGTGGCTACAGTGCTACAACCCCTACACCCATTGCTTGTATCAGTAGCTTCAACGATCCTACCAATAGCACTAAAGCTAAGAACCTTGGAGCTTTTAGTACACTCACACTAGCAAATATTCTGTCTGATCCAAATGGCAACTCCCATAATGGTATTGTGTACGCACCTCCAACAAAGGGTGTTACTGACTATTCAGATTTACTAAACTACCAAGCTAGTTTAAGGTATCCCAATGGGCGGTTGGTAAATGAAGTACTCAGCACCGCTTTACCAAAAGCAGCTGCCTCTCGGACACTCTCAGAACAGTCTGCTATTCATGCTGCTATCTGTGCCATTCAAATATTAGACGGTACTATCGGCGATCCAAGTGATACTGTCATCCCTCACGGCGCAATTTACGAAACTGCTTTTTTAGATGCAAGGCAGATTAAGGCAATTCATAAAGACGCGACAACGGCACTTGGTGTAAATACGTTCACCAACGCCGATGGCGTAAATGGAGATGGAACTGGGACAGTAGCAAGCGTGACAACTCCAGCCTACGAACTCGCCAAAGAAACCCGCCAACCCCTGGAAATTCGCGCCACTGTATTAGATATTAGTAAGTTGCGGGCAAAAACTTATGGCACAGCAACAACACAAGAATACTTAATTCCCAATAGCGGTATTATTTACGCTACACGGGATGATGCACTTTTAGATTTGAGTGCCAGTTCTAGTATTGGCACAGATGCACAAAAAACACAAAGCCCGGTAGACTTTATACTTGACCCAACTCGCCGTCCTAACGCCATTATGTTAATCAATGGCGACCCAATCTGGCGTGTTCAGACTTACAGAGATGCAGAAAAAGGCTTGATTTTAGCCTCTAATTTACCTGTATATGTCAAAGGCGACTTTAATAAACATACCCAAGAAGAGTTTACAACCGCTCTAGCTAGTGATTGGAGCAATTTTTACTCTCGCACCGCATCAACCCGTAATAAAAACTTTGCTTGTCGTACTGGTGACGCTAGACTACCAAACTGTACCACAGGGGATGCATGGCGACCAGCCAGTGTGTTGTCAGATGCAATCACACTTCTTTCTAGCAACTTTAAGTTGGGCTACCGTAGCGATGGCGACTATGACCTGAATAATAATTTGGGGGATACTAATTCTATTACCGCATTTCAGAACAATGGGTTTGCTTTTATCAATAGTAGTAATGTTGTAGTTCCTACCAACAACGCCAATGTCATCAATGCTATCTGGTTTAACCCTAACGTTGCCCCTGCTGATGCTAATAATATCTGGCCTCTTGCCACTAAAAACAGTTCTTACCTCAATAACTTTGTTACACCCATCCAGCGAAGGAAAACTGGCCCAGAGTATTTAATGGAAGTATGTAAGAAACTACCTGTTTCAGCTTGCGACCCAGCTACTGATTGGTGGGTAACACTACCTGGTGATGCTACATATCCAGCAGGTATAAAAGCCTCCGATGCAACAAACTCTCTTACCAAGACATTTGACATTACCAAGCACAAGGCTGGTACAACAGCAGTGCCACCAGATGCCAGTTATCTGAGCTATCCTCGCCGTGTTGCCTTTCAGCGTGATACTACATCTGGACAACCTACATCTGGACAACTCGTGCTTGACACTAATAGTAAGCCATACATTATAGGCTTCAATAGCGGGACAATAAGAGCATTTTCACTCAATAGTTTTAGTTCTACTAGTCAACCAGATTCCAAAGCTTATGCTCTATGGTTCAAATCAAACAACAGTGATAATAATCCTCCAGTATTTTTACCAGCAACATTTACTGCTGGTACAAAAACCCAACCAATTTTATCACCAATGTTACAAATTCAAGTGGCTTTCGGCACTGATGAAAATGCATCACCAACATCAACTAGCAGAATAGGCCCTGGTAATACACAGGATAGTTACTGGATGCAATGGGCAGCAACAAGTACCACCTTTAACCTAGTCGCAGCAGGCGGAGACACCCCAGCTCGTCCTACAGAAGATAATGGTGGTTTACACAACTTTGTTCGCTTCCTGGAAGATTGGAACCCTACTAGCGACATCAACGCAGCTTATGCAGCTATAGTTAACGGCTCTTTTATCCAAAGAACTCGTAGTGTCTATGCTACTGCACCATTTTATGCGTTCTTAAATAACTCATCCAGCGCACCATATCCGATCGCTAATGCCGGTGGTCTAATACCTTTTTCTCTAGCTCCCAAAAGGCAATGGGGTTATGATGTCGCCTTGCTGTCGCAATCACCAGACGCATTTTCGCAAAAGTTAGCGATCACGCCAGACGACAAACCCAATGAATACTTCCGGGAAGTTGGTCGAGATGATGCATGGGTGCAAACGTTGTTGTGTGCCAAAAAAGCCTCAGACAACACTAATGTCGTCGATGCAGATCAACGTCCTACCTCTGGCTGTAGTTGATCTTTAATTTCTAGAAACTGGTGAGTAACTATGATTAAGCCCAAACCACAGCAAGTAAGTCAACCATCTAGTGAGTCTGGTTTTACAATCATTGAGTCACTGGTAGCAATGCTAGTAGTTGCTATTTTACTGGCTGCGATCGCACCTACCATTGTGATTGCAACAGCAACTCGCGTCCAATCAAAACGCGTAGAACTAGCCACACAAGCTGCCAGAACTTTCATCGATGGCGTGAAAACTGGAGCAGTGACAATTCCTGCTACCACTATTACATTGACTCAATCAGCCACTGCAACACCCAGGAGTTTAACTGACAATTTAATTACTACGAGCGCCACAAGTATGCCAGTTCCTGGAACAACATCAGCACCGCTAACATCGCTATATTGCGTGACAAAAGATACAAACAATAACATAGCTATTAGTAACCCAGACTGTACAAGCAACACAACCAAGATATTTTACATTCAGGCTGTGAAAATTATAGTAACAGGAAGCAGCCCAACTGATAGCACAGGTCTACCAAAGGATGGCTACCGTTTGGCAATTCGAGTTTATCGATCAGATATTGACGTTACTAAAACTGTCTATGCTAGCGCTACCGACAGTAGTATCAATAGAACACAAAACTCTTTCACTGGAACTTTGGGCAATACCCAATCCCCACTAGTGGAAATGACAACTGAAATCGGTTCTAAAAACACTTCCTTCAATGCTCTGTGTCAACGTCTTGCTATTACTAGCAGCACTACTAGTAACAATACTTGTAATTAGTAACTTCCAAATAAAAAAATACTCAATTACTTCTTGTGGGGTGGACATCTTGCCATTAGTGTCAACTTAAGGTTAAAACCCATTTGTCAACGATAGGTTTTGTTTGGAACGAAGTATAAAGGTGAACTTTTTTATGAGCTTTATACGCAAACTGCGAGTGATGCTGATAAACAAAGCATTAATAGTCCCTGAAAAAGTTCGTTTTTTGTCCCTTTCAAACCGCATTTTTAAGCATAAATGCTTATTGACGTAAGAAGTTTTAGCTTAACTTGACACCAATGGCATCTTGCCCGCCCATAGCCAAAGGCGGGTAAGATGCTCACCCTAAAAGACTGAATATATACACCACCATTCACTAGATGTATTTCTATCACTAAGGGACAGACCGTAGTTATGAAGAATGTACTCAGATATCTTCTCAGCATCCAGCTGAAACACTCTAAGTTTGTTCAGCAAGTTCATGGTTTTACCCTGATAGAACTTTTGGTAGCCTTATTGCTGGCATTTCTTGTGATTACACCACTGCTAGGATTCATGGTTAATATTCTTAGTACAGATCAGAAGGAGCAAGCAAAAGCAAATTCTGAACAAGAAATCCAGACAGCAGTTGATTACATTGCCAATGATTTACAACAAGCTGTCTATATATATGATAGAACTGCACTGACTACCAATTCAAACACTACCCCAGCAAGCTCAGGAATTCAAGACCAAATACCGCCTGTTAAAAGTGCTACTGGTTGTAGTTCTACTGCTACTTGTAAACCAATTCTCGTGTTTTGGAAACGCAAGTTTATTTCAGGTCTAATTACCACTCCCAGCAGCACTAAAGATGACACTTTTGTTTACTCACTAGTTGCCTACTATTTAATCAAAGATAGTAATACTACTTGGTCAAATGCCGCTCGTATTGCCAGATTTGAAATTAGTGATGGAGTTCTGGCTTCTAGTGGTACTAATGGGAATTGTACTGACTATCCCAATGATACATATATTGACACCAGCCACTGCCCCAATCCAGGTTTTCAGCGTTTTAATCTGAATCTACCAGGTGCCGCAGGTCTAACTCAACAAATGAATTCATGGAAAGCCACAACCTCAACAGCTTACACTCAACAATCTTCTGTACTAATTGATTTTATTGATCAAACCTCTATTGCTTCAACTCCTACTTGCTCCACTGGAACACCTAGTTATGGTAGTTATATGGGCTTTTATACTTGCGTTGATGTTGCCAACACCACAGCACAGGTGTTTTTACGAGGCAATGCACTAGCTAGGTTGCAAACTAGCAATTTCGATTACTCTTCAACTAACCAAACCTACTTCCCAACAGCAAGCATCCGCGTGCAGGGACATGGATATTTATATAGTAAATAAACTTTAGAAGAGACAGCACAACTAATAGTGAGGCATTATGAGCAACCTAACTTTAAAGTTATTACACACTAAGCTGTGTAATAAAGACACCAAGGAGCGATTTCATCCTCAACACGATGCTGGCTTTACTTTAATAGAAGTGCTTGTAGTGGTGCTAATGATCGGAATTTTATCAGCGATCGCAGCTCCTAGCTGGCTTGCCTTTGCAAATCGACAGCAGGTAAATAAGGTTAACGACGCAGTTCTAGCAGCATTGCGAGAAGCACAGAGCGAAGCTAAAAGAAATAAACTTAGCTACAGTGTGAGTTTTCAGACAGATAGCACAACTCAAGATGTACAGGTTGCTATTTACCGTACCAATGCTGGAATCAGCACATGGAAACCTTTAGGGGCAGATGTGGGAGCCAATTCTAATAAATTACTACTGGGTACAAATCTCACTAGTGCAAATACTGTCAATTCCACCTCTACTGTATCTTACCCTGCTTCAAATACGTCAACACAAATTACCTTTGACTATATGGGAGCTTTACCAACTTTACCAACTCCAAACTTTGGAACAGCTACAGGGTTAAAAATAGTGGTAGCTGTACCAAGCTCTGCAAATTCTATATCGCCTAGTATAAAGCGATGTGTCATTGTGGAAACTCTTTTGGGAGTAATGGTAGCAGCAAAAGACAACCAATGCAATTAAGTAGTTTAGGTAGGAATCTTTATTTAAAAATACGTAATACCACTGTACATAAAACTGCACATTGATAGCAAAATTGAAACATCATGTGCAGTTTTAATGTTTGATAGATTTATTTAAGAGTCGCTGATAAACTAGCCATTGGCTGAACATAATAAAAAGCGTCCTAATCAACATATCAAAATGTAACTTTTGTCAAATGACTGAAAACCTTGACTTTACTGTAGCTATCCCAACTTATAACGGTGAAAGTCGTTTGCCTGAACTACTAGAACGACTACAAAACCAACTTCACACCGAAAATTTATCTTGGGAAATTATAGTTGTAGACAACAACAGCACTGATAACACAGCTAGAGTTGTCCAAAGCTATCAACAAAATTGGCAGTGTCCTTACCCTTTAAAGTATTGCTTTGAAGCACAACAGGGAGTCGCTTATGCCAGAAAAAAGGCAGTTATAGAAGCTAAAGGTAGATTTATAGGTTTTCTAGATGATGATAATTACCCGATATCAAATTGGGTAGCCGCAGCTTATGATTTTGGTGAAAAATATCCTAAAGCGGGAGCCTATGGTAGTCAAATCCACCCTGATTGGGAAGTAGAACCACCAGAAAACTTTCAGCGAATTGCTCCATTCTTGGCGATTACAGAGCGAGGGAATTTACCGCTATTATATGAAGCAGGCAAAAACTTTCTACCCCCGACTGCCGGACTTGTTGTTCGTAAACAGGCATGGTTAGAAAATGTACCAGATAAGTCTATTTTAAATGGTAGAGTTAAAGGCAATATGCTTGCCGGTGAAGACTTAGAAATGTTGTCTCATATCCAAAAATCAAGATGGGAAATTTGGTATAACCCAGAAATGGAAATTTCTCACAAAATCCCAAAATTTCGTTTACAAAAAGATTATTTAATTCAGCTTTTTCGGGGGATTGGACTTAGCCGTTATGTAACTAGAATGGTTAATATAAAACATATATATAGACCAATTGCTCTTTTATCTTATATGATAAATGATCTGCGTAAAATTGCCTTCCATATACTCAAATATCGAACTAAGATAAAAGAAGATTTGGTGGTTGCTTGCGAAATGGAACTTTTTTTAAGTAGTTTCATTAGCCCTTTTTATCTTTGGAAAAATGGATATTTTAAAAAATAAGTTCTCAAAATATTAGCGATTATGACTGAATTAGCAATTAAAAAGTTAGATGTTAGCGTAGCCATTCCTGCATATAATGGAGCAAACCGATTACCTAAAATTTTGGATAAACTCTTAACCCAGACAGGAGTAGAAAAACTTAACTGGGAAATTATTATTGTAGATAACAATAGTTCTGATAATACATCTGAAATAATCCATAATTACCAAAAGAATTATGATGGAATTTGTCATTTAAGATACTTTTTAGAAACTGAACAGGGAGCCGCTTTTGCAAGATTGCGGGCAGTGCGTGAATCTAGAGGGCAGCTAATAGCATTTTTAGATGATGATAACTTACCTGCTCCTAATTGGTTATCAGAAGCATATATTTTTGGATTAGAGCATCCTCAAGCAGGTGCTTGGGGTGGACAGATTCATGGTGATTTTGAAGTAAAACCGCCAGAAAATTTTGAAAGAATTCAAGCTTTTTTGGCTATCAGAGAACAGGGTTCAAATCCACATTTATTTGATGCAGATAATTTAAGACTTCCTCCTGGTGCCGCCCTTGTTGTCAGGAAACAAGTATGGTGTGAAAATGTACCAGAACGACCTACTTTAAGCGGGAAATTGCCCGGTATTTTGGTGCAGGGTGATGACTACGAACCATTGCTTTACATACATTATGCGGGTTGGCAAATTTGGTATAACCCTACCATGCATACTTATCACCAAATACCACATTGGCGACTTGAGAAAGATTATCTCCTAACTCTAGCACGCGGCTGTGGCTTGTGTATTTTCCAGTTACGCTTGATAAATACTAAAAATTGGCAAAAACCAATAGTGTTTGTGAAAACTATTTTTGGAAATTTACGCCGAGTATTACAGCACCTCATTCAGTATAGAGGGGAATTGAAAAGTAATCTCATTGCTCATTTTGAGATGGAGTTTTACTTGGCTAGTATGATGAGTCCTTTTTACTACTTAAAATGTAATCTAGGCAGAGCATTAAAAAATAAATTTGCGCTATAAAATGATGGAAATTAGCAAAAATTTGCCGAAAATTTCTGTAATCATCCCCGCATATAATTGTGAAAAAACTATTAATCAGACAATTAAATCTGTTCTAAATCAAACTTTTACTGACCTAGAATTAATTGTAATTAATGATGGTTCACAAGACTCAACTTTAGAAGTTACTACACAAATCCAAGACTCACGAATACAGGTATTTTCCTATGCCAATGCTGGCGGAAACGTCAGTCGTAATCGAGGATTACACCGTGCAGTTGGAGAATTTGTTAGTTTCTTAGATGCAGATGATCTTTGGACACCTGATAAACTTCAGTCTCAGTTAAAAGCTCTGCAAGAAAACGCGACTGCAAAAGTTGCTTATAGTTGGACTGATTATATTGACACAAATGGTCAATTTGTAGTTTCAGGTAAGCGGATTAATGTCAATGGAAATGTTTATGAAAAATTGTTATTAAACAACTTTCTAGAGAATGGTTCCAATCCATTAATTTGTAGAAAAGCTTTAATTACATTAGGTGGCTTTGACGAATCTCTAAGTGCGGCTCAGGATTGGGATATGTGGTTGAGATTAGCCTCGAAGTTTGATTTTATATGTGTACCATCTGTACAAATACTATATCGTATCAGTGCTAATTCAGTTTCTTCCAATCTTGTCAGGCAGGAAAAAGCCTGCTTGCGAGTGCTTGAGAGAGCATACAAGGAAAGACCTTCTCTACGAGACGCTACGCGAACGACACTTAAGTATAGTTGGAATGCAAGCCTAGCAAATTTATACAAGTACTTGACCTGCAAAGCTCTACAAGAGCCGTTTAATCGGCAAAAAGGTCTAGCATCTGCTAGATTTCTGTGGAAGTATTTTTTTAACGACCCTTCAAAACTTCAAAATATAAATTTCACCTTAAAATTGTTGTTGAAAATTGTCATAATTTTTACCTCACCCACCTTGTTCTACAGTATTATTAATCGCCGCGAAGTAAGAAAGCAAGAAACTAAAAGATTCCTCAACATCTGGGTAACTGAAAATCGACCAGAACGTAAAAATGGATACTCAGGTGCATTTACGATATCTAGTTAATGCAAAAAATCTCTGGAATAAGCACTCTAACAGTGGTTTTACCTTGCCAGAGATGTTAGTAGTTGTTGTATTAATTGGTATATTAGCTGCGCTGGGAATACCCAACTGGCTGGCTTTTGTAGAGACTCGCCGTCTAAACACTGCCCAAAACGAAGTTCACCTTGCTCTGCGCCAAGCCCAAAGGCAAGCTACTAAGGAAAAATTGACTTGGCAAACCAGCTTTCGTATGCAAAATGGTGTCGTGCAATGGGCAGTTCATCAAGCCGAAGTAGGACAATTCATTCCTGATGCTGTTAAAAACAATGGCAACCTATGGCATAACCTTGAGTCAAACACTCGCATTGATGAAGAGGAAAACAATAAAGGAAAAAAGGAGACAACTTTGCTAAAACACACTTCACAGCAAATGTGGCGAGTTTTGTTTAACTACCACGGTTGTCCTATATCTGAAATTGGAAATCAATGTACAGTAGGGGGATTAGGACAGATAACTTTCTACAGCTTGAATGGTGGTAAAACTAGACGTTGTGTCTATGTTTCTACAGTTTTGGGGGCTATGCGAACGGGAAAAGATCATGCTAGAGCCAACGAAAACGACAAGTATTGCTATTAAGATATTATTAGTTTACTCAAACAAGGTATTGTGTGCTGAACTTACCAGGAAACCCAAAACAGCACTTGATTATTTTCACTCGCTATCCAGAACCAGGTAAGACAAAAACCCGATTGATACCTGTTTTGGGAACTCTTGGTGCTGCCAATCTTCAACGGGAAATGACTGAATATACAATATTTCAGGTTCAAGAATTGCAAAAAGCAGCTGTTATATCTGTAGAAGTGCGGTTTAGCGGTGGCGATTCGCAACTCATGGAAGACTGGCTGGGGTTGGATTTGGTTTACCAGTCTCAAGGTGAAGGGGATCTAGGTTTGCGGATGGCGCGATCGCTTTTTGATGCCTTTCAATCTGGTGCAGAAAGTGTAATTATCATTGGTACAGATTGTCCTGGAGTGAATGCCCAGATTTTAGCGACAGCCTTTGAGAAGTTACACACCTTTGATCTTGTACTTGGCCCTGCGATCGATGGTGGATATTACTTAATTGGTTTGCGTCAACCCATCCCGGAGTTATTCGTTAACATCGATTGGGGAACTGATCAAGTATGGCAGAAAACCGTGGACATTGCCCAAAAACTTAATTTATCTCATGTGAATTTGTTGCCTTTAGCTGATGTTGATCGACCGGAGGATCTGCCGATTTGGGAACAAGCCCTTGCAGGGGAGATGAGGGAGATATAGCGACCGATTGGGAACTGAAATAAAGGAGATCGGGTAATTACAGCATTTCCAACATATAAATTAATTATCTAATCTTGTGGGGTGGGCATCTTCCCCGCGTTCGGTTAAGGGCGCTTGTGTCGCCCACCCCACAAGAAGTAGTGGAGTATTTTTTTATTTGGAAGTTCCTAATGAGTCTTTTTCTACAGCCCCGGATCATGTTCGTATCTTAAAGTACCAGGAATTTCCTGAAGACACTGTACATAACAAATGTTACTGTGGGCTAGTTGAAAACCAAGAGGCAGATAGCCTTTACCAATATTGAATCTGCTTTGTGTTTCTACAAAACAGTCACGGTCATGGGCACAATATTCAAGTAGCTTGAAATATGAAAATCACCCGTATTCACCGCCAGTTTGAAAAACTATGGTTAACCGTTTTCCTTCCGTGAGTACTACCCTCACACTTAAGGTAGTTGCAATAATCTGCATTTTGTCTTTTTTCCTTGACTTTTTGATTCTATCCTTACCCTTTCAACCTACTGATCGGCTATGGCAAATCAACTTGGCAACAGCGCTAGTTGATCGGGGAATAGTTCCTTTAGTAGGTTTGGGGCTTCTGTTTACTGCCTATTGGATTGATAGTACTGATGCCGGAAGCGATCGCCCCCAAGGTATTGATTTAAGATTTCCCGCCCTGATCCTCTCAAGTATTTTAGGGTTGATGTTTTTGCTGATTTTTCCCCTGCACCTCAATAACGTCAATCAAGCTAAGACTCAAGCACTTACTCGAATCACCCAAGAAGCAGATCAGGCAGAAACTCAACTGAACAATCGGTTATCGCAATTGCAAGCACAACTGAATACCGACCAAGGAAAAGCTCAACTAGAGCAGCTGCGAACTCAAACCAAAGCTCAGTTTAGTGAAATCCTCAAAGATGATCAAAAATATAAGCAAGCACTTGAAAGTCCTCAAATTCCCGCAAATATCAAAGAGTTGCTGAAGAAGGCTAAAACAGATCCTCAAGCACTTGAGAAAGCTATCGAACAACAAACAGATGTTCAGACACTGCGAACTCAACAACTAAGCCAACTTCGCCAGCGCAGAGAAGAAGCAGAGAAACAAGCTAAAGATACTGCTTTGAATTCTGGACTGAGGATTGGGATTAGCAGTTTGCTGTTGTCCATTGGTTACATTATCATCGGCTGGACAGGCTTAAGAGGTAGGGGTGCTGTGCAAGGTAAACCTAGAGCTACCGCCCGCTAATCTTCTATTGGCATGGCAGTAGGATGTATCCAAAAATTATTGACGGATCATACTGCCATGCGCCCAATAGCTAATAACAATAAAAAGGCAATTACAGCATATTTCATCTGACCCGAGGTATACAAGGGCGGGCAGGATGCCCATCCTACAAGATTTATCAGATTAAGATGTGTAATTCATTTACTTGCAAAGTGCTGTATCACTGAGTAAAATCGCTATAAAACTTAGGTAATGTTCTCAATTTACATACTGACATATAACGAAGAACTAGATATTGCTGCTTGTATCGAATCGGCGATGCTATCAGATGACATCATTGTTGTGGATTCATGCAGTAGCGATCGCACTGTGGAAATCGCCAGTCGCTATCCTATCCGCGTCATCCAACACGCTTTTGAAAGTCACGGCCGCCAACGCACCTGGATGTTAGAGTCTATCCCCCGGAAGCACGAATGGGTTTACATTCTCGAAGCTGACGAGCGGATGACACCAGAACTGTTCGCGGAATGCGAAAAGGCAAGTCAGAATCCAGACTACATCGGTTACTACGTCGCTGAACGTGTCATGTTCATGAATCATTGGATTCGTTACAGCACTCAGTATCCCCGTTACCAAATGCGCCTCTTCCGCCACGGGAAAGTCTGGTTTACAGACTACGGTCATACTGAGCGGGAAGTTTGTGAGGGTGCAACTAGCTTTTTAAAAGAAACATACCCACACTACACTTCTAGCAAAGGCTTGAGCCGATGGATTGAAAAGCATAACCGTTATTCTACTGATGAAGCTCAAGAAACACTGTATCAACTAGAACAGGGAAAAGTCAACTGGCAAGATTTATTCTTTGGCAAATCGGAAGTCGAAAAACGCCGCGCCCTGAAAGATTTGTCTTTGCGTTTACCCGCCAGGCCGTTGCTACGGTTTGTATATATGTATTTTATCTTAGGCGGCTGTTTAGATGGACGCGCCGGCCTTGCTTGGTGTACATTGCAAGCATTCTACGAATATCTGATCTTGCTCAAAGTTTGGGAAATGAAGTATCTACCAAAACCTAATTTAGACACAACAGAAATTCTCGCACAAGAAAGTACAAAACACATGCAGTGCGCGGATTCTGAAACTACACAGGTTGATGCGCTGTGAAGAAGTTCTGATTCTCAAACTGCGATCGCCTTTTACCTTTTATAGAGAAGGTGAAAAATTAAACGTGTGAAGAAGTTCTGATTCTCAAACTGCGATCGCCGGAGGTGGGCGGGTAGGCGAACCCTATACTGGTTACTATGGTAGCATAGCTGTGCTATCCTGGCGCGTGTTACATAATAAACGAGAAGCACTGAAAATTGAAAGCGACAGATCCCCGACTTCGTAAAAGTTGTCGGGGATCTTGTTTCTCGTGATTTAGAACTGCCATATATAATAAAGTTAATATTTTTTACGCAACATTTTCATAAAAGCTGCTCCTGGTAATGTGTGAGTAAATAACCAGATAAAATCATTCCTTAGTTTACCCGGTCGTGCTTTCACAATCATCAGCAACTTTTGATTGAGCGCGGTAGATTAGTAATACCCAAGGACTTGCAACAATCATTTACAAGTCTTACAAAGAAAAGTAACATCCTCTGAGAATAACCAGTCGCCATCAGATTGGTTAATGTCTATCTGTATGCTTGTAGGAAAATAGCTAATTTCCAGCAATAAGTAGGTGTTTTTGCGCCAGCAGCCAACTTGCTAGCGTTTTGGACAGTTACTTGCGGCAGAAACTGCCTAAAGTTAAAGTCTTCGGAATTTGACGAATCTGCTGGTATGGATACCAATAACAAAAGTTCCTCTAGCTTAAAACAGGAGAATCGGGACTTGGTAATCGATCGCCTAAAACAGGACTTAAAAAACGACCTGATTGCTGGTTTGTTGGTAATAATTCCCCTAGCAACCACTATCTGGCTGACAATTACCATTGCTACTTGGGTAATCAACTTCCTTACCCAAATTCCCAAACAACTGAATCCCTTTGATGGGTTAAACCCCATTCTAGTAAATATACTGAATTTAGTGGTAGGACTAGCTGTACCACTACTAAGTATATTGTTGATGGGTTTGATGGCTCGTAATATTGCTGGGCGATGGTTGTTAGATTTTGGTGAGCGATTATTACAGGCAATTCCTTTAGCAGGACAGGTATACAAAACTCTTAAACAGCTTTTAGAAACAATACTAAAAGATTCTAATGGCAAGTTTCGCCGTGTAATTTTGGTAGAGTATCCCCGTCGGGGAATTTGGGCGATCGCCTTTGTCACTGGTGCAATCAGCAGTGATATCCAAACCCAGATGTCTCGCCCCGTGCTAAGTGTTTTTATCCCCACCACCCCGAATCCGACTACCGGATGGTACGCAGTTGTTCCTGAAGACGAGGTGGTGAACCTCTCCATGTCCATTGAAGACGCTTTTAAAATAGTTGTATCAGGTGGCATTGTCGCCCCCAATGCGCCCTTGGTTTTCTCCAAAGAGTCCACTTTGGAAGTCAAACACGACGAAATCAATCAGCAGGTTATTCCTGTTGAAGATAGTTAAAATCAATCTGGCAAAGTCACAAGCAAATGCGTAATGTTGTTGTTTGACTGTACCAAACTTGATATAATTACAAGTTTGTCTCTCCTAGTTAATCAGTTCTCGCACTATCACCCCTGATTTTTATGCAACCTCGTAAACCCCAGCAAATTGCTCGTGAATTGGCGCTTTTAAGCCTTAGCCAATTGCCAGTCAACCCAAAGAAATTAGATAAATTGGAAGACGATCAACTAGTATCCAAGTTGGTGCTAGGAGCAGTACGCACTCTCACCTCAGAAGTGCAAGATACCCTCGATAACGCCGCAGGTGAACTGCAACGCAGTAACGATCGCCTCTTAAGTAGCCAAACTCGGGCAGCCGACCTGAATACTGCCAGAACAATGCTTCAAGAAGCGATCGCCTGCACCCAGACAGCAATTAATCAGTTGGGTACAGCAGTTGATTTCCCTGTATTAATTCAGTTAGCTAATCAGGACAAGGGAGTTCGGAATTACGCTAAAGAGCTTGTGATTACCGTCAACGAAAATCGACAAATTATAGATGAACTCCTTTCTACTGCCTTAGTAGATTGGCAAGTAACTCGCCTCGCCCAAATTGACCGCGATATCCTGCAAATCGCTGTGGCAGAAATGAAGTTCTTAGGAGTTCCAGACAGTATCGCCATCAACGAAGCTGTGGAACTAGCCAAACGCTACAGTGGAGACGATGGTCATCGGTTTATTAATGGTGTTTTGCGCCGAGTCAGTGACCAGAAAAAAACAGCATAGTATTTTATACTTACTTCCCAAAGTGATCGAGATGAGGAGGATGAGGGAGTAGGGGAGATAAGGGGACAAGGAGAATAACCCAATGCCCCATGCCCAATACCCCAAGTTAAATTAAACTCATAATTCATAACTCATAATTCATATAGTCAATATTGCTGCAATGGTTTTTAATTGGTTCCGTCGTCAACATAACGATTCCTCTGACACTCCCTCTGATAAGAAGCAGGAAGAAACTCTTCCTGCACAAGAACCCCAACCAGAGCCAGCCGAAACATCAACACCAACTAGTGAAGGTGCAACAGACACCACAACTGACTTATTGGCCTTTGCGAAAGCTGCCTACAAAAATATCCAGCAAAAACAGCAAGCCGAGGTAGTAACCCAGCCTGATTCGGCAGATGCGCCAGCACCATCAGCACAACCTGAAACCGCAGAAACGGGAATTGCGGAAATTACTGAACCGGAAACAACTGAGGAACCCGTTAGTACAACTGTAGAAACTGCACAGGCAGAAGTTATCCAAGTTACTACTGAGTCAGAAATTACAGAAGATTCCTCAGTAGCAGCAATTGCTGATCAGCCAGATGTCAAAAGCCAAGAACTCACGGCTAATGAAGTTGAACCAACACCCACCGAACCACTAGCTACCCCAGAAGCAACACAGCCAACAGCACTATCCTTCTTAGAACGGGCAAAGGCAGAACGGCAAGCCAAGCTGGAACAACTAATAGCCACCGCCATTGAAGTCCCCGAACCAGAGTTAGTACAGCCAGTAGCTAGAACTTCCGAGGTAGGAGAGGAAATTCCTGGATTGGTATTTGATGATGGATTTGTGTGGTCCGCGAGAGTCTTAGCAGCTCAAGGTAGAAGTCCAGAAGACGTTTCTATTGAAGAAATTACCTGGCTAAAAAAGCTCCGGCAAGGGTTAGACAAAACTCGCCGTAGTATCCTCAACCAACTAAAGGCGATCGTTGGTCAAGGACCGCTAAACCAAGCTGCTGTGACAGAAATTGAGGCATTGCTTCTGCAAGCTGATGTGGGTGTAGAGGCGACAGATTTTATTATTGATGCCCTACAGAAAAAACTTCGAGAAGAAGTCACTGCACCTGAAGAAGCGATCGCTTACCTGAAAAAAATCCTCCGGGATATGCTGGATGCACCAAGCAAAACATCCCACAAAACTACTTTTACCCCAGAAAAAGAAACCTTGAACATTTGGTTAATTACTGGGGTGAATGGTGCCGGTAAAACCACCACGATCGGCAAAATTGCCCATCTGGGACAAAAATCTGGCTATAAATGTTTGATTGGGGCAGCAGACACCTTCCGTGCTGCTGCTGTAGAACAGGTGAAGGTTTGGGGTAGTAGAAGCGGTGTGGATGTAATTGCCAATCCGGGAAAGAATACAGATCCGGCAGCAGTTGTCTTTGATGCGATCGCAGCTGCCCAAGCACGTCAAACCGAATTACTTTTGCTAGATACAGCTGGGCGACTGCAAAACAAAAAAAACTTAATGGACGAACTCGGTAAAATCCGCCGAATTATCGACAAAAAAGCCCCAAATGCCAAAGTAGAATCTCTTTTAGTTCTAGATGCCACTTTAGGGCAAAATGGACTGCGGCAAGCTGAAGTTTTCTCCCAAGCTGCCCAACTGAGTGGTGTTGTCTTAACCAAGCTCGATGGTACTGCCAAAGGCGGCGTTGCCCTAGCTGTTGTGCAACAACTAGGTTTACCCATTCGGTTTATTGGTGCTGGTGAAGGAATTGAAGACCTGCGCCCGTTTTCGAGCTATGAGTTTGTCGAAGCTCTCTTAAGTGGCTAGTTGAAAAATTTGGAGTTAAAAATTTTTCTTGACAAACTGATAAATTTAGGGATAACTGATCTGATATTATCACTTGAAGTAACTGGGAGCATCCCAATTTTGCTTAAATCTTTTCCCTCACCCCCAGCCCCTCTCCCATCTTTGGGAAAGGGGAGACATAATTCTAGTTCCCCTTCTCCCAAAGATGTGAGAAGGGTTAGGGGATGAGGGCTATCAAGGTTTTTGCACATCTGGGATGCTCCCAACTAACTAGAAACAAAATTAGGACTTACGCAAAATATCTCTCAAACTCTGATTTCTCTGTGTCGCGTCAGTTGCTTCTCCCAGGGGGAGAGGCTACGCGTAGCAAGATCCCCGAAGGGGTACAAGTCGGGGCACCGCAAAGGCGCACTGGCTTCTCCGTGTTTCTGCGGTAGCCTGTGGCAAGCCGAAGCGTCTACGTTATTCCATAACTCTTGCGTAAGTCCTAAAAATACTGGAAACAGATCAAGTCCTAAAATTACCAGCTTGTCACAATAAATGTGTGACTTTTGCTAGAATTTGAAGCTTGTGAAGTTGAAATTGCTGGGTAAGTAATTTCATAGTCAGGACTTTAGTCGTTATTTTCTAAGCACTAAAGTCCTGACTACAAACTGGATCACGGTAATTATGATGTGTAAATTAAGTATTTGAAGACTTATTTACATATTCTCAGGTTTGGGAATGAGTATAAGTCTGTTTTTTACCAAACCAACCTCGATTTGAGTGTTATGGAGATTTTCACTCAAAATACCCCTAGTTGCCTCTGCCCAAGCAGTCACTCTGAAAGCACTATAAATTATTCTTTGAATAAAGTATTTATATAAATTTAGAGATATGCTTTGGTAATTAAGTTATGGAAAAATGAAAAGTTTTCGGAACTATCATTAAAACTAGTAATTTTTACGGGTTGGATTTGGACTAAAAATACATGATTTTAAATTAAGAATATTCCATCAAAAATACAATAGGCAAATAAAATACTTATAAAATTTGCCTGTTACGTCTTTATACTCTTGCTAAAATGACAAGTCTTGTCTAAATATGGTTTAGCAATGCCAAAGCCAAAAGATTTATAAGTAATCTAAAATCTGCCAATATAAAGTGCAATAGTACCTGTACCTGTGTCTCAACTGCCCTCTCAACCCACTGATAACAATAGTAGTGCCGCGACTGATGTCACACCAGTCGTGGCACTCAAAGAACTCGTGGCAAGGTTGCACCGGGAACAGAACAAAATTCAAGATTTGCTAAGTTCTTTAGGATTTGCCCTGAGAAGTTTCAATAATTTGAATCAGTTTTTGGAACTGATCCCGTTGATGGCAACAAGAGTGACCGATGCAGACGGCAGCGCCCTGTTTCTCTACAAACCTAATGGTCAAGTTAGGTTAGAGCAGTTACATTGGCAAGATAGTCGTCAGCGAAAGAATATTCGCAAAGCGCTAGAAATAGCTAGCAGTCAAATCACGCTTATCCCCAATAGTGCCCTTCTAGCCAATGCCACGGGGATTTTGGATGACCAGATGCATCGCTATTTGGGGCCAGATGTGCAAATCTTTGGTACGGCAATTCTGGTGAAACATACAGAACGGGGATGGCTTTATGTCTTGAGCCGCGATCCAGAATATAGTTGGACAGAAACTAGGCAAAAGTTAGTGAGGTTAGTGGCAGATCAAACAGCAGTGGCGATCGAAAACGATGAACTAGCTGTAGAACTAAGAAAAAAAGAACGCCTAGATCAAGAACTAGAAATTGGCGCAGAAATTCAACGGCGACTTCTACCACGTCAATGCCCTACAATTCCTGGTGCAGTACTAGCGGCACGCTGTAAACCTGCCAATCGCGTCGGTGGAGATTACTACGACTTTATTGCTACCAATCATAATAAGATTCAGCTTAAGACCAAAGGCAGCACCGAAACTAGTCGCTGGGGTTTGGTTATTGGAGATGTTATGGGCAAAGGTGTCCCGGCTGGGCTGATTATGACGATGATGCGGGGAATGCTACGGGGAGAAGTGCTACATGGTAATTCCCCAGCCAGAATTCTGCAAAACTTAAATAGAGTGATGTATGCGGATTTGGAAAATTCCCACCGCTTTGTAACGCTATTTTATTCAGAATATAATCCCCATAACCGAGTTTTGTCTTATAGCAATGCGGCACACAATCCACCCTTATGGTGGCACGCAGCCACGAAAACTGTCACCCGTTTAGATACTCTAGGAATGCTAATCGGTTTGGATGCTAACAGCCAATATGAAGATGCCCAGGTACAGTTAGAGCCTGGGGATACAATTATTTACTATACAGATGGCTTGACTGATGCTGCTGCCGCAGGTGGCGATCGCTTCGATGAAGAGAATTTTGTTACTGGCTTCAATACGGCTTGTAAGTACTGCAATGGGCCAGAGGAGATTGTGGATTATCTATTTGACCAAGTTCAGCAATTCATTGGTGCTGATAAGCAAAATACTGATGATATGACACTAGTTGTTCTGCAAATTTTATAGTCATTGCTGTTCCAACTTTAACTTACCTAATTAGCGGAGCAAGACTTAGGTATGAGTACTAATACCGGAGTCTTGCCCCTACTCGGTTTGAAATAAGTATTTTTTCCTACTTTTGGGGTAGTTTTTAGTCAAACAAGTACCCTAAAATTACAAAACATCCTGAAATCTATATAAATTAATGGTTTCATCTATCCACATCAGGCTACAACACCTTAGAATGATTCATTGAAAAGTCGAGCCGATGGGATGTACAGCCGTTTTGAGTAAAAGTACTCCCAAAGGATGATTTTTGTATTTCCGCGAACAAAGATTTCAGTACAGATGTGTCAAGGTGCATCCGTAAAGAATCTCAAGTAAACCTTCAGGAGTTTGATATGAACAAAGGTGAATTAGTTGATGCCATAGCTGAAAAGGCTAATGTTACGAAGAAACAAGCGGATGCAGTCTTAAGTGCCGCTTTGGATGAGATTGTGGAAGCGGTTTCTTCTGGTAACAAGGTGACATTGGTGGGATTTGGCTCATTTGAATCACGGGAACGTAAAGCCCGCGAAGGTCGCAACCCGAAAACAAATGAAAAGATGGAAATTCCTGCGACAAGAGTTCCTGCTTTCTCGGCAGGGAAACTGTTTAGAGAAAAGGTAGCACCCCCAAAATCATAGGTTCTTCGGGAACCCTTTTTTAATGCGGCAACCTGCACACGGGGGAAATTTAGCCTGGGCAGCAGCACTGGCTGGCTGTCCCCCTGATGCTATTCTGGATTTTTCTGCTAGCATCAGCCCGTTGGGGCCTCCAAATAGCGCGATCGCTGCTATTCAGTCCCAAATTGGTAATCTTAAGCACTATCCAGACCCAAATTATAGTGAACTGAGACTAGCTCTCAGTCACTTCCATCAACTGCCGCCTGAGTGGATTCTGCCGGGTAACGGCTCCGCAGAATTACTCACTTTAATCGGTAGGGAATTAGCTCAATTAGCCGCGACAATTCTAATAACTCCAGCCTTTGGTGACTACTACCGAACCTTGGCAGCGTACAAAGCTAATGTGCTGGAGTGTCCTTTGTCACTTGTACTGAGCGAAGCCGTTGGCGTAGCCTCTCGTAGAGAAGTATTAGTCATTGGTCATTGGTCATTGGTCATTAGTCCTTTGTCATTGGTTATTGACAAAGGACAAAGGACAAAGGACAAAGGATTATTGCTGAATAATCCCCACAACCCAACCGGGAAGCTATTTTCGCGGGACTCTATTTTGCCCTATTTGGAGCAGTTTGCTTTGGTGGTGGTGGATGAAGCATTTATGGATTTTGTGCCGCCTAATGAGGAACAAAGTCTGATTCCGATGGTGCAGGAATATGCAAATTTAGTAGTATTGCGATCGCTAACCAAATTTTACAGTCTCCCAGGACTGCGATTAGGATATGCGATCGCACACCCCGACTGCCTAGCTAAATGGCAACTATGGCGTGATCCCTGGCCCGTAAACACCCTAGCGGCGGCGGCGGCAATTGCAGCACTTCAGGACACAGAGTTTCAGCAGCAAACCTGGGCATGGCTACCACCTGCACGAAACCAACTCTTTCAGGGTTTGGCTAAAATCCCCGGATTGCAGCCCCAAGCAAGTGCTGCTAACTTTTTACTGGTTGAGTCTCAAGAGTCTACTTCGCAGTTACAGCAAAAATTACTCAAGGATCACCAGATTTTAATCCGCGATTGCCTTAGTTTTAAAGAACTAGGCGATCGCTTTTTCCGGGTTGCTGTACGTTCCCAATCTGATAACCAACGCTTAATAACAGCATTGAATGGGGAGTAGGGAGATGAGGGGGATGAGGTAATTATTGATTCTCCCCCATGCCCAATACTTCGACTTCGCTCAGTACAAGTGCCCAATAGCCCCATGCCCCATGCCCCATGCCCCATGCCCCATGCCCCATGCCCCATGCCCCATGCCCCATGCCCAATGCCCAATGCCCAATGCCCCATGCCCAATGCCCCATGAGTGATGACAATTGACTACGATGTTGTAATTATTGGCGGCAGTCTTGCTGCGTACTACGCTGCCCTTGCTGCAACCCAACTACATGCTACAGTTGCCTTGGTGGAACCGAAAGTAGACTACGGGTTTACTCATCACCATGCTCTTACCGAAATTGGTAAACTGGCGCAGAAGTTGGATAATGGCTGTGCTTTTGGTATTCATGCCACACACGCTAATACCTCAGAAGAATGCCACGTATCAATGGTATGGCAAGAAGCCATGCTGTATGCTCAATGCGTCGCCTCAAATCTCAAAGAACAGCATTCTCCAGCTATCCTAGCCGCCCGGGGAGTCGATGTCATCGTTGGTAATGGTCAATTCCAATCTTCACCCCAACTTGCTTTTGCCGTTAACAAGCGTCTACTACGCGCCCGTACCTATTTGCTCGCCAGTGGTTCGCGTCCAGAAATCCCGGAGATTGAAGGATTGCAAGCCACTGGCTATCTAACCCTATCTAATATTTGGCAATCTTTACAGGGAGCAACATTAGCCAAAAATTGGGTAATTATCGGCGGAATTCCCCAAAGCGTTGAAATCGCTCAAACTTTAGCGCGGTTTGGTTGTAGTGTGACGCTAGTAGTCAAGCATCGTTACATTCTCCCCGATGTAGACCCTGAGATAGCCATACTACTTCAGGCGCAGTTGGAAGTTGAAGGTGTGCGCGTCCTCACCGAAAAACCAGTAACTCAGGTGAGGCTAATTGAGGGTAAAAAGTGGGTTCAAGCACGAGATAAGGCTATTGAAACTGATGAAATTTTAGTGGCGACTGGACAACAGCCAAATCTGGAATCTCTAAATTTGGCAGCAGTCGGTGTGAAATGGCATCGACTTAGTTTAGTAGTGAATGATAAATTGCAAACCACTAACCACCGCATTTATGCTTGTGGGGATGTAATTGGTGGTTATGACTTAGCTAATATCGCTAATTATGAAGCAAAAATTGCCCTGAACAATGCACTCTTTTTCCCCAGGTTACGAGTAAATTATCACTCCATTCCTTGGGCGATATTTTCTGCGCTGATGCTGGCGCAAGTGGGTTTGACAGAGGCACAGGCAAAACGCCAATTTGGTCGAGATGAAGTTTTAGTTTTGCGACAGTATTTTAAAACGGTAGCAGCAGCCCAACTTCGGGGCGAAACCACTGGTATGTGTAAATTAATTGTCCTACGCAACGGGGAAATTTTGGGAGCTTCGATATTGGGGGGAGAAGCCGGAGAATTAATTAATTTGATTTCCTTGGCAATGTCACAAAAAATTAAAGTCAAAGATTTAGCAAATTTATCTCCGGTCTATCCTAGTTTCTCAGAAATTCTGGAACAAACTGCAAGAGAGTGGAGTAAGGAAAAGTTAAATAGCAATATTCCTTTGCAAGAGTTTTTAGAAGGCTTCTTCCATTTCCGCCGCAATTGGAATTTATGAGTTATTGGGGATTGGGGATTGGGGATTGGGGATTGGGGATTGGGGATTGGGGATTGGGCATGGGCATGGGGCATGGGGCATATCGGGTTGTTGCGGTGCGTTACGCTATCGTTAACACACCCTACAGATAAAAATTCTGCATCACAACCCATACAACTCCCGCCGTTACTAGAGGTACGCTGAGGTTATCTGTGCCGTGGGGTGAGACTGCCTCTGCTAGGGTGGCGAAAGTAGCTGTTACCACCGCCGTCAACAATGCCGATTTTAAACTTAAAGGCGTTGCTAGGGGACTCAGTGAGGAACCAGGTAGGAGCAATAGCACTAAGAAAATCACCACTGTACTTGCTACAAACATTGCTGCTGAACCCTCCCAGGAACGCACAGAATTTCCCACTTGGTATTTATGCTGTCCGAAACGTCTACCGATTAATGCTGCTAGTGCATCACCCCAGGTCATGGACATTATGCCAGCAACAGCGATCGCAATGCTATCTACTGGCCCATCTGGTCGCCACAATAGCCCGAACAGCAGCGTCACTGAAATAGCGAAGTAAACTGTACCAGGTGAGCTATCTTGGGTATCCATTGCGCCGATGATTCGGTACCGGTAAAACAGGTAGTTGAGTCCGATAAAGGTAGCAAAAGGTATAATTCCGATTTCCCAGTGTTTAAACAGCAGCAGAACACCAAAAACCCACATCCCTGCACCAATATGGATCACTTTGCGCGTCAAATCTGGCTTCACACCAAACAGTTTACGCAGTCCCTCGCCAATGACAAGTAGACCGGTAGCGTAAACATAAGAAATTGCTAGCCCAATAAAATCATTGTTTGTCATTTGTCATTTGTCCCCCTCATCCCCTTCACTTTGGTCGATCGCTATTTCGTCTCAGGTTCTTGTCTACTGACGAAACGCTACCAATACCTTGAAGAATACCACGACCGATTAAACCTAAACCCCGACCAACTATTTGAGTAAGTATGAAGACTATACCGCTACCTAAAAACGCTAATAGTGATTTTAAACGCGGTGCGATCGCATCACTAAATTCTAGGAGCAATGTCACTACTAAAGGAATATTGGAAAGTTTTACTAACTCCTGATTTCGAGGAGCATAAACTGAAGTATTGGCAATACCACGAGGTGCAATTACAAATAGCTCATACCGACTTTCAAAAACTGCTCTTGGCTCATTTATATAATTTCTTAATCTATATTTCCACGATAAATCATTTCTAAATCGTTCAATCTCTCTTGTAGAAATCAATTGCCGCCCATAAAAATTTTGCTTAATCTCTTCTACATCGGCTAAAGAATTTAACAGTGGTTGCACTACTCCATTCGCTACCTGAATCAACAAGTTCTCTAAAATCATTAATGCTTGAGACTTGGCTTCAGCGCTCACTACTGGATAGGAGGTATTATCAATATTCAATTCTGTTTGAAATAGAAGATAAGAATATAACTCACAAATTAGCGGAATTTTATCGAGAATATCTCTTTGGACAACTTCTGTATTTTGCAGCAATAACTTGACAATTTCTATATTTTGATTCTCTATTTTGATTCGAGCAAATTTCCCAAAGAAATCTGTAATCGCTGCTTGCCATAAGTCGCGTATTAAGGTATTTTTTACTTCATATAATTGATTTATCTCTATTTGAGAAGTACGCAACTCATCCAACTGTTCAGCCAATTTTTGCAGGATCAAATAAAGTAATTCCCGTTTTTTATCTTCACGAAAGATGTCAATTTCTAAAGATATATTCGTGACATTTCGCAAAGAAAATTGAAGTTTAGTAACACAAGATGCAAACAAAGCAGATTGTAGGGTTCCCGGACTAAGTAAAGGTGACACAGTTTGCCTTTGTTGAATGGCACTATTCAATGAAGGAGTCAGAGGCGACTCATCAGCAGCAATATGTTCCTCTTGCCTTTCTTGTGATGAAACCAACAACCGATTTAGCAACCAACGAGCCGCTAGCAGTTCTCGCCGTCGTCCAGCTAGAATTGCTCGATCTAATACTGGTAGTCCGGGAACTTGTAATTGTGCTGTTACTACGGCTAGGGTAGCGTCAATGTAAGCAATTCCTGACAAACGTAAATTATTTCGGAGTCTATGGAAAGGGAGTGGGGAGTGAGGAATGGGAAGTAGGGGTTTAGCATTGCTAAACCCGTACAGGGAGTTAGGAGTTGTTATTGCTTCTGTGTCTTGGAACCAATAGGAATGACCATCTGCGACTTGTTGCATGGCGGCGACTAACTCAGGAAGTGGTGTACCTTTGGGGCAGTAGCCATTTACACCAACAGATTTGGCAGCTAATAGCAGTCCTTGTTCTTGCACAGAACTGAGGAGCAAAATTGGCAGGTTGGGATATAAGGCTCTGAGTTGGCGACAGAATTGTAAGCCTAGCTGTTGACTGGTGATGGAGCGACCATTACCGAATTCCAAAACCACCAAATTTACCTGATTAGGGTCTTCTTGGGCAATTTCTGCTAAAATCTGCAAGGCAACTGTGTCATTTTCTACTGCTGCGATCGCTTCCAGGTGAGGAATTGCTTCTAGGGCTATCTGTAATCCCAGACGAAAAATCGGGTCTTGGTCGATTAACAATAATTTTAGAGGGCGATCGCTCATAGTCCACTCAATTACACAAGCACTGTTTTTTACCAATCAGCAAACAACTTTGATACAAAACTTTGTCTTTCCCATTGTTACCTGTTTTCGCAAACTCATAAATCGATCATAATTGCCATAAACAGCCTTCACTGTGTAATTAAATGAACCTGAGTATTCGGCACTGGTTGGCAGAACGCCAGATCGCAATCAATCAAATCAAAGCATTTTCACCGGCACAATTGGCAGGTATTGCCTACCGGATTGTTCAAGATATGGAAGTCAAAAGCCTCATGCCTTTTGATATTTGTACCTTGGTAGAGGTCTTAGAACTGCCTTTAGGTGTTGTTTGGGAAGAAATTAGTGTCATTTCCCAGTTGACAGAAAACCTGTTGCGTAACCTCAGCCAAAAAAAACCGTTAAAACGTAACGAAGGGACTTGGCTAGCGTTTCAAATTGCCTATCTCCACGCTTTGCAAGCAATTTTAGAGCAGGAAGCAAGGCTACAAAGACCGTGGCTAGATCGGGCAAGTATACCTATCCAATCACACATACTTAAAGAGGATGTGGGTAAATTCATCCTCCAAGATCCGCAATTACAAGGTTTGCTGAAAACTCTCAGTCCTGGTAAATTGACTGATACTCAAGCGGAACAAGCATTATCTTTGGTTGCAGATTCATTACTGGTGCAACAAATAAATAACGCTGTCATAGCTTGGTTAGTTGCCAATGGTGCAGAGGAATCTGAAGCTAAACTTCTAACACAGCGTTTGGTCAACTCACTTCCTGGTGAAATACTGGTAGTCGTTACCGAGAATGCTGCACCTTTAGCCCAACTGCAAAAATTTTTCCGGTTGGGGATTTCATTATCTCCCAATTCGCTCACCCCAGAGGTTGGTTCTACAGTCGGCGAGAAAATTGATTTGCACCGAGAATATTATCGTGCAAGTTTGATTAAAAATCTCAGTATGCCTTTGCTGATGGAATCCTTTGCCCTTAAGGATATCTATGTGCCACAAAAAGGCTTACCAATAGAAGAAAGTATTTCTGAGCAGGATAAAAAAACTGTTAAACCAGTTGATTTAAAGATATGGGCACAGCAACAGCTAACTGATTTAGAAACGATCGCTATGATCGAATCGGAACCTGGTTATGGAAAAACCAGTTTTTGCCAACTTTGGGCAGCACAGGTAGCAGAAGAATTGTACCCTACTTGGATGCCTATAGTAATTAGGTTACGAGATGTAAAATATGGCAAAACTTTAATTGAAACCCTGAATTCTGCCTTTCCTGTTAATCTTTCAACTTGGTTAGAGCAAGAAAATCTCCCTTGTCTGTTGCTGCTAGATGGTCTAGATGAACTGCCCCCTTCTGCTCACGGTATCAGGGCAAAACCAATTTTTATTCAGCAATTACTGAACTTTCAATCTCAGCGTCGGCACAAAATTGTGTTAACGAGTCGGTCAACGACGTTAGAAGAAATCGCCCCAGAAGTATCGCTATTATTAAGGCGAATTATGATTCAGCCCTTTGATGCGGATGAACTCAAACAATGGTTTCATCTGTGGGCAAAAGTGCAATCTTTGGCGATCGCTCAAAATTTCTTTACATTCTTAAAACAGTCAGGGTTATTTGTCAGCCAATCAAAGCTTTCAGGATTATCTGCCCTTGTGCGTCAACCGCTAATGCTGCATTTGTTGGGCATTTTGCACCGCGACGGATTGGTAGATGATGAACTATTGCAGTTAGCTGCTAATAACCAAAAGTCTTTTCTGTTATGGAAAATTCATCATCGTCTGAGTCGATGGTTGTTGGGTTATCCGCTAATTGGTGGGATCAAGACGATGCTTCTGCGCTCAGGATCGGCTCATATCCACAGGACTCCAGAAGCGATCGCTAATTTAATCGCTGGTCGTCATCCCCAAGATTTACTTGAGCAGATGCAAGCGATCGCTCTCCAAATTTTACACTCGCAACGTCATCAAATCAATGTAGCTGGTGAATTTCATCCTCTACCAGGGTTTTATTTTAAAGTTCGGGATGTAGAAAGTCTAGCGAAAACTAGTTTAATTGAGTTTTCGCATATCAAGTTGGGAGAATCTCTTTGTGCAAATGCGATTGCTGCCCAACTTAAATTTCTGACTCAGTACCAAGATGAGGCTTATGGTACGCCGACTTTTGTGCTTGATTCTCCCACTAGCGTAGCCCAGCATATTTATAATTTACTAGGTTACGGGATACTGAGCCAAGAAATTGAAGAATTGGCGATCGCACAATTGCGCCGACAGCAAAAGCACAAATTTTCCTTTGAAGTTTTGTTTCAACGTCTTTTATCTTTTTGGCGTGCTTACTGTCAAGGCTGTTGGTTAGATCAAGGGATAGCCCACAAAGCTTTAACTCATTTTCAAGCACTACAAAACCCTGTGAATGTTGAACAGGTGAATGCTGCGGTGGGACTGAATGTATTTTTATTACTTTGTGCCTGCTACCGAGAAACAAGAGTTCCTTTTTGGCCTTGTGGGAATCCAGCGAATTTGGCAGAATTCAATCCAGAGGCGTTGAGTGGGCTGATTGCTAAGACAACGGTTTTGCATAAAAGTGCCTTCGCAACCCGAATCAAATCTCTGGCTGGAATCAACCTATCGGGAGCCTCTTTATTGCAAGTGGTGTTAACTGGGGTAAATCTTGAGCAGACGAACTTATCGAATGCAGAGTTAATCGGGACGAATTTGGCTGGAGCGAATTTGCAACAGGCGAATCTCACAGGCGCGAACCTACAACAAGCGAATCTCGTAGGCGCAAACCTGCAACAAGCCAACCTCACAGGGGCAAATCTGCAACAGGCCAACCTGATGATGATAAATCTGAGTTCAGCTAATCTCACGAACGCCTGTTTATTTGATGCCATCCTTGCTGAGGCTGATAAACAATTGGCCAACGATAATGGTGCTTTGTTCTCTAAAGAATCGTTTCAAAAACTGAAACATTTGCGTAGTTTACCGCCGCAGGCATCGCAGCAGCGCTTCTTAAACACCATACAAATCACCCCAAATATGGATGCTAATTGGAACAAGATCCCTGCCCTCGGACTAATTGAAAGCTGCGAAGGCATGATTTTACCAGTAGATTTATATGATGATGATGGCGATGATGAGACAGTTTTTAGCAATAATTCTATTGGGGAATAGGGCATGGGGACTGGGGACTAGGGGTTTTCAAACTTGAAGATCCCCCCTAACCCCCCTTAAAAAGGGGGGAAAGAAAGAAACTCTAAAAGCCCCCCTTTTTAAGGGGGGTTGGGGGGATCTCCAAAGACTCAGGTGCTTCAAGAAGGGTTTGAAAACACGCCCTAGGGATTGGGTATTCTCCCTCATCCCCAGTCCCCAGTCCCCAGTCCCCAGTCCCCAGTCCCCAGTCCCCAGTCCCCAGTCCCCAGTCCCCAGTCCCCAGTCCCCAGTCCCCAGTCCC
>NZ_JBALEA010000019.1:0-522 GCF_036917135.1 Nostoc sp. | reverse complement strand
TCCCTTAAATGCAGATGTGGGTAGCTTAAGCATTAAACTTACCGCCACAGATACTGCTTTTGCTAAAGTCAGTGATGTTTTTGTACTCACTGTTAAGAACACCAATGATGCACCAGTCGTAGTCAATGAAATTGCTAACCAACAAGCAATAGAAGACACGGTTTTCAGTTTCACTTTGCCAGAAAATACTTTTATTGATGTCGATGCTGGCGACACTCTCACCTATACTGCCATTCTCGATAACGGTGACTCTTTACCAAGTTGGTTGAGTTTCAATGCTACGACTAAAACCTTTAGTGGTACTCCCTTAAATGCAGATGTGGGTAGCTTAAGCATTAAACTTACCGCCACAGATACTGCTTTTGCTAAAGTCAGTGATATTTTTGTACTCACTGTTAAGAACACCAATGATGCACCAGTCGTAGTCAATGAAATTGGTGACAAACAAGCAACAGAAGACACGGTTTTTAATTTCATTATCCCAGACAACACCTTTCGGGATGTCGATGCTGGCGATCGCCT
>NZ_JBALEA010000018.1:0-68577 GCF_036917135.1 Nostoc sp. | reverse complement strand
TCTCAGTTGCACTCGACTTAATAAATCCTCAACATTTAAGAAACTGGTTTGCCAGTTGCTGTTACTGTACCTCATAACAGCCGTAAGTGCTGTAACGCTTGGGCTGAATCGGTTCGTGTTAATGGTGCAAAAGGCAATAACGCCAGATTGCTAAGAAATAGTGCCGAATCTTGTTCCCACATTCGTATAACTCAAAAACGGTGGGTTGTGACTTTGCTGACATATTCTTCGGTAAAAGCGATTTCGTTACTAGTCTCTTGCAAGAAAATCACTACCTGTGTCACAGGAACTTGATATTTCCGTGTCAATCTGACGTAATAATCTAGCATCCACAGAGAAATTGGTTTTTGGGATTTAATTGTGGTTTGAAATTCCAGGTGTAAAATCCGATTTTCTGTTTGCAGAAATGTCACGGAATCAGCGCGGATCGGTTCAATGCTCAATTCGGTTTTTAATATTTCAACTTTTCGCGGTTCTTGATTTAATAACCAACGAGTAAAATCACGGGGATATTTTTCTGCGAGTATTTTACAAAGGTTGTCGTATTCTGCCATCTGGCATGATTGCACCTGATTTTATTAATTATTTTTTGATACATTACGCTTAACTCAGCCACGGTAAAATATTGGCTTTGCTAACCAATGCCCAACGCCCAATTAATAATCAATTTCTCTCCACCCATGCATGGCTGCTATGCCTTTTGTAACCCATTCGATCACAATTGGGGGAGCTTCTGAGATCAAAATGCTAGGATAAACTGCTGCACCCCAGTCGGGATGAATTAACACACGGCATTGATTTTTAATTACTGGATAGTTGAGCAAAGCTTTGACAACTGCTGTGTCATCGTGGGGAATTGCTCCGGGATGGGACAGTAAAGGGTAGCCTGTGCGAGGGTCGATTAGGTCTGTTAAATAGCCGCGATCGCGCAGATTAAATGCCAAGTCGCAGCCAAATCGCATAAACTTTTCTCGCAAGCGTTCTTTCTCTGATTCTACTTCTGCTGTCTTTTCGACTAATTGATAACGTGATCGCTGTAAGACAATCACTACTCGTAAAAATGGCTGCCGTTTCCAATCTGGTAATATCCGTTCGCAGTTGGCACAGATATATTGACTGGGAGGATGAATTGAAATTTGAACCGCTTGTCCCGTTTCACCAACTAAATTAATGGGACAGGCTTGCTCCGAAGTGTAAACCTTGGGATAGTTCACTAAATTGATTCGGCTTATGCAAGTTTTTTAATTTAATCTCCGGTATAGATGATACCTCTTAAAAGTTAAGAAAAACCATCATTTTCCTATAATATGTTACTTTTTTTGAAACCAGTTACTAATAATTTTAGAAATTTAATCCGAATTTTATCCTTTATTAACCTGTTCTGATGGGATTTGCTGCGATCGCTGTAGGCGTTCGCATCGGTGCAGGTGTGGTAGACAAGCGATGTATAGAGGCTGGCTCCGCCTACGCTCCTAAAATTTGTTAGAGCAAAATCCCAAAAAATGACCTCCATCTCAGAAAATTTGCAGTCAAAACTAAAATGGATAACTGTCAGCAAACCTGGATTAAACAGCTATCTGGTGAAGCACAGCGCTTTAGAGTTTAAAGCAGAAAAAACAAAGGTAATCGAGCTATACAGCCTACTTTCCATCTGACTCAATTAATTAAGTTTTAAAGAATTTACTGGCACTTCATCCCAAGAATCCACTGTCCGTAATCGCGCTACCCAACCTGCTGCTTTTTGCGTCTCGGTCAAATTATTCTCAAATGAATCATGACAATCTTTGGCTTGAGATTCATTACAAGTGGCAATACAGGCATGAATCATCCCCGACGGATCAATTTGCTCATTTACCCAAATAGTCATGGAATATTCCCTCAAAAACTGTAGCGAAAAAAGCTATTCGTTATTTTAGAATACTATTAGAGTCGAAAGTTTTAGAGCAAAATCGGTAACAAGTAGTAAACTAATCGCAATTACCGATTACTAATTTACAATTACTGACTTCCGCTTCATCTGGTAGGCGCATAGGATTTATCTTCTCTTTCGTAGCGACGGCGGTAGAGTAATTCAAAGCACTAACTACATTATCAAGGCGATAAAGCTGTAGCACCTCTCGCACCACCTTGTTTTGCCGATTATTTATCCTTACCCAAAAGATGATCCGTTCGATAATCAGCGCCACGCCTAACAAAGAAAATGCCAGCAGAGGCCACATGACTACGCCACCTGCTGTAAACAGATTACTAATTTCCATTTATTATTTTTTAACTTACCAACAACGCTAGATTAACAGATTGTTGTTTGAGCAAAGTTGATATTATTTCCCGAAAGGAATTGCTCTGCAAGTTTTAAAGTGTTAGCAGCAAGTACGGCTTGCCAAAAGTGCATGGATGTTTTATAGCAACTATCAAATTTATAAGATATACTGAATTTAAGATAAAAGTCCCACTGCTCCGTTACAGGAGTCGTAACAGTGAGTAGGCTCGTTGCCCTATAACAGGGGTCGTAACAACGAGAAATGTCTAAACATATCCATAAGCCAGAAGGGTTAATTATGACTATAAGCAAGGAAAAAATACTTAATAAAGGTTCAACCAATGCCCAAGTTTCACCACGAGAAGAAATCGTATTGCTTGCACTCTACAACAAAGAACTCTATGGTCTCCAAATTCCGCAGGCTATGGAAGAGGCTAGCGGCGGTAATACTAAAATGGGGATTGGCACCCTTTACCCTGTTCTCCATTCTCTGGAAAAGAAAGGGCTTGTTGAATCCCGTTGGGGAGATGAAGGGCGTGAAGAACGAGGTGGAGCAAGGCGGCGCTATTACAAACTTACAGGTAGCGGCGTTGCGACTCTCGAAGCCGTCCAGTCTTTCCGCTCTAACCTACTTACTTGGCAACCGAGTTAGTGGGACAGCAGGCACAGAAATTGAAGATAACGATTGGGAATTTACTATAAAAGAAATTCAACTCAAGACACAACACCTGGAAGTCATAACATCTTTAAAATCAGAGGAAGTTATCAAAGTTGCCGAAGAGTTGATAGTTCAGAAAGTGGTGAAAGACTTAGAAGACTCAGTAGAAAATTTAGAGAAGCTCTCTAAATTAAAGAAGAAATTACACAAGTATAAAAAATCTGAACCTGCTGAAACTTGGGCTAGTAGGTGGATAGCTTCGCCAATTGCTTACCTCTTCCCCCCAGAACGACGTGAAGAATGGCTAGGGGATTTGTACGAAGTCAATAGGGAGATGCTGCACAAAGACTATCCTCGTTGGCAGGTTAATCTTAATAATGTTTTGAAAACTGTCATCCTGGTAATTTCTGCTTTAAAAATCAGGCTATCAGATTTATTCTCACTAGGTAAAGTCAAGAGCGAGTAAAGGAAAATGTATTCAGTAAAGGAAAATGTATTCTGAAGGATGGCGTAGAGTAATTTAGCAATCCGCCATTTTTCTTTGATAGAGATATACTCTAACGGTAACGTGAGTTCGATGAACCTCTCCCTCCCAGCCTCCCTCTCCGAAACGGAAAGGGAGGAGCAACGAAATAATTCAGCTTTTTGCTCCCCTCTCCGCGTCGGAGAGGGGCTGGGGGAGAGGTCAAACAAGGCTTGTCGAACTCACGTTAACGGTAAATGGAGATACATCGGATGAGCAAGCCTAATTTTCATGCAATGAGTCAGAAAGAGTTACATGATTACGTTCTTGCTCATCGGGAAGATCAAGAAGCCTTCTACGCTTATGTGGATAAGCTACATAGCGAAGGTAATTGGATTGAAATGCGACCGTTACAGTCAGAACAGGATTTAGAAAATTATCCTCAGTTCATTGAGCGTATTCGCAGTAGTTCTCAGCCACGAGATGGGGCAGTTTAACGCTGCATTGCAGTTACAGCAGCTTTTCGGCTATCCTCAGTTTCGCCGATCGCGATCGCGGATTCTTCCCAATTTCCTCTTCTTGAGCAATAATCGGTTTTTTTGTCAAGACTTTTAATAAAGGTGAATTTCTTAAACCATGCTTCACCGGGCGATCTTCCAAACTGTGAAAACTGATAATCACAATTCTGCCACCAGGAACAAGGGCATTTGGCGCTTGATCCAAAAAGGTTTCTAGGGATTTTAACTCATCGTTGACGACAATTCGCAGAGCTTGAAAAACACGGGTAGCCGGGTGAATTCTCCCATAACGGTATTTTGGGGGAACTGAAGAAGCGATCGCTTCAGCCAATTCTGTAGTCGTGTGCAACGGACGGCGTTCTACAATACGACGAGCAATGCGCCGCGATAATCTCTCCTCGCCGTACTTAAAGAAAATATCTGCTAATTCTGCTTCATCCCAATTATTAATCACATCAGCAGCAGTTAGCGATCGCCCCCGATCCATTCGCATATCCAAATTTGCCGCTTGGCGAAAGCTGAAACCCCTTTCTGCTTGGTCTAAATGGTAAGAACTCACCCCCAAGTCGGCTAAAATACCATCGAAAGTGTTGGGGGGAAATTCGTAGTCACCAAAGTTGCGATGAATAAATTGTATGCGATCGCTAAACTCAGCTAATTCTTTCCTCGCTGCTGCTAAAGCATCCTCATCTTGGTCAATCGCCGTTACCCGCACATCCGCAGCAGCTTCTAAGATTAGGCGACTATGACCACCACCGCCTACCGTCGTATCAAGATAATGACCTCCTGGAGATACCGCTAGACCTGCAATCACTTCCTGCGGTAACACTGGTAGATGGGAAAATATCGGTTCTTCAATAGCTAGCTGACGATTCATGAGACTTAGGGCAAAAAACCACAGATTAACTTTAATTATCTATTCTTTTGTTTGTGTCTTAGTGTGTTTCTAGTAAAAGGGCGGTTAGAAACCGCGTCTACAGAGACAAAACCCACCTCCGTGGGTTTCAAACACTCAGTTTTTCTTTAGTCCGCACAGGCGGACGAGAGTTTGTGTAGCCGCGTTCGCCCAAGCCGCGCACCGGAGGCTCTATTCCTGGATTTATCACCACATCTCATTAATTAAATAAGTAATGAGTAATGAGTAATAAGTAATAAGTAATGAGTAATAAGTAAGATTTTTTACTCATTACTCATTACTTCACCCGCGAAGGGAGCAGGGGAGCTTGTGAGAAATGCGGGTATTGCATTCGCTGGGGTTTAAGTTGACTATTTTTTACCTTTTTTCTGGTAAATCATCGAATTTGGTATCCGTTTTAATTTTTTATCCATATTTAAATTGCTATTTAAAATAAAACTGCTATTTAAAATAAAAATGAATACATTACCGGGCAATTCATTTTCCTCTAATAAGCTATTCACAAGTTTAGAGCTATCGGCTTCATAAATACGACTACCTTCCCAAAAACTAAATCCACGCTTCACAGCTAGAACATAAAGTGGTTTTTCAGGAAAATATTGTAGATTTTTTTGAACTAAATAAGCAGTTATTATCTGCGGGTAATGAGATAACTGCTGACGAAGCTTATTTACCTCTATCTCAGAGAGATTATGATGGTGAAATTTATCATTTTTTTTCAAACTAGAGCGCTCTTTCTGTGCTTTTAAAATTAATTTATGATAATTTTCTGCACGTTCTTGATAAGACTTCGCCTCATTGTTTTTACCTTGGTTTTTAAGAAAATAGCAAATTATCTGACAACCTCCTATGACTATACTTGAGTCTTGCTCTATTGCCTTTTCAATGTATTCTATTCCAGTCGCATCTTGTTTTTTTAATAATATTTGACCTAGTAAATAATTAGCTGATGCATGATAAGCATCATGATGAATAATTTCTTGTAATAGAGGTATAACAGCTTCTTCACCCTCAAGTTCCAATGTCAAAAATGCTCGCTGACTAGCTTCTTCTAAAGTTAGCTGTTGTTTTTGCGATTTGTGATTTAAATCTTTTAATGTAGCTATCGATTTTTGAAACTCAGCATATTTTTGTCGCCAAGGTGTTGCTATCTTTTCTCGCCAATTTTGACTAAAATAATCAATAAAGCTTTCTAATTTATCTCCTAAAAATTCTTCGGCAGCACTAATTTCAATTGGTGCAAAGATAGCTAATTTTTTCTGAGTATCGGCGATATATCCCAAGGCTTTTAATCTATCTGTCAGGCAAGGGTGAGTATCAGCATTGTTGGTTTTTTCCGTTAAAGCTTCACTTAAATAAGTACTTGTGATTTCCTGATGAAGTCTCTGGCTTAAAGCCTGCCTCATATCCATATAAGTCATTTTTGGTGGTTCAATCTCTGTCTGTATTTGTTTATAAATACTAGACCAAAAATATCTTTCTAAAAATCTAGATTTGACCTCCAAACTTATCAAAGCTTTAGCAGTATTTTGTTCTCCCGTTAAATCAACAGCACATCTATCTGCTTCATATTCATCCATTCGTGCCAATACAAAAGAATAGGCATTAAAAAATGGAATGTACCATATCAAAAACAGTTGAAAAATTAACAATGATAGATCATGTCCACTTTGTTGAAGTCCCTTAAGAATGCGATACCAAGTTTCGCGTTGGCGATAAATCCAACCACTGAAGCGGCTGTGATTTCCTGATAAATGTCCCAGTTCATGGGCTAAGACGGCACGAAATTGTTCGGGCGGCAGTGCTAGCATCAGTGGTAAACCCACAATTAAGTAATTTTGCTGCCATCCCAGCAAACCTAAGCGTGGTATTTGGACAACTGCTGCATTAAAATCGTTGGTCAGTAGAATGTGGTGAAACTCTGGAGCTTTTAGCTTCGATGAGATTTCGTTAATTAAACAATAGAGATTGGGTACATCTTTAGATTGTAATGGTAAACCTGTAGGTGGGGGAAAAGAAACCCAAAGCGATCGCAGCAATACAAATGCTAAGGTCAGCAAAAACAGAAGACCTGTCAAGGATTTATTACTTATTGACTGAGCGTTAAGCATCGAAAAGACAATACCTACCAGCAGGGTCAACGTTACAGTTAGAACCAAAAGTATATATGCGTAGCCCAAAGTAGCCAAAACAGCAACGTGCAATTTATAAAGATGCGGTTGTTTATTAGCAAAAGCTTCTAACTTCTGAATTAGCTTATCAAAACGCTCTTGATTGAAAGCCATAGATATGTATCACCCTCTTAAAACTGTAATATAACTGACACAATATCCCTATAGCTTACGTAAAAACCCAGAAGTCAATAGTCATTATTGAAAAAGAGGTAGGGGAGCAGGGAGCAGGGGGGATAGAAAAGAATTGGGATTCAACCCAATCAATTCGAGAACCACTTAGTAGAAGTGGGGGACTCAGACCCATTTTGCCCCCTTCATTACACGGCAGGAGTCAGGGGTCATTCCCCCCCGCCCCTTGCCTCTTCGTTGATGAAGATGCGTCTTCTTTCACCGCGTCCCCCACTCTCCAAGACGAACGCATCTTAATTGTTACAAAAATGGGGTGTCGCAACTTGGGCTAATACTTTTCCTCCCTGCCTTCTCTGATAAATTTCTTGGCGGGAGATGGGGCTTGACAGTGCGAATTTGAGATTTTTGAAGGAATAATCTCAAATCCAAAATTGTTTGACTGAGTGCAAATTCAAGCAAAGGCAGCTTAGGCAGGAAATATGATAGGGTTAGAAGGAAAGAATGCCTTAATTACAGGTGCAATATCAGGTATTGGTTAGGCGATCGCTATCAGACTTGCCCAACAAGGGTGCAACATCGCTATCAATTACCGCAAAGACCCTAAAGCTGCGGCAGATACCGAAGAGATGGCATTGCAAGAAATCTACGGAAATATCGGAAATTCTGGTGTGAAGTCGCTGCTGGTTCAGTGAGATGTATCTCAATCAGACATTGTTGACATCCTACCTTGTCTGAAGAGATGGCAGCCGCAGTAACTTTTTTAGCTTCAGATAACGGACTGACAAATAAAAAAACATCCCAAATTTCCTTGTGGGATGGGTGTCCGCACCCGTCCGATATTCAGGGCGGGCAGGACTTCGGCGTGAGCGCTACTTCGACCCTTCGACAGGCTCAGGGCAGGCAAGCTCAGTACAAGTCAGTCGAACGCTGCCCACCCCACAAGATGGATAATTTATTTCTTGAAAGTCCCTAAACCGCCCACATCACCGGACAAATGCTGTTTGTAATGTGGATTGACTTTATATGCTGACTTCCGGGAAACATGGTCAGCTTCAGGTAAGGGTTGCGTACTTTCCACAATTGAGTCGATATATACCATTAGTGGAATTAGACGGCTATGACTAGCACAATCAATAACAACAGCCAGATGGAAGCAGAAGCCTGGAAACTGTTGGAAAAGTCCATAATCTATTATCAGGGTAAACCCATTGGGACTGTAGCCGCCCACGATCCAGAGTTAGATGCACTCAATTATGACCAGTGCTTTCTCCGGGATTTTGTGCCTTCTGCCTTGGTGTTTCTCATGTACGGCAAAGCAGAGATTGTCCGCAACTTTTTAATAGAAACACTGAAATTACAAAGTCATGAAAAGCAGATGGACTGCTTTGAAGCGGGAGCGGGGTTAATGCCTGCCAGTTTCAAAGTAGTATTTAATGGCAATGAGGAATTTTTAATCGCTGATTTTGGTGAGCAAGCGATCGCTCGTGTTCCTCCAATTGATTCCTGTATGTGGTGGATTCTCTTGCTACGCGCCTATGAAAAAGCTACAGGCGATTTGTCCCTAGCGCGTCAGCCAAATTTTCAAGCAGGAATTAAACTAATTTTGGATCTTTGCTTGGTACATCGGTTTTCCATGTACCCAACCATGTTAGTTCCCGATGGCGCCTTTATGATTGACCGTCGTATGGGAGTTTACGAACATCCTCTAGAAATTCAAGCCTTATTCTACGCATCCCTCAGAGCTGCTAGTGAATTGCTTTTAGCAGATGGGGATGGCGATAGTTATCTAAGTAAAGTCAATAGACGATTGGGATCTTTGAAATATCATATCCGCAATTATTATTGGCTAGACCTGAAGCGATTGGGGGAAATCTATCGTTACAAGGGTAACGAATTTGGTAAAGAAATTGTTAATAAATTCAACATCCACTCAGAATCAATCCCCACTTGGTTAACGGAGTGGTTGCCGGAAACTGGAGGATATTTAGCAGGAAATCTGGGGCCGGGACGGATGGATTTTCGCTTTTTTGCTCTGGGAAATCTGATGGCAATCTTAGCTTCCTTAGCTAGCGACACAGAATCTGAAAGCATCATGAATTTATTTGCCCAACGTTGGCAAGACTTGATCGGCTATATGCCCGTTAAAATCTGCTTTCCAGCTTTGGAAGGTTTAGAGTGGAGAATTGTTACAGGATGCGACTCTAAGAACACCGCTTGGTCTTATCACAACGGCGGTAACTGGCCGGTTTTACTGTGGTTATTTACTGCTGCGGCACTGAAAACAGGTAGAATGGAACTTGCTCAAGCAGCGATCGCTATTGCCGAAAGGCGTTTATTTAAGGATCAATTTCCTGAATACTACGATGGCAAAAATGGTCGTTTAATTGGCAAAGAATCCAGAACTCATCAAACTTGGAGTATTGCCGGCTTGCTGGTTGCTAAAAAGTTTGTGGAAAATCCAGAGTACTTGGAATTAATCAGCTTTGCTGAGGGTCTTGAAGGGCCAGGTTGTAGCCTGTAGGTACTGAATGCCGTGCCAGGCTCTAAGAGGATGTTTATAAGTTAATAAATAGCAGATTTGTGCTAGGTAAAATCCTGATCAACAGATTGCAGCGATCGCACAGCCTCTTCTAGTACAGCACGGCGTTTCAATTCCCTTATACCAACTTGGTCATTATTATTCAGTCTCTTTATCATACCCTTACCAACTACGCTTTTAGCTGATTTTAAAATGCGCTTTTCTGGCTTTAACAAGCTAGATTCATTTTGGATTTTAACAGTCCTAGCAGTATTGGGTTTGATAGTAGGCGAAGTAATAGATATTCTAATTTTTGCAAGTAGCAGATACTAAAGCATTAGGGAGAAACGATAAAAATAGATTTGTATTATTAATTAATCATGGGCGTACAAATGTACCTTCATACCCTAATTGATTATTAGCAAGTTAAACTTAATGACAATGAATCACCAGAGAATAGGACTTTGGAATAGGGGTATAGTAAGCGATCGCTCTTCGGTAAAAAGATAACGCTAAAAGTCAGGTCAAAGAACGTGGTATTCTCTCTCTGGAAGCAGAAGGGTATTGTGTGATTTGAAGGAAAGGAGTGTGGACGTGAGATTACCGATTTTCGTTTCCCTTGTAATATCGTTAACAGCATTAGTCGATTCTGCGCTAGCCAAAGCTGCAAAGACTCCAAAGCTGTGGGATCACAGAACAACACAATTGGCCGCAGTACCACAAATAACTTGGAGCGATAATGCCTCAAGTCTACGTGGACAGGTAAACCAAGATTTCGCATTCATTTGTCCACCGAATGGTTATACTTACAGAGTATGGGGCACTGACGTTTATACCGACGATTCCTCAATTTGCAATGCCGCTGTACATGCCGGAGTAATCACAACTAGAAATGGCGGACAAGTGACAATTAGAATTCGTCCGGGAGCAGGGGCTTACAATGGAACGACTCGTAATGGAGTGAGCACCTTAAACTACGGTAGTTGGGGAGGAAGTTTTATTTTCCTTGGTTCAACACGATCACCAGGATCACTGCAATGGAATAGCACAGCCTCAAATCTACGTGGACAGATAAACCAAGATTTTGCATTCATTTGCCCGCCAAATGGTTATATTTCCAATGTATGGGGCACTAACGTTTATACGGACGATTCCGCAATTTGCAATGCCGCTGTACATGCTGGACTAATCACAACTAGAAATGGCGGACAAGTGACAATTAGAATTCGTCCGGGAGCAGGGTCTTACAATGGAACGACTCGTAATGGAGTGAGCAGCTTAAACTACGGTAGTTGGGGAGGAAGTTTTATTTTCCTTGGTTCAACACGACCACTGCAATGGTATGACACAGCCTCAAGCCTACGTGGACAGGTAAACCAAGATTTCGCATTCATTTGTCCGCCGAATGGTTCTATTTACAAAGTATGGGGCACTGACGTTTATACGGACGATTCCTCAATTTGCAATGCCGCTGTACATGCTGGACTAATCACAACTAGAAATGGCGGACAAGTGACAATTAGAATTCGTCCGGGAGCAGGGGCTTACAATGGAACGACTCGTAATGGAGTGAGCAGCTTAAACTACGGTAGTTGGGGAGGAAGTTTTATTTTTATTAGATGATGACTATCAGTAATTCACTGGAAAATTACTGTGGCAGACAACGGCTTTGCCTTGGAACATAAAAATCAAGTTGTTGAGTAGTTCCTGAACAGATGCCAGAGAATTTACGCTAGCACTAATACCAACTAAGCTGATGTGCAGCTAAATTTCATAACACGAAAACGCAAAATTATTGTAGTGTGGGCATCTTGCCCGCTTCCAATATACAAATTAAATAGGCAACAGCTAAGTATTGCAAGGCGTAATTCCAAATTCATAATTCCCGGAATACTACGATCGCTGCGATCGCACAACCTCTTTTCTACCAGAGGCTACGCCAACAAGTTACTCTTCCTCTAAATCCCCTTCTCAAATAGCCAATAACTGATACACTATATTGTAAGAGGTATCTGAAGTGTAATACTTAGTAATATCACAAGATAGTCTTTGCATCATTAACACGTTTTAACGTGTATAACCCATGAAAACTACTTCAGATTTAATTCCAGAATTTGAAAAACTATTCAGACAAAAATTACAACTAAATAATTGTAAACTCAGAAAGAAAAGACAAGAGAATAATTATGAAATTATTACTCCAGCTAAAGACATTTTTTTGATGTATTGGTCTGAATTCCCAGAAATTAGTTTAATATATCAGGCTGTAGGGGTACGCAATCAACAGACTGGAGTTTATGAACGAGCTATCCGTTCCCACATTAGTTCCTGTTTGACTAGTATACAGGAAAATCCTACCTCTGAATCACCATTACTGGTGAAATAACTAATAATTTACTAAACTCTCGCCATTTTTGTCATCTAACTGACGAGAGTTTCTCAGCAAAAATCTGTTGATCAAGAGATAAAAATGGAATCCGAAAAAAATCCAGATCAGCCAGATTATAAAACTTTGTTAGCCAATGCCAAGCAAGCCTTAAAACTTGAATACCATAAATCAACAGCTTTAGCTTCCCAACTGCAAGCCATAAAAACTCAGTTAGAGCAAGTTCAGGCTGAAAATAAAACTTTAAGGGAAAGTGCTTATGAAGATGTAATTAAGCACTTTGAGGCGCGGACTCAAGCAGCAGAAGCATTAGCACTAAAAACAGAAGTGCGCCAAAGATTCCTTGAAGCCAATGGTTGCAATGATGATCAGAGCTTCGATAATCTATGGGATAGCATTAAAAGTAAGATCCAGATCCAAGACGGTGAAGTGAGAATCGTTGCTCAAAATGGCACTCCTAAATTCACCTTAACAGGCAACATGATGACTTTGAGAGATTTTATTCAATCCCTCAAACAAGACCCAATCGCTGGAAAATTTTTCTTGAACTAGAGAGCCAAATTAAAATAAGCTGTTCCACAAATAACCTTGCATAATTAGGGCGCTCATGTTGCCCACCCCACAAGAGTTATATTAATTTTCAATATGCAAACTAGATGTGGTTTAGCTTAATTCGTAATCCGTAATGAAAGTATCTCGCTAGAAGCCGAATAAGGATTATAGCAGAAAGCTATTCATCTTCGTCTCCTGGTGGTCGTTCACTCTCGCTTTGTTGGGCATTCCACTCCAAAACAATGCGCTCCAACATCTCAGATTGCGTACAGTTATTAACATCAGCGTACATTTGAATCAACTGCCTCACCTTTGGGCTAATGTGGCAAATCTCTAGTTGGTTACTTTGTACCATGTCCATTAACTTTTAGTGTGTACTAAATATGTTGAACTATGAAAATCGCTTAACCTGGCGGGGCTGGTTCTTCAAAGGGACGGATAATCGCAGGGGCTGGTGTAACCTCCGGTTTAAAGATTCCCTGTAATGCTTGTTCTAAGGTTTGTGCCATGACAATCCGGTTTTCGTAAGCTACCACTACCCTGACTAAAGTCGGTAGGCTATTCTGTGTAGCTTCTAGATAGATTGGCTCGACATACAGTAGCGATTGCTCAATAGGAATTACTAGTAGATTGCCTTGAATGGCTCTCGACCCTTGGCGATTCCACAGGGAAATCTGCTGGGAAATTACTGGGTCTTGGTTAATTCGCGCCTCGATTTGCTCTGGGCCGTAAACCAGGCGTTCTTTAGGAAAGACATATAGAAACAGCCTACCATAGTTATTCCCATCTGATCGCGCCGCTAACCAAGCGATTAAATTAGTCCGTTGTTTGGGAGTGTAGGGCAAAAGTAGGATAAATTCTTCTCTCCGAGAGGCTTCTCTTTCAGAGACGCGATCGCGATCGCCAACAAAGGATACCGTGGGTAGACTAGTAATTAAATAATACGGCTCTACCGGACGGGCTTCACTGCCATAGATTTCGTTGGGGATTTGCCACTGGTCTTCCCGATTATAAAATACTTGGGGATCGGTCATGTGGTAGGTCATCAACCGCTCCGATTGAATTTTGAAAAAGTCTACTGGATACCGAGTATGACTGCGGAGATTCACTGGCATTGTACTGAGCGCTTTGAACATTTGGGGAAATATCGCTGACCAAGTGGCAATGATCGGATCGCTCTGATCGGCAATATAAAATTTAACAGTGCCGTGATAGGCATCAATCACTACTTTGATAGAATTGCGAATGTAGTTAATACCATCGCTACCAGTGTCAGAGTAGGGATAGCGATCGCTCGTTGTGTAGGCATCAACAATCCAGTACAGATAACTGGGATTACTGGGGAAATCTTGATTAGCAGCAGCAGCTACTAAATAGGGATCGCTGTCAAACTTGAGGAAAGGTGCGATTGCTTGAATTCTTTCCTTGACATTTCGCCGGAGTAGCACCTTTGTATCTGGCAAAAAGTCCCGCGTCAGCAACATCTGCCAATCTTTCAAATACAGCGCAAATAGCCAGCGCCGCCATGTTGAACCGATTTCAACGCCACCCAGACCATCGTAAGAGTTGTAAACATTGTCACTACCACTTGGGTAGTCTAGCTCTCTAACTCTTGTGCCAGTCATGACATAATTATTCGTAATTTCACCGTAATAAATTCGGGGTTGTCCAATAGGAATACTTTGCCGAATGGCTTCGCTAAAAGTTGTGAGGGCGCTAGTATCACCGCTAATATCTTTGACAAAATATTCTGGTAGTCCACCCGGGCCAACGGTATTAACTGGGCTAACAGTAAACCCAAAACCGTGGGTATAAATTAAACGCCGGTTAATCCATGTTTGAGCTTCCTGTGGTACTGCACTGTAGTCTAATTCTCGTGCCGCAATCAATACCTGTCGCCGTTCTGTTGGTTCAACTGATTCTGGTGGCTTTTGGGTGGCAGATGGTCTGCGGGAAGTGACATCTTTTACTAGAGTATATCGATCAATATCGGCGTCGGGGAACCGATAATACGGGCGAATTTGTTGCAGTTGACGGTTGGTTTGTAATAGTGGTTGCTGATCCCAAAGGCGAATATTCCGAATTGTCAAGTCATTCTTTTGAATATCAGCTTCAGTCAACGTTCCTTGCGGGTTGAAAGTTCTGGCATCGATCGCTTCTAAATCGAATGCTTGGCGAGTCAAGGCGATAGTACGCTGAATGTAGGGTTGCTCTCGTTGCAACTCATTAGGTTGGACAATTAAATATTGCACCACAACAGGTAGAACAACGTTAGCAGCTACAACCATTACTAGATAAACCGCCAACCCGTAAAATACCAAGGGATGATACTGAGATTTGGGTTTCCAGAAAAGCGTTCGCCAAAGTAGGTAAAAGGCGATCGCAACTGCCAGGATGCACAAGATGGTATAAGCTGGCAACTGAACTGTCACATCCGTATAACTGGCACCATAACTTACTCCCCGGCTAGAATACACCAGTTCATAGCGACTCAGCCAATAACTCAGAGCCACCACCAGCATCAACAAGCCACCCATACCGTATAAATGACGCTGCTGCTGAGGCGAAAAACCGGGAAAAATTCCCTGACTCAAACTATTCCCTGACAGGAGATAAGTGAGAATAACGGCGACGAAGCCATATAAACATAATCCCATCAGCCAGAATTCTAGGAGTTCACAAAATGGTAGTGAAAATACGTAAAAGCTGATATCTCGACCAAATAAAGGCTCAGTGCTGTTGAAAAGGGTAGGGTGGAAATATTGCAGCACCTTTGGCCAATGTTGGAAGAGGATGAAGGCAAAAATGGGACTGAAGAGAATTGCGATCGCAGTTAATAAAAATTGGGGATAGATTAAAATTGCGATCGCTCCTCCCCCAATTAAACCGAGATACCAGACTTGAGAGACAATTTGCCTCAAAAGTTGCCAGATTGTCTCCGGTCGGAAGAGGCCGGGAATGGGTAGAATACCCTTATTAACTGGAGAATGCCAGTAATAAAGAGCAATTTGACCATAGTGAGCCAGCATTAACCCGATCAACAAACTCAGTACTAGAGTTAGGGGTAATAACCACCGCAATTTTAATGATTGAAAGCCTTGCGGCGCAAATATAAGGGTTTCGTTGCCTCTTGGATAATTAGCACTGAGAAAATTTGTTAATTCACTGCTTTGTTGTGCGTTGTCAATCTTCAAAGACTGCGGATATTTTAACCGTTGTGCTAGAGCCAGATTTAGCAGTAGATAGACAGAAGTTATCCCAGCTACCACCACCCACAAAACCCCACGAGTCACTATCCTCAACAAAAATACTTTGAGGTAGCCGACTTCCTGGAACCAAAAAATCTCTGCTCCCAGGCGGGAACCCAGATCCAACAGTAGCCACAGCCCCAATAATCCGATTAATAGTCTAAAGCCCCATTTCCAATACATTCCGTGGCAGCCAAACTATCTGCAAAGCAAACCTTACTGCATTAAGGAAAGTATTTGATACTTTTCCAAAAATTATTACTTTATTACTACTTTCCACAATAGCTGAATTCAGCAACGCTGTGGGTTGGCAGACTCAATGAAATTTTCCTCCATTTTCAGACAGAGGGCAGCCTAAACCTAGACTTTCCTCAGTCAATATACTTATCCCTACCTCATTTGATAATTTCATTTAGGGACTGACAAGAAATAAATTACCCAAATAAACGTAGACGCAAAGCGGCTTGCCGCAGGCTACCACTCCAGACACAGAGAAGCCAGTGCTGACCAGACTTGTACCCCTTTGGGGATCTTGCTACGCGCAGCGTCTCCCCCTGGGAGAAGCAACTGGTGCAACACAGAGGAATAAGGAGGAGAGAGTTTTTTCGCCAGTTTTTTGAGTATTTTTTTATTTGTCAGTCCCTTACCTAAGAAGCGAGCTTTTTTTTACAAAGTTATTTTGTTGCTCAAAACCCTTGCCATTGATTCACTTCGCTTCATGTACCCAACTCTTGGAGACGCTACACCGACGGGAACACCAGGGGCGAACACAATGACATACTGATAAATTTTCTCGCCTACCTACTTAATATCCGTAATCTTCATCTTTCCTTAAAGAAAGCAAGAATAAAAATACAGTTTCTTTATGTAAAGTATCTCTTCTCACGAAAATTTCATAATTGGTTGTAAAGCATAGACATTATCTTCATTTTTCTGTCAGTATAAGTGACTTGTTTAACCTGAAACCTTTTTAAAAAGCTACTCAACCTACTTTTTTGAGCATTAAGCATAAATCTAGTGATTTTACCATGTCATTTAGTAGTAAATGAATCACATACTTACTGAAGAAGGAAGAAAAAACTGCAACTACTACAAGAATTATGTTTTTCAAGAAAATTGCCTTAATCGCTGCTCTCTCTACAATTGCTTCTGTTAGTTATGGTGCTTCAGCAGATGCTTTCTCATTTACATACGAGCCTGGATCTTACCGCCAAGCTACAGATGTAAATGAAGGTGTTTTTTCTGATAATGTTAATATCAATGGTTATACAACCTTTGACTTTAATAATGGGGGAACACCAGGCAATCAACTAGTAAAATATTCTTTTTCTCAAGGTAGCTATTCCACAACAGCTTATTCTGGTCAAACTGGTATTTACTCAGATGTTTGGGCACCTTCTGGAGCTAGCGCAGAAATCAATAAAAGTGATTACTTAGCAGTTTTCTCTAATAGTAATGTCACTATTCAAGCTCAGGGCAATAATACTTTTACTTATTTCGGTTTTGACGCAGGCGCTCTCAGCGTAGGCAATACTTTGCAATTTTTCAACGGAACCACTTTAGTCAAAGAGTTAACATATAATGTATTAAACTCAATGGCTACTGTTGAAGCTTTCCAACATGGTGAGCAAAAGAATGGCTTCTTTCAGTTTTTCTCAGAGGGTACGAATGATACCTTTAATAAAATTGTAATTTCTCAGACAGATGGTGGCGGCTTTGAAAGTGACAACCATACATTTCGTGTTGAAACTGTGCCTGAACCAAGTCTTACTTTTGGTATGCTAGCTTTAGCTGGGTTATTTATGTACAAACGTCAGAATAAAAAATTGCAAAACGCCAAGAAATCTGCCTAAACAAAAGTTTAGTTTAGGTGATTTAATCAAACTTTGTCTAAAACAGTTCTTATATTCTTAGATATAGTATGTAGCGAAGGATCTCTAAAATCCTTCGCTTTGTATTTACGTTAACTTTTGCTCAGGTTACGGTTGATATTTTGGTCAATTAATGGGTAAAAGCACACTGATTAAGATGACCAAACAAGCTGGTGAGTATGAATTAGGATTAGGACTTGCAAGTGCGATCGCCAGAATCAAGGTAGTATTCAAGTACAAAGTCAGCTGGCAGTACCTTTACACTCATGCTGACTCTGCAAGACTAAGCCGGTTACCCGAAAAAGCTTGTCAGCGATCGATACATACTGTATATATCTATCTTTAGGCATAGGAAAATTTTATGCTGATTTCATCTTTTTGTGAAACGCTATGGATAGGGTGAACGGTAAGACATTTCAGACATTTATATACCTTCATTGATGACAAGTGATTGCTAAAAATATGTTAGCCAGGGGTAAAATTCTGTGGTTGAGGCTTTCCCGTCAGATGCTTCGACCCAGACGCTTGGCTTTCGTGGAAGCTTGCCTGATTGGTCTAGTTTCTGGGCTAGCGGCAGTTCTGTTAGGACAGGCGGTGGATTGGGCTGGTGCATGGCGAGTGCGTGTTTCTTACCTTTGGCCTGCATACTTGGTGCTACCAGGTATTGGGTTAGTAGGAGGAATCTTAGCTGGTTGGCTAGTAGAACGCTTTGCACCAGAAGCATCAGGTAGTGGGATGTCGGAAGTGAAAGCGGTATTGGCTCGCGTGCCGATGCCCTTAAATCTGCGGATTGCTTTGGTCAAGTTGATCAGCGCTACGCTAGTGCTGGGTTCGGGAATGCCTTTGGGACGGGAAGGACCAACTGTCCAAATTGGTGCAGCTTTGGCAAATCAACTTAGTAACTGGGTACCGACTTCACCAGAGCATCGTCGCCAACTGATCGCCGCCGGAGCCGGGGCTGGGTTAGCTGCGGCTTTTAATGCACCTATTGCCGGTGTCCTTTTTGTAGTTGAAGAATTACTGCAAGATGTGTCAGGTATCACCCTTGGCACTGCGATTTTGGCTTCCTTCATCGCTTCAGTGATCTCCCGGCTCTATGGTAGTCACAGCCTGGATCTAAACCAGACTTTAGCATTTTCACATACAACTTTCTTTGCTCAAGAAATCCCTTTCTACTTAATTTTGGGACTGCTGGCAGGACTTCTAGGCATTCTGTTCAATAAAAGTGTGCTTGCGAGTCTGGCATTTAACCGTCGTTTGGTAAGCTTGAGTTTACCCTGGCGAATTGGAATTGTTGGGTTAATCAGTGGTTTGGCGATCGCTTTATTACCTGTTGCCTTTCGCGATCATGCTGGGCTGAGAGACATTTTACTTGTAGGCAGTGCTGACTGGTCATTTGCAGCGATCGCTTTTTTGGTTCAGTTTGCCCTAATTATTTTAACCTACGGCTCTGGAGCGCCAGGAGGTTTACTAGTTCCCACTCTGGGCTTAGGAGCTGCCCTTGGCTACTTAGTAGGCGCTACCGAACATAGCTTGCTGGGAATGAGTGCTGCAACAACTTATGCTCATGTGGGCATGGCTGCCTTTTTTAGCGCCGTCTCTAAGGTCCCAATTACAGCAGTGATCATTGTGTTTGAGATGACAACAGATTTTAATCTGGTGCTACCGCTAATGATTGCGTCTGTGGTTGCGTATTTAGTAGCGGAAAAAATTGACCATCGATCGCTCTACGACCTTTTACTAGAGTGGAAAGGGATTCACATCACCAAAGAGCCAAGTACAGAAGGCATTCTAGCACAACTGAGTGCGGCAGATGTCATGCAACGACGTGTCGAAACTCTCTCCAGTCAAATGAGTACTGATGAAGCTGTACAGGCATTTTCTGACTCTCACCATCGCAACTTCCCAGTTTTAGAAAATGGTAAAGTTGTTGGCATTGTGACTCAGAAAGATTTAGTTAATATTGCTTCGCAACAGTTAGGTGGAGATACGAGTATCAGTGAGATTATGACGCCAGAGCCAGTAACAGTAGGTATTACGGCTACACTGGCTTATGTACTGCACATCCTCAATCGTTATAACCTGAGCTGCTTACCTGTTACAGAAGGTCGCAAGTTAATCGGAATTATTACCCGCAGTGATATTATCCGCGTAGAAGCAGAGAGACTGAGTGGCAATACCCAACAGGTGGAACCGAAATCAGAACCTTCTTATGTGATTTACCAAACTCGCGCTCCGGCTACAGGCAAAGGACGGTTACTCATACCACTTTCACATCCAGAGACAGCCGAGACTTTACTCAAAATGGCATTTGCGATCGCCAAAGATCGCAATTACGAAATAGAATGCCTACAAGTGATTATTATTCCCTCTAGCCGCATCCCATCGGAAACACCAGTGCAAATCAGCAAAAGTCTGCAACTTTTGCAACGGGCAATAGTGTTAGGAGAGAATTCGCGGATTCCAGTTCACACCCAGATCCGAGTTGCCCATAATGTTGCTGGGACAATTTTGGAGACTGTGAAAGAGCGGCATATTGACTTGGTACTGATGGGTTGGAAAGGCACTACCTTAACTCCTGGTAGAGTTTTCAGCCGAGTGGTGGATACCGTAATTCGACAGGCAGGTTGTGATGTTATCTTGGCTAAATTAGATGATAAAAGAGCTTTTGATCGTTGGTTGTTGCCAATGGCAGGCGGCCCTAACTCCAGCCAAGCAATTCAGTTATTACCTGCTCTGGCTTCTTTAAGTACATCACCCCAAATCAAGCTATGTCAGGTTTTCCAGCCGAATAACTCCATTACTGACACAACATTGCTAGATAAATCTGTCCACTTTCTCCAACGCCGAGTTAGTGGTAAAGTGATCGCTACTCCAGTTCGTGCCAATTCTGTTTCTGAGGCTATTCTTAAGTGTGCAGAACTTGATAATAGTGATGTGATTGTGCTGGGAGCTAGCCGTGAAAGTCTCCTGCAACAAGTGATTCAAGGAAATATTGCCGAGAATATTTCTCGAAAAAGTAATTGTACAGTTATCATGATCAAAACTTAATTACCCAAGGGTCTGGTTTCGCTTTCGATAGTTGGAAAAAAGCGATCGCTATTCCCACAATTAAACCGAGATACCATTTATTACTGAACTAGTAGGAGTTGGCTAAACTCCTTTGCCGGTATGGCGTGACTTGATGGTTCCGTCTACAACAAACCGACGAACCGTGATTGGACTGCACCAGATTTCATGATGGAGGGACAATTTTGTTGAGGATGAGCAGCAAGGTGTAAGGGCACGGCAGTGCCGTGCCCCTACGGGTGTACCTCACGTAAACGAGAACCGCTATACCCAAACTTCTGCGTCTGAATCCCAAAATGCTTCAACCTTAAATGTGATTTGTGCCATCATTGAGTGCTTACAACGTAGTTCCAATTTAGAACATCTGAGTCATTGTAGGGGCACGGCAATGCCGTGCCCTTATCATGTGTTGCATCCCAACGCGAATTGATATTTATGACATAACACAGGGTTTGAAATCAAAAAGGGATGTCAAACAAGAAATCTCCATCGTCAAAATTACAGCACTTACGGCAGCTATGAGGTACATCCTCAAAGCTGAAAGCTATGCTAAAAGAGGGGCAAGGAGAAAACTGTATTGCATAATAGCGGGAAGCGCTGTATGTTGCGGGTTTTCTGGATCATCTGCCCAACGCTGAGGATTATTTAAAATATATTCTCGGATATTATCTATAGATTTTTGCTCTCTTCCAATGTGTTCATAAAAATTGCGTTGCCAGATTGATTGTCCTTTGGTCTGCCAAATTATATTAATGCGTTTGGTGACAACACCTTTATAGCTACGAATAACTGTAGAAATTGAACCATGTACAGGTTTAACGAATTTTTATCTGTTGCAATCAAGATGTTGATTGAAGGCACAAAATTGTTGTTCCCCAGCGTGTTTGTCAGTCATGATTAGGATGCCATGTAGATGGTTAGGCATGACTACAAAGGTATCTAATTCAATATGGGGAAAATGATCGGGTATTGTTTGCCAGTAGTTGAAGGCAATATGACCCAAACAATTTAACTGCATTTCGCTCTTAACCACATTACCAAATAAACATTGCCGCGCTTTGGTGCAAATGGTGATGAAATATGCGCCAGGTTGGGTGTAATCGTACCCTTTCAAGCGAATAGAATGGCGATGATGTATTTGTGGATCATAAGCCATGAATTTTTATATTTAGTTATTAGCAATATGTGTTTATTTTAATCGATGATTTTTATTTGCACCCATATACACAACGTAGGGGCACGGCAATGCCGTGCCCTCGAACCCATTTGGCATCTCAACGATAAACAATATTGTTTTGCACGATGCATATTAAATTTGAATAATACTAATTCCTTTACGGGAAATTACAAATAAATTCTTGGCTGGGGTGAACAGTTCTATCAGGGCACAACATTGTTGTGCCCCTACGCAAGATATTTGTGGTAGCTTTAGTTTGCAGGTTTGTAAAGATGGAATAATAAGGAAAATATTCGCCTTTGAATTACCAGCATTTACCTTTGGATCTCGGTTGTTGCAGTTCAGAGGTCGAAGTTCCGAGTTCAAAGGTCTAAATTCCGAGTTCAGAGGTCGAAGTTTCGAGTTCAGAGCTCGAAGTTTCGAGTGCGGAGGTTGAAGTTCCGAGTTCGGAGGTCGAAGTTTTGAGTTCAAAGGTCGGAGTTCCGAGTTCTGAAGGTGAAAACTGGAGTTCTGAGCCTAAATGGTGGAGATAATAAGTACAGACCATTGTAAGGGCACGGCATTGCCGTGCCCCTACCCATGTTCTTTACTCCAAACATATTTACGGCAGACTTCGCAGGCGGCTTTTGCTTCCTCAGTTTGCGGATTGGTGAAGATGGGATGGTAACGCAACCTGTTGCAACAGACTTGCAACCATGCACGCCAACCACCGCGCCACAACCGCACCGTGGTGTCACCACCGCCACTGACAATTTTCTGCCCATACTGGCTAAAGGCAACTGCATAGACATCACCCCTTTACTCACCTACATTAACTGCTTTAATCGGCAGATTAACAATAAATGTCGCCCCCTGTCCTTCTCCTAGACTTTCACCAGAAACACTACCACCGTGCAATTGTACCAATTGGCGCACGATTGCTAACCCCAATCCCAGGCCACCATACCTCCTTGGATTGGAACTGTATTCTGGACGAAATTGCTCGAAGATGTAGGGTAGAAAATCAGGTCTGATACCCATACCTGTGTCCTTCACGGTAATTGCAACATGGGAATCAATATTCTGTAAGCTAATTTGAACACGCCCACCCTGGGAAGTAAATTTAATAGCATTAGATAGTAAATTCCAAATTACCTGCTGCAAACGTGCTGAATCGCCCAACACTGCATCCGGATTTGGGTCAAGCATAACCTGGATTTGAATGTTCTTTGCCTCAGCAGCTAGGCGTACAGTATCTATTGCAGCCTCAATAATAGATACCAGATCGCAAGTACCGACATTGAGAAGCATCTGTCCTCTTGTGATTCTTGATATATCCATCAGGTCTTCTATTAGTTGCGCTTGAAGTTTAGCATTGCGTTCAATAGTTTCCAGGGCTTTTGTTGTCTGAGTTTCGCTAAAATTGCGAGATTGTAGCAATTTTGACCAGCCCAGGATGGCATTGATTGGAGTTTTTAACTCATGGGAGAGAACACCTAAGAACTGATCTTTCATACGACTGGCTTTTTCTGCCTCAGAACGTAGCATCTGATTATGGGTTCGCTCTGCGTCGATGCTTTCTTGGCAGAAAATTACCACAGTGGGAGATATATTTAGTTTTAGTTCTTGCCATTGTTTCCGCACTTGATACAGTAATCGCCCCATCATTAAATTTTCATCTTGCGGATTTTTTATCCATTCCTGAAAAGCATCTTCAACTAAGTTAATCAGTCGTCGCAATGGTCGGTTTTCCTTCCGCCATTCAGCAAACTGCTCCCAAGCTTCCATTAAAGCTTCATGGGCTAAATCAATCCAAGCTTCTCCCTTTTCATCTTTCCCTGTAACCAACAAGCGTCCTTTAACTAATCCCGCTTCCCCATCTATTAATTCACTCAGTTGTTGCTGTTGATTGGGGTCATTACCTGCAATATTTAATATTGTCGCTTTTGCTTGGCGCTGTCTGGTGTCTTTTTCTGCTTCTCCAGTCCGCAATAAGCGTAAAAAAATCAGCCTAATCCATTCTTCCTCCTGCTGAGTGCGTTGTTGAGTAGGCGATTCCTCTTCAAAATCTTGGTAGTTATAAACCTTTTGGGCATGGAGATTCAACGCCCCAGCTAATCCCTCTAATTTTTCATATTGTTCTAGGGTAAGTTGATGTTTTTCTTGGTCGCGTTTCTCCCAGAGTTTAGTTAAAGCAAACTCCAACAGAGGCAAAAACCCTGGTTCTTGTTTCACATCTTCAAAAATCTTCAGTATTAGCCGTTCTTCAACAGTATGACCTTGAAGTTTGGCTGGTTCGGCGATCGTGTCCTTTAAATCAACTCCGGTTAAAGGTGGCATATAAACAGCCTGGGTTTGAATTAACTGAGTCAGGGAGGGATATTGCAAACAGAGTTCGAGAAAATCCGCTCGCATGGTAATCACAACTGCTAACCGCGAATCGGTAATCTCTACTACCTGAGTCAGTAAGTCAATAAATCTCTGCTTTTCTTGCTGACTAGCACCGCCAGTAAATACTTCCTCAAACTGATCCACTACCAATAAAAGTTTTACTGAACTAGGGAGATTTTCGAGAATTGCAGATAACCCATTCTGCTCATTGTCAATTAAATCCTTCAGTTGCTTCTCTTTTCTAGCCCCTGGAAAAAATTGTTGAAAAGCTCCACGTAACTTAATTAAAGGTTCAAATCCTGGTTTAATTGGTTCTAAGACTTGCCACTCACTATCATCTAATTGTGGAATCAAACCCGCCCGCACTACTGAAGATTTGCCACTCCCCGATGCGCCAATGATCGGGACAAAATTAGCCAAGTCGAGTTTCTGTTGAATATCGTTAACTACTTTTTTACGACCAAAAAAGAATTTTGCGTGTTGCTTGTCAAAAGCTTCTAAGCCCCGATAGGGACATTCGTCAAGTACTTTTGTAATAACTACTAAATTCTTGGGTGGATACCAAACCAAAGGAATTGACCTACCACCGCCCATGTAAATAGGTTCTTGTCCACTCTGTTTGAGTTCTCGTGAAATGAAGCTGATCAAGTCATTGACATTAATTTCTCCGGTAGCTTCATCAGCTTTATCCTCAGCAAGTCCTTTAAGAATTGCTTTGGTGAAAATTCCACCTTCGGTATCTTCACGCGCCCTTTCAAAGGCACGAGAGGCTGTAATTAAGCTGTAGTCTTGTTTGCTGTTGAAAACGGAGAAACCAGATTTGATAAAACTCTTCTCTAGAAAAGACCCCGCATAGCAGCAATCCAGCAATACTACTAAGCTGCTGAGTTGAGATTTAGCAATTAAAGTGTTGAGATCATCAAAGGCGATCGCATTCTGTCCATCAACTTTATGACAATCCGAAGTTGCCAAAAACCCTTCCGGTTCACCTGTGAGGCTGAGTGCTTCAAAGCCATGTCCGGCAAAATAAATCAGTGCCTCGCTACCTTTCGCTTTCTCCAACAGAAATGTTCTCAGTGTTTGACCGAGTTCTTTACCAGTTAACTTTTTATCCGGTGTCACTTGCCAGCGATTTTCACTCTCGATTAGCTTACCTGGTAACGGCTGAACATCAAACCTACCATGTTCACGCAGCAGCTCTGCTATTTTTTCTGCATCGTTGACAGCTTTTGGTAGGTTTGTAAAATTATCATACTTAGCAATGCCAATCACCAGGGCATATCGAGGCATAGCGTCTAATCAGGTATCTGTTTTTACGTAATATTACAAGAGTAACAACTCAAACATTAACTGAGGCTACTAATGTCACAAGTGCAACGCCTGATTGTCAAAGAAGATGATCAAGAGTACGAAATCTATGTGGAATCAAACACAGCCGCAGACGTTCCAGAAGAAGAGGAACCGGGATACCGTGATGGTTTACCTACGGTTAATATCAGAGAATTTCAAAACAAAATTCGTGATTATGCCAAGTTAGCAGTTGGGGCATTTAAGAATTTACCTGACGCTGAGGAGATAACAGTTAAATTTGGCATCAAGCTGGGTGGTAAAACCGGCATTCCCTTTTTAACTGAGGGTTCGGCTGAGAGTAACTTTGAGATTGAGGTTAAGTATAACTTGGCGCAGAAAAAACCATAATTTGACGCATTCTACATATTGATTATGAGGGCACGGCAATGCCGTGCCCCTACAATGTGTTGCGTCTCAGTGCGAATTGATATTTATAACCAAGCACATGATTTTTGATTAAAAAGGGATATCGAAAATGTAATTTAGAGCGTCAGAATTAGATGTTGTGTTTTCTGGATCGTCTGCCCAACGCTGGGGATTATTGACAATATATTCTCGGATGTTATCTATAGATTTTTCTTCTCTGCCAATGTGTTCATAAAAATTGCGTTGCCAGATTGATTGTCCTTTAGTCTGCCAAATTATATTAATGCGTTTGCTGACAACGCTTTTATAACTACCAATAACTCTAGATATAGAACCGCGTACAGGTTTACCGAATTTTTCTGTGTTGCGTTCGGGATGTTGATTAAGGGCAAGGCAATGCCTTGCCCCTACAGGGTTGTCGGTGATGATTAAGATGCCGTGTATATGGTTAGGCATAATCACAAAGGTATCTAATTCAATGTGAGAAAAATGAGCGGGTATTGTTTGCCAGCAATTTAAGGCAATATTACCTAAAAAATTTAATTGCATTTTGCCATTAACCACATTAACAAATAAACATTGCCGTCCTCTAGTGCAGATGGTGATGAAATATGCACCATGTTGGGTGTAATCGTGTCCTTTTAAGCGGATAGAATGCCGATGATGTTTTTGTGGATTATAAGGCATAATTTCCTATATTTATTTATGATAATTTTTTATTTATTTTAATGTTGATTTTTACGTTCACCCCATAAAAATAACGTAGGGGCAAGGCAATGCCTTGCCCTCCAAGAAATTTCGCATCTCAACGATAAATAATATTTTTCCATCCAGCACCTATTACATTTAAATAATGCTAATTCCTCTATAATAAATTACAAATAAATTCTTGGCGGTGGTGAACATTTCTATGAGGGCACGGCAATGCCGTGCCCCTACGTCAGATATTTGTGGTGGCTTGATTTTTTAGGTTTATCAAGAGAGAATATTAAGGAAAAAATTCGCCTTTTATTCACCATCATTTACCTTTGGATCTCGGATGTTGCTGTTCAAAGGACGAGCGATCGCCTTTTATTCACCATCATTCACCTTTGGATCTCGGATGTTGCTGTTGTAAGCATGAAGTTCCGAGTTCTGATCTCGAAATTCCGAGTTCAGAACTCGGAACGTCGAGCAATTTACTCCAACATCCGAGTTCTGAACCTCAACATTGCACCTTAGAAGTGCGATCGCCGAGCTATTTTCTACAACGCTGCTGCTTGAGGCTTGACTTTCCGAGATTTACGGGCGAACCTTTGCCCCATTTCTTCAACTACTGTATCTAAACCAGCGCCTTGTCCACTAGCTTTGGCATAGTTATACACCTGCAACGCGGCTGCATAAGCTTCACTACCCACAGCTAGCGAAGTATCATCCACCAACTCTTGTAATTGTGTCAAAGACAGCAATACTGGATACAAAGCTTCAAATAATTTTACGTCTTTCCGCATCTCATCGAGGTCAAACGATCGCGGTAAAAACTCTGGGTTCTGTGTCGCCACCTCTAATGCTTTGCTTACAAAGGCGCGGCTTTTATCTCCCATCTTGGGTAAAGCTTTCCGCTCCTCGTTACTTAAATCAATCAAAAATGGTAGTTTTTCTTTTATTGTAGCGATCGCTTGCAACACAGCATCTCTCTCTGATTGCGCTAGTGTTGCACTAATTGGGGCTGTGGACATAGAAATTAGTCTCCAGTATGTTGATTAACTTTAGAGTGCCCACATATACAATTTGAATTTCAATGACACAAATAAAAATTCCCAGTTCAAAGGATGAGCGATGTCTACGACAAGCCGCTTCTTTACGCCACACTTTTAACAATCAAAATTCTTCTTCCTCGTCAACTTCCTCGCCTATCAGTGGAGCTTGCGAGCTATGACGTACATGAAGCACAAAAACAGTATCTTCCCGAATAGCAAACAAAATTCGGTACTTATTTCTTGACTTACCGTAAATAAGTTGACGGATTTCTTCAATAAGTGCATCATTTTCTGTAGCTAGAGCGCAACGTAGAGGCTTTTCTTGCAGAGTCGCAATAGTATCCATCAACTCCCGAAACCATTTATCTGCATAAATTGGGTTACGCTCTCTCAACCAAGAGTAAGCAGTATCTATTTCAGCTTTTGCAGTCTGAGTCACCCTAACTTGAAATGCCATACTTTTGCTGCATTTCTTGCTCAAACTCCCTAAGAGTATTGGTTCTACCAGCCTCTACATCTTCAAGTCCCTGCTTAATTCCGGCGATTGCTTCCAATCTTTCCAATGCATCCAGCAGTTTTTGGTAAGACTCTGCATCCTGAACCACAAGTTCGGCTTTGCCATTAACTGTCAGCACTACGGGTTTTCCTGTCTGCTTCATCTGCTGTAGGAATTCCAACGTATTGCGTTTAAAGCTAGAGAGTGAATGGATGTCTCGACTAATATTTAGCATAGGGTTGATCATGCATTACAATTGCACTCAATTTAATGCTATCTCAATAGCTTCCGTCCAGTACAAAGTTAATTGTTACGCCAGTACCGCGTTTTACTTGAGAAAAATCACACATCGCGCTAGTCTTCATTGACGTAACTGCACAATGTAACATTAAGCGATGACAAATCAACTCTCTCCGAAAATTCCCTCTTGCAGTTGGAGCCGTCCCATCGGCTTAGGCTGGGACAAACCTTATACTGTCCGCTACCCAAGTAATATCGATGATGGTCCTTGGCATGGCATGCCTTTGGGTGGCTTTGGTGCAGGTTGCATCGGTCGTTCTTCACGGGGAGACTTTAACCTGTGGCACATCGATGGCGGTGAACATACCTTCAAAAACGTTCCCGCTTGTCAATTCAGTGTGTTTGAATCCAATAGCACATCTTCCCAAGCCTACGCTTTGTCTACCCAACCACCCGATGATGGCACTCTCAAAGCTTGGCAATGGTATCCAACAACTCCCAGTACAGAGGGAACAGGGACTTATCACGCGCTATACCCACGTAGCTGGTTTGTATATGAAAATGTCTTTCAAGCACAGTTGACTTGTGAGCAGTTTTCCCCAGTCTGGGCAGGGAATTATCAAGAAACTAGCTACCCTGTGGCAATATTCCTCTGGAATGCTCACAACCCCACAGATGCACCGATTACGCTGGGCATTATGCTGACTTGGCAAAATATGGTGGGCTGGTTTACAAACGCTCTCAAATCTCCCGAAGTGCGGGTGCGCGATGATGGTAGTCCGGTTTATGAATACCAACCGCGCTGGGGCGAAAGTCAAGGAAACTATAACCAGATAGTTGAAAATACACAACAGTTTGGCTGTGTTTTCGGTCGAGTTAGTAGTGATGAACCTTTGCAAGAAGGTGACGGAACTTGGTGTATTGCCACGCTGAAGCATCCTCAAGTGGAAGTATTTCACCACAGTCGATGGAATCCTGAAGGAACGGGTGATGAGGTGTGGCAAAGCTTTGCTAAAGATGGTTCTTTACCTAATTATATAGATGCAAATCCAGTAGCAGAAGGTGAACAATTAGGGGCTGCGATGGCTACGCCGGCCGCAGGCATCGCAATCCGTTTCACTCTCCAACCAGGGGAAACTCTCGAAATCCCCTTTGTCCTCGCTTGGGATTTACCCATCACAGAATTTGCTACCGGAGTTAACTATTACCGCAGATATACAGATTTTTTTGATAAAAGTGGTAACAATGCTTGGGCGATCGCATCTACTGCTTTAGAAGAATACCAAAGTTGGCGATCGCAAATTCAAACTTGGCAAAAACCGATTCTCGATCGCGAAGATTTACCCAACTGGTTTAAAATGGCTCTATTTAATGAGCTTTATGATCTCACCAGTGGCGGTACTCTCTGGAGTGCAGCATCAGAACTTTATCCCATCGGTCAGTTTGCGGTGTTGGAATGCCTAGATTACCGTTGGTATGAAAGTCTAGATGTGCGGTTGTATGGCTCTTTTGCCCTGCTGATGCTATTTCCAGAATTAGAAAAATCAGTGATTCGGGCATTTGCACGGGCGATTCCTCAAGGTGATGATACTCCCCGAATCATTGGCTATTATATGACAATTAAGGCAGAAAGCCCGGTTGCCGTTCGCAAAGTTGTAGGTGCAACACCGCACGATTTAGGCGCACCCAATGAACACGTTTGGGAGAAAACCAACTACACCAGCTATCAAGACTGCAATTTGTGGAAAGATTTAGGTAGTGATTTTGTCTTGCAAGTATACCGAGATTTTCTGCTCACGGGTGCTGACGATGTAGAATTCTTAGCAGATTGCTGGCCTGCGATCGTTCAAACCCTCGACTACCTGAAAACCTTTGACCTTGATGGCGATGGGATTCCTGAAAATTCTGGTGCGCCCGATCAAACCTTTGATGATTGGCGGTTACAGGGTGTAAGCGCCTATTGTGGTGGGTTATGGATGGCGGCGTTGGAGGCTGCGATCGCCATCAGCGATATCTTATTAACTTACCACACAGGTAACACAGCAGAGTTGGCGGCGCAAAAATTTATCTATGAAACTTGGTTACAACAATCTCTGCCTATTTACCAAGAAAAACTCTGGAATGGGCAATATTACAAACTTGATAGTGAAAGTGGTTCCGATGTGGTAATGGCAGATCAACTGTGCGGACAATTTTATGCTCGTCTGCTGGACTTACCAGATATTGTACCGAGCGATCGCGCCCTTTCTGCCCTGAAAACTGTTTATGATGCCTGCTTTTTGAAATTCTGCAATAGTAAGTTTGGTGCTGCTAATGGTGTTCGTCCTGACGGTTCACCAGAAAACCCCAAAGCGACTCATCCCCTAGAAGTTTGGACAGGGATAAACTTTGGGTTAGCGGCTTTTCTCGTGCAGATGGGAATGAAGGATGAAGCCTTGAGGTTAACGCAAGCTGTGGTGCAGCAAATTTATGACAATGGTCTGCAATTTCGCACACCTGAAGCCATCACCGCAACTGGTACTTTTCGCGCTAGCACTTACCTACGGCCAATGGCGATTTGGGGAATTTACTTAGTTATTAATTGATTGGCTATCAAAGCGGTTCTCATTTTTATCCAACACACGTAGGGGTATACAGCTACCCATTGGTGTCAACTTAGGGTGAAAGTCAGCCTAGAACAAGCTTTTAGAGATGATCTCATTTCCAGCCAGAGGCTGGAAACGAGGTTTTAAAGGGGTTTTATCTTAATTTGACACCAATGACAGCTACCCTTACCAAACAGTGATATTTAACGTCTAGTATGGGCGTTGCCAAACTTAGCCCGTCTTAATCTGAGAAAGCAGAGGCTAGATTTGTGATTTTATTTTCCGACTGTTTCCGGAAGCGAAGGAAAATTTCAGTAATGGTAAGAGTTGAAGGATTGAGAATTCAAGACTACTGTTTCAAAAAATGCAAATATTACTAGCTTTAGCTATAAATATTGCTAATATTTCCCACATTACGTTCACAATCAAAAGCTAGGTTATGACGTGGTTATTCCTTTATTCAACAGCAAAGGTCATCAGATTGCAGCGCTCCGTCTTTGGCAATGATTAACCAATACTGGGGCTTATGCTTAAACCTCTACAATTTGCCTAACTTCAGATACAGGTGCATCTTTCCAGGTTTTAGCAGGAGCAGCCCAAACTTCGGGATTATGAAGCGCTATCAGTGAGGGCAGTCTTAGTAAGCTGGACTCATATTATAACCCATCGATAGCTTATTGGCAAGTAATCCATTATCTAGTTGTTTGGAGAGTTAAAGGCGATCGCATATCGCAGTATTGATTTCTGATCCAGACTTATGCAAAGTGTGGCTTTCGCGTCCAGAGTTTAAAACTAGCTGCACAGCTTATCACCTACTTTTAGACCCTACGGAAAACTTGCTAACACTGCATTTTTAATTTCAACTTTATATATCTGCTATAGAATTACTATTTGATTGGGTTTAGTGCCGTACTCTGCCAGATATTTTTTAGTCAAAGCATCCATTCATGGTTGTTTTACTTTACTTAGTTGATGATCATTAAAACTATATATATAGGAATCCTAAATGAGTTGTGAAAATGTGCGATGTCCAGATACCCGACTTCTTCGAGAAGTCGGGTATCTAATTTTCTAGGAATGATTTAGGATTGCTGTATTAATAGCACCGCTAACCAGTAATTTTATTTCATAACTGGGCTATCTATGATTACTGACTGATAATCATGAAATATTCACGCTCAGTTGACGGCGATTTAATTTAGATACGCTGAAGCTGTATTTCTGGCAAATCAAGAAATACAAGGCTAATAAATATAATTATCTAATTTAACTTACCTAAAAAGTAGGTTCAACACTATGGCTGTGAACGTTTTCGCTCTCTATTTTTTATTATTTTTAGAAGTTGTTTTACATTATAGTTAATGGTAATATTTTCTAGTGACTAGACAATAATAAAGGTTTTAAATTGATGCCGGGTGAGGGGTAAGACCCCTCATAAATTAGTAAAGAGGGGACAAAACTAAAAGTTGCACAATCCGCACGTAAGTATAGGAATGCTTCAGTAAATTTCACTTATAAATCTACTAATTTAGTAGATGACATTAAAGACAAAAAATAGTATAAATACGAATGGCACTGTTAACACTCAAAGATAAATAAATTTTCTATCCTAGCCCAAAAAAATATGCGAACTTCCCGGAAAATGCCTAATTCAACAGTAGTAAGAAATACAAGCGCGTGAACAGATAGCAATTATTGAATTAGGAGTTGAGAAAGTTTAAAAAGACAAAACTGTATCTACCAAGATCCACGCCAAGACTTTTGTCCTATCAGTTATATGACAAGACAAAAGATAAACTTTTACCTTTTACTTACTAACAAGCTATAAGCAAAGTTTCCTCCATTCATCGGAGTGAATCTTGACAATGAGGACTGAGCCGCTAACAAACTTGATTGCTTTTAATCAAAGGTCAGTTCGTGGAAAGAATTATCAGGTCATCAATTAAAAGACCAACAATCGCAGAAATTGAACTAGTTTACTTCATCCAAGATAACTAAACACTATGATGAACCAAGACATTGCTGGTATTAGTAGCAACTTAGATAACACAGTAAAGGCTCAACAATTTGACAAAGTAGTTGAAGCAATTCTGGCTGGAAAGTATTCCTGGGCATGTGTTTTAATGCTGCGATTTGGTGGTTATAATCCTCTACATTACATTCCATACCGCACCTACAATCGATTGCTCAAAGAAAACTCTCAAGCCAACAGGACAAAACAACAGCAAAGTGAAAATCTCAAAATGCTGAATGATTCCAGGTCTGATAGTAATATGTCATCAAACTGCTTAAGCAAAATTAAAGACCGAGCTTATCTGGAAGTAGTTGGAAAGCAAAAAACAGAAATCCGTGGGAGTAGTTTAGACCAGAGATTGGCACACCAAATTAACGAACATCAATCAAGCAAATCGTCATTAAAGCCAGAAAAGTCTCAAGATATTTCCTTGAAATCTTGTGGATTCAATTAAAACGTATTTTGAATCAAGAGCTTCTGCACTACAGTTGATTGAATCTCTGAGAACCTGCTCTGCTAATTTAAAATAGCATGGCAGGTTTTCTATAGCAGTAACTAATTTGATAAGTTTTTGCAAAAATCTGCCAGAATGGCAAATATATACTGACAGTATTGGTAAACTAATAACAACTACAACTTAAGCCCAAATAGAGGTGATTGCCAAGCAAGCTAAGTTTAAAAAATAAAATCAATGATTAGTTCTGACTATGAAATAAATCAAACTGATTACAAAAGTAGTCAGTATTTCATGGAGTAAACAACTCCTACACCAAGACCGATGGATGATGCAACCGTTGCTACTGGTGGTTCTATTTTTGAGGAAGTCTGAGCAAAGAGAATTTGGGGAGGTGGATTCCCCCAATCCAAATTTTACACAGCTTTTACCAACTGCAGACGGTAAAAGTAATGCTTATAAAACTTCTTGTGCTGTGATTGGTGTTGCTTTAGTTAAATATTGCAAACGCTTAACATCAATCCCAGGAACGGAAATAGAAAAGTTACGGTGAAATCTTTGTCATGGCTGGTAGAACTAGTAGCTGAGATGCTTCTCTTTCCACTATTGTAATCCTAGTCCTCCCAACCGGGATTATCTCTAGTTTCTAAATTTTCAATTTATATACAGCAGATTGCGCTCTAATCGAATACAGGTAGAGACGTAGCACTGCTACGTCTCTACAAGGTTTTAGGTTTTATATATGTACTTCATTTACCTGAAATCTGCTGTATTAATTACTGGAAGTTCAAAACTTGAAGAGCTTCCAGTTTTTTTATGTGTAAATAAAAATAAGGTAGGCAAATTGCCCACCCTACTTTTTGTGGAGAATAGTTAATCCAAAAATGAATTAAACCTTGGCTAATTCTGGGGTAGGACGCTTGCTGTTGCGAATTGCTGTAATAGCTTCAGCATAATCCTTAGTGTTAAACACAGCTGAACCGGCGACGATCGCATTTGCTCCCGCTTCTAAAACTTGCCAGGTATTATTTGCTTTCAGTCCCCCATCCACTTCAATCCAAGGATCAAGACCGCGTTCATCACACATTTGGCGCAGCTTGCGGATTTTGGGTAACACACCAGGGATAAAGCTTTGACCACCAAAACCAGGGTTGACGCTCATAATCAGTACTAAATCGCACAAATCTAGAACGTACTCAATTAGCTCTAGAGGGCTACCAGGATTCAGCACAACTCCAGCTTTCTTACCAAGCTCTTTAATTTGCCCCAAGGTGCGGTGCAGGTGCGGGGAAGCATTATGCTCACAGTGTACGGAGATAATATCGGCACCCGCTTTAGCAAATGCCTCTACATACTTTTCCGGCTCTACAATCATCAAGTGGACATCAAGTGGCTTGGTTGTAACGGGACGAATCGCCTCCACAATCAGAGGGCCTATCGTAATATTAGGTACAAAGCGACCATCCATTACATCAACGTGAATCCAATCCGCTCCAGCTGCGTCTATGGCGCGAATTTCGTCACCCAGACGACTAAAATCGGCTGATAGTATAGATGGAGAAATTACAATGGGCTTTTGAGATAGGTTTTGGGTCATGGCTAGTGGGTTTTAAGCGTCCTCGTCTGTATGCATTGTAACAAAACATTGAGCAAGACTCATAATTTTGATCCCGGCTTTTTTGGGAATGGGGAGTGGGGACTGGGGACACTTCGACAAGCTCAGTGCATCGCTGGGGACTGGGGACTGGGGACAAGGAGAATAACCAGTGACTAATGACTAATGACTAATGACTAATTAACTAATGACTAAAAAACTAACCTGGATAATTTGGGGATTAAGCGCTTCTTGTCTGAGTGCGCCGGTAATTGCTTCAGCTTTAGAATCTGCACTAGGAACTAACGGTATTGATGCCCTGAAGCTACACCAAGCTCCTTATAATTTAATCGGTCGTAAGATTGCTATTGGTCAAGTGGAAATTGGCCGACCGGGAATGTTTGGGTGGGATAAGGCGGTGTCTAAAAACCGTGCCATATCTTTAGCGGCGGTGTTCTTACGCAATGGGCCAGCTAGGTCTAATAGCGGTGTTGACCCCCACGCCTACAATGTGGCTGGTGTGATGGTGAGTCAAAACAAAGCCTTACCGGGAGTTGCTCCAGGAGCGCGGCTGTATTCGTCTGCGGTGGGTTCGACTAAAAACATGGGTCAGCCAGAAGAGTGCTTATCGGCACAACATATAGCGCTACAAAATGGTGGCGATGTGCGTGCAATTAACTTTAGCTTTGGTGAACCTCTGAGCCGCGATCCTAGACCAGATGCGGCTTTAGATGGCAATGCTTTACTAACTTTATGTGTTGATTGGTCTAGTCGCGTCCATGATGTTTTGTATGCGATCGCAGGCAACCAGGGTAAGGGCGGTATTCCTATTCCTACAGATAATTTTAACGGAGTTAACGTTGCTTTTTCATCTAGCCGAGGGGGAGTTTTTAACAAAGTAGACGTGGCTAATCTGGCTGCTGCTAATCAAGGAGTGAGTGGAAGGCTAGCTGGAAGGGAATTTGATCTTGGTGGGCGACGCGCTATTAGTTTAGTTGCTCCTGGAAATAACATTCCTTTGCTCAATCCAGATGGCAAATTCAACAAGGTTACAGGCACAAGTTTTGCAGCGCCTCAAGTTACGGCTACTGTTGCTCTGTTGCAGGAACTTGCTGACCGACAGATGCGGACAAAACAACCCCACTGGAGCATCGATGCTCGGCATCATCAAGTGATGAAAGCAGTATTGCTGAATTCCGCAGACAAAATTCAAGATAGCGGTGATGGCTTGCGGTTGGGAATGACTAGGACGTTAATTGATAAACAAAATAAAAACTGGCTAGATTCTGATGCTTATAAAGATCCAAAGATTCCCTTAGATGCCCAAATGGGAGCGGGTCATTTGAACGTATTTCGCGCTTATCAGCAATTTAGTGCTGGTCAATGGCATTCATCATCTGTGGTTCCGGCTATTGGTTGGGATTATCGCACAGTTGATGTTGGAGCATCTGTTGACTATATATTAGCAAAACCGTTAAAGCCGGGAAGTTTTGTTGCGATCACCCTGACTTGGGATCGATTGGTGGAACTCAATGATAAAAATAAAAACCAGCAATATGATGTAGGCGAAAATTTTAGCGATCGCGGTTTGAATAATCTCGACCTATACTTAGTAAAAGCCGATGCACAAAATTCAGATACTGGTGCTGTTTGCTCTTCAATCAGCCAAATCGATAGTGTAGAACATATTTTCTGCCCCGTTGCTGCTACTGGCAATTACAAAATCCGTGTCCAGTTTCGTCAAAAGGTCAATGAAGCGACTCAACCCTATAGTTTAGCTTGGTGGAGTGTACCTATCAATTGAAATAGGGTAAGCCGTTAGTCCCTACAAAAGTTCTATATTTAGTGCAACTGAGAAACCTTATAGCACTTCTCGGTCAAGTCCAATACAGACCTAACCCCCAGCCCCTTCCCTTCAAGGGAAGGGGAGTAAGATTCAAAGTCTCTCTCATTTTAGGAGAGAGTAATGGAAGTGAGGTCAGAGTGTATTCCATACAAACGAGCGACACCGATAGCGTTCGCGTAGCGTCTCCAAGAGTTGCGTTAGCGAGTCCGCGTACCCTTACAGGGAAGCAAGCTACGCTTTTAGCGTCTCGTAGAGAGCGTCATAGCCCGTCGTAGACATCGCTATATTTTATCTATCAAACTCCAACAGAAGTGGTTATTTTGTGACTACGTAGCTTACAATACTTTTATATATAAATAGGAAAATTCCTAGAAATCAAAACTTTTCATAAATCGTCTGTATAGCTGCCTAAATCAGGAATTGGCAACTATCACAAGTTGTCTTTAGTTCTTCTGAACTACTAACTGGCTGTTACCGTTTCTGTAACAGTCTTATTATTTTATTGGAGCAAATGCAATAGTTAATCATTGACACAGTATCTGCGTCAACTCTAAGCACAGATCGGGAATCTTTGGCAAGTGAGGTAGCAGAATGAATCGGCAGAAACTTAGTGATGCAAAAGAAAATTTCCTGCAAAGACGTTATGGTGTGAGTCTGGGCAGACGTTATGCTCTGGCGGCTGCAAGTGTTGTTCTATTTAGTGTATTAGGGTGTTCTCAAGTCGATAGTAATAAAAGTGTCCTTGCCCAATCTAGTTTACCTCAACCAGAAACTCCATTGCAAAAAAAAACACTCAAGACTGATAAAAAAATCGTTGAGTCTAGCAATAAATTTGGTTTCAAACTGTTTTCAGAAGTTCTGAAAAATGATCGGGGTGAGAAGAATGTTTTTATCTCACCTTCGAGTGTGGCGATCGCTCTGGCTATGACCTACAACGGCGCTAGCGGCACGACTCAACAAGCAATGGCAAAAACCCTAGAATTACAGGGATTGAATCTACTAGAAATCAACTCTTCTTATGCGGCAACATTAAAGCACCTTGTAGACAATGCCGATGCGAAAGTGCAACTGAATATTGCTAACTCTCTTTGGGCAAATCAAGATTTTAGCTTTCAGCCAGACTTCCTTCAGAGAACACAGTATTTCTATAAAGCCAAGGTTAGCAATTTAAACTTTCAAGATGCCGCAGCACCTAGTATTATCAATAACTGGGTCAAAGAAAATACTAACGGCAAAATCAATAAGATAGTTGACACAATTCAACCAAATCAAGTGTTGTTTCTGATTAATGCCATATATTTTAAAGGTAATTGGAGTAAGGAATTTGACAAAAATAAAACCGCTCAATACCCTTTCTACATTACATCTGCTAGGCGAAAACAACAGCCAATGATGTCACAGAGCGGTGACTATAGATACTACGAAAACAACCAATTTCAGGCAGTTAGTTTAGCTTACGGTAAAGATGGTAAGTTCAGTTTTTATATATTCCTACCCAAACAAAACTCTAACCTCAAAGCCTTCTATCAAAATTTGAATGTTGAAAACTGGGAAAGATGGATGACTCAATTCAGCAAACAAAAAGGGTTTATTCGCCTACCCCGTTTCAAAACAGACTATGAAGTTACACTCAATGATGCTTTAAAAAGTTTAGGCATGGAAGAGGCTTTCAGCAACAAAGCTAATTTTTCCGGTATGGGTAAAAATTTTGCCATTAGCGAAGTTAAACATAAAACTTTTGTGGAAGTGAACGAAGAAGGCACCGAAGCAGCTGCGGCTACTTCAGTAGGAATAGTAGCAACATCTTTGAGACAAGAACCAGAACCATTCCGAATGATTGTTGATCGTCCCTTCTTCAGTGCCATCAGGGATAATCAGACGGGAAGTGTTTTGTTTATGGGTTCGATCATTGATCCACAGTAAAAAATTAAAAATTTCTTCATTTTGAATTGAGTTCTAGGGTAATGTCGCTTCAGAAATACTCAAAGTGTTTTTAGCGTCAGCTTTTGGAGACTCGTTTGCTGCAACAGGTGCAGTTGTCTCCCCAATGGTGCTGTCGTTGATCTGGCTACCAGGACGCAAGGCGCTTAAAGCAGTCTTAATTACAACAGCTGTGGGTACTGCCACAATTACACCCAATAGTCCGCCAATTCTTGCCCCTGTTAAGACTGAAATTAAAATCCAAACTGGATTTAAGCCAGTAAAGCTGCCTAAAATTCGGGGGGCAATTAGGTTTTCGAGAATTTGCTGGACAATTACTGCTGCGATCAAAACTCTTACACCCATTGAGAAATCTTGCAAGGCTACCAATAATGTAGTCAGAGCGATGCCTACAGAACCACCAAAGGGGACGAGAGCCATCAGCCCAATGGTTAGTCCGAATAGCAGGCCAAATGGTACTTTCAGCCACAAAAAGGTAGGAATCAGGGCTGAAGCCATACAAGTAGATAAAATCAACTGGGTGATGAAGAAATTTTGGAAGCTGAGGCGGACTGTTTTGGAGAAAGGATCGCGGAATTTAGCGGGTAGCCATTCCACTAAACTTTGCCAGAGTTCAGCCCCATGCTGTAAAAGATAGAAAGTCAAAACTATCGTCAAGAGAATATCTAGCAGACTAGTGACTGTGAGGACAGCCAGATTTAAAACTTGTCCAGCGATCGCTTGCAATTGTCCCTTGACGCGATCGTTGATTTGTACTACCAGAGCATCAAGGTTAATCGGTAAGCCAAAAATCTCAGCTTTTTCGTTTAAGATCATTAACTGAGAGCGTCCAGAGTCGATTAACTCTGGCAAACGAGCCACCAGTTGTTGAGCTTGGGTAAGGGCCAGGGGAAAAAGTGTCACACCCAACGCCAATAAAATCGATAAAGCCAAGAGAAATACTAAAATAGCGACTTGCTCTCGCCTCGCGCCATGATGCTCCATCCAACTTACGGGGTAGTTGAGCAGAAATGCTAATACTGAGGCTCCGACTAAAATGACTATGAGAGAATGGAAATAATTAAAAAATACCGAAATTGCCCAACCATTGATAACTAGCAACGGAGCGAATAGCGCGATCGCCCCGATTCGCGCTATTGGAGTGAATGTTTGCCACCAGTCGAGTAGCTTGCGTGTCTGCATTTTGAGCTGATTGCGGGATAGAACTAAGTTAAATCTTTCTTTACAGCTTATTATCTCTAACTATATGAGTCTTATTCATCCTTCTAGTTTAGGAGTTGGACTAACCCCAATGGATAATTTTGAATCGAAAGAGAGTGGGAAGTGGGGAGTGGGGGGAGAAGAGGGAGAAGGGGGACAAGGAAGAATTATTGAAGAAGTCTCTCCTTTGTCTCCTCCCAACCCCCAATCCCCAGTCCCCAGTACCCAGTATCTTTTACATTTAGTTCCGATTATCGGCTTTTTTCCATCCTTGTGGACTCTCTATCGGGGCCAGGGTAGTCGGGAACAACTTGCTATTAGTCGTCTGTCTATAACTTTGGCACTTACTTGGCTGTTGGGTTATTTATTATTAACTACCGGAGCAGCAACTTCAGATTATTTTCCGCTACGTCTATTTATCCTGAATAGCTTTCTCACATCAGGTTACTTTTTAGTCAGTGTTTGGTTGATTTTGCGCCTGACGCAGGGCAAATCTGGGCGTTTAACAGGGTTTAGTACTTTAGCAGAACGAGTACTTGGCAAGTATTTATCTTAATTTTTTCAGGTGATGATTTGTCAGTACTTTTACTTATTTCCTAAAAATTTACAGTTGATTTATCCATATATCTAGTCAAATCCAGTTTATTATTGCCATACTTCAATAAAACATCTCTAGGTTGGCCCAAAAGAAAGAGAAATGCTGCTATAAATGTTGTGGTTGACACTACATTAAAAAAGTTAGCACTGATAATTAAGAGTTAGCTATTATGGGTTGATTTGTTTGGATGTTTTTAGTCTGCAAATTTACCGAATTTGATTAGTGAGTAAGTGTGAGGAAGTCTGTGACCATTCAAAGAAGTTCGGCGGAAGAAAACCAGTCGGGAAAAGCCTCAAAGTCCAGTAAACAACAAATTTCCCAGAACTCGAAATCAGGACGTTGGCTGTGGTTTTGGGTAGGTATGAGTGGGATTGCGATGGTGTCAGCAACAGCAGGGGCGCTTTTGGCAGTGTCTTTAACCAGCACGCCTTTGCAACAAGCCCAGCTAAGTCCAAAGGATGAGGCGGCCTTTGATGGCGATCGCATTTCTGGAGGTGTGCTGCGATTTTCAGAATTAACTCGCCCGGTAAATCTCTTGGTAATGGGGATGAGTGTACTTCCCCCAGATATCCAAAACCCTCCCCCAGAAACTAAAAACCTCAAATACCAGCCCCAGGTAAACTCCTTTGATGGTCTTTCGGATGTGATGCTCTTGCTCAAATTTGATCCAGAGACTAAAAAAATAATCATGCTGTCTATTCCCAGAGATACCCGCACAGAAATAGAGGGGTATGGGGTGAAAAAAATTAATGCTGCCAACGTTGATGGTGGACCAGCTTTGACTGCCAGAACCGTCAGTAATCTCTTAGGCGGCGCGGGAATTGATCGCTATATCCGAATTAACGTTTTGGGAGTTGCCAAGCTGATTGATGCTTTGGGTGGCGTGAGTGTTTATGTCCCCAAAAATATGAAATACCAAGATGATTCTCAGCATTTGTACATCAATTTGAAGGCTGGTAAGCAGCATCTAAATGGCGATCAGGCACTACAATTGCTGCGTTTTCGCCATGACGAACTCGGTGATATTGGTCGGATTCAGCGCCAGCAAATGGTGATTCGCGCTTTGATGGATCAAACACTCAACCCAGGAACTGTTGCTCAATTACCTAAAGTTCTTGATGTAGTGAAAGACCACATCGATACCAATTTGACGGTTGAAGAGTTAGTAGCACTCATGGGTTTTGGGGTGCGGACAAATCGCTCTAATATGCAAATGTTAATGCTGCCAGGTCGCTTTAGCGAGAAAGGCGAGTTTGATGCTAGCTATTGGTTGCCCAACAAAGATGGTATTGCTAAACTGATGGCTCAACACTTTGGTTTGGACTCAGAACAGGAACAGCTAGCAACTACGACTAACCCACACTCTTTGCGGATAGCAATTCAAGATAGTACAGGTGGCGATCGCTCTAACCTCCAACCATTAATTAGAGCCTTGGAAAAATCTGGATATCGCAACGTCTATATAGCCAAGGCATGGGGTGAGCCTTTAGATGTAACTCACGTTGTCGCCCAACAAGGAGATGGTGACAGTGCCGAATCAATTCGCAACACTTTGGGATTTGGAGAAGTGCGCGTGGAAAGTACTGGCAACCTTGGCTCAGATATCAGTATCCAAGTCGGTCAGGATTGGTTGCAACAAAAATCTATTTTGGAGAAGTCGAAATAATTTGTAATTCGTAATACTTCGGCTACGCTCAGTACAAGTTCGTAATTCGTAATTAAGTATCTAGGCATAAATAAATTTAAAGTTTGTAGTAAGGACTTTAGTCCTGATAATCCTTGCTCTGAGCGATAAATCGCTCACTACAAACTAGGAGTTTATTTTATATTTAATTATGTCTACCTACTTACGCTCGTTCCTCTTAACGCTGCGCTATCGCTAACGTAATTCGTAATCTGTCTTTAATTACACTGGCAGAAATGCTGATGACACTGAATTTACTACCTGGCTCAGTTCTTGGAGTTTAGCTGCTACCACACCATTGGTTAATAATTCTTCTGCTTTAGCTAAACCCTCTGACATATCTAGACAAATACCACTGCGCCATAGATAAAACCCGCCATTCCACAAGGCTGTTTGCATTAGTTCACCTGGTTTACCTGCTAAAACCTCCTGAATCTCCCCCACCAGTTCTTCAGTAGTTCCCAAGGCTACGTTTTTGGTAGTAAAGCCGTAATCACGGGGTACGAGGTGCAATCTTTCTACCTCTTGGGATGCTACAGATGAAGATAAGCTGATAATCGCAGTGCGATCGCGCGGTAAGTCACAACTACCTTCCAATCCTTTGACAAATGTAAATTTTGTGATTCCCCGCAATCCCAGAGCTATCTGAAACATCCCTTCTGTCGGCGGATGGACAAACCCAGCAATTACGTGAGCATCCCCAGCATAAGGACACCAAATTAGCTCCATTGTCGCCAAAGGCGGACGTTTGCCCAGTTGATCGCGGTACTCCCAAATGCTTCTAGTTAAGGGAAAATGCTGAGGTAGATAAATAAAGCCGATTCCCGTTTGCTCAAACACTTGCTGAGTTTTTGCTAGTGTTAGGGTAGTCCAATTTACTCCTAAACCCTGCCAAATATCTATCAGAGGTAAGCCGTATTTTGTTGGTAGGCGATCGCCTCCATGCATTACCACTGGTTGTCCCACTGCGGCGAGTAGTAAAGCTGTTACCGGACTAATTGGTGCTGTGCGGGTTCTCCCATCATAGGGGATGCCAAGAGCGATCGCTGGTCGCCCAGAGGCTATTGGTTGCAGTTTTGGCCCCAATTCATAATATGCATCCAACATTCCCGCTAACTCTTCCCCCGTGGGACGCTTGATCCGATGAGCAATCAAAAACGCTCCAATTTGGGCTGGTGTAGCTTCACCCAGCAGCATCATTTTAGTAGCGGTGGCTGCTTCAATCCGAGTTAAATTCTCAGATGTATGGTTTCCGCTACCTACCTTTTGCAGGAATTCCCGAAATACATTGCTCATTTAGTCATTGGTCAATTCTCAAAAAATACTTTTACTACACAACATATATAGTGAAATTAACTAGGTTATCCTGACCGAATCGCAGTAAATCACCGTTAAGTAGGCGATATTGCATACCAGGAGTTAGAGGATTGTTGTTTAAAAAAATACCATTTGTACTCATATCAACAATCATGTATGAATTTTGCGACCAGTCCCAATCGATTCGCGCATGACGACGAGAGACTATTCCCTCACTGGGGATGCCAGTCAAGTCAATTTCTGGCGGCGCTATTCCTGGACTCTGACTGCGGCGACCAATATAACCACCTTCTCCAACCAGGTGAAATTCTCTTCCAGTGCTATGAATCAGCTTTAAGGCTGGCGCTCTTTGAGGCGGGGGAGTATAAGCAGGCGGTGTTGGTGGATAAGAAACCCGTGGCTGATAGACTGTTGAATAATCAATAGGGGCTTGTTGGGGAACCTGATAGTTAGGTTGTTCTGTTGCTGGCCGCTGATACGGAATAGGTGGTTGTTGACTGGCTGGTGGTTGACTGGGTTGCTGTTGAATAGGTGGTTGTGGTGTAGTGGAAACTACATTACCAATCGGAGTGGAACACCAGGGACAAACCTTAGCATTGTTAGGCAGGGCGCGGTTAAAATATTCGCAACTGGGATTAGGGCACCGATTTGCAGGCATAGGAATTTATCACATCAGGCGGCATAGGTTGTAAAGCTACAAGGCCTACTTTACTAAGTAAACATTGGCCTTGCTGAGTAGTTAGCATCGCAGCAAATTTAGAACCACCCGGCAAGCGGCTGGTGTCTCTAGGGTACACTACAAAAATAGGGTATCCTAAGGGGTAGCTTTTGAAAGTTGGAACATCAACATAATAACTATTATCATGCTGACAGAAGTCATCTGAGAGAGTAATTGAGCGGTGATAGCGCAGCTGGAATAGAGGTTGACTAGCTGGCTTGTTGCCATCCACTATAGCTAGGGGATAGCCAGCACACTGTTTCCAAGTTTTACTGATAATACCAAAACTGATAATACCAGACCCTTCTAAAGTCTCGCTGCGTATCTTGATCTGGGTGTCTCCTGTCCTCATCTTTTTAACAGTATTATCAAATATAGCTTTGTCCTGAGGGTCATCTTGGAGAACTATTTCTTGAAATTTAATGATTGCTTCCGGTTCAGTTGGGGCAAAAGGTTGGATTTTAAGAGATGGAAGTTTAGAATTAATCTGCTGCCAATTAGTAATTTTACCTGTGTAAATTTTACGCAATTGATCAAGACTTATTTGCCCGCCAATATCATTGGCAAGACTTGAGCCGCTCTGATTAAATGCGACATAAACAAATAAGCCATCATAAGCAAATTGTTTTTTATCAAGTTTATCTGTAATATTATTTACCAAACTAGTAATTGCAAAGTCTTTTTTACTTGTTTGGAATTCTTCTACACTTTTAATCGGATTATTTGCATCTGATGACACAACAGGTTTATAGTTAAATGTTGCGGCTGCATCTGGCTTTGGTATGGTCAATAATTCTCCTAAACTACTCTTGTCCACTTTTAGGCTCAAAAGATAACTCCAGGTACTCTCTGTTTCTCCTGTGTAAGTAAATTGTCCAGAAGGAACGTTGGGGACTTCTGAGAAATTCCGCAAAAGTTTAGACCATTCTATATATTGATTAGGGTTATCTGTTTTCCTACCCAAAAGCCAATACCAAATTCCCCCACCAAGTAGTAATAAGGCCAGAATTCCTAGCAAAAGAAAAGGCATTGGGAAACGCTTTTCTGATTCTTGAGAAGCTATCGATCGCACTGAACTATTGCTATGATCTTCTTTGGGAAGTTGTAGCAGTGCTTGACGGGCTGCTTCTGCATTCTCGAAAGAGGTTTCCAGCCCAATTAGTCGATAAATAAACTGTTTTAAATGGCTATCTGTATCTGGCCATTGTTGATTATCTCTAGGATCGAGAGGCTGATTGGAGGATAAATCAGTTGTCCGTCCTACCCATAAATAAAAGGCTACCAATCCTAATGATTCTAAATCTTGTTCAGGTCTGACGGGTGCCGGTTGAGGAATAATGGGTGGAATAAATAAGTTTTCCCAGATAGCTAAATCACAAAAGTATATAGAAAACTTTTGATTATTTTCTACTTTAATTAAAGTACTATCTAAACTGATGTTGCCGTGAGTGATACCCAGTTGGATTTGATTTGAGGGAAAACGCAGCTTTTGGGTATGGAGAAACTGGAGAGTTTGGAGACTTTGATTTAGTACCTCACGCACATCAGTAGATGTCATTGCTCCCTTCTCTATGAGATACTTACCTAAAGTTTGGGATGAATCTATTCCTTTAGTGATTAAATAACAGCGTTCTCCTTTATCATCCGCGATCGCTTCTTTACTTTCCACCAGACGGAAGTTTTGAATTCTACTATCGGCTAAACTTACCCCACCCACCCGTTTGAAGGTGTCTTTCCGCTTCTGAGTTTCGCTTTCATTAAAACAACGATTGGGTAGCAGGTATTCTTTGATGATTACAGGCTGTTTGTCTTTGAGTTGGATACCTGAGTATAAGCGGCCTAAACCCCGCACACCGAGAAAACTAGCTATTTGATAAGTACCCTGATTTCCTTTAATCTCAGCCTCCTGCGGTAAAGTGGCGGGAAAACCACATTCCAAGCAAAACTTAGCGCCCTTAATTTGTTGCGCCGTTTGGAAGGGGCGATCGCAACTTAAGGGAGAATTGTACGAGCAGGGGTATTCTTGATAAAAAGATTCAAATGAAGGCATATACAAAGAGTTTCATTAATTGCGCCGATTACTTCTGTCGCGCTCAAGCGTGAACTAATCCTAACTTGAGGGCAGCCACAATAGCTTGAGTCCGACTAGTAACCTTCAATTTTTCAAAAATACTTGTGAGATGCGCCTTAACAGTAGCAACTGTTACATATAAACGTTTAGCTATTTCTTCATTAGAAGCACCTTGAGTTAACCAGTACAAAACTTCTTGCTCTCTTTCGGTTAAATGTACCCTATGACATGCTTTCACACAAGAGTCTGAATAAGCCTGAAAAAACCGGAAAAATCGACTAGCAACCTCCGAAGGTAGATAAATTTCCGATCTGGTAACAGTATCAATCGCTTCACACAGTTGCGTAGCCAAACGATTTTTAAACACATAACCGGCGGCTCCCGCCTGCATTGCTCTAAAAATCCAGTCGTCTTCTTGATGAGCCGACAATACTAAAACCTTACCAGTGTACGCAGTTTCTTTGAGACGTGCCAAAACTGTAATTCCATCACATCCTTTCAATTGCATATCCAGCAAAATTAAATCTGGACACTTCTGGGTTGTAAACTTTAAAACCTGCTCAACCGAATCTGCATCACCGATAACTTCTACAGGTAATGCAGAATTAATACTATAAAAATTCAATAGAGTACGTAAACCTTGACGGAAGCGTTCTTCGTCATCTACCAGTAAAACTGAAAGTGTTTTATTATCATTAGTCATCTTTTTAATTACAAATTACGAATTACGAATTACAAATTAATTATCCACTCCTTGGTCGAGGCAAAATTACAGAAAATTGCGCTCCACTTTCTGATAAAACTTGTGCCCAGACACTTCCTTGATGATCCAGAATAATTTTTTTAGCAATAGTTAAACCTAGTCCTGTACCTCCTTTACGCCGGGAATAAAATGGAGTAAATACTTTTTGTAAATCCTCTTGAGATAGCCCTGGGCCTTGATCAGAAATTTTAATTAAAACTTCATCTTGAAAAATTTGCCAACTACAGGTGATAGTTCCTGAATTAGGACTGAAATGAGCAGCATTACTGAGTATATTATCAAATACTTGTTTCATTTGTAATCTGTCTATCTTCAGTAGTGTCGATGTATCAGGAATCGATATATTAAGTTTTTTCTGATTAATCAAAGGTTGTAAATTTTTGATACTTTCAACTACTAAACTTCTTAAATCTTGAAGTGTTACCCTTAACTTTGCACTTTGTCCACAATCAATAAGTTCGTTTAAATTAGTATCTAAATCTTGTATACCTTCGCCGATGATTGTTGCTTGCTCTTGCCAAGGACTATCCTGTAAACCTAAACATAAGTTATGTGCATACAATCCGATAAGTCCTAGAGAGTTACGCAATTGATGACCGACTCGATGCAGAATATCTTCTAAGAGTTGAATTTCAGTTTTTTGTCTTCCATAGTCTAAGTAAATATCCGCATACTTACTCAGAAGCATAGCAGAGCGTTTTATATATAATTCCAAACTCGATGATAGAGGTTCATGAGTAATGATTTGAATATATTCAGGTTTTTGATTTCTATAGGATATAGGGCAAATATAAGAAATGGATGAAAAACCTTTCAGTCTAACTTTATACAACGTCAATACCTGTGGAAAATCTGTCAACCATAATTCTGACCGCAAATAAGCTAAAGTTTTCTGGGAAAAAGGAGCTTGGTCTTGACCATAATTTATAACCTCCTGATTAGCTCTCAATGATGAATCGTGATAGACAATCCGAGCGAAAAAAATTGGATATTGACTAGTTAACTGCTCGGATTCAAGCTGACAAAAGCTCTGAATATCTGAGGAATTCAAATAATTAGAGTTTTTGTCTAGTTTTTGTACAGAAAAGCCTAGTGTCATAGCTATCACTCGCTTTTTGCAACTAAATGTTTTTACTCTTCTGCTGAACAGTATAAATTTATGCAGCCTAAATAATCTTTATTTTTTTGTTAAGTTATCTTGCTAGATAATTTATACAAAGAATTATTAAGTTGGCATTCACACGGATATCTCACCTGCCTAAGTATACGTTGGTGCTTATACAGTATTATTTACAACATCTTAATGAATAAGTTTGTAGTGAACACGGAAGCGCTCAAGGTAAGGACTTTAGTCCTTACTACGAACTTATTCATCTATCAAAGTTGCTTTGGTGGGAGTAAAGCGGGCTTTTCGTCCCACCGCACAAGAAAAAAATCTAGTGCATCCAATGATCAGAACTGCTCTAGACTAATCTACAAACTGAAGTTACTGCTTTTCGGATTCTTGAAAAGCTAATATTTTCCAGCCTTCTCAATCATTATTTTGGGGAGATGGGGAGTTTGAAGTTAGGAGTTAGGAGTTAGGAGTGAGAAAGAGTTTTTCCAATGCCCAATACCCAATACTTCTCTACGAGAGGCTGCGCCAACGACTTCGCTCAGTACAAGTGCCCAATGCCCCATCCTAAAATATCGACAAAAGTCTAATTACCTTTAGAAGACTGATACATATACTCTAGATGCATCTGGATTAGCTACCAGCACTAACACCTTGATGCTTATCTTCGTTCTTCAAACTTTAGCCGAAATTCTAGCTGGAGGAACCTCACTTACCAGTACAGAGCAAATTGACTTTAGCCATCCTGGTAATCGAAGGGAAGAGGGAGCAGGTCCAACTCTCAATTTATACATTTTTGATATACGTGAGAGTAAGCAGGTACAACATTCTGGTAGGCAAGTTGAACGCAAGCTAACACGCGCTCTACAACCTGCCACTGTAAATTGGGCACCGGCTTGGTTTGATGTTTCACTGCTATTAACAGCCTGGGATAGAACAGCTTTAGGTGAGCATCACTTTATTAGTGAGGCGCTGACTGTGTTGTTACGCCATCGCACTTTGGAAGAGGGGTTTTTGGTTCCTGAATTACGGGGCTATGGTAATTTGAACATGACAGTTGCCCTAGAGCCGCCAATTGAGATTGGCTCTTTGTGGAGCGCTCTCAATGTGCCATTGCGTTCAGCCTTATATTTGACAGTTACAATACCCTTCGAGCCACAACCTACTCCAGTACCTTTGGTTTGGGAGCGAATTTTCGATTTGCGAAATCAATTGTCTCGGGATAGTGACAGTTTAGTATTAACCAGGCGAGTTGCGATCGCGGGTATTGTCAAAAGTACAGTCACAAATCTGCCGTTGGTAGCGACAGAAGTGGCTGTGAGGGGCACTGAAAAGTCCGTATTAACCACTAAAGAAGGGCTGTTCTTCTTTGAAGACCTTCATTTAGGTAATTATGTTTTGACTTTGAATCATCCTGGCTATTTACCCCAGAACGTCAATGCATTGGTAGATAACCAAAGTAATACTTTCAAAGAAATATTTCTAACTCCTGAATAATTAGATTTTTACTGACTTGGAGAGACTTTCATGGCTAGACTTGATTACTTTGCTCCCGGTGTCTATATTGAAGAAATTGACCGGGGTAGCCGACCAATTGAAGGTGTTAGCACGGCAGTTGCCGGATTTGTCGGCTTTACTGAAGATGTTCGTGGTGGGGCTGAATTATACAAGCCCATGCTAGTAACCACTTGGACGCAATTTCTCAACTACTTTGCCCGTCTTAACTCTGATGGGTTCACCGATTTCAACGCCTATTTACCCTTTTCAGTTTACGGCTACTTTATGAATGGTGGCGGTCGCTGCTGGGTGACGAGCATTGGTACTCAGTTACCAGGCGCACCCAGACCGGCAACTCCAGAACCGGCTGCTCTCAGAATAAACTCTAGAGGTAATCGTCCAGCCCTCCGATTTACTTTGCGTGCGGAACAAGCAGCAGGCGGATTAGTAAATATTGTAATTATTGATGGTTCGCCTCGCGCCTTACCTGAAGGTACTGAAGGAGAAGCGCCTCCAAATACAGGTGAATATTTCACAGTTCAAATTCGTCGCGGAGATGAACTTCTAGAGCAATACGAGAATTTGACAATGAACCGCGAACCGGCTGGTCAAACAGCAACTTATGCGCTGGCGGCATTGAGAAGTTCGATGTATATCACTGTAGAAGACATCACTCAAAGTGGACAGCCTTTAGCTCGTCGTCCGGTGAATGGTCAATATGAACTAGCACCGCCCATTGTTGCTACCCCACCCGATAGATTTTCGCAAAATTTAGAAGGGGTTCGAGACGATCGCACCGGGGTACGCGGTATGTTTGAAATTGATGAAATCACCATGCTAGCCTGTCCTGATGTGATGCGGGCTTATCAAGAGCAGGTACTTAATTTAGATCAAGTCCACGGCATCATCGAACTGATGATTAGTATGTGTGAGGGTTCTGCCAGTGGCGATATTCCCAATCCGCCCAACCGCATGGTTGTACTTGATGCCCCACCGGAAGCCGTCAAACCTCAACAAGTTGTGGAGTGGTTGAATAGGTTTAATCGCCGTTCGATGTTTGCGGCCCTTTATTATCCTTGGATCAAAGTACCCAATCCACGCGATCGCGGTAATCCAATTTTAGTACCTCCTTGTGGTCATGTGATGGGCGTTTGGGCCCGCACTGACGAAACCAGAGGAGTTTACAAAGCCCCTGCCAATGAAGTTCCCAGAGGCGTAATTGGTTTGGGCTATGATACAAATTTCCGCGAACAAGAACTATTAAACCCTCTGGGAATAAATTGCATTCGCAGCTTCCCCAACCGAGGTATCCGCATTTGGGGGGCACGCACTTTAGTTGAGCCAGATAAAACAGAGTGGCGTTACATCAGTGTCCGTAGACTAATTAGCTATATCGAAAAATCCCTAGAATTGGGGACTCAGTGGGTAGTTTTTGAACCGAACGACCAAGATTTATGGGCACGTGTAACCCGCACCGTCAGTAATTTCTTAGAGCGTATCTGGCGTGAAGGTGCTTTATTTGGGGCATCTCCAGCCCAAGCATTCTATGTCAAGTGCGACGAAGAATTGAACCCACCAGAAACCAGAATTTTAGGACGTTTATACATCGAAGTTGGAGTTTGCCCAGTCAGACCAGCAGAATTTGTTGTTTTCCGCATCAGCCAATGGAATGGTATTGAAGATAGCTAAAAGCGTGGGGAGTAGGGAGTGGGGAGTAGGGAGTAGGGGGAAAGACTTCTTCTATTCAGCCATTCCCCATTCCCCATTCCCCATTCCCCATTCCCCATTCCCCATTCCCCATTCCCCATTCCCGAATTAATTCACAAAGGAGTCTAAAAGTATGGCAGGCGAATTTTTAACCTCTTGTAAATTTTACTTTGAGGCTGATGGAATTACGGATAAATTCATCAAAGAGATTAGTGGATTAGGCGTTGAAAATACCCCAGCCCAAGAAGTCCACGGCTCATCTAAAAACGCCAAACTGATGCGCCAAGCTACACCAACTGTTGTTAAATTTACTAACATCACAGTAAAAGTCATTGCCACTGATGATATAGACCTTTATACTTGGTATCAAAAGTGTAACGAAGATATGGGAGACCCTCGCCAGTGGTCACAAAATCGTAAAACTGGTTCGGTAGTTGCTTACGACCAACAAGGTTCTGAAAAGGCACGGTGGAACATTGTCAACTGTTATCCCTGTAAATATACTGGGCCTACCTTAACTGCCTCTGGTGGTGATATGGCTAATGAAACCATTGAATTGGTTCACGAAGGAATTAAACGGATTAAATAATTAGTTTATGCAGTAATTAACAGTGGTACAATCTCCGGCTCAACTTCAAGATGAAATTCTTACGGCTCATCGGTTCTACTTAGGACTCACACTAGAAGGTCAAAACGATGCCAATTGCTTTTTTTTGGAGTGTCAAGGCTTCAAAAGAACACAAGAAGTAATTGAAATTTCTGAAGTCACTTCTCAAACCTGGGGTACAAAAGGGCAGTCAAAAGGTCAGGTAGTGAGAACTAAGCTTCCTAGCAATCCTAAGAGTGGTAATCTCATTCTGCGTAGAGGTACTACCAAATCTATGGATTTTTGGAATTGGTTTGAAAAAGTCCAACAGGGTAAGTGGTCCGAACAACGTAGACTTGTGGCTTTGTCTATTTATAATCAGGCAAATCAAGAAGTAGCTAGATTTGAATTAGCCGGTGCTTGGCCTGCAAGTTATAAAATTGCCGATGTCAACGCCCGCAGCCATGATATCGAAATTGAGGAGGTGGAGGTTGCTTTTGAGGAATTTAAACGTGTGAAATAATCAGGAGAACTATGTTTCCAACAGAGTTTGAATTTATACTGCCAAAGGGATATCTAGACTCTGAAGGCAACCTCCACCGTAAAGGTGTAATGCGGTTATCAACGGCGATAGACGAGATTGCACCCTTGCGCGACCCACGCGTTAAAGCTAATCCCGTTTATGCCACAATTATTATCTTGTCGAGAGTGATTACCCACTTGGGGGCTTTATCGGAAGTGACTCCTGCAATAGTGGAAAACTTTTTTGCCCAAGATTTAAATTACCTCCAAGATTTTTACCGTCGAATCAATGGATTGGAAGGTGAAACTTCTATACCAGAAGATGCAATAAATTCCCCCGAAGCAATTCTTCATAATTGAATGGGGAATGGGGTATGGGGTATGGGGCATGGGGAATGGGGAGTTAGGAGTTAGAAGTTAGAAGTTAGGAGTTAGAAGTTATAAGACTTCTTTCCCCAATTCTCAATACCCACTTGCCCTGAGCGAAGCCGAAGGGATGCCCAATGCCCAATTCCCAATCCCCAGTCCCTAATCCCCAGTCCCCAAAATACCTATGCGCCGTAAGAAAGATACTCTCTGCACAGAATTTGCCTTCACTCTTCCTAGAGGGTTTAGTGATGGTGAACACCGAGTACATCGTCATGGGGTGATGCGTTTAGCCACCGCCAAAGATGAAATTTTGGTGCAACAAGAGCGCAGGGTTCAGGAAAATCCAGCTTACGGTGTTTTGGTTATGCTTGCACGGGTTATTACTCGCTTGGGGAGTTTCAACTCTGTTAGTCCTGATTTACTCGAAGGACTGCTTTTACATGACATTGCATATCTACGAGAATTTTACAATCGCATCAATCAGCAAGGTAATGTACACATTCCGACACAATGCCCCCACTGCAATACTCAATTTTCAGTGGAGCTGGAACTAGCGGGGGAGTCGTAAGCTACCCCTCTGATACTTTGTATGAGGAGGTAGCTTTTATTGCTTATCATTTTCATTGGTCACAAGATGATATTTTAAATTTAGAACATACTACCCGTCAGCGCTGGGTAGCAGAAATCAATAAAATTAACCAAAAATTAATATGAAAGTAAAAGTTAGCTACTCACCAACTTTAAGTGAACTCAACGAACTTGACCTTACCATAGAATCTACAACGAAGGGAGAATGGCTAATAGGTCGCTCTCCTGATTCTGATTTACTCCTAGACAGCCCTGATATCAGTCGGGTACACGCTAAGTTTTTTCTTAAAGGTGGAAATTACTACTTCTGCGACCTTGGCAGTAGAAATGGCTCAATATTTAATGGGAAAGAGACTGAAAAAGATCGACCATATTCTTTGACCGATGGAGATGTGATTCGGATTGCAGATTATGTTTTGATCTTAGAAGCAGTTGCTCCGGCCTATGAGCAACCAGAGACAGTCTTTAGAATTATAGACCCTTCAATGTTTTCTCGGCCGCGATCGTCTGAAAATGTCAGCACTCCCAACGCTGCGAATCCAGCCCCAGAGGTTGTAAATAAAGTAGAAACACCTGAAATTAATCCTCCTCATCCAGAAATCAGCGAAATCTCAGAAGTTGTTTCTACTCAACCTGATGATGTTATCGCCGTTGCTGAGGTAATCACCCCTGAAAATATCATTCAAACTCCTGAAGCTGTCAGCGAAGTTACACACGATGTTCGTGATGAAATTGTGGATTTGCGTACATTAGTTACACCAGAAGTCAACGCAGATGCTGAAGAAGTAGAGGTTCCAGAAATCAGCGAATCTTTGACTGAGCCTGATGACGCAATAACTGCACCGGAAAACATCATTGAAACTCCTGAAGAGGAAAGTACAATTCCAGAAGCCACTCACGAGGAGGTTGCAAACTCGGAAGTGCCAGTGGCGGCAGAATCTACCTTTGTACAACCCCGTGATACAAGTGCCATTCCCGAAGCTACGGAGGATGAGGATGCCGAGTTTGAAGCAGCACTAGCAGCAGAAGTCACCTTCGTACAGCCTCGTGATATTTTCCACCCAGTTCCTGTACAGAGTGCCGTTCCCGAAGCTACCGAGGATGCCGAGTTTGAAGCAGCACTGGAAGCAGAAGTCACCTTCGTACAGCCTCGTGATATTTTCCACCAAGTTCCTGTACCGAGCGCCGTTCCAGAAGCTGCTGATAATGAAGTCGTAAATTTAGATACACCAGTCAGTGAAGAGGTTGATTCAGATTCTGGCGATTTTGTCAATGAAGTTGCTGAAGACGCGGAAATTCATCACCAAGAACCATTGAGCCAAGTACCAGAGGAGGAAAACCAAGTTACACATCATGTCAGTGATGAAGTAGTAAATTTAGATAGGTCAGTGACAGCAGAAGATAGTGCAGATGTTGATGAAGTAGAACCTAGTTCTACTGTTGATGAAACAGTAAGGGAAGTTTCTGAAGCATCGACTGCACCTGATGATAATGTCCCGGAAGTTTTCAGCAATCAATACATTGATTTGAGTAATACAAGTACAGAAGAAGTCAGTGTAAATGTTGATGATGTTTCTCCACAAGTAAGTGAAGTTTCCTCTTCAGCTGATATTCAATCTTTGCAAACAACAGAAAGTGAAGCTGCTGAGAACGTCAGTCAAACTGTTGAAGAAGTTTCTGAACCAGAAGCAACTCAATCTGATGAAATTCCAGAAGAAACAAATGTAAGTGAGCCTGCTCAAATGATCGTTGAAAGAAATATAGTACTCATTGCTCACGAAAGTAAGAAATCAGAACTTGCTGAATTTGTTTCTCAGCATCAAGAATTTTTCTCACAGAGCTTTACAATTACCTGGCCATCTGTTAGCGAAGTCTTGCATCAAAAGACAGGTATAACTATTAGTCAACAAACTCCTGCACCAACTTCTGGAGGATATCAAACAATTGCTTCATTGGTTGGAACGGGAGACATTTTAGCAGTGATTTTCTTGAGAGATTTGCTACAACCTCAGCCTGGTCAAGCAAATGAAGAAGCGCTGCTAAGGTTGTGTAATATTAATCAAGTTTTGCTGGCAACTAATTTGCCAACAGCAGAGGCGATCGTGCATTATCTTAAACAGATATAGCAATTGTAAATGAGTTACGAACAAAAAGATCCCCGGCTTCGTAAACAAGTCGTGGATCTTAGCGTTTTGGTATTTGTAAGTAAAATATGATTGCTATATTTTTTGAAAAGTTGCAAATTGCATAGAATAATTTCGATATTAAAAATTAATCTAAAAATATAGGTATATTTTAAAGTAAAACCGATTAAAAAATGGTTGTGAATTTTAAAAGTTTATTTAGACAGCCAGTTATTCTTTCAAGTGCGATCGCTACACTTCTCTTAGTAGGCATTCAAAAACTGGGGGTTTTCGAGCCTCTGGAAATGAAAGTCTACGACCAAATGATCCAATTACGTGGCGACCCAGGCCCAGACTCTCGTCTATTGATTGTTGCTTTAAGTGAAAAAGATATTCAAAAATGGAATTGGCCTTTATCTGGTGAACTTCTAGACCGGCTGTTAGGCAAACTTGAAGAATATCAACCGCGAGCCATTGGTCTAGATATTTTTCGTGACTTACCAGTACAGCCTGGTCATGATAAGCTGCTGCAACGGTTACAACAGAGCGATATCATCATTCCTATTTGCAAACACTCTGGTTCTAACAATCCGGGAATAGCACCGCCAAAGAGCATTGAAGCCGAGCGAGTCGGATTTAATGATGTGGTAGAAGATACTGATGCCACAATTCGCCGCAACCTATTATTGGTAAGTGCAGAGAAGTCTGATTCCTGTCAAAGTACCTATTCTTTTAGCTTACAGCTAGCACTCAAATATTTAGAAGTCGGAGGCATCCAACTAGAATTTACCCCAAAAAAGGAACTACGACTACGCAATACTATATTTAAACCCCTAGAAAGTAACGCTGGCGGTTATGAGAAAGCGGATACTAATGGCTACCAAATCCTGCTTAATTACCATTCTGGTCATCACGTCGCCCAGCAGGTAACTATTACAGAAGTACTTGAAAATCAAGTTAAACCAGATTTGGTGAAAGACCGCATCGTTTTAATTGGTTCAACAGCTAATAGTTTAAATGATATTTTTAATACGCCATTTGCTAGTGGTAAATCAGATAATTCCGGCAAAATGGCAGGAATTGAAATTCATGCCCACAGCGTTAGTCAAATTCTTAGTGCTGTTCTGAACAAACAGCCTCTATTTTGGTTTTTACCTGAGTGGGGTAAAGTTCTTTGGATATGGGGATGGACTGTAGTTGGTGGGTTGCTGGTATGGCGAATTCAGCATCCACTAGGCTTAGGATTGGCAGCAGCCACAGCCCTTGCTGTGTTATTTGGAGGCAATTTTGTTATTTTTACCCAAGCTGGATGGTTCCCAGTCATACCTCCGGCGTTGGGGTTAGTATTTACCGCCGGAAGTGTCCTGGCCTATAGTGCTTATCAAAGCAAGCAAGAGCAAAAAGAAATTACCCAACGCGTTCAAGAACATCAACAATTAATTGGGGAATTGCAAGGTCTTTTACGGCAGCGTGGCAATGCCTCAAATGAAGCATCAACAATAATTATTGATTCCATCGGGCAAGAAATTGCACTAGGGACGCTACTAAACAATCGCTATCAAATTACTGAACGGTTGGGTTCTGGAGGATTTAGTAATACTTATGTGGCTAACGATATTCAGCGCCCTGGGAATCCGCAGTGTGTGGTTAAACAATTGCGACCTCCTCGCCAAGATGCGGAATATTTAAATGTTGTTAGACGCTTATTCGACGCGGAAGCAGAAATTTTAGAAACTTTGGGTAAGCATCCACAAATTCCCCAACTGTTAGCTTTTTTTGAAGAAAATCAACAATTTTCTTTAGTGCAAGAATTTGTTCGAGGGCACGCTATGGACAAAGAGCTAACCTCTGGGAGGCGACTAAAACAAGCTGAAGTTGTAGAGATGCTCAAAGAAGTTTTAAACGTGCTTGTTTTTGTTCATAGCTATGGCGTAATCCATCGAGATATCAAACCTGGTAACTTGATTAGGCGAGAATCAGATCAGCACATTGTTTTAATTGACTTTGGCGCTGTGAAGCAGATTCAACCTCAGCAACAAGAAGCTCAGACCATTGCAATTGGTACTCCTAGTTATGCACCTTCAGAACAAATGAGCGGGTTGCCAAAACTCAACAGTGATATTTATGCGTTGGGAATTATGGGAATACAAGGTTTAACTGGGGTAGATCCCAGAGAATTTCGTAGAGACACAAATATTGGTGAAATAATTATCCAGAGTACATCTGATCCTAATATTTGGCAACATTGGCGCGAACTAACTGACGCTACAAACGAGTTAGTTATTATTTTAAATAGAATGGTACATTTCGACTTCACTCAACGATATCAGTCAGCAACAGAGGTGCTTAAAACTCTCGAAAGTCTTTAGTAAAAGAAAGCAGGAGGCAAGGGACTGACAAATAAAAAAATACTCAACTACTTCTTGTGGGGTGGGCAACATGAGCGCCCATAGGCAAAGGCGCTCATGTTGCCCACCCCACAGGATTGGAGAATTTATTTGTTGTCAGTCCCTAAGTACAAGACTAGGGATAGACCTTAGTCGATATCTGTAGGTTGGGTTGAGGAACGGAAACCCAAGATTTTATCCTTGTTGATGTTGGGTTTTACTGCCGTTCAACCCAACCTACATTGACAATATTTTATTATCAGCGATCGCCCGGACTTGATATTATTTACCTGTGAGCTTCACCAGTCCAACACCACCGAAGTAAAGGGCTAAAACTGCTCCCGCTAAGAGACTTTGAGTTAGGGGGTCAGTAGAAGGTGTAAGGACGGCTCCTAAAACCACTGCTCCCATAATCACGTAACGCCAACCAGAAACCATCCGTTCAGACGAGACAATGTTCAAATTACCGAGCAACAGTTGGATGATGGGAATTTGAAATGCTAAACCAGTGCTGAATAACAATAGGAGGACAAATTCAAAATATTTATCAATTGACCAAAGTTGTTCAACTACATCTGCTCCGTAGCTGATGAAAAATTTCAAGGCTGCGGGGATAAGGAGTAAATAGGCAAATACTAACCCCCCAGCAAACAGCACACTCGAACCCAAAACCACAGGCCCCAGTAAACGGCGTTCGCGGCGAGTCAGTCCTGGAATCACAAACTGGATAATCTGGTAAAGAATGAATGGACTAGTAAGTACGATGCCAGTGTAGGCTGCAACTTTGAAGGAGACAAAGAAATATTCTCCGGGTGCAAGTTGGAGAAATTTTACTCCTTGTGCTGGAACTTCAAGTAGCTGGACAATTGGCTTAACGGCAAAGAAACAGCCGATAATGCCTACTGATACGGCAATCAGCGAATAGAAAATCCGTTGTCGCAACTCTTCTAGATGGTCGAAAAGGGACATTTCGATTTCACCTGGCAACTCATCAAGAGGATCAGTATCTGAGTTGCCATATCCTTCTGTGTCGATGTTGGGAACGTTTACAGTATCTACGTCTTGTGAAGGGGTCATGAGTCAGCTAGTAGGCAACATTTGTTAACTATTTTATCCGGGGAATGGAGCTACCAAGATATGTTTTTGGGTGCTGTAGGTTTTTTCTCCTGTTTTTTCGGTTTGCATCTGCATAAGTTAGTAGGAAGCCATCTTGTAGGCAATGCCTAACCTAAAATAGGGTGGAACCGATAATGTAGAAATTACGTCTCTGCGGCTAGTACTTGGTCAAGCTAATTTTGATGGTTTGTAGTCAGGATTTTAATGTTTAGAAAATAAGGACTAAAGTCCTGACTACGAACTTGCTTACCCATCAATTTAAACTTGATAGACTACTACTGCTGAGTAAATTTACACAACATCAACATATAATACTCAGTTTTAAAAATCCGGTTCATCAAGGTGGCATCTATACATAGTGTAATCGGAAATTTTTAGCTGAGGTTGGGTATGAACCGGAGAATTTGCATTGCTTTAATGGCATTGCCTGTTTATTTATGCAATGTTGATCTGGGCAATACTTGTAGTAGTGATGTGACAATTGTCAAATATCAGTTTCCCACAATAGCGGCTCTAATTGCTTACAGTACAAATGCTCAGTCACGTATACTGCCGTGGCAAATATCGGCTAGAGATGACCAAACCGAAGATTGCCTTCGGGCTGGCACTTGCAAAGATTGATACTAATTGGTAACTCATAATTACGTCAGCCCCATTATCAGAGAAAATTAATGGTTGTAGAAAATCAAGGTACAGTAGTGGTTACAGGAGCCTCAACAGGAATTGGTCAGGCGTGTGCTTTGCTTTTAGACCACTTGGGCTTCTCTGTTTTTGCTGGGGTGCGTCAAGATATTGATGCTCAAACACTTAAACAGAAAGGATCACAAAGGCTGATTCCGATTTTTTTAGATGTTACTGATGCTGAGTCGATCGCAGCTGCGGTTGATCTGGTAACAGATGCAGTCGGTGGGGCGGGGATTTTAGGTTTAGTGAATAATGCCGGCATTGCTGTTCCTGGGCCTTTGGAATTATTAACGATCGCGGAATTTCAACAACAAATGCTCGTTAATGTCACTGGACAATTAGCAGTGACACAAGGGTTTCTTGGTCTATTACGCCAGAGTCGAGGCCGAATTGTCAATATGGGTTCCATTTCTGGTAGAAGTCCAACGCCGTTCTTAGGAGCTTACAATGCGTCCAAATTTGCCCTGGTTGCACTCAATGATGTAATGCGGATGGAATTACGTCCTTGGGGAATCTCCGTTTCGATTATCGAACCTGGAGCGATCGCAACTCCAATTTGGGAAAAGTCCCTAAGTCAATCGGAAATAGCACAGCACGGCTTACCCCAATCGGCACAAAATCTCTACGGACAGGGGATGAATATTGTCCGCAAGAAAATGCAGATTCTCGCATCTGGGGGAATTTCTGCGGATCTTGTCGCTCAGGTTGTTGTCCAGGCGCTGACTGCAAAGCAACCAAAGACACGCTATCTCGTTGGACAAGATGCCAAAATTGGAGCGTTGCTGAAGCATATTTTACCCGATCATCTCCACGACCGGATAATTTTATACGCAATGGGTTTGTAGATTACCAAAATCATGATTTTCATCAACAAACTCATGATTTTCATCAACAAAATCATGATTTTCATCAACAAAATCATGACTTTCATCAATAAAATCATGACTTTCATCAATAAAATCATGACTTTCATCAATAAAATTATGACTTTCGTCACCAATATTATGCTGATTTAGGAATGAGATATAGAATTTAGGTGAACTACTTATGCTTGTCTACGGACTAAGAATAAGCTTCTGTAATCTTGAACAGTACAAAATTGTACTTAAGAGTACCTTTTTTTCTGTTGGATATTTTTAATATTCATAAGAGTACTTTATTGGATCTTTAAGACATTTGTATTTGTACTTATACTAGTATTTCTGCTTACTTTAACTCCAATATCAGCATTGCCATGTGCTATATCAAACGTAGATATGAAAAATTATCTTGAATGCTGCTAGTTTAGTTAGTAGTTTGATTGAAATGTACTGAAATTAAGCAATAAATTCCCTAAAATCAATATATTTATCGGGAAAGGCAGAGGGCAGGAGGCAGAAGGCAGAAGGGAATTCTGATTCTTGCCCTCTGCTACGACCGCAGGGAGTAAGGGTTTAAGATCCCCACCAAATTGAAAATTTGGTGGCTCTTGTTCAGGAGGGGTCTGAATCCCCAACTGAGGTAAAACCTTCTGCCCTCTGCCTTCTGCCTTCTTCAATTTGTCATCCCTATTCCTGAGTGAACTCGATTAGTTATGCTCCTAGATTTAGAAAGATTTTATCAGGCTTGCAATCCCAGCAGACCTCTAATTATAGGAAATGCCAGCGATCGCAGGTACTATATCGATTTTGCTGCGGTGCGGGGTGGCAAAATCATTGAAGCTTTGCAGCGCACCATCGCTCGCATCTCGCCGGATGCTCCAACTTGTCAGCTATTTACTGGACATCTCGGCTGTGGAAAATCAACGGAGTTGTTGCGACTCCAAGCTGAGTTAGAGGAGCAGCAATTTCAGGTAGTTTACTTCGAGTCTACCCACGTCTTGGAAATGGCCGATGTGGATGTGACTGATATTTTATTGGCGATCGCTGGCCAGGTGAGTGAAAGCCTAGAAGCCATGAAAATTAGGTTCAAACCTAGCTACTTTAGCAAGTTATTTGGTGAACTTGTGGATTTTTTACATACGCCAATTGAACTTGGGGTAGAAGCAGAGTTATCTGTGGGAATTGCCAAAATTACAACTAAGGCTAAAGAAAGTCCCCAATTGCGGCGACGGTTAAGGGATTATCTCGAACCGCGAACAGCAAATATTTTACAGTCAATTAATCAGGAATTACTAGAACCTGCCATCAAGCAACTGAAAGCCAAGGGTAAAAAAGGACTGGTGGTGATTGTTGATAACCTGGATCGAGTTGCAATTCGGCCTTTACCATCGGGGCGATCGCTGCCAGAATATTTATTTATTGAGCGTGGTGAACAGTTACGCAAACTAAATTGTCATGTAGTTTACACTATTCCCTTAGCCCTGACTTTCTCTAACGATAGCGCCGAACTTCAGCATCGTTTGGGCGGAGGAGTCGCCCCAAAAGTCTTACCGATGATACCTGTGCGTCTGCGCTCTGGCGAGATTTTTCCTCAAGGGTTAACAATGTTACGGCAAATGGTGCTGGCTAGAGCTTTTCCAGACATTTTGCCTAACGATCGGTTAGGCTTAATTACAGAAGTGTTTGATAGTCTAGAAACCTTAGATCGATTGTGCCTGATTAGTGGTGGTCATGTACGCGACTTGCTAGGTTTACTATTTGACTGTCTGCGGGAACAAGATCCACCTTTTGATCGGGAGTGTGTCGAACTGGTGATTAGAAGACAGCGCGATTACCGAGCCAACGCCATCGATCCCCATGAGTGGGAATTAATTTTTCAGGTGGTGCAACAGCAGAGGGTCAGAGGTGATATAGAATACCACACCCTCTTGCGAAGTTTATTTGTATTTGAATACCGCGATCATCAAGGAGCTTGGTTTGCCGTCAACCCAGTTTTAGCAGAGACGGAAAAATTTAAAGAGTGGCAGAAGTCCCCACCTTCAATGTACTCATAAGGTGGGGATTGTGAGCGGGGGATGAACACGAACAGCGTCACGTTCCCGTAGCGTCTCGTTAGAGAAGTGAGGATTACATCTGGAATTGATTTTTTACTTGGTAAAAACAAATTCGCTTATGGATGACGAAGCGCAAAGTGCGGTCTTGGGGTCTCCCCAAGAGGAGCAACTTTGCAAGAGATCCCCAGGATTTTCTGGTAAGATAGTTACTGTCTTGACCATCAATGCCACAAGCGAAAACCAAGCTAATAGGTATATGTTGCAAGAGAAATATTTGGGTCTTGGGAACCAGGACTCCTGCCCTTGGAGGGAATGTCAGACCAAAAAAACTACGGAGTTTTTAAGGCTATTCCCGATGAATTGGGGAGCTACGACTTCAGCCTTAGGCAAGTCAGAGTAGTTCACATCATGGTTGAACGACACCCACAAGCAGATATAAGAGCAGCTAACGAGCTTGCTCTACGGAATTTGGGGAGAGCAATTACCCTTTCTAGCGGTCAATTCTCCCTGGTTTTGGTGTGCTGCAATTATCGAGTTTTGCAAGAGCAAATGCTGCAACGACTCGAAGAACTCTCTTCAGGAGTACATCAAATTCAGAAGGTAGTTCTGCCCCATAATGCTAGAAGTCTTTACACAAGTATTCATTTACAACTGGTAACTGAAGATAATCCGCCATCGGCGTTGATGATTTTGGGTTTAGAGTCAGTAGATGGACTCGATGATTTACTGAGGTCTATCAATCATATTCGGGATGAGTTTCGCAAACGCCACCCATTTCCGATGATTTTATGGGTGAATGAGGAAGTATTGCAAAAGGTAGTGCGTTTAGCACCAGATTTTGCTAGTTGGGCGGCTACACCGATTCAGTTTGAAATGACAACTCAATCACTGCTGCAATTTCTGCAACAGGAAACTGACTCTTTATTTGCTACGGTGTTACTAACCGATGGTGGACAACACCAACCTCCTCAAGTTACAAAGCATTATTCTACTGTGGAGCAAGTCTGGGAACATAGCTATGAACTCCACTTTGCCATTAGAGAGTTACATAATCGTGGTATTACCTTAGAGCCAGCATTACACGCTAGTTTAGAATTTGTTTTTGGTTTAGATAATTATATTAGCGATCGCATCAATACAGCTTTAAACCATTTTCAGCAAAGCTTGCAGGTTTGGCAAAAGTTGGTGGAGATAGGGGATGAGGGGGAAGTAGAGGAAGTAGGAGAAGCAGGGGGAGTGTTTTCTTACCCTGCGCCTCCTAATCGCCCATCTCCACTGCTTCTGCGACAGGGAATTTTATTGTTTTATATTGGGCTGTGTTATTGCCGTTTTGCAGAGCAAAATCAAATAGAAAACCGCCGTCAGTGGTATACGGCTAAATCTTATTTTCAGCAATGCTTGAATATCTTGCAGGTGGCTGGGCGTTTAGATATAGTTGCTGGATTTATTGGTCAACTTGCAGCAGTTTTGCAATATCTGCAAGAGTGGGAAGAATTGCAGACTGTTGCTCAAAAGTCTTTGGAGTTACATCAAACTTATGGTAGTCAAATCCAATTAGCTTGTGACTACGGTTTTTTGGCGCAAGTGGCTGTGCAGCAGTCGCGGTGGGTGCAAGCGAGTATATTAGCACACGTATCACTGCTAAAGTTAGGTGAGGCGCAAAAGCAAAACGACCCTTATAACTGCTTGTTTCCCTTATTATTGGGGCAAATTTACTATTTAGTGTTGGCGAAAGCACAGCGAAATTTAGGTGAGTTAGGAGTCGCTCGTGAATATTTAGAAAAGGCGACAAAAGAACTACCAGCAGCCTTAGAAAATAGCACCCATCAATACGATGCCCATCGTTATATTCGCTTGTTGCGGACACTGCGATCGCTATATTTTGAAGAAGGGCGCTATCTAGAAGCCTATTACATTCGCCAGAAACGCCGTTCTGTTGAGCAGCAGTATGGTTTTCGGGCTTTTATCGGTGCTGGGCGCTTACAACCCCAAAGACAGGCGACAAACCCAGCATTGATGTCACCTTCTGGAAGTAGCAGCGTTGCTTTAGAAATTGCGGCTTCGGGTCGAGAGCGTGATATTAATAACTTAATTGGCAGAATTAGCCGCGCCGATCAAAAGTTGACGGTGATTCACGGTCAATCAGGAGTGGGTAAGAGTTCTACCGTCACGGCGGGTTTAGTTCCAGCCCTGCAAAATCGAGCCATTGGCGATCAAATAGCCGTGCCTGTGGTACTGCAAGTTTATACCGATTGGGCGCGGGAATTAGGAAAATCTTTAAGTGAGGCGATGTCTAATGACGCATCCCTGGCTATCTATGCTGATCTGAAGCCAGAAGCAGACATTGAACCGGAAGCTTTGCCTTACCCTGGCACATCCATCACCATTGGGAGAATTTTACAACAACTTCAAGAAAATGCTGACCACCATTTGATCACAGTTTTAATTTTTGACCAGTTTGAAGAATTTTTCTTTGGTTATAGCGATCGCAATCAAAAGCAAGAGTTTGATAAATTTATTAGCGATTGCCTGAATATACCCTTTGTCAAGGTTATCCTTTCCTTGCGAGAAGATTATTTACATCGGTTATTAGACTTTAAACATCTTTCGGCGCTAGAAGCAATTAATAATAATATTCTCGACAAGCATATTCGTTACCAGTTGAATAATTTTTCGCCAGAATATGCCAAAGCAATCATCCGAAAATTGACAGAGCGATCGCAGTTTAATTTAGAACCCGCTTTGATTGATGCCTTGGTTGAAGATTTATCAACAGAATTTGGAGAAGTCCGCCCCATTGAATTACAAGTTGTGGGAGCGCAAATTCAAGACGAGCGCATTACTACACTAGAAGAATATCAGCCCTATAGACCCAATAAACTCATTGAGCGCTATATTAAAGAACTGATTAAAGACTGCGGCCCAGAAAATGAACGAGCCGCCTTACTTGTCTTATACTTATTAACAGATGAAAGTAACAACCGACCTTTTAAAACTCGTGCTGAATTAGCAGCGCAGCTAGCAGAGTTAGAAGATGCTGGCAAATTAGAGTTAGTCTTGGATATTTTAGTTAGCTCTGGTTTAGTGGTACTATTCCCTGATGTCCCAGAACGCTATCAACTGATTCATGATTATTTAGTAGACTTGATTCGCTACCTGCAACAACAAGAATCAAGCTTTCAGGTACAACTAAATAAATTGCGCTACAAAGTAGAACAAAGTAAAGCAGAGATTGAGCGACTTAAGAGCGAACTTAGCCAAAATAAGCAGCGTTCCAAATTTGTAAATACTCATCCCCAACAGGGGTTAGACCTCTTAACAGAATTGCGAGAATTACATAAACGAGAAGAATTGAGTCAGTTAGAAATTGAGCATTTGCGAGCCGAACTCAAAGAAAAAGAGTTAACAGCTAAACTCGCAGAAAGTCAAAAGAAACAAAGGCTCAGTGAAGCTCAATTAAATCGTTCGTTGAAAATTGCATTGACTGCTTCTGTTCTCGCCATATTCGGATTAAGTGTCTCCATAGTCACAGCAGTCGATAGCGAGATAAAAACCCTGAGTGTATCCAGTGAAGCCCTCTTTGCCTCACAAAAAGGTATTGATGCCTTAAAGGAAGGTTTAAAGGCGGGGAAAAAATTACAACAAACAGTCTGGGTAGATTCCTATACAAGAGAAGAAGTTTTAACGGCACTTTATCAAGCAGTATCCGGGGTAAGAGAGTATAACCGCTTAGAAGGGCATATATCTGGGGTAAATAGTGTGATGTTTAGTGGCGATCGCTCTTTAATAGCCTCAGCTAGTGCAGATAATACCATCAAACTCTGGCATCCCGATGGTAGCTTGGTTAAAACCTTGTCGGGACACGGGGATGTAGTTAATAGCGTCAGCTTTAGCCCCGATAGTCAAATCCTTGCTTCCGCCAGTCAAGACAAGACAGTGAAACTGTGGAGTCGAGACGGTCAACTGCTTGCTACTCTGTTAGGGCATCAAGCTGTGGTGAATAGTGTCAGTTTTAGCCCAGATGGTCAGCTTATCGCCTCGGCGAGTTCCGACAAAACGGTGAAACTGTGGAGTCGAGACGGTAAATTACTCAAAACCTTGCAGGGACATAATGGTGCCGTTTTGGGTGTCGCTTGGTCGCCCGATGGTCAAACCATTGCTTCTGGGAGTGCTGACAAGACGGTGAAATTGTGGAGTCGGGATGGTAAACTGCTCACAACCTTTCAGGGACATGATGATGCAGTCATAAGTGTCGCTTGGTCGCCCGATGGTCAAACTATTGCTTCTGCTAGTTTAGACCAAACGATCAAACTGTGGAATCTGAAGGGCAAACTACAGCGAACCTTATCAGGGCATAGTGCTGGAGTTACCAGCGTCAGTTTTAGCCCCGATGGTAAAACCATCGCTTCCGCAAGTACCGACGAGACAATCAAACTTTGGAGTTCTGAAGGTATGTTGCTAGGAACCCTGAAGGGACATAATAATTGGGTGAATAGCGTCAGTTTTAGCCCTGATGGTCGCACCCTTGCTTCCGCCAGTCGAGACAAAACGATTAAACTTTGGCATTGGGACGATGTGTTATTGCGGAAGCCCAAAGCTGATAACGATGACTGGGTAACTAGCATCAGTTTTAGCCCAGACGATCGCACCTTAGCAGCAGCAAGCCGAGATAAAACTGTAAAACTTCTCAGTCGTGATGGTAAACTTCTCCGTACATTCACAGGGCATAAAGGGCAAGTTTGGGGCGTGAGTTTCAGCCCCGATGGTCAAGTAATTGCTTCAGCGAGTAAAGATAAAACGGTGAAAGTGTGGAGCCAGGAAGGTCAACTACTCAACACCTTGCAAGGTCATAATGATACGGTCTTGAGTGTTGCTTGGTCGCCTGATGGTCAAATAATTGCCTCAGCTAGTAAAGATAAAACGGTGAAGCTTTGGAGTCGCAACGGTAAACTACTTAACACCTTGCAGGGACATCAAGATGCAGTAAATTGGGTCAGCTTTAGTCCTGATGGCAAGTTGCTAGCCTCAGCCAGTGATGATAAGACCGTGAAAATCTGGAGTGTAGAAGGTAAATTACTATACACACTAACTGATCATAGCCGCCGGGTAAATGGAGTTGCTTGGACACCTGATAGTCAGGCGATCGCTTCAGCTAGTATTGATAGCACAGTCAAAATTTGGAGCCGAGATGGTGAGTTGCTAAATAATCTTACGGGCGATGGCGATAGTTTCATCAGTGTGAGTTTTAGCCCCGATGGGAAGACTTTGGTAGCTAGCAGTGATGACAATCTGAGACTTTGGAACCGAGAAGGGACATTGCTGATTGCTTTGAAAGGTTATAAAGATGAGTTAACCAGCGTCACTTTCAGCCATGACGGGAAAACTTTGGCTGCGGGAAGTGCTAATGGTAAAGTTATTTTACAGAATTTGGCAGATATCCAACTAGAAAAACTGCTGGCGCATGGTTGCCATTTGCTACATGATTATTTGCAGACTAATCAAAAGATAATGAACAGCGAACGCGCCTTGTGTTCTGGTAGATGATGGATAAGATTAAGCTTCTCAGGTCTGAAAACACTGAGATTTCTGAAGAGTAATGAGTAATGAGTAATGAGTAATGAGTAATGAGTAATGAGTAATGAGTAATGAGTAATGAGTAATGAGTAATGAGTAATGAGTAATGAG
>NZ_JBALEA010000017.1:0-11081 GCF_036917135.1 Nostoc sp. | reverse complement strand
CATTTGTCATTTGTCATTTGTCATTTGTCATTTGTCATTTGTCATTTGTCATTTGTCATTTGTCATTTGTCATTTGTCATTTGTCATTTGTCATTGGGCATCGGTTATTCTCCTTGTCCCCCTGCTCCCTGCTCCCTGCTCCCTGCTCTCCATTCCCCTTTCAAACCGATGGTAAAGGTTCTTTAACTTTGGCTTCTAGTGTCTTTGGGTCTACTGATTCTAGTTCACCGTGGTTGAGTGTCCAACAACGATCTGCGATCGCTAACAGATCCCCAGCATCGTGTGTCACTATCAATAGTGTCCAATCTTGTTTGAGTTTCGCTAATAAATTTACCAGTTGCCGACGCATTGACCAATCTAACCCAGCCGTGGGTTCATCTAATAACAGTAAATTTGGTTGGCGAATCAATTGCACTGCCAAAGCTAAACGTCGTTGCTGACCGCCACTCAAAGCATGAGGGGCAGCAGATAGCGATAAATGCTCTAATCCCACCTCACTCAGCGCCTGTCTGACTCGTTCTGACCCTAACTCAGGATGTCCTAAACGCAATTCTTCTAAAATCGAACCACCGCAAAAATGCCGCTCTGGAAACTGAAATACTAACCCAGCCAATTGTTGTAGCTGTTCGGCTATAAGTTCTTGTTCCCGCCAGAAGAGTGCGCCGGTAGTAGGTTCGGCTAGTCCCGATAAAATTTCTAGTAAGGTACTTTTTCCCGAACCACTGGGGCCAATAATCAAACCTAGCTGCTGGGGTGCTAATTCCAAGTTGACCGATTTGAGAATCGCTGTTGGGCACGCTGTGGGATGATAATTTACATTTCTGAGATAGAGCATTTGTTAAGATTACCAAAAAGTCAGCAAATTACTGATTAACTACACTGAGAGTACTGAAAAATTCTGGAAAAATTTCTAGCGCATTACCTGGATTAACACCTTAATCTAGCAGCAAGAATCATTTACTTTTTCTCCATTGTGGCAGACTCACTCTTAAAACTTTGGCTAGAGTCAGCCTGGAAACATGAAAAAATTACCAAAGACAACCTTTATATAAGAAAATTTTGGTTGAAGCAGAGGCAAGTTAAAATTAACCATTTTTTGCATTCTCATTTTTTGCATTCTAAGTAACACATACAACTATTTCAACCGCAATTATTCTGAGGATTAAAATGACTAAAATGTTTTCTTCACCTCAATTAGTAGTGTCTGCTAAACTCACTACCCTTGCTCAGACTGCTTTTGGAGTTGCAATCGCACTTAATCTATGGGTAAATCCCTCCCTAGCTGGCGATCCCTTTCGCAATCGTGAACCTCATCAAATTGGCGATCAAACAGAAGCCGCTTTTAAAGCGATTTTCCAACAGGGTAACTATCCAGCAGCAGAGCGTTATCTAGAACAAGCAATATCCAAAGAGCCAAATGAACCTCTAGCTTATGCCATAAAAGCGTCTTTAGCATACGGAAATAAGGATTGGGCTAAACTCGACACTTACAGTCAGAAAACTCTAGAAACCGGACAAAAACTGATTGACAACGATCCATTGCGTGGTAATTTATACACTGCTGTTGGTCATTTTTTAGAGGGTGCAGTAGTTATCAGCCGTAAGGGTACTGTCAACGGAGTGCCAGAAGCCTTTAGTCAGTTGCGGCAAGTTTATGAATATTTAGACAAAGCCGAAGCAATTTCTGCCAACGATCCAGAACTGAATTTAATCAAGGGTTATATGGATTTATTATTGGCAGTTAATTTGCCTTTTGCTAGCCCAGATCAGGCAATTGGACGGTTAGAACAAAATGCTGCTCCTCAGTATCTAGTGGATCGGGGTGTTGCTCTTGCTTACCGCGATTTAAAAAGATATGCACAAGCACTAGATTATGTCAACAAGGCGATTAAAAGCACATCTGATAATCCAGAAATTTATTATCTCAAAGCCCAAATATTGAAAGAACTGGGGCAAAAAGAAAAAAGCCAGCAGATGATCCAGGAAGCGATCGCTAATTTTGACAAAGCATTGACTAGAAAATCCCAACTTCCAGGCGATTTAGTCAAACAAATTGAAGGTGAACGCAAAAATGCTATTAGCCTGAAAAATCCTGGGTAATTGGGGATTGGGGACTTGTACTGCCCTTCTCTACGAGACGCTACGCGAACGACTACGCTCAGGAACCGCGACTTGTACTGAGCGAAGGCGAGGTAAGCCGAAGTATTGGGGATTAGGGACTTGTACTGAGCGACTTGTGCCGAGCGAAGCCGAGGTAAGCCGAAGTATTGGAGATTGGGGATTGGACATTGGTTATTAATTCATCTTCCTCATCCCCCATTCCTTATGCCCTACTTTGATATGCTTATTTGCAGAAGAGTAATTGAGATATTAGACTAAAATGGAGATTCAGTTCCGCGAAATTAATCCTTTTGATGTGTGGATTTGGCTGAAATTCAGCACAAATCCTTCTGCGCGTGAAAAGCAATATGTAGAAGAAGTTTTCAATTCCTGGTTTTATCTGGGTAAATTGGGTGCATTTAATGCAGAGAATCTTCAGGTGCAGGACACTGGACTTGATATCAACTACATGAATTATGATGCACAAGGGTATGATAAAAGCTTGCTAGCACTGATGCACAACATCGGTGAGTTTGAATATGAGGGACAGTGGGGGCGTTGTTGGTTTGACTTAGGAACCAGTGATGCGATCGCTCTAGATATTTTAATCAACGCTCTCACACAGCTAAGTCAGGAATATGTCACCATTGAAGAATTGTACATCGGTGGCGAAAATTCCGATTGGCCTATTGAGGATAGCGAAAGTCGTCCTCAGTCTATCTACGATAATTAACAAAAATGAATAAAGCAGGGGAAATTCGGGTAATAGCCTTGGGACTAATTCGCAATGGCGAACGCATCTTTCTTTCTGAAGGCTACGATCCCGTAAAGCAAGAAACATTTTATCGTGCTTTAGGTGGTGGTGTTGAATTTGGCGAAACCAGCCGCGCCGCCTTAGAACGGGAGTTTCAAGAGGAAATTCACGCAGACTTAACGAATATTAGATATCTCGGTTGTATAGAGAACCTGTTTATATTTAATGGTAGGCAAGGTCATGAAATTATTCAGCTTTATCAATGTGACTTTGCTGATTCAAAATTTTATCAACTGGAAAGTTTAATTTTTTCAGAATCACAACATCATAAACATAAAGCGTTATGGATAGATATCTCTCGCTTGAAATCAGGAGAATTCAAATTAGTACCTGAAGTCTTTTTTGAATATTTATAAATCATCTGGAAATCGCACTCAACAAAGACACAATATACTGATTGAGACTAACTCCTTCTCGTTCAGAAGTCTCAGCTAAACGTCGATGTAAAGATTTTGGCATCCGTAGTAGTAGTTTACCGCTATAGCTATCATTACTACTTGGTAAGGGAATGCGATCGCCTACTTCATAAGCTTGAGAAATAAAAAAGCGTAGGCGTAGCCCGTCGTAGACATCGTTCTCAATAGCAGAACTAGTAGAGTTTGAGACAGTTCTACAATTAAAGTCAAAGACGTTGAGGTTGAACTAACCTAATGGGTATACCTGAAACAAACCCAAAGATACCATCATAAATATGATGATTGCCAGTAGTTCTTTGCAAAACCCAACCTTTTTGTTCCACAATCTTACAAAGTTGCTTGCCAGAAATCGATTTCATACAGCAATTTCGACAACTTGCTCTGTTGACTCAATTGCATTACGACTGTTAGCAACTTCAAGCCAACCTTCAATAGCGTCCTTTAAATTAGCCATCACCTCTTCTATAGTGTGTCCTTCGGTGATACAACCGGGAAGCGCGGGAACCTCTGCCCAATAGCCGCCTTCTTCTGCTGGATGAATGATTGCTCTGATTTTCATAAACTTGTTGAGCTAGTTTGTGAGAATATGCTAATAACCATATCTGTTTGCTCTTAACTGTGGCTACTAAAATTAATGTTGTCCACTCCAACAGAATGTTAGGCTACGCTAACTGACTGCCTACACTTCTCTTTAAAGTTTAAGCATATCCAGCAGATTATAGTCATTTATTTTCCGTTTTCTAAAATCTAAATATTCTTGATATGTTTTGAGATCGTGTTGCTCAACATCTCTAACAAATCCTTTTTTCTCACTGTTAATTTTTCTCATCAAAGTTATCGATCCAGAACTGAGGCAGAAATCAATCTCCCCAATTTGAGCAACTTTTTCAGACAGCCCACCTTTACAGTTTACCTGCTTTAATTTCCCGCTTTTAGAAAAACGGTTTAATTTCAGAGATAGAGTCTCTTCTTCTTCCCCCAAAAAATATTCGCAATAATGATAAATTCTAAATCCATAATCTGCTAGGTCTACAGATGAATCTTCTAAATTATTATGTTGTTTGATCTTCTGAATGCATTTATCAAGTAAGTCTGCCATACGATCGCAAACAAACTGACATATATCTACATACTCAAGTCTATTTTTTGGAAAGTAGTCAATCTGCGAACGAAAATAAACTGTTGAACCAGATATTCGATATCCCCAAACAACAACTTCTCCCTCATCCTCCCAAGAATCAGGACGCTTAATTTGATTTCCGTACATATCCGTGCTATCAAAAATACCCTCAATACCAAGGTATGTTGGGCCAATGTGAAATTTTTCTTTTTCCATTGTTGCTTGTCCGTGCTATGGAAACTTAGATGCCTAATCTCTCACAGACAAAACTAACTCACCACCGAAATTACACAGATAACAGCGATGTCTACGACTGGCTATACCTACGCACTTTGCATTTTACTCAAAACGTCGGAGTGATTGGATAGGTATTAACGTGTGTAGGGCTGTGCCATAACAAGACCGGGAACAACACGGTAATGTTTAACATTGAATGTACAAAGTGTTGCACCTTGCCCAACAGCACAAGCAGCTATCAGCGCATCTAACAACCCTAAACTGTGAGATAAATGGTAGGTCGTAAAGTCAGACAAGGCGCGAGTCAAGTCAGCCTCAGTAGCCCAGACTACAGGTAGCGGCGCAACCAGTTTTAGAGCATTACTCAACTGTTGCTTGTTTTGAGAATCCTGAATCATTTCCATGACTACAAAGCCGGGCACACTGGGCAACTCTGATAGACTGGCAAACCAACTTATTGCAGGAGCATGACCTCGTTGAATATCAATCAAAACGTCGGTATCTAGCAAATACATCAACTTTACCTATTCTCGCTCACGGGTTTGGGCCTCATGGCGTAACTTGCGAGCGTATGCTTGACTATCTGTAAGATCAGGTCGTGAGTTAATCACACCTTCGCTCTGCCAATAAGCAACGAGTTCGGCCCCTGTCCTCGGTGGATTTGCTAAAACCTGCCTCACAGAAAGAATCCGAAGAATGTATTCAGAAATAGGAAGGTTTAGCCGAGAAGCTTCAGTAAAAAGCTCGTTTTCTAGCTCTGGCGGCAAATTAAGATTAATACTCACTCTGGTTATCCTCTGTAGGTTTGGTTCTTAATTGATAGAAACTTGAGCAAAACTTATCAAACAATAGCCGCCTCTGGAATTGCACCTTGCATTCTCCCGAAAGCATCAATCAAATTTTGCAATTGTTGATCTGCTTTAAAAACTCCTAACCCGCGCACCGTCACTTTCCCCGGAGAATACACAAACCGTGTCTTGAGATTGTCTGGTAAATTCGCCGCCAACAAATTCCAAGCGGGTTCCTCCATCGGCGTTTCTAAAACGACGTGCTGCTTTTGTTCTGGCTTAATGCGGCTAAATCCGAGTTTTTTCGCTAGTTGTTTGAGTTCCATGACTCGCAAAAGTTGATTTGCAGGGACTGGTAAAGTACCATAGCGATCGCTCCACTCGGCTGCAATCTGCTTTAATTCTGATTTAGATTTGGCTGTAGCCACAGCCCGATAAGCACTCATCTTTTGATCCAAATCTGTGATATAATCTGCCGGAATAAATGCCGTCAGGTTAAGGTCAATCTGGGTATCCTCCACTTTCGGAATTTCTTGTCCTCGGATTTCCCGAATTGCTTCTTCCAGCATTTCCATGTATAAATCAAAACCTATGGCATCCATTTGACCGGATTGTTCAGCACCTAGCAAGTTACCCACGCCTCTGATTTCCATGTCGCGCATTGCTAGCTGATAGCCAGAACCTAATTGAGTAAATTCCTGAATCGCTCGTAAACGTTGCCGTGCTGCATCAGATAATGCCCGTTGCTTGGGATAAAATAACCAAGCATGAGCTTGGATACCTGCACGTCCCACACGACCGCGTAATTGATACAACTGTGCCAATCCAAAGCGATGAGCATCTTCAATCAAAATCGTGTTGACTCGCGGAATATCTAAGCCAGATTCAATAATTGTCGTACAAACCAGGATATCTGCGTCGCCATTACTGAAGGTGAGCATGGTTGATTCTAACTCGCTTTCATCCATTTGACCGTGAGCGATCGCAAATCTAGCTCCCGGTATCACTTCTCGCAAATTGGCTGTTGTCTCTTCAATGCCGTCCACTCGTGGAACTACATAAAAAACCTGTCCACCTCTGTCTAATTCTTGACGAATTGCACTGCGGATACTTTCAGAATTAATCGGTGACAAATGGGTTTTAATCGCGCGTCTGGTTGGCGGTGGTGTAGTAATCAAACTCATTTCCCGAATTCCCGACAAAGACATATACAAAGTTCGGGGAATGGGAGTGGCGGAGAGGGTAAGTACATCCACCTGGGTTTTCAAGCTTTTAATTTTTTCTTTCTGGTTGACTCCAAATCGCTGTTCTTCATCCACCACCAACAGTCCTAAATCGCGGAATGCCACACCTTTACCTAAAAGTTGCTGTGTACCAACAACTACATCTAATTCACCCGTTGCCAATCGCTTTTGAATATCGCGGCGTTCTTCAGCCGAACGAAAACGGTTGAGCAAACCGACATTTACGGGGTAAGGTGCAAAACGTTCTTTGAGTGTATGGTAATGCTGCTGTGTTAAAATAGTCGTCGGCGCAAGGAGTGCCACTTGTTTACCGGCGATGACTGCTTTGAAAATAGCACGAATCGCCACTTCCGTCTTCCCGAAACCGACATCGCCACAAACTAAGCGATCCATTGGGCGATCGCTTTCCATGTCGCGTTTTACATCTTGAACAGCTTTGAGTTGATCCGTCGTGGGTTGGTAGGGGAAAGAATCTTCCAATTCCTCCTGCCAAGGCATATCACTGGGAAAGCTAAAACCTTGTTGTTGCGATCGCGCTGCATACAGTTTCAACAAGTCCACCGCTAATTTTCTGATGGCTTTGCGGACTTTATTCTTGGTATTTTCCCAAGCTTTACCAGTCATTCTGTTAAGTTCTGGTGCTTTATCACCTCCGGCGCGAAACCGAGATAAAGCCCCGACTTGATCGGCTGCGACTCTTAATAACCCATCAGCATACTGCACCACCAAATAATCACGGGTTTCGTTGTTAATCATCAAACTTTCTAGCTTGACAAATTTGCCAACACCATGATTGCGGTGAACTACATAATCGCCTGGACGCAGTTTATTAGGATCAACTTGTTTAGAAGTAGCTTTGTGACGCTTGCGGATATAGCCGGGAGTCGCCAAAGAATGCTGCCCAAAAAATTCCCGATCTGTAACGATTACCACTCGATACGTAGGCAGGATAAAACCTTCGAGTTCGGCAAGACCAGAATATTTGAGGGCAATGGGAATATGGTTAATTTGCAGCTTATCGATCGCTTGGTAGTCGCGGGGATTGGGGATAAACTGAGCGGGACAATCATGTTCTTGCAACAGCGAGACAGAACGGGAAGGTTGAGCAGAAAGTAGCCAGATAGAGAAATTGCGATCGCGTTCTTGGCGAATAGTTTCAGCTAATTTAGCAAACTGGTGTGGCGTGGCTGGAACCGGACGACTAGCAAGATTGATCCCACTATTTTCTTCTGAGAGTTCCGATAAATACAACGTTTTAAACTTAGCAACATCAACCAAACACTCATCAAACGAACGGTGAATCTTCGGCAATATTAAGGGAGTAGATTCTTCCCCATGCCCACTTGCCCTGAGCGACTTGTGCCGAGCGAAGCCGAGGTAAGCCGAAGGGATTCCCCATTGTTCCTCGGCATTTTCTACCCAGCGATCGCTATGAGCATGACACTGTTCTGGCTCATCAATGGCAATCAGGGTATTTTCGGCTAAATAGTTTAGCAGAGATGCTGGTTGCTCGAACGCTAACCCCAAAAAGCGACGGGTACCCTCAATCATTGATGAGTTATCACTCATAAATTCTGAGTCAGAATTTAACTCATAACTCCTAACTCCTAACTCAGCATTATTCTTCAGTGCGGCCATCACCACCGGACTAAAGCTAGTGGGGGTAAGAATTAACTGGTCAACTTTGTCGAGGGCTGAACGTTGAGTTGCTGGGTCAAATTCCCGCATTTGCTCAATTTCATCCCCAAACCATTCCAACCTAACTGGAAACTCAGAGGAAACCGGGAACACATCAACAATATCGCCCCGCCTACTCCACTGTCCTTCCGTTTCCACCAAAGGCACTCTGTCGTAACCCAAAATAGTTATTTTCTCACTGAAGCTATTCAGGTCTAATTCCATCCCTTTTTTCAGGGTAAGACAGAATTGCCCAAAAGCTCCTGGCGGTGGTAAATGAGGTTGCAATGCCCCTTGAGTAGCCACAATCGCCATATTTGTCATTTGTCCTTTGTCACTTGTACTGAGCGTTCGCGTAGCGTCTCGTAGAGAAGCTGAAGTATTTGTCCTTTGTCCTTGGTCTGTTTCTAATGACAAATGACTAATGACTAATGACTCTTTAACGGCAGTTGCTCCACTTGGGGAGACCCCAAGACCGCACTGCCTCCTTTTAAGCAAATCTGCCAATACCTGCATTTGCCCCCAACTCATCTCAGTTTCTGGGTCAAAAGGTTCGTAGGGAGAAGCCTCGGAGGTGGGGTAAAAATGTACTGTTTGCCATCCCATTGCCTCAAGTTGTGCGTAAACGCGTCCAGCTTCCTCCAGAGTGGCGCAAATCACAAACAAATCCTTGCCTTGAGCCTGTGCTAATGCCGAAGCTACCAGAGTCTTAGGCAGCCGGGGAATGCCATTTAACCGCAATTCTTGTTGTCGATTCAGTTTAGAAATAAATTCAGTAGTGAGCGACGATCGGCCTAAGGCACGCACAATAGAAGAAAATGACATAAGTACTACTAGCGTTGGGAGTCTTTGTGGGTCAGAAAATCTGGAAGCAGTTTATGTCAACCATTTTAAAAGTGTTAACAGCTTTCTTATTGATTCGATGGAAGAATAATGCACGGCGACTAATAAACTTAAGAACTATAACTATTACTTCGTGTATAGTCAAAGTCATTTATCCAAGCACCTTTAATACTAGATACTAGGGATTGAGCTACGTTCGCTCTGATAAACTGCAATTTTAAACATGTCCCCCATAACTTTGGAAATTTTAATCATTTTGGTGCTAATTATTGCCAATGGCATCTTTTCGATGTCTGAAATGGCCATTGTCTCAGCCCGGAAAGTTAGGCTACAGCAGCTTGCCAATCAAGGAGATGCCAAGGCAAGGGTCGCCTTAAAACTAGCTGAGTCTCCAAATCATTTCCTGTCAACCGTCCAAGTGGGTATTTCCCTAATCGGTATCCTGACTGGTGCTTTTGGAGGAGCAACAATTGCTAGCCGAGTAGCAATCTATGTGCGACTTATTCCCTTATTAGCACCTTATAGTGAACCGATATCCTTTGGAATAGTGGTTTTGCTCATTACCTATTTCTCACTCATTGTTGGCGAATTGGTACCGAAACGTCTGGCATTAAACAATCCAGAAAGGATTGCCTCGATTGTAGCGATTCCAATGCAAGCGTTGGCGGCGATCGCTTCTCCAGTAGTATTTCTCTTAAGCGCTTCTACAGATTTAATCCTGCGAGTGCTAGGAATTACAGCTTCTACCGAGCCACAAGTTACCGAAGAAGAAATTAAAATCTTAATTGAGCAAGGGACTGAAGCGGGAACCTTTGAGGAAGCTGAACAGGATATGGTAGAGCGAGTCTTTCGTTTAGGCGATCGCCCCGTCAGCTACTTAATGACACCCCGCCCCGATATTGTCTGGCTTGACTTAGAAGACTCTCCCGAAGAAAATCGCCAAAAAATGGTTGATAGCGCCTATTCTCGGTATCCAATTTGTCAGGCGGGACTTGACAACGTGCTGGGTGTGATCCCTGTCACCGACTTATTAGCCAGGAGTTTTCGAGGAGAACCGCTAGACTTGACAGTAGGATTACGACAGCCCGTATTTGTGCCAGAAAGCACCCGTGGGTTGAAAGTTTTGGAATTATTCAAGCAAACCATCACTCACATGGCGTTAGTAGTGGATGAATACGGAGTGATTCAAGGATTAGTCACTCTCAATGACATCATGAGCGAAATTGTGGGTGATGTTCCTTCCACAGATGGACAAGATCAACCACAAGCTGTGCAACGTGAAGATGGTTCCTGGCTTTTAGATGGGATGTTGCCTGTAGAGGAGTTCTTGGAACTTTTTGGTATGGAAGAGTGGCAATCTGAGGAACGAGGCAGTTATCAAACATTAGGCGGTTTTGTCATCACCCATTTAGGACGTATTCCTGCCGCCGCAGATTATTTTGAATGGCAAAGTATGCGAATTGAAGTGATGGATATGGATGGTAATCGCGTTGATAAAGTACTAGTCATACCGAAGGCATCTAAATCAGCAGATCCGAAAAAATCTGACTAGTATTGGGCATTGGGCATTGGGCATTGATAATTATTGTTTATATTTTACATACACTGTGCCCAATGTAACATGATTTGTTAGCCTTAATCCGGAACTTACCCTACCAGATTCTCATTTGGGTATCTTAATCTTGCCCACCCCAGGGCAAACGCATCTTATTTACTAATAAAAACTAAGAAAGATTGCAAAATGATATAAGTAGAACGAGGCGAAAAAAACAAACTGTGTAAAGATAAGTAAATACGTATAATGTGTCTACCGAGGTAACAGAGGTATGGGCAGCCGTCTAA
>NZ_JBALEA010000016.1:0-18885 GCF_036917135.1 Nostoc sp. | reverse complement strand
GCAACGGCTGCTGGGAGAAGAGCATCCCGATGTCGCCACCAGTTACAACAACCTGGCAGGACTCTACGATTCCCAAGGACGGTACAGCGAAGCGGAACCACTGTATAAAAAAGCATTAGAACTCAGGCAACGGCTGCTGGGAGAAGAGCATCCCGATGTCGCCTCCAGTTACAACAACCTGGCAGGACTCTACAAATCCCAAGGACGGTACAGCAAAGCGGAACCACTGTATAAAAAAGCATTATCAATTGCTGAACTTAGCTTAGGAGTAGATCATCCCAGTACAGCCACTATCCGTGAAAATCTGAAATTGTTGGGAGATAATTATACTTAATGCTAGTGTAGTAAAAAAATTATAAATTATCTGTTCCTTTGATGAAACCGCGATCGCCTCTTCCACATTAGGGACTTCCAAGAAATAAATTATCCAAAGAAACGAACCACAGAGACAAGGCAGCGCGGTCTTGGGGGTTTCCCCCATGAGCGACTGCCGCGCAGAGAACACAGAGAGAAGATAAATACAGAGGATTTTAGCCTCAGTTTTGGGATATTTTTTTATTTGTAAGTCCCTTAGAAAAGCGATCGCTCTCTCAAGTAGATTGATATCATTTTGATCGGCGATTGCCAATGACAATCAAAAAAAGGATCTGACCTTCATATTTGCCAGACTGACTGCAACGAACGAATAAATACAAGTTGTCAATTCTTCTTGGGACTGATAGCGATCGCACAAACGCACTAAAATTTAAGAAACCATCATGATGGGTACTGACATGGTATCGATCCCAATTACTTTGGAACAACTGATTACGGCGGTACAACAGTTGCAGCCAGACGAACGAGCAAAAGTTGCTAGAGCCTTGATTCAAATAGATTTACGTTCAGATTTGACGGCTTTAATTCAAGAACTTTATGCCGAACCCCCCGTGAATGAGATTACAGACGATGAAATCAGGGCTGAAATTAAAGCTGTGCGTCAGCAATCCCAGCAGGTGTGATGTTGCGAGTGGTCATCGACACCAACATTTGGATTCGCATTTTACTCAAAGGGCAAGTTACATTGCCGATTTTGGCAGCATTTAATGAGGATAAATTCCAGTTGGTAATGAGTCAACCCCTCATGGAAGAACTCCATCTTGTTTGGAATCGCCCCCGTTTAAGAGAGCGGATTGACTCTAGTCAGGCGATTCGTCTAGAACAACAGTTGCAGTACCGGGCTTTATGGGTTGAGTTGAAAACTGTTCCGCCTAATTGTCGAGATCCCAAAGATTTACCTGTGTTGGCTACAGCCATTGATGGCAAAGCGGGGATTATCGTATCTGGGGATGATGACTTGCGGGCTGATGATGACTTGAGAGCGGTAATGGCAAGCTATGACATTCAGTTACTGGGTGTTAATTCTTTCCTGAAATATCTAGATGAAGGTGATGGATAGTGCGATCGCTCTTTTGATGAAACCGCGATTGCCTCCTCCACATTAGAAAAGCGATCGCTCTCTTAAGGCAATTGATTTCATTTTGACCGACGATCGCCTTTTGACCGACTTCCCAAAATACGAGCGCCCCCTTGACTAAAAGAGCGATGCCTCTTCCACATTAGAAAAGCGATCGCTCTCTCAAGTGGATCAATATTCATTTTGAGGTGCTTTTCTCGCTAATTCCATATCTTTTGCCCCATACCCCATTTCCAATGCCCAATGCCCAATTAATTCAACGGCTCCATAATGGCTCTTAAACCGTTGCTAGAGAGTTTTTTGAGCATTTCTTTAGCGTTATATTCACTGCTAAATACTCCTGCTTGCATAACTCTTTGGCCTTCCCAAACTGTGGGAAAGGCATCAGGAGCGATGAATCGTACTAAATCTTTATCCTGATCAGTTGCTAATGTCACTACTACCCGATAACGGACACCAAATTGTCTTGCAGAGTTACCATGATAGGGAATACTTGCAGAACTTGTTCGGATATTGCGAGTATTGGCAATAGGGATATTCTGATTGGGAAGTGGTAAAAGTGCTGAAGCACCTGGGGCAGCACTTTCTAGTATTGGTAATGGCTGCTGTGTTTGCTCCCTCATCCTTGGAATTGGTGGCTGTGCAACTGAATTGGATGGATACTCAGGGTTAGTAAACTCAATGGTATTAGGATCAATCTGCACATAATTTAACTGTGGTGTACCAAGCGGCTGTGCTGGACTGGAAGTTGCAACTTGATTCTCAGTTGGGAGTCTACCTGACAAGCTGCTAGGAGTAGGAAAACCAGCGACTCCAGAGGTGGGTGGTTGTTGATTGGATATAGGCGGGGAAAGTGTTACATTGGCTGGCACTAATGGTAGCAATTTACTGTTTAAGCGTGTAGAAACAGGATTATCTACTGAAATGCTGTTGCTAGTTTGCTGATTGGTAGTTTCAGAGATTTCGGGAGCCGAGAAGGTGAGTTCACCGTTTGCTGGTATTTCTCGTAAGACATTGTTGGGAACAGGTTGAGAATTTGGTGTTGCTAGTGCTGTTGTCTGGTTAATATCTACTTTGCCAGTGATGCGATCGCTCACCAGGTTGTTACCAGCAGCAGAAATCACCTGTTTTGCAGCGCTGGCGTTAATGTCGTAACGGGCATTATTTTGAAATTGATTACCCCCAGGTTCCGATGCAGTACCCAAATCTGGCATTGCTTGAGCGATCGCAACTAAACCATCTTCTTTATTATCTTGAATAGAATTATTCCGCAAAATCGGGCGGGCATTTGCTTGTACCACAATTCCCGATCTATTGTTCTGAATTTGATTGCTGATGATTACAGGAGCCGCATTTTGGGCAATATTAATGCCAAAACCCGTTTGATGAAAGACATTTTCTTTCACTTGGGGACTAGAGTTACCAGCAATTGTGATGCCATTGGCTCCATTACGATCAAAGTAATTCTTACTAATGGTGGGTGCAGCATTACCACTGACAGAAATCCCATCTTGGGTACTGCCAGTAAATGTATTTTCTGCGACTACCGGATTGCTAGATTCAATCCATAAACCGTAACCACGGGGGTTTGAGTTAGTCACCGTTACCCCAGAGAGCAAGGCTTGGTTTGCTCCCACAATGGCGACGTTTTGACCAGCAAAGCTGCGACTCAGGTAATCTCCACCTCCTTGAATGATAATGTCCTTACCTTGATTGCTAGGGTTGCCTTGAATTGAAACACCCGGTTTCAGCATTAAGGGAAATTCCTCCCCTGTCTCGGCGCTATAAGTGCCCGTGGAGAGCATAATTACAGTATTGGCGTTAGCTAATCGCAATGCTTGAGTAATTGTTTTCACCGGAGCCGATTCGCTGCCATTGCCTGCTTTGTCATCTCCGACATTTGGGTTGACAAACAGCACGTTAACCTGAGAGAGTGTTTTTTCACCCAGAGGTGCTGAATCTGCTGTCAATGGAATCTGAGCGATGCCAACTCTTGGAGAGGCTTCTTTTTCAGAGACGTTAACGCGTAGCTTGCTTCCACGAAGTGGTACGCCAACGGCGAGCTGCGCTAACGCGCTACCCAAGAACGCCATACTTGTCGCTCCTACGCATACGGTAAAAGATAATACTGAAAAACTAAAAAATAAAAGCCTTGCTGATTTCAGAAACTTCAGCTTTGCAAGCAGAACATCAAATTTAGGGTACTCAGTAAACACACGAGGGAAAATCATATTTAACACGACCCTTATCCTTAGAAGCAATAATAAATTCTTATACTCTTAGAAACCATTATGTCGATAATATTACTCACATATTTACCGATTGGCGATATTTAATACATAGTAATAAATGATATTAGACATCTCCAGAAATTAATTATGTGTTGCCTAAAATTCTTGGTAGGCACAATTGATGAATTGTACCTACGTCATTTTCACTCATAATATCTAATAGATATATGAGTGAATTAAATATGCGTTATCCAGAACCCTTGTAGAGAAGTAGCACTGCTACGTCACATTAGACATCTGGTGATTTGTCGGCTTGTCGTTTACTCTCAAATACTTGACTAAACTTAGTGCTAAACTGTAGCCTCAAACTACCCGATCGCTGTCTATAAGAACATGGGATAATTGACTATAACCCTAGCTACTACGTTGTTTTGCGTAGATTTAGCAAAAATTGAGTAAAAAAAAGCAAATTAATTAACTATGGTTACTAGGATATATGATAATTCACACTTCGATGAAAGCGCTAACGGGGTTGTTGTAATGGTCGAGCCATACAGCCAGAAAGAGCAAATACAGCAAGTTGTCTACCGCATTTTAGATGCCAATTTAGACCGCGCTCGTGAGGGGTTGCGAATTATTGAGGAATGGTGTCGATTTGGGTTGAATAATGCCCAGTTAGCTCTGGAATGTAAGCGCTTGCGACAAGAGGTAGCTAAGTGGCATACCTCGGAATTGCGGGCGGCGCGAGATACACCAGGCGATCCGGGAACTGAGTTAACCCATCCTCAGGAAGAACAACGAGCTAGTATCAAATCGGTGTTGCAAGCTAACTTTTGCCGGATAGAAGAAGCATTACGGGTGTTGGAAGAATACAGCAAGCTTTATGAGCCAAATATGGCTAAAGCTTGTAAGCAGATGCGCTATCAGGTTTATACCTTAGAAAGTAGTTTAATGGGTCATCAGCGCCATCAATTATTGTGGCGATCGCGTTTGTATCTTGTTACTTCCCCTAGTGAAACTTTGTTGAACAATGTCGAAGCGGCACTAAAAGGGGGATTAACGCTTTTACAATACCGCGACAAAACCAGTGATGATTCTTTGCGTCTGGAACAAGCGAGAAAATTACGGCAATTATGCCACATCTACGGCGCTTTATTCATTGTTAACGATCGCGTCGATTTAGCTTTAGCTGTCGATGCCGATGGGGTGCATCTGGGACAACAAGATATGCCCATTACCATTGCTCGGCAATTACTCGGTTCCCAGCGTTTGATCGGTCTTTCTACCACAAATAAAGAAGAAATGCAAGGAGCAATTGCTCAAGGTGTAGATTACATTGGCGTGGGGCCAGTTTATGAAACTCCCACGAAAGTAGGTAAAGCAGCAACAGGGCTAGAATATGTCAGCTATGCTGCTAAAAATTGCTCAATTCCCTGGTTTGCCATTGGGGGAATCGATGCCAATAATATTAATGATGTGATCGATGCTGGGGCTGAACGTGTAGCGGTGGTGCGATCGCTCATGCAAGCCGAACAGCCTACCCTCGTGACGCAATATTTGCTCTCGCAACTAAATCGCATTAAACCAGAATTTTAAAAGAGTCATTAGTCATTTGTCATTAGTAAATAACCAATGCCCAATGCCCCATTCCCCAGTCCCCATTCCCCATTCCCCATTATGTCTAACGAGATTACGATTCAGGTAAATGGGGAAACCCATAACTGCTCGTTTCAAACTTCTTTACCAGACTTACTTCAACAGTTGGGTTTTAGTCCCCGCTTAGTGGCTGTAGAGTATAACGGCGAAATTTTACACCGCCAGTTTTGGCCGGAAACAAAAGTGCAACCAGGCGATCGCTTAGAAGTTGTTACTATTGTCGGTGGTGGTTAGTTCAAGTCACAAGACTTAGATCCCCGACTTCTTAGAGAAGTCGGGGATCTCGTTGTTCACCAATGATTTAAGTAGGGCTATAATTCCTAATTATAGCAACGGACAAGGAGGTTAGGACATTAACTGATGATAAAACCTATACATATAAAGACTTTCAAGCCAGTCCCTAGTCCCCAGCGATGCACTGAGCTTGTCGTTGGCGCAGCCTCTCGTAGAGAAGTGTCCCCAGTCCCTAGTCCCCAGCTATATCATCAAATCGCGTTCCTGTCTTCTGATTTGTAAAGCGATCTGTGAAGGGTTCGACCCTTGGCTAATTCTTTACCTTTGCGGCCAAGTTGCTCACGTAGTTCCTGATCTTTGCACAACCGATTGAAAGCTTGAAACACTTCATAACCAGAGTTGGGATTAACTAGTATGCCATTTTCTTCATGGTGAACTGTGTCTAGAACACCGCCCAAACGAGGCGCAATTACAGGCTTCCCAAAGTAACTTGCTTCTAAATAAACTACACCAAAACCTTCCACACTATTAGCTTTAGTATCTAATAAAGTCAGCATGGCAAATATATCACAGGCTGCATAATAACCTGCCAATTTTCGCTCTGGCACATATCCGGCAAAGTGTACACGTTTATCTACCCGCAAACGATGCGCCAGAGATTTCAGTTGCGATTCACTTGACCCTTCTCCGCAAACTATATAGTGGACATCGACCCCAAAAGTTAGCAATAGTGGGATGTTATCAATTACTCGGTCGAAACCTTGATGTTTTACTAAGCTGCCGATGGAGAGAATAACTATTGCTGATTCGGGAATGTTGTACGTCTGACGCATGCGAACACGTAAATCATCAAGGCTACTGGGACTCGCTAGATTATTACCAAATTTTTCTGGTCTGATTACTGGGTTAATAACGTGGGTAGGAGTATCTAATCGCAAAGCGGTTCTGAGATAGTCTCTTGTATAAGAACTGTTACAAACAATACCTTCGGCTCTATGAAGTGTTAATCTAAATAGCGATCGCAGCACAGGATTGTGTAAAGTACAAAGAAGATCATTGCCGTGCAGATAGATAAAAAAGCGAATAGGTAACAAATAGCTCAATAGCAACAGTGAAGGAAAATCATAGCCGTGACCCCATTCTATATAACGGTAGTGATAGCGAAAATAGAGTTTAATTGCTAGTACAAATGAGCAGACGATATTGACCAAAGGCCTTAGGATACTTCCCAAAAAGCTACTATGCCAGTATGTAGGATAAAACCAGCGATATATGGGAAACTGTTGACCTTCATCAAATACTTGATCTCCTGAGCAACTAGCCGCCAGCACAATCACTCGTTCTGGATCTTGGAGACAGCGATTGTACATATATTCCCCAATTACAGCTTCTTTCGGTAGGAAGATCCGGGATATGACTAGGATATCTGGGTATGCAGCTTTGTCTTTGATTTCGGCTGTTAGTTGAGAAATATGTTCCATAATAAAGTTGATGACTAGATTTCAAATAATTTTTAATTTATTTACAATTAGGATTACTTTAAAAGCCACTAATTATTATTTTATTTCTTTTAAAACGAATGTGGTGGACAAATTTACAGCCGATTTTAGAAGATTGACCAAAAAGATTGTTTTTTTATTGTATTGATTTGATTTTTGCTGTCAATTTCTCACTACTTGAGAATTTCTGTGCATGATGAACAATAAATAAAAGCTAGTACTTATAGCCAAATTCCTCAGTGAACAACTGTGGCGAAAATTATGAAATTTAGCTACTTCAATACAAATAATATCCTAAATACTCTAGGCTGTTGTGCCAAAATGCCAAAAACCTGGGTAAGTGTTTGGTAGCTATCTAGTGTCTATCTGGTTTGAGTGATAGGCATTATGGACATTTAATAGGCTGCTATATATAAGTAAATACAATTATCAAAAATGTATTAAAAAGCGATAGTGTAAAGGCAATTCATGTAGACGCAAAGCGGCTTCCCGTAGGGTATTGCCCCTACATCTGAAATCAGGATTTCGGCTATTGTTTGGGTAAGTCATGTTTTTTACTCAGTACTGGATTAAAAAAATTAGTCAAAATAATCACTAAAAATCTAAATAGTCTGTATAATTCAAAACTGTAGTCTGAAAGTGCTATTCCAAGATGTCGCAACAATTGGGCGACACCGATAGCGTTCGCGTAGCGTCTCCAAGAGTTGCGTTAGCGAGTCCGCGTTTGCTTTTAGCGTCTGTCTGCGACACGCTGCGCGAACGTAAAGAGCGTCATAGCCCGTCGTAGACATCGCAAATTTCTGCGATCGTGAACGTGTCTTCAGGTACGGTTCCCCAGTCGAGAAATCCCCCCTGCGATCGCTGCCTACTCAAGATAAGACGCGGTAAATTGAATATGTAGCCTCTAAAAATTAAGGCAACAAACTTGCTATTACGGGCTGATCCTAGTGACATACCGTAAGACTCTTAAGAGCATGGGGATAAATCATAAATAATTTCTGTTTTCCAAGCGATTGTATTATGCGTAAAAAACTACAACAAACCATCAAACCTCTGTTAAAAACCTTCTTAGCCCTAAGCCTGGTGTTAGCTTTGGCTCTTGGTCATGCCGATGGAGCATTAGCAGCCCGCAGTGGGGGTCGCATCGGTGGTGGCTCCTTTAGAGCGCCTTCCACTCGCACTTATGCGCCTCCTGGTGGTGGGGGCGGATACTACCCTGGTGGTGGTTTTGGTGGTGGCTTTGGTGGTGGCTTTGGCTTTCCCTTCCTAATTCCCTTCTGGGGTATTGGGGGAGGATTTGGTGGTATATTTACCATCTTAATCTTCTTGGCGATCGCTAATTTCTTATTGCAAACTTTCCGCCGCGTCTCTAGCGGTGAAACTGAAGAAGTAGATTACAGCAGCAACTCTCCGGTTTCTGTAACTCGTTTGCAAGTAGGTTTGTTAGCTCAAGCCCGGGAATTGCAAAATGAACTCAACCACATTGCTGAAACTGCTGATACTAACACCCCAGAGGGCAGAGCAGAAGTTCTCCAAGAAGCCAGCCTCGCTTTACTCCGCCATCCCGAATACTTTGTATATGCAGGTGGTGGCACTCAACAAGCCAGTTTAAATTCAGCAGAAGGTCAGTTTAATCGGCTGTCACTGGCAGAACGCAGCAAGTTTAGCGAAGAAACTCTTTCTAATGTCAACAACCAGCTAAAAGCAGCCCTTGCTAAAGATGCCTTACCGCCGGCTGGTGAACTCGACAACCCCACCCGCCTATTTACCGAAGGACCTGGTGAATACATTATTGTCACCTTGTTGGCGGCGACATTAGGTAAGTTTCAAATCCCCACAGCGATTAACAGCGCTGATGATTTGCGTCAAGCTTTGCGGCAAATTGGTAGTATCCCTAGCGACAAGCTTCTGGCAATTGAAGTTCTTTGGACTCCCCAAGCTGAAAATGACACCCTGACATCTGATGATGTGTTGGCAAATTATCCTGATTTGAGACTTGTTTAATTTCGGAAAAATTTCGCGCTTTAGCGCTAAGAAAAAACTATAACTAGAAAACCGCTTGTCATTGACAGGCGGTTTTTTGTAAAACAGACCGCAATACGGTTCGGTTAAGGCAAGAGACGCGATAAATCGCGAATAATTGTTTCTACTTGCGCTAGTGAGGCAACAAGACTAGTTTTGCAAAGTCCACTAATAGCGTCGGAAATCTCTACATCCAAAGCATTACAAATGAGTGTTAGTGCTTCTACTAGGGAACGAAAAGTTGCTTGTTTGCCACTCATAGCAGTTGAATTAGAAGTAGCAACAGCATCGCCTATTAAAGTGTAAAGAAATTATAAGGTAACTAAAAACACCACATTAAAAGTATGTGTTCACCTACATATAGGACTCATATAGGATTCATATTTGATTGCGTGAAAAATACGTAGGGGAGCCAATCGCGCGGGCGGGTTTCCCGACTTGAGCGAACTGGCGTTGCGTTATAAAGAAGTTTAAGGCACCAGATTAAGGTCTTGGTGCGTTAGCCTACGGCATAACACACGCTACTTTTATCGAGCAGCAGCAGCAATAGCCGCCGCATCGCCCGCAACTGTTTCTGCTATGGCTATTGACCTAGCAAGACTAGTTTTGCCAGGTCCACTAATAGCGTCGGAAGTCGCTACAGTCAAAGCATTACGAAGGAGTGTTAGTACTTCTGCTAGGGGACGAGCAGTAAGAAAAAAAATAGGAATACCAGCAAGATTCTCATCGTTAATAGCATTGACTATTAAAGATTGGGCCTCAGCGATAGCCTTAGCTACAACGATTTTACCGGGGCCACCAACAGCATTTGAATTAGCAGCAGCAGCAGCACGTAATGCTATTTGGGCTTTGGCTATTGCTCTAGTAAACGCCAAAGTATTTGGTTTTGGTGTTGGTTTTACTGTTGGTGTTGGTGATGGTGTTGTAGCAAACGCAGAACTAGAGAAAGTAACGAGAGAAGCGAGAGTTAAAGCAGCAACTTTGCGGAAATTTCCGTTAATCATCTTTTTAGCTCTTGAGAGTTGGACTTTGGTTTATGTAAAATGCTTCTTGTGAATCTCCATCTCAGATTTTTTACATCAAAAGTCCACTAATTGCACAACTCTTTACAAAAATTCTCTCTCTTCTCTAACTTTCCGTAACTATCCGCTTAGTAGAGGCGTACATCTGTCCGCCCCGACTTTGGTAATATTATCAAATTGCAGTATACGCAAAGTGTTATCTTATGCCTAGTGTTGAACCCGACGAAAACCGAGAGCATCGCATTAAAACAGAGATCATTATAGATGCTGAAGACAAAGAAGAACGGGCTATGGGTTGGTATTACTACCTCGAAGAGACTCTGAATTTTCCCTTTCTGGCTAAATGGACTAAGAAGGGACGCAAATCAGCTTCTACTGAAGAGAAGCAAGTCGAAGTGCTGGGAATGGCCCCAGATGATGAATGTTTAAAAGATATGCTTGTAGAAGTGGCTTATATTGGTGGTAAGGATGAAGATGTATATTCTGCAAAATTATCTGAAATAGCAGCCATTGATGCTGACAGTGAAACTCAAGATGCGATCGCAGACTGGCTCTATTGGATTGCTAGAGGATACAAGTTTTAAATTCTAGGACAAATACCGAATGACGCGGCAGGGATTGCCAGCAGCGACAACATTATCAGGTATATCTTTGACAACTACACTGCCAGCACCAATGGTTGTATTATCACCAATAGTGACACCTGGACAAATAATTGCACTACCACCAATCCAGACATTATTACCAATATTAATTGGGGCAGCTAATTCTCTACCAGAAAGACGAATTTCTGGCTCTGTAGGATGATAAGCCGTATAAATTTGCACATAAGGAGCGCACAAGACATTTTCGCCAATGTGAACTGTATTGCAGTCTAAAATTACACAGCCATAGTTCATATACAATCTGTCGCCAGCGAAAATATTACTGCCATAGTCACAGTGAAAAGGTGGCACAATTGATACTTTATCACCGATCTTTCCAAATAATTCTTGCAGAATTTGCTGCCGTTGCTCTTGCTGTTCTTCAGTTGTAGAATTGTAACTTCGCAACAGACGGCTGGCTCGCTTACTTTCGGCAGCCAATTCTGGATCTTCCGCCAGATACAATTCGCCTGCAAGCATTTTCTGTTTTTCGGTTTTTTCCATGACTGACTTCTGGGGCTAATTAACTAAATATGGTATAAGTAGCTTTTCCCTGCCGTTTAGCTCGGTACATAGCAATATCAGCATCGCGCAACACAGTTGCAGGCTCATCATAATTAGAATTACTAAAATTCCAAGTAATACCAATGCTAGCTGTAGTAGATAATTGATAGCCATTGAGGTTTAGTGTCAATCGTAAGGAGTCTTGAATACGTTTGGCAATATTGGTAGCGTCGGTAATGTCTTTAATATCCTCCAAGAGAATAGTAAACTCGTCACCACCAAATCGTGCTACAGTATCCCAACCACGTAAGCATGACTCTAAACGTCTAGCGATCGCTACTAAAAAATCATCCCCGATTCCATGCCCGAAGCGATCGTTAATCTCTTTGAAGCCATCTAAATCTAAAAATAAAACTGCAAAATAATAATCGCTTTTGCGTTTGCTACGTTCAATGGTTTGTCTGAGACGATCTAAAAATAAAACCCGATTTGGTAATGCTGTCAGCCCATCATAAAAAGCATTGTGGATCAGCTGTGCCTCTGTCTGCTTGCGTTTAGTGATGTCTTGAAAAACTAAAACTGCGCCAGTAATATGGCCATTTGGATCGCGGATGGGTGCAATATTATCTCCAATGGCTATTTCTTTGCCATCTTTGGTAATTATTATACAGTTTTCTGGTAAGTTTACAACTTCACCTGCTTCGATTACATAAGTGGCTAAATTTCCAATTGTTTCTCCTATATCTTTGTCAACTAATTTAACGACTTCTACTAAATTTTTACCGGACGCTTCACTTTGCTTCCAACCAGTGATTAGTTCTGCTATGGGATTGATCATCTGAATACAACCATTTGTAGATGTCACAATCACTCCACAGCCCATACTGTTAATAATTGCCCTCAGTCTCTGTTTTTCTTCGTGTAATATCTTTTTGCTCTGATGTTTGTACAAAGCCATTTCAATTGCAAAATGTAAATCGCTTTCAATAAATGGTTTGACTATATAACTAAAAGCCTCACTTAACTGATTCTTTTGTAATGTTTTATCTTCCGAACACTCTGTTAGATATACCACAGGTACATGAAGGCGATTCTGAATAATATCCGCTACGTCTATACCGTCAATCTCCCCAGCTAGACAGATATTAATTAGTACTAAGTTTGGATGAGTTTCTGCTACCTTTTTTATTGCCTCTTCACCAGAATTAGTTATTTCTGAAACGGAATAACCTAATTTTTGCAAACTGTTTCTAATATTTGAGGCTAGGATTTTCTCATCCTCAACAACTAGGATTTTTCGGGTGAACATCTGATGATAAATTGTTTGCTAAGGTTCAGATTTTTGTTCTGAGTATTAACTCAATCTAAAGTTCATTATCTTATCATAAACAATGCCTAACTACCTTGTTTTATTACTTAAGGTAAAACTGACTAACTATCAAATAGCATCATATTAGTAACCTCCAATAGTTTATATACTTATCAAAACTAATTCTGATGAGTTCATCCAGTTAATATCATGCCATTAACATCAAGTACAAACTACCATGTAATTACGAGCAATCAAAAACTAATTTTTAAAAATATGCAATGTTTTTTTGTCACCGAAGCATAAATACTAACTATAGTACTTATGTAAAAATTAATCAAGAACAAAAGTTCATAAAAAAGCAGTATACTACTCTCATTTAAGTTAAGGAAAATAATCTAGCGTATCTTATGTATGTGTATAAAAAAATATTGCCTAAATTACAACTAAAAATTAATTATTATAGCGGTTCTCGTTCACGTGAGTTACACCCGTAGGGGCAATTCATGAATTGCCCCTACGGGTGGCGATATAGTTTTGTACCGCATCTGAGTGGGAACCGCTATATCTGGAATTAAAAAGTTTAATATGACTTTCCCTTCAAATAGTTTTTGTTTCAGTTAGAGTCTAAATTTGGGTCTGAAACTGTCTTAAATTGTGAATGGTCAGAGATGATATTACTTAGAACTATTTATCGCTTCTGATTAATACTTAATCACAAATCTTGTGATCTGAAAATATGCAAGTCAAATGCTCATCAGCAGATCACAGGATTTTTTAGTTTTTTGATAACGAGCCGGTGCTGGGGGCAATGGCAGGAAAGATTCTCTTTGTGAGATACTTCCACGCTCTACCTAAACCGCCTCTCTTTGCTAGCTTATAGGTATTAGACATCTCCAGAAATTAAATCTGCGTTACCCAGAACTCTTGTTTTGACGTAGCAGTGCTACGTCAAAACAATTCTTTTTCGGAGATGTCTAATTTCTAAAACACGTTTTGTGATTTAGAGATTAGACTTACTTTTAGTCAGTTCAATGCTAATTTTGCCACCAAAGTCTGGAATAGGTGCGGCAGGTTTGCTCAGAATGACTTGGACTTTTGTTACACGATCGCATTCTTGGAGGATAGAATCTGCGATCGTTGTTACCAATTTCTCTACTAAAGCAAATTTAGACGTTTTAACTAGATGTTGTATCAAGCTAATAACACTGCGATAATCTACAGTATTGGCGATCGCGTCAGTCTTGGCCGCTGTGGAGATATCCAACCATAACTTGACATCCACCTCAAACCATTGTCCTAGCACCTGTTCTTCTTGTAGATACCCAGTGTAGCCATAGCAGCGAATTCCCGTTAAATAAATGCAGTCCATAAAAGTTTGAGAGGAAACGAACGAACTCTTTTTCTGGTAGAATTGTACATCTAGCTATGTTTGATTTGATGCCGATCGCTTATAGGAACATTAATCAACTTTGGGCTTATATTTTAACAGAGACGTTAAAGCGATTGGGATTGAGTTGTGCCATCATTTGTCCGGGATCGCGCTCTACACCCTTAGCAGTCGCCTTTGCTCAACAAGCACCTGAGATTGAAGCGATTTCCATTCTTGATGAACGTTCCGCCGCTTTTTTTGCCTTGGGACAAGCGAAAGCAACCGGACGCCCTGTGGTACTAGTTTGCACCTCTGGGACAGCAGGAGCAAATTTTTATTCAGCAGTGATTGAAGCCTCATATAGTCGCGTACCACTGTTGATATTAACCACCGATAGACCGCCAGAATTGCGAGATTGTCATTCTGGGCAAACTGTAGATCAATTGAGATTATATGGAAACTACCCAAATTGGCAAACAGAGTTAGCCTTACCCTCTGCGGATCTGGGAATGCTTGCTTATCTGCGACAAGTGGTAATTCATAGTTGGGAAAGGGCGCAAACTCCGACAAAGGGGCCAGTACATTTGAATATTCCCTTTCGCGATCCCTTAGCGCCTGTTCCTGATGGAACTGACTTGAGTTATTTACAATCACAATTTCACCCAAAAGACTTTTTCGCAGGAATAGCAAATACTACCCTATTCCCAATGCCCCATACTTCGGCTTACCTCGGCTCCGCCCTGCGGCTACGCTCAGGACAGGCTCGGCACAAGTCGCTCAGTACAAGTGCCCCATACTTCGGCTACGCTCAGTACAAGTGCCCAATGCCCAAAGATTGGAAAGAATGCGATCGCGGCATAATTATCGCAGGTGTTGCCCAACCACAGCAACCACAGGAATATTGTCGAGCGATCGCGCACCTTTCCCAAACTCTCAAATGGCCTGTGCTAGCAGAGGGACTTTCCCCAGTCAGAAATTATGCCGAACTCAACCCCTATTTGATTTCCACCTATGACCTGATTTTGCGAAATCAGCAACTAGCAAAGCAGTTAACGCCCGAAATGGTAATTCAGGTGGGAGAAATGCCTACTAGTAAAGAACTGCGTACCTGGATAGATGCAACCCAACCACGACGCTGGATAATTGATCCCAGTGACCAAAACCTTGATCCTTTGCACGGGAGAACAACGCATTTACGGATATCTGTAGAAGACATCAAAGTAGAGGAGATAAATTTATCTTCCTCCTCCGACTATGGAAAGAAATGGTGTGATGCAGAAGCTAAGGTTAGGTTAGTTGTTGACCAGACGATGGGGAAAATAGATGAAATCATTGAGAGTAAAGCCGCTTGGTTAATTTCTCAGATTTTACCGCCAGAAACACCTCTATTTATTGCCAATAGTATGCCCGTGCGGGATGTGGAATATTTCTGGAAACCGAATAATTTAAGAGTGCGATCGCACTTTAACCGGGGTGCAAATGGCATAGATGGCACATTATCTACAGCTTTAGGAATTGCCCATCGCCAGCAAAGTAGTGTGATGTTAACCGGAGATTTGTCTCTGTTACATGACACCAATGGTTTTTTAATCCGCAATAAGTTTGTTGGGCATCTGACAATTGTATTAATTAACAATAATGGTGGTGGCATTTTTGAAATGTTACCCATCGCCAAATTTGAGCCGCCATTTGAAGAGTTTTTTGGCACTCCCCAAGATATTGATTTTGCTCAGTTGTGCGCGACTTATAATGTGGAGCATGAATTAATTACTTCTTGGGAACAATTACAGCAAAGATTAAACCCACTTCCAAGTAAGGGACTTCGGGTTTTGGAGTTGCAGACAAATCGCAAAAAAGATGCTCAGTGGCGACAGGAAAATTTGCGGAAGTTTGCTGCGGATATTGTAATTTAACTAATTCGTAATTGGTAATGACGCTCTCTATTAGACGCTGCGCCTAGCTTGCTTCCCTGTAATACCAATTCTGTATGAAGATGCGCTAAAGCATATTTAAGTACAAGAAATAAAAACGAACCGCAAAGTCCGCAAAGGACACAAAGAAAGAAGTTAAAAGGGTTTGGCGCAGCCTCACAAAGAAATCGTATAAGGGACTTACAAATAAAAAAACATCCCAAATTTTCTTGTGGGATGGGTGTCCCCACCCGTCCCATATTCAGGGCGGGCAAGGATGCCCACCCCACAAGATGGATAATTTATTTCTTGCAATTCCATAAGGGTACGCGGACAGGAGAAAGCGTGACGCTAAGGTAATTCGTAATGACGCAACTTGTAATTCGCTGTATCATAGCAATCTCAGAGAGCGATCGCTTCGCCTTCACCCTTAGCGATCGCACTTAAAATGACTAATTTATCAAAAATTACCTGACAGAGTGGGGAATTTCAGGTTAAATGTTTAAAAGTATGCACTCTGCAAGAGTTGTCGGGTATTATTCGTGACACAACAAGACCAAAAACCCTCTCGTTCTTTCGCTGGAATTGCTGGCATTGTTGCCGCAGCCACATTAATTAGTAAAATCTTCGGTTTAGTGCGGCAGCAAGCGATCGCTGCCGCTTTTGGTGTTGGTGCTGCTGCCACTGCCTATAGTTACGCCTATATTATCCCTGGCTTTCTATTGATCTTACTCGGTGGTGTCAATGGACCATTACACAGTGCAGTTGTCAGCGTTTTAGCCAAGCGGCGGCGAGAAGAAGCGGCTCCCTTAGTAGAAACGGTGACAACGCTGGTAGCTGGATCGCTGTTGTTGGTGACAGTGGCTCAAATTTTATTTGCGGATGCGATCGTGGATCTAGTTGGTCATGGTTTGGAGCCGACAACCAGAGCGATCGCTATTCAACAGCTCCGCATTATGGCACCAATGGCTTTATTTGCCGGATTAATTGGCATTGGCTTCGGTACTCTCAATACGGCCAATCAATATTGGTTACTCTCCATTAGTCCTTTATTATCCAGTATTACCGTTGTTGCCGGTCTGGGAATCTTGGCTATGCAACTGGGCAAAGATATCATTAAACCGGAATACGCTTTAATTGGTGGAATGGTATTAGCTTGGGGAACTTTAGCGGGAGCCGTTCTCCAGTGGCTAGTGCAGTTAATTGTCCAGTGGCGGTTAGGATTGGGCACATTACGCCTACGGTTTGATTTTAAATCCCCAGGCGTTCAAGAAGTAATTAAAATCATGACTCCGGCAACAGTTTCTTCTGGAATGATGCCAATTAATGTTGCCACTGACCTTTATTTTGCTAGTCCGATTCCTGGGGCGGCAGCAGGATTTAACTATGCCAATCTATTAGTCCAAACTCCCTTGGGGATTATTTCTAATATTATTTTGCTGCCCCTATTACCGATATTTGCCAAACTAGCCGGCCCCGAAAATTGGCCAGACCTAAAATCACGCATTCGCCAAGGACTCCTACTCACAGCCTTTACCATGCTACCGCTAGGGGCGCTGATGGTGGCGCTATCTCTACCTATTGTGCAGGTGGTATATGAGCGCGGTGCTTTTAAGCCAGAAGCCACAGAGCTAGTTTCATCATTGTTAGTGGCTTATGGAATTGGGATGTTTGTCTATTTGGGGCGTGATGTTTTAGTGCGGGTATTTTATGCCTTGGGCGATGGACAGACACCTTTTCGCATCAGTACTTTTAACATCTTGCTCAACATCATATTAGATTGGTTTTTCGTGAAACCTTTTGGCGCTCCCGGTTTGGTGTTGGCAACAGTGGGCGTGAATTGTAGCTCAATGTTAATGCTGTTATGGTTGCTCGATCGCAAACTCAATGGTTTACCTTGGCGGGAGTGGAGTTTGCCGATTTTGGGTTTGGCTGCTGGTAGCGTTGTCACTGGGGTTGCAAGTTATGGGACATTGGTTATTTGTCAGCAATTCTTAGGTAAAGAAGGTTTGCTGATTCTGGTGTTGGAGTTGTGTATATCTGGCTTCGTGGGGCTTGCGGTGTTTGCTGCGATCGCTTCTTGGCTGAAAATACCAGAGGTGAATATTTTTATATCTCGTCTCAGTCAACGCTTTTTGAAGAAATAATTGTCATTTGAATTTTTCACTTAGTACACCCAACCGGGTGAGAAATAATTCAGCCACTTGGGGGAACCAGCTGTGCGAGGTGACATTTTGTAAAAAAAGAGATTGTAGTACTAGAGAACATTGATTTTACTTAACTCTAGTGAGAATTAATTCTATGAAACTTACAAAATTAGCTGCCTCTGTACTTGGTGTTGCTTCCATTGTCCTTTCAGCCGGCATTGCATCTGCTCAAACAGCTGGCACAAACGCTAACTATATTGGTGCTGGTGTTGCTGTTGGTGCAACCAGTGGCGGACAAGGAAACGATGAAGCGCAAATTGGTGGTAATATCCAAGGACGTTACGCCGTTCCCAAGACACCTCTTTCATTACGGGGTTCTGCGCTGTATGGTGGTGATGCTGCTGCAATTATGCCCATAGTGACTTACGATGCCCCCATCGCCAAAAATACTAATGTTTACTTCGGTGGTGGTTATTCTTTTGTAACTGACGAAGGTCAAAAAACCCCATTGGGCAATCAGAATGCACCTGTAGTCACCCTTGGTATTGAATCAGAAGTTAGCAACCATGTGATTGCTTATGGCGATACTAAATGGGGTATTGATGCCTACAGAAATAGTGATGCTGATGCCCTCAGTTTCCAAGCCGGATTAGGCTATCGCTTCTAGGATTACAAGCTAGGGAATGACAAATAAATGAGTAATGAGTAATAAGTAATGAGTAATAAGTAATGAGTAATACCTATTACTTATTACTCATTACTTCAAAATCAAAGACAGTTGGAGTCGCAGGGTGAAATACACCAAGACTCAAACTACATAAAGCTTTGAGGAAATGAAATCTCACTCTGTATGAAAATGAGAATCATTATGAGGGGGGAGTT
>NZ_JBALEA010000015.1:0-15498 GCF_036917135.1 Nostoc sp. | reverse complement strand
TTAATAGCAATCTCAAACTCATTCTCTCTGCCAACAACGTGATTGAAAATGCAACGGGTGGCACAGGCAATGATCGTCTGATTGGTAATGGACTGAATAACACTCTGATTGGCGGTAACGGAAATGACACCCTCCAGGGAGGTAATGGTGATGATCAACTCTTGGGAGGAGTCGGCAATGATGTTCTGACTGGTGGAGCCGGGAAGGATAAATATCTGTTCCAAAGCAATGGTGTATTTAACACAAGCTTAGGTATTGATTACATCACCCAGTTTCAAGCGGGACAAGACCAGATTGTGCTGAGTAAAACCACTTTCAATGCTGTTACTAATTCTGTGGGACAGGCTTTAACTGACTTTGCTGTTGTCACTAACGATCAATTTGTCAACGCTAGTAAGGCACATATTGTCTTTAGTCAAGGTAGTGACAAGTTATTCTATAACCGGGATGGGAATGTTTTGGGTACAGGAACAGTGTTTGAGTTTGCCACTTTAGGAAATCCTGATATTACTCTGACTAGTAGCAATTTCAGTCTAATTGCCTAGTACCGCTTCGCCCAATTCCAAATAAAAAATATCCAACTATTTATTGTGAGGTGGTTATCTTGCCTGCTTATTAACCAAAGGCGCTCATGTTGCCCACCCCACAAAGTTGGATAATTTATGTATTGGAAGTGTTTTATAGCGGTTCTCATTCAGATGAGGTACAAAATTATATAGCAAGATGTAGGGGCACGGCAGTGCCATGCCCTTACGGGTGTACGTCACTAGATCAGGAAACGCTATAACTTCGTTCAGCGATCGCAATAAAATTAAAAGCGGACTTTTCTTTCGTAATTTGCAAACCTGTCATTTTCGGTCTACTGAAAGTTACACAGTTGGTTCCTGGTATTTGACTCCTCGTTTTTGATGACGGTCATTAGCAACAATCGGATAAACAATGCTGCGTAACCGATTAATCGCTCCGACAGGACGATGCACTGCCAGACCATTCCCAGGAGAAAAACTGAGATTTTCCCCAAAGTCATTATCTTTAGCAGAATTAACCTTCTGATGCTTAACTGTTAGGCGACCAACTGTAATGAAAGGTGATTCCTCTTCATTCCAAACAATGGTGGTATCATCAATAGACATTTCTGGGCTAGTTTGAAATTGAATTTGAAAGTCCCAACTATATTCAGCATCAGGCTTTGCTAAAGCTTGAATGATATCCTCTCGGTAGTAGTTATCCTCTGAACCTGAAGCTTTGGCACGCTTAAGCTCACTTTCTGGTCTGGATTCGAGAGCAAGTTGTTGATGAGGTGGTTGACTAGAAACTGGAGTAAATGCATATTTAATCACAACCGGGTATTCCACAGGAACTCGACCTGGTTTGTCGGGATCAAAATCAGATTTGAGTCCCAAAGAAAACGCTGAAGCACTCCAATAGCGTTCTGTAAGCAAACTCTTGGGAAAGCGTTTGAAACTGGTTTGCAAAAGAGTCGATTCGTAGGGATGCAACTTTAGCCAAAAAAGCACCAACAGCTTAAAAAGTGGAAACAGTCCTGCTCGATAAACCGTCAAGAAAAAGCTGTGGAAGTCTTTGATGGTTCTAACAAAAAAGAATTCGGTATTGTGGGTAATAATATCTTGGGTTTTTAACTCGTGACTTTGCGGTAGTCGTTCTCCTTCTACCCCGATCACCTTTACGGCCATGGAGCGCGTATCTCCTTCATAATCATTCTTGACTGAAAACGCACCATTTGCAAATCGTAGCCAAACCGGATATTGCTTGGGTGTTGCAAATAAACCTTGTTTTAGGGAAATGGCTTGAAGTTGAGCTTCAGTTAATGAGGTGCGTTTGCTGAATTCTTGCTTAATTGCTGCTTCATCAAAATCAAATATTTCTAGAGTTCCTTGTACAGCAGCGTTGGTTTTAGAGTGGGTATCTCTCTTTGCAGTTTCTTTCTTCTCACCTCCATAAAGATTTTCCATGTTCTTTTTGACTAGCTCACTCATGAGAGCGGAATATTTAGCTTCGTCTTTTTCTGGATATTCGGTAAATAGGTTCATTTTTTTTAGTAGGATTAATTAATCAATTGAGTTTATTTGAAGTTGGTAGGCGTAGGCGCAGCCCCCCCTAGGCATCGATATTCTTGACATCCTCACCGGACTGAAGCCACGGTGATTCTGGAGTAATAAGTAATGAGTAATGAGTAATGAGTAAGAATATTCACTTATTACTTATTACTTATTACTCATTACTTTAAAGCATTGCGTGAAGCACGGGCACGGGGCTTTAAACCCATTTTTTTGGTAAGGTACGTTAAAATTCGCTATAACGTACCCGACAAAATGGAATATTACAATCTCTTAAAGGTAAAAAGTAACTTTGTGCTTTTTGTCTGATGGCGGAACATTACGATTAACTAAATCTGAGACACTGTTGGTATTTTGAAGAATTTCCCAACCTACAGGAGAAAAAGTCTCTTTGTTGTAGATATTAGGTGCTAGTAAAGGATTAGTTAGCGCCTGAGAAAAGGCATCAATCCCAATTAAGCGTGCTACTAGGGAAGGAATAGTTGAATTTTTCCGCCCATCCTCGGCGTAAAGTCCCACAAAGAATTCAATATTATCCACATGACCATATAATTCTCTGAGTTTCTCTTGAGCAAATTCATTGCCAGTAACTTGCTCAAAGCTTGTCACTCTAGGGAAACCACACAGTTGGCGATAATCGTTGTAGCTTGCTAATTGCAGTTTTCGTCCCAATCTAATTGAGGGTAACTCAGTTAACTCAACCAATATCTCAGGCGTATTAAATAAACCAATTTTTGTACCCGCTTGAGAACAAGTTTCTTCCATCAATGCACCTAAACCTCGATCAATAAACATCTTATTGTTCCAGAGGGATGTAGCAATGTTGGTAGGTTTGCCGTTATAGTTAAAAGTTTCTGGAATCGCACTATGCCAGCGATAAACCAAGTCAAACTCAATTGCCATATAGTTGGGACGATGCCAACTTTCTTTAGTAAAAGCTTCGGGATCAGCAAACAACTTAAAGTGATAAGGAGTGATGTGGTTAATGTACTCTTGCATAATGATTTTGAGAATAATCGCCATGAGAATATTTCTCGATGTTTGGAAGAGGCGTTCATCATCCCAATCTGGATAATTGCTGGCTAATTCATCACAAAGACGATTATGTTCACGCAGACATAGAGTATTGAGCATTACATAGCCAATTTGCACATTGGCTCGTTCTACTCCCATCGCAAACAGATATTGTTTTCTCTCTGGGGGCAGTCTTTTTTCATCATTAAGGGGTTGATAAAGACCGTCAAATTCCGGCTTAACTTTACCCTCTGCTGGATCAGCATAATAAAACAAGGGATATTCTTCTTCTACACCATCTTCACGTTTGAGTTTCTGAGTTTTTAATTTACCTCCTTGAAAGCTTCTTAAAAGATGTGACTGTTTTCTGGTTAAACCATAAACATTAGATAAATCAATCTCATGGTTGGAAGTATTTTTTAGTTGATTGTAGTGATCGAGGCGGAGAAAACTATCTGTAAACCACTGTACCCAATAGGGAAACAGCATAGTTGATTTGGGAGAATAAATAGTTTTACCATCTCTTTTACGGAATAAAACAGCTAGGTCTTCAACTTTTGGTAGATTGCCCTCAGCGTTGAATTTTGGATCGGGTGGTAGATGTCGTCCTGTATAAGTGCGATCGTTGAGTGATTCCCAGGAAGTATAAGTATCAGTTTTTTTAGGAATTTCAGTATCAGGAATATGCTCATCTAGAGTCATCATACTGAAGCGATTAGGACGAGTCGGAATTTTATAGATGAGGCTGTTAATCAAAGCTTTATTAACTTTACGGGCAATTGATTTGTTACTTTGGAGAAGTTGCCAAATCGGTTTAAAATTTGTTAAAACGAATGTTTGAAGTTTGTTCTCAAAACCGTCTTTAGATGTGTCTCTTTCGGCAGCCATAATTATTTCTCCTTTCTTTTTCCAAGTTCTGTATTCAATGCACCCTAAGTTTCTCTGTTTCGATTACCCAAAGTAATTCAAATTAATCCAGTTTGGAGATAATCTTCTGTAGATTTTTGGGTCGATAGTCTTTGCGACTTTTCAAACGCTTGATCGTGCTTTCATGAATATCTTCAATCACATCGCCGACATCACGAAGCTTAATTCCTGCTAACTTAAAGAATCCCGCATCGTTTTTAAAGTCGCATTCATAATTAGGGTTGATACCTGTGGGAATCACACTTGGATCTAAGTCAAGTCCTAATCCTAGTACACCGATGGAATCAATCATCCACTGTAAGGCAGCATCCGATAACCCACTGTGTTCTTGGGTTCCACCGCCAACGCAACCGTGTACACCTGGAAACCATTTTTGAATCACCCTCTGGTTTTCAGCATCAGGATGCTTTTTCATGGGAGTGACATCAAAGATTTCACGAATTTCGTCGATGGCCATTGCGTGCAATGCATTATGAATACATTTGTTTAAAGTAGTGTCATGGAATCTGTAGCGCTTATTCAGTTGCTCGCTCAACCTACTGAAGACGGGTATTCCTGGAATTCCAAGGGCACCAACGGTGTCAAAACAACCAAGTAAGGTGATGGGGACGCGATCGCCATAAGTTTCACGGTATTCTACTGCTGTATTATCCTTGGGTTTAATACCTCGGTTACGGTAAAGCTCGTAGGCTTCATGTGCTTTGGTAACGTGGGGGCGATCTAGAAGACCGGAGCAATAGATCATCCCTGCTAAACTTCTAACTGTGTAAGCTCCGCGACTGAAGCCAAATAGATAAATTTCGTCACCCTCAACATAGTTGAGACTCAGAAATCGGTAACAATCTTCTATATTTTTATCGATTCCTAGTCCGGTAGCTCCCCCTAAAACCTTTTGATTCTCAGTTCCAATTCCCTCGTCATAAAATATGATCTGTGTAACCCCGTCACTGGCGGTTGATTTCACCGATTGAGCTAGCTTAACTACATTGCTTGGGTAAAGACTTGTTAATTGTTGCCAAGTTCCATCACAGCAAATGACAATACGTTTCATAGTTTTGCTTCAACTGTTTTGAGTAATTCAATCAACTTTTATCAAAATCTGGGTTCCATATAAGGCTAGGTTAAACGCATTTAATATATCTATCAACATAAATAATATATCTAGTTTGATAAATGCATTAGCGAAAATTGCTTAAAATTAACATGGACATCCTCTCACTTTCTTAATGACAAAGCAAGGACAGTTAAGACAGTTAAGCAGGAAAAATATTAAGTTTTAATAAGGCGATCAAAACGTAAACTGAAGATAAATTAAGGCAATCACCAGAAAATAATTAGGAAAGGGGTTTTGCCAGACAAGGGCTTGTGGTTAGACATTGCTCCCTAGCCTAACAACTTTGGTCAAATTTACTTAACTTGGGCAAAATTGAAAAAATCCAATGTCTTGAGAAATTATAGATTTCAGGGTTTGCGATCGCAGTTTTGCTAAATGCATAAAGTCGAGCTTATGGACACAGTATTTAACAAAATTTGTTTTTATGAAATACTGAAGTAGGGCTATGATATTTCTGGCAAATCTGTTGTGCCAGTTAAGTATGCCCATGTACTAACTACCTTTTTCTATGACACATTCCCCAAACCAGGTTTATCCCGTTATTTGGCACAACAACTCGGTGTCATTAATCGATCAAACGCGCTTACCAAACGAATATACATTTGTGGAAATTCATCGCAGTGAAGATATGGCGCGGGCAATTAAAACCATGATTGTGCGAGGTGCGCCGGCAATTGGTGTGGCTGCGGCCTATGGAATGTATCTTGGTGCAAGGGAAATTGCAACAAGCGATCGCCACGAATTTTTGCAACACTTAGATAAAGTAGCCCAGTTGTTGCGTTCTACTCGTCCAACGGCGGTAAATTTATTTTGGGCAATTAGCCGGATGCTGAAAGCCGCCTACGAAACGCTGGGAACAGTAGAAGATATCAAGCAAACCCTTTTCCAAACAGCCCAAGCGATTAATATTGAAGATTTGCAAACCTGTCAAGCGATCGGCGACAATGGTTTAGCAGTTTTGCCCACTACCCCAGAAAAGCTGACGCTACTTACTCACTGTAATGCTGGGGCGCTAGCTACTGCTGGTTATGGTACAGCATTGGGTGTTGTGCGTTCGGCTTGGAGAGAAGGACGTTTAGAACGTTTATTTGCCGATGAAACCCGTCCCCGCTTACAAGGCGCAAAACTCACCACTTGGGAATGTGTGCAAGAAGGTATTCCAGTGACATTAATTACTGATAATATGGCAGCCCATTGCATGAAACAGGGTTTGATTCATGCTGTAGTTGTGGGTGCCGATCGCATTGCTGCTAATGGCGACACTGCTAATAAAATTGGTACTTATGGTGTTGCGATCGCAGCTAAAGCCCATAATATCCCCTTCTTTGTCGCTGCACCCCTTTCCACCGTTGATTTTGAATTAGCCGATGGTAACAAAATTCCTATTGAAGAACGCGATCCAACAGAAATCTATCAAGTGGGGGATAGTATTCTTACACCTGAAGGCGTAGATTTTTACAACCCAGCTTTTGATATTACCCCGGCTGAGTTGATTACAGCCATCATTACAGAGAATGGAGCGATCGCACCTGGGGAATTAGTGAAATCACAGGTAAAGCAATTAGTGTAATTGAGTTTTAAATGTTCATCGACACCACTCGCCAAATCGCCGAAACTCTATATTTTTCGTTGAGTGGTGTCGATTGCTTACTGGGCAAGGATTTGAGGTATGCGTGTTATTCAATTTCACACAACATATATAATGTTTTTTAGAGTGGTGTCGATTTGGTGTCTGAAAGCCTTACGGGGCAAAGGCTCCTAGACGAACTCCCTACCGATTGGGTTAAATCGGAATTAATGGAAACAACATTTCCTCCGTCAGCCTTAGCAACGGATGAGAAACCAACAACCCTACCGATTGGGTTAAATCGGAATTAATGGAAACGTAACTACCGTGGACTCCTTCGACAAACTCTTGTTTGCCCCTACCGATTGGGTTAAATCGGAATTAATGGAAACGTTGTGCTAGTGTCCTATTTTTAACAGACACAAGTTTTACCCTACCGATTGGGTTAAATCGGAATTAATGGAAACAATTTTTAGGCGTAGGGCATTTGCTCAAACTCTCCCTCTACCCTACCGATTGAGTTAAATCGGAATTAATGGAAACGACTTTACAGCCGCCTCAAAGTTCTTGAGGTTGGGAGCATCCACTTTCGGCGGATCTACTTTTTTAGATGAACCATATAGTAGGCTTTTCGGAGTATCAGAATTATGTTTCTTCCAAAAGTGGATGCTCCCTTGAGGTTGTCCCTACCGATTGGGTTAAATCGGAATTAATGGATAACTTGTGCCGAGTTCTCGATAACTCTAGCGATCGCTCTACATCCAAATAACGGAAACTTTATAGGGGATTGCCCCAAAAAAATCCCCGCTTTTTAGAAAAGCCGGGGACTTTGTTTTTTACTACTTATTGAATTAAAATCTGATGGCTCAAAATTTATCAGTAATTCTTTCAAAAATTTTATCTAAACTTCATATTTTGACTAAATTCAATAAGCAAAATCCGCAATTACTTTCTCAAAAGAAGCTTTGACTTACTTAAAATAAGCTTTTGCTTTCTGATTTTGGTGTTTTCCGCAAGTAAAAGAAGCTTTGACTTACTCAAAATGCCATTTGATTTACTCAAACCCCAGTTTGCTTTCTCATTTTGGTGTTTTTTGCAAATAAAATGCCATTTGCTACGGTGTACACACAAGTCTTTTAGAGTTGCTCTACAGGCTTTAGATCCCCCCAACCCCCCTTAAAAAGGGGGGCAAAAAGCTCTCAAAGTCCCCCTTTTTAAGGGGGATTTAGGGGGATAAATTGACTAATTAACCCTAGTAAACTTAACCAAAATGCTGAATAATTGCGTCGGCAAATTCCGAACATTTTAAGGGTTCAACTGGCGGTTCTAGCAACCGGGCTAAATCGTAGGTGACTTGACTATTTGCGATCGCATCGCTTAAACCTTTCTTAACTAAGTCTGCGGCTTCTTGCCAACCCAGAAATTCCAGCATCATCACCCCAGATAAAATCAGTGAACCGGGATTAATCCGATCTAAGCCGGCGTGTTTGGGGGCGGTGCCGTGGGTGGCTTCAAATATGGCACTAGAATCGCCAATATTTGCCCCTGGCCCCATTCCCAATCCCCCAACAATGGCGGCAGCAGCATCAGACAAATAATCGCCGTTCAAGTTCATCGTCGCCAAAATCGAATACTCATCCGGTCTGGTTTGGATTTGTTGAAAAATACTGTCAGCAATCCGGTCATTCACCAAAACTTTCTCTTTCCATTTACCCTCGCCGTGGGTTGCCCAAATTGTGTTAAGAACAGTTTCAACTTCCTTGACAACTTGCGCTTTCTTGTCTGGGGTAAGATTATCAAACCCAGGTTCAATCTGGCGGGCATTTTCTTCCAAGGAAATATTCGGATTTTTTTCCTTGTTACTCAAAATCCAAGATTCTTGTTCTGTAACAGTTTCTTGGCGAAATTCACTGGTTGCTAGTTCATAACCCCAATCACGGAAAGCGCCTTCGGTGTACTTCATGATGTTGCCTTTATGCACCAAAGTCACTTGTTGCTTGTTTTTGGGCAATAGCAAAGCGTGTTTGATGGCACGTCTAACCAGGCGCTGGGAACCAGTTTTGCTGATGGGTTTGATGCCAATGCCAGAATCCAGAGGAATGCGTTTTTTTCCATGTTCTGGGGTGGCGGGGATTAGTTCTTCGTTAAGAATCTTAATTAAGCGATCGCCAATTTCGCTACCTTGTCGCCACTCAATCCCTAAATAAATATCTTCCGTATTTTCCCGATAAACAATTACATCGAGCTTTTCGGGGTTTTTGTGCGGTGAGGGCGTACCTGCATAGTAACGGCAAGGACGCACGCAAGCATACAAGTCAAAAATTTGCCGTAGCGCTACATTTAAAGAACGAATTCCCCCCCCAATGGGAGTAGTCAAAGGCCCTTTAATAGCTACACCATATTCTTCAATTGCCGTGAGAGTATCTTGAGGTAAATACTGGTAAGTACCGTATAAATCACACGCTTCATCCCCAGCGTAAACCTTAAACCAGCTAATTTGACGCTGACCCTTATATGCTTTAGCTATCGCAGCGTCGAGAACTTTTTGGGTAGCAGGCCAGATATCTATACCTGTGCCGTCGCCACGAATAAAGGGGATAATTGGATTGTCCGGTACGATTGGTTCACCATTTTTGAAGGTGATTTTTGCTCCGGCTGCGGGGGGGGTAATCTTTTCGTACATCGTTCACACACTCCTAATCGATACGCTGCTAGTCAAAAAATCTTTATGAGGCAGGCTTGTATATTGGGGATTGAGTACTGGGTATTGGGGATTGGGTACTGGGGATTGGGTACTGGGGATTGGGAAGAGACACGAAGTGATTTTTTCAATAATTCACCCTTGTCCTCCATGTCCCCTCGTCGTAGTACCCAGTCCCTAGTACCCAGTCCCTAGTACCCAGTCCCCAATCCCCAGTCCCCAGTCCCCAGTCCGCAGATTTTCCCCCTATTTCCCTTGTACATTATTTGGGGATTAAGTGTGGGATTTGAGTGAAGCGATCGCAATTTTGTACGATCAAAAATAGTAAACTACTTTTCGCTATCACTGCTTCACCTTGGAGAATCCCCGATAGCTTACCGCTCTTTCACTGACCGCTAAAACGAGAATGGCATGACAGACCCAATGATTTTATCAGGCCCTGCTAATGACATCGACTCCCTCCGACGACCGTTAATCGCTGGGTCTGAAAAAGTCCAACAGCAGATAATCCCACAGTTAGCTGAGTTGGGTAATGAGGGATTAGACGTGTTGATGGAATTTTTACTGAAACGACGTGAGAACCCAGCGACTTGGATTGATGGCAAAGCTTACCAAGTCCTTTATAACTCTGATGCACCCCAAGCCAAAGAATTTTTGCGCTCTTGTTTTCCTGAAGGAATTGTACCTCTAAAATCAGAGTGTGGGATTAACTACAATTCTTTGCAACAGCTACTTGCCGTTCAAGACTTCCAAGCAGCCGATCGCGTCACCATCGAAAAAATGTGTGAACTATCAGGGTCAAGGGCTGTACAACGAAAATGGTTGTATTTTAGTGAGGTAGAAAATATCTCGGCTGTTGACTTGCAAACCATTAACAACCTTTGGTTAGTCCACTCTGAAGGTAAATTTGGCTTTTCAGTGCAGCGAGAAATCTGGTTAAGTTTGGGTAAAAATTGGGAGAATTTCTGGCCAAAAATTGGCTGGAAAGCGGGTAATACCTGGACGCGATACCCTAACGAGTTTACCTGGGATTTGAGTGCGCCTAGAGGTCATTTACCCCTCTCCAATCAACTTCGGGGAGTACGAGTCTTTGCTTCTTTACTCTCTCACCCAGCTTGGTTGAAGAATCCAGATAAATGATTATAATTTCATGAAGTTTGAGTGGGACGAAAACAAAGCGGCAATAAATCTTTTAAAACATCAGGTTTCTTTTGAAGAAGCTAAAACTGTTTTCGATGATCCGCTCTATGTTGACTTCTACGATCCAGACCACTCTGATGATGAGGAGCGTTACCTTATTATTGGAGAATCAAATCGGGGACGCTTACTAATCATGTCGTATACAGAAAGAGGAAATTCTATTCGTCTCAAATTCTATTCGTCTCATTAGTGCAAGAGAAGTAACACGATCCGAGCGAGAAGTCTATGAAGAAGGGTAAGCCAGAAATGGAAGATGATTTGCGATCAGAGTATGACTTAAAGAGCCTAAAAGTCAGAAAGTTTGGTTCTGAGCGAAAGAGCTTTGGTAAGACAACAATTCGTTTATAACCTGATGTTGCAGAGGTTTTTCCTAATGCCGATGCTGTCAATGAGGCTCTAAGATTTCTGATTAGGGTTGTGCATAACAATCAAGTTTCTGCACTTGCAAAGCAGCCTCACAGTTCATCTGATGGGGCGGATCAAACCTCCTAGTGCTGAGTTGGAAGTGCCGCAGATCCCAAACTGAAAATATCAAATTAGATAATGGCAAACGTTCGTCTAGAAGATATTAAGCGTAGATTCAATAATGTCACCGCCATTGAGGATATTACCTTTGAAATTCCTGATGGTGAGTTTTGGGTTTTAGTGGGGCCATCAGGTTGTGGTAAATCTACGATTTTGCGAACGATCGCAGGTTTAGAAACTGCCACATCTGGTAAGCTGTTTATTGGCGATCGCTTGATGAATAATATCCCCGCCAGACAACGGGATGTGGCGATGGTGTTCCAAAACTACGCCCTCTATCCTCACATGAGCGTGGCGCAAAACATCGGCTTTGGCTTACAGATGCGAAAGGTTGACCGCAAAATAATTCAAGAACGGGTGATAAATGTGGCGCGATCGCTTTCTCTGGATCACCTGCTGGATCGTAAACCCAAACAACTTTCTGGAGGACAGCAACAACGGGTAGCATTAGGGAGAGCGATCGCTCGTGAACCTCAAGTGTTTTTACTTGATGAACCTTTATCTAATTTAGATGCCCAATTGCGCGATGATACCAGGGCAGAATTGAAACAACTACATCAAGAATTAGGCATTACAACTGTTTACGTCACCCACGATCAAGTTGAAGCCATGACTTTGGCTGATAAAATTGTCGTGCTAAATCGCGGACGGATTCAACAAATCGGCGATCCCCAAACTATTTATGCAAGTCCTGCTAATCAGATGGTGGCAAGTTTTTTAGGTAGTCCACCAATGAATATTTTGCCTGCAATCTATGAAAATAACGGTTTTGATGTGAGTGGACAGTTATTAGCAATTCCAGCAGATGTGAAGCAGAAATTACGGTTGCGTCAGGGACACAGTTATGATTTGGGGATTCGACCAGAGCATATAAAAATTAATCCTGACTCAGAACGGTCTGAACAACAGCTATCCGCTAACAGTACTCAAAACTCAGGACTGTTATCTGTTGAAGTTAAGGTGGTGGAACCTTTGGGAAGGGAAACTTTGATTCGTGGTAGTTTACCTGGTTCGACGGTGGTGTTAAATATTCAACTTGGTGGGGATGTGCGTTTGCGTCCAGGCGATCGCCTTTCTCTACAACTCGATTTAAATCAGTTGTTTATATTTGATCCCAAAACTGGGGACAGAATATTATAAGCGCTTCGGAGTGTAAAATATAATTGTTTTGTGTGCGATTGTTGTAATTGGTGGCGAGGGATAGGTTAGCGATCGCATCCAGAATCATCACCACACCACCGTTAATCCAATTTTTGACCGTAACTCTGACCTTGCCCTTGCGTCGTGCGATGCCTGCGGCGGGCGTAGCCATCGCGGTCATTTGTTAATCAAATAGCGAAAATTTGCTGTATCTCTTGCTGAGTAAGAACCTTGGCGCGTCCATGCCGATTTACTTTCACCTTTGGCCGCTACACCCAGTTAACTCTTAATTTTCAGGTTACAGCAGTGAGAAGTGTTTATATCCATAATCAGGATGAAATAATGATTCAATCACTACAAAAACTATTTACATTTGATGAATATTTAGAGTTTTTAGAAACACAACCGGAAAACATTCGTTATGAATTACACGATGGAGATATTATTCAAATGCCGCCACCATCAGGGAAACACGAGCAAATAGTAGCATTTTTAACAATGATGTTAGGGTATGAGTGTCTTCGTCTTAAACTTAATTACGGTATACCTAAAACCGCTACAGTCAAGCCAGAAAATAAAATGTCAGGGTACTATCCTGATATTTTATTAATGAATTTTTCTAACTTGGGTAATGAACCATTATGGGAGAAACAATCTATTCTTAGTAAACCAGATTCAATTCCATTAGTAATTGAAGTCGTCAGTACTAACTGGAGAGATGATTATCATAAAAAGTTTGCTGACTATGAAGAAATGGGTATTCAAGAATATTGGATTGTGGATTATGCTGCCTTGGGTAGCAAGGAATTGATAGGCGACCCCAAACAGCCAACAATCACAATTTACTTTTTAAGTGATGAGGGTGAATATCGTGGTAAACAGTTTAGAGTAGACGACCGTATAAAGTCGCCAACATTTCCAGATTTAAATCTAACTGTTGAACAAATTTTTTCAGTGCGTTATTGATGAATTAGACCGTAACAATCCTGTTGAGGGTAAACAACAGCCTAAACCTATCTCACTGTCTCACCCGATCACAAGCTACAGGACACGCTAAAAGAGGCTGGACTATACGAAGAACTCGATTAACCACCCAATACCCCATAATTCCCTTAACACCCCGTAGCGTCTCTTGTGGCGACGGGATTTATTTTTGGTGGTTGGGTGCGAACCGATGATTAGTTGTAAAAAGATAGTTTAAGTAAAAATACATAACCTTTTGAATGTTAGTACTTAATATTACAAGTCTAAAAATAGTTTCTTAAACTACCAGAAATAATCACCAATTCCCAATTTTTTGTAGCCAGAATCTAAGAAAATGAAAACTGCAATAGAGAGTTAATGGATTCCCTGCAAAAACTTATATGACTATTAATCGACGCCATTTCTTGTTCTTACTCGCATCAGGTGCTGGTGCTTTTGCGTTAGATGCTTGTGCATTGGCTGAGAAATCTCCTGATGGAAACACTGTAACTGCCAACCCCAGCACAACACCAAATACAACACCAGAGAAAACAGGGGCTATCCAACTACCGCCTTTACCTTACGCCTACGAAGCATTGGAACCACACATTGATGCCAAAACGATGCAGTTTCACCATGATAAACACCATGCAACTTATGTGAAAAATCTGAATGCGGCCTTAGACAAACACCCAGAACTCAAAGGCAAAACTGTTGAAGAACTGTTGCAAAAACTTGACAAAGTACCACAAGATGTTCGGAAAGTAGTACGCAATAATGGCGGTGGTCATGTGAACCACTCAATGTTCTGGCAAATTATGAAGCCGAAAGGTGGGGGAGAACCAACAGGAGATATAGCCTCCGCGATTAATAAAAATTTTGGTAGTTTTGCAGCTTTCAAAAAACAGTTTAACGAAGCTGGTGCTAGTCGTTTTGGTAGTGGTTGGGTTTGGCTAGTACGTAACAAAGGTGGCAAGTTGGAAGTGGCAACTACAGCCAACCAAGATAGTCCCTTAAGTGAAGGCAAATATCCCATCCTGGGTAATGACGTATGGGAACATGCATATTATCTCAATTACCAGAATCGCCGCGTCGATTATTTAGATGCTTGGTGGAATGTGGTTAATTGGGATGAGATTAACAAGCGGTTTGCAGTAGCCAGTAAACTTGCTTAAACTTTGAGACAGGCAAAGATAGAAAAAATAAAAAGTTTATCTTCCGCTCCTGTCAAAGTAATTCGTAATTACAAGGGACTGACAACAAATAAATTATCCAATCTTGTGGGGTGGGCAACATGAGCGCCTTTGGCTGTGGGCGGGTGAGACACCCACCCCACAAGAAATAGTTGAGTATTTTTTTATTTGTCAGTCCCCAATAAGTGTGGGCTGCTGTACCCTTTATAATTACGAATTACGAATTACGAATTACGAATTACGAATTAGTTAAAGAGGCTTTTGAGTAGGTATACCAATAGCACGAGGAAACTCAACTGGTGTGGTGGCTACCTTACGCAAATACACACAGTGTCGGATGCTGTGACTCAGAGGTGTTGTAAATTGTTCGATTGATTCAATAACTCCACCTAACTGGTTCACAGCATTTTGTAAAGCAGTTGTTTCATCCTCTGTCCAATTACCGCGATAAATTATGGCTAAACCTCCCTGTTTGAGCAGTGGTAGGGTATACTCTGCACAAACAGAGGCTGCCCCTACAGCACGGATCAATGCAATATCGTAAGCTCGTCGATGTTGGGGGTGCTGACCGATTTCTTCAGCCCTCCCAACAAGAGTTTTGGCATTGGTAAGGGTAAGTTCAGTTAATATATTGTCGAGAAAAGTAATTTTTTTGCGAGTGGAATCGAGCAGAGTAATTGTGCAATTAGGTACAGTAATTGCCACTGGAACACCGGGAAAACCTGCACCTGTACCAATATCAATGAGAGTAGGGGAAGCAGGGGAGAAATTTGCTGATAACAGAGGTGCAATTCCTTGTAGAGAATCCCATAGATGTTTTTCCCAAAACTCTTGGGGGTCAGTGATGCGAGTTAAATTTAGTTGGCGATTACCTTCTAGAATTAACTCATAAAGTTTTTGAAATTGCGCTTGCTGTTGGACAGTTGGTTGCCAATTGAGAGTTTGCTCCCAGATTTCTGCCATCTCAGGCAATAAGTTTGTCATTTGTCATTTGTCATTTGTCATTTGTCATTTGTCATTTGTCATTTGTCATTTGTCATTTGTCATTTGTCATTTGTCATTTGTCATTTGTCATT
>NZ_JBALEA010000014.1:0-9769 GCF_036917135.1 Nostoc sp. | reverse complement strand
TTAGTCATTAGTCATTAGTCATTAGTCATTAGTCATTAGTCATTAGTCATTAGTCATTAGTCATTAGTCATTAGTCATTAGTCATTAGTCATTAGTCATTGGGCATTAGTCATTGGGCATTAGTCATTGGGCATTAGTCATTGGGCATTGGGCACTTGTACTGAATTTCGACTACGCTCAACTACCGCGAAGCCGTTGGCGCAGCCTCTCGTAGAGAAGTATTGGGCATTGGGCATTGTTTATAGTAGTTATTCTCAATACTCCCTCATCTCCCTCGTCTCCCCCTACTTCCCCTCTCCCCCTACTTCCCCTCTTCCCATTTCTCCACAAGATCAGGGCGGCGATCGCGGGTTTTTTGAATTTGTTGTTCATAACGCCACCGGGCGATCGCGGCATGATTCCCACTGAGCAAGACACCAGGCACTTTTAAGCCGCGAAAATCCGCAGGACGAGTATATTGGGGATAGTCCAACAATCCTTCCTCAAAACTTTCTGCTGTGAGAGATTCCGTTTTGGCAACGGTTCCGGGTAATAGCCGCACTACACCATTAATCAAAGCCATTGCTGGAATTTCTCCGCCAGTGAGAATAAAATCACCTAAAGACACCTCACGAGTTACCAAATGTAGCACCCTCTCATCCACTCCTTCGTAATGCCCGCAAATAACTACTAATTGGTCATAATTTGTCACCAATTCTTTCAAAAGAGGTTGATTGATTGTTTGACCCTGCGGACTCATCAAAATTATTTCTCTTCGGGGTAGAATTGGCAGCGACTCCACAGCACTAAAAATCGGTTCTGGCTTCATTAGCATCCCAACGCCGCCGCCGTAGGGTTCATCATCTACTTTTCGGTGCTTGTCAGTGGTAAAGTCCCGTGGATTAACCAGATGCACTTCGGCAATCTGTTTGGCTAAGGCTTTACCCAGCAGCCCAGAATTGAGAACAGAGTGAAAACAGTCGGGAAAAAGCGTAACTATATCAAAGCGCACAGTTATTCGTATTCGAGGACACTAATCTTAAATTTGAATGTCTAGCAAACACCATCAAGCCAAGGTCGGGTCAAACTCCAGTTAAACTTTATCAATAGTATCTAAAACTACCAGACCTCTTGGATTTTAGATGGGATCAAAAGTTTTTCTAATTACTTAATTTATGTTTAAATGTTGTCACAAGTACATTTAAATTAATAATCATATCAAGTTAACAACTTCCAGGATGCATCGAACCAGCCTCAGAAACAAGCGTAGTCTTAACTGCTCGTGCCCAACCCTAGAGTGGGAATCTAGCCCCCAAAGACTATTTTTCCCTGCTGCAAGTGGACAGGTGAAAACAAGGCGCTGGTTTTGAGGAACGGGAACGGACACGTTTAGACTGAAGGCAACGCGAGCGTGCGTTAAGCGAGAATTTGGAGAGTGCCTGACCCAGTTCCAAACTTCCAAAAAGTGTCCTCTCAAAGAAGTAAAGTGCAAAAATCATGGCTGCTTCTGAACCTTGTTAAATTCACCTGAGAGTTGTTGACAGGAGAAACACAATATGCCGCAATTACAAGCTAAATCGCTAGAAATGAGGACACCCCAAGCAACTAAAACCGCCGTTCTGGTTATCGGAGGCGCAGAAGATAAGGTTCACGGGCGCGAAATCCTAAGAACTTTTTTTGGACGTGCTGGTGCTAGTAAGGCTTATATTACAATTATTCCATCTGCCTCTCGCGAACCCGCCATCATCGGTGGTCGGTATATTCGCATTTTTGAAGAAATGGGTGCCCAGAAGGTAGAGATTTTAGACATCCGCGAACGGGAACAGTGTGAAGCCTCACAGATCAAAGCATCCTTAGAAGCCTGTAGTGGGGTATTTTTAACAGGAGGAGACCAACTGCGTCTTTGTGGCGTATTGGCAGATACGCCAGCAATGGAAATTATTCGCCAACGGGTGAGGGCAGGGCAACTGACATTAGCCGGTACCAGCGCCGGAGCAGCAGTAATGGGGCATCACATGATTGCTGGCGGCGGTAGTGGAGAAACGCCAAATCGTTCCCTGGTGGATATGGCAACGGGTTTAGGATTTATTCCTGAAGTCATCGTTGACCAACACTTTAACAACCGGAATCGGATGGGGCGACTGATTAGTGCGATCGCAGCTCACCCCGATCGCTTAGGTATTGGCATTGACGAAGATACTTGTGCGGTGTTTGAACGTGATGGTTGGCTACAGGTTATGGGTAAAGGCAGTGTTACCATTGTCGATCCCACCGAACTCACCCACACCAACGAACCCCATGTCGGTGCTAATGAACCATTAACCGTGCATAATTTACGTCTCCATATCCTCAGCTACGGCGATCGCTTCCACTTGTACCAGCGCACTGTATTGCCTGCTGTACACCGGCTCTCCAGCTGACGAGGTAGAGTATCTGAGGTTACACTGTGTTGACCGCAAATTTTAGATTTGGGATTTGGGATTTTTAGATGAAAAGAGCTTTTCCTGCGTCATTCGTCAGAAAGTTAGCGAAACAAATCTCAAAGATCCTGGTTTTGCAGCGTACCATTCTCCCAACTCAGATTAGCTACGCTATCGTTAATCTAAATAATTAAGGGAGCTAAGTACCTTTATAGTCTCTTTCAATCCAAAAAACCCTCGATAACTTGCTAACGCTACGCTATCGTCAATCTAAAATCCAAAGTTGGTTGACCGCACATTTATTTCTTACCGTAGAAAAATGATAAGAATACCATGTAAAAAGAAAAAACTGTTTGCAATGAACAGTTTAGCGGTCAATTACAGTAAGAAACTAGAATTTTGGTTCCGAATCTCCATCTACCTATTCCCATGAGAATCCTCAAGATCCAGACCTTACGCGGCCCAAACTATTGGAGCATTCGACGCCACAAACTGATCGTCATGCGCCTCGATTTAGAAACCCTTGGCCAGACGCCCTCCAATGAAATCCCTGGCTTTTATGAAGGATTAGTTGAGGCGCTGCCGAGTCTGGAGGGTCACTATTGTTCACCTGGCTGTCGTGGTGGTTTTCTGATGCGAGTCAAAGAAGGCACTATGATCGGTCACATAGTGGAACACGTAGCCCTAGAACTCCAGGAATTAGCAGGGATGCATGTCGGCTTTGGTCGCACCCGCGAAACTGCCACACCCGGAATTTACCAAGTCGTGATCGAGTACCTGAATGAGGAAGCGGGACGCTACGCTGGACGAGCCGCAGTCAGGTTGTGCCAGAGCATCGTTGATCGAGGCCGTTATCCCAAGGCAGAACTAGAGCAAGATATCCAAGACCTGAAAGACTTCACCCGTGAGGCTTCTTTGGGCCCTTCCACCGAAGCGATCGTCAAAGAAGCAGAAAAAAGAGGTATTCCCTGGATGTCTCTGGAAGCCCGCTTTTTGATTCAGCTAGGCTACGGCGTGAACCAAAAGCGGATGCAAGCCACAATGACTGATAACACCAGCATTCTGGGCGTAGAATTAGCTTGCGATAAAGAAGCCACTAAACGCATCCTCGCGGCAGCTGGTGCGCCAGTACCCAGAGGTACAGTGATCAACTTCTTAGACGATTTAGAACAAGCCCTGGAATTAGTTGGCGGCTATCCCATCGTCATCAAGCCTCTAGATGGCAATCATGGACGTGGGATCACCATTGATATCAGAACTTGGGAAGAAGCTGAAGCCGGATATGAAGCTGCCAGACAGGTTTCCCGGTCAATTATTGTCGAAAGGTATTATGTTGGGCGCGACCATAGGGTATTAGTGGTAAATGGCAAAGTAGTCGCAGTCGCCGAACGCGTCCCGGCTCATGTCATTGGCAACGGCAGATCAACCATCGCCGAACTGATTGAGGAAACAAACCTTGACCCAAATCGCGGTGAAGGACATGATAACGTCCTAACCAAGATTGAATTAGACCGCACCAGCTACCAGTTGCTAGAAAGGCAAGGCTACACCCTAAATAGCGTGCCACCCAAAGGAACCCTTTGTTATCTCAGAGCAACGGCAAACTTGAGTACAGGTGGTAGTGCGGTAGACCGTACCGATGAAATTCACCCAGAAAATCTCTGGTTGGCACAACGGGTAGTCAAGATTATCGGTTTGGATATCGCCGGACTCGATATTGTGACCACGGATATTAGCCGTCCTCTGCGGGAAGTTGATGGCGTAATTGTCGAAGTTAACGCCGCTCCCGGTTTCCGAATGCACGTTGCTCCAAGTGTGGGCATTCCCCGCAACGTCGCTGGCGCAGTGATGGATATGCTGTTTCCCAACGAGCAATCTAGCCAAATTCCCATCCTTAGCATCACGGGTACTAATGGCAAAACCACCACTACCCGCCTACTAGCACATATTTATAAACAGACAGGTAAAGTAGTAGGTTATACTACTACCGATGGAACATATATCGGTGATTACTTAGTAGAAGCTGGCGATAACACAGGACCACAAAGTGCCCACGTCATCCTTCAAGATCCCACAGTAGAAGTAGCAGTGCTGGAAACGGCTCGCGGTGGCATTCTCCGCTCTGGATTGGGCTTTGAAGCCGCAAATGTAGGTGTAGTATTAAATGTAGCCTCAGACCACTTAGGAATAGGCGATATAGATACCATTGAGCAGCTAGCTAACCTCAAGAGCGTAGTAGCGGAAGCTGTATTCCCCGATGGCTATGCGGTACTCAATGCCGACGATCGCCGCGTCGCCGCCATGTCAGAAAAAACCAAGGCTAATATTGCTTACTTCACCATGAACCCCGACTCGGAATTGGTGCGAAAGCACATTCAAAAGGGCGGAGTAGCAGCAGTGTATGAAAATGGCTATTTGTCAATTGTTAAAGGTGATTGGACACACCGCATAGAAAGAGCAGAAAATATACCTTTAACAATGGGCGGACGTGCGCCGTTTATGATTGCCAACGCTTTAGCTGCAAGTTTGGCAGCATTCGTGCAAAACGTCACAATTGAGCAAATTCGGGCTGGTTTGAAGACTTTCCGGGCTTCAGTTAGTCAAACACCGGGACGGATGAATCTATTTAATTTAGGCAACTACCACGCTTTGGTAGATTATGCCCACAACGCAGCCAGTTACGAAGCTGTAGGTTCCTTTGTGCGGAACTGGACTACAGGACAACGGATTGGCGTAATTGGTGGTCCAGGCGATCGCCGCGACGAAGACTTTGTGACTTTGGGTAAACTAGCAGCACAAATTTTTGATTACATCATCATCAAAGAAGACGATGACACACGGGGACGACTACGGGGATCAGCCGCCCAGTTGATTATTCAAGGCATCACCGAAGTTAAGCCTGATAGCCGCTATGAATCAATTTTGGATGAAACCCAAGCGATAAATAAAGGCTTAGACATGGCTCCTGATAATAGTTTGGTGGTAATTTTGCCAGAAAGCGTGACTCGCGCTATTAAGTTAATTAAGCTACGTGGTTTAGCGAAGGAAGAGACACACCTACAAAATCCTGGCACAACTGTTGTCGATTCCCAAAATGGGATCACACCTTCTTCTGTTGTTAATACCTTGCTGTAGCCAGGATCAGGAGGAGCTAACGGACTGACTCCTGTATTCTGACTGCTTTAATTACAATTACTGTTTTTCTTCTTCCTGATTGGTTTCCTCGCTGGGAGTTTTCATCTCTTCCTTAAAACCTCGTAGGGTTTTGCCCAGTGCGGTTCCCAGTTCAGGAATTTTTTTGGGGCCGAAAATTAGAATAGCGACTATGCTAATTACAGCTATTTCTGGCCATCCCAGTCCAAACATATAAATTTCCTCTAAGGCTTCTGTAATTAAATATAAACATTGATGGCTCAAATCCAATGAGTTCGCCACTGATCAGCGCTCGACACTCGTGCAGAGACAGGGTATAAATAAAATCAATAGAAATATAGCACTTCTCGTTTGTATGCAATACACTCTGACCTCTCTCCAAATCTCTCTCCTAAAAGGAGAGAGGCTTTGAATCTTACCCCCCAACGAATTTTGTACCGCATCTGAGTGGGAACCGCTATAAGTACTTAAAATAATAGCTAACTACTTTTCAAACAACCTCTAAAACAGTCCCAACTGTACTGATTTGTTCTTATCAACATTTTCTGTTGCTATTGGTGGTAAATCTCCTGGAGGTTCAACAACCAAAGGAGCATTTTCTTCAAATCTCAGTTTTGAGCTTCTAATGTAGTCTTCATCAATCTCAAAAGCTAACCAGCGTCTTTGTAAAGTTTCTGCAACTCGACCTGTCATATTAGAACCAGCAAAAGGTTCTAAAACAATATCGCCTGGTTCTGTACAAAGGTTGATGACAAACTCTGGTAAAGCTTGAGGGAATCTTGCCGGGTGTGGCTTAAAACCTTCTTGTTTGCAACGCCTTTGGTAATAATCGTTGGAGGCAGTATTCGAGGCAGAAATCACATTTACGGGCTGGACTACATCTTCAAATAAAGTTTCTTGTATAAGAGTCTGTTGCCCTATTTCTTCTTTATCTATACTACAACGTCCATCAATAATATTCGGGGGGATAGCTCCTCCCCTGTCCTTGCCAAATTTATCGGAAATATCATGGCCTGATGGTCTAACTCTAGGTTTATAACCATTCTTAAGAAGGTTTTTCATCGCATCACTATAAGGCTTTAAAACTCTTCTGTTATTAGCTTTAGGATGCGGTTCTTTTGACAGCCACCAAATTGTATTTACCGAATCTTTAACTCTTTCCCTGCGAATTGTTACCCATTCGGCAGGGGTGGGTAGTTTTGCTGGATTATACCAATACAATTCTTGTGCAAGATAAAATCCAAGTCCACCTTTTTCTTTGGCTTTGCACAAAGCAACAACCAGTTCAAAATGATAAAGAGAACGAACTGGCATTCCTTTAATCCAACTGCCACCAATATCAATAACTAGTGAGCCTGTTGGTTTAAGAATACGATAAAACTGGGTCGCATAATCTTTAAACCATTCAACATATTCCTCAGCATCAACATTTCCGTATTGTTTTTTACGAATCAATGCAAATGGTGGAGAGGTACAAATTAAGTCGATACTTTCGTCGAGAATACCTGCCATTAATTCTAGGCTGTTTCCCAAATAAGCAGCACCAAATTTTGTTTCGTAGTAAGGGTTACAATTAAGTCTCATCTAAACTTTGTTAGTACATTTGTACAATCTATGAAGACAGTATCATCCATAAAAGCATAAGTTTTCCAACTATTAGCTATTTTTTTTGATCAATTTGCTAAATGAATATGGGTAATGTGCCAAGTATCTGCGATCGCAATAGTACATACAGCACTTTGCAAGTAAATGAAGTACACTCTTCCCTTGAATTACCCCCCTTAATCCCCCCGATATATTGGGGGGAAATAGCAAATATAGTTCCCTCCCCGATATATTGGGGAGGGTTAGGGTGGGGTATGTTTCTAGCTCACCAACTCGCAATAGGACATATTTGATATTTGAGTATGGTCAAGGCAAAATTGGATACCTGGAATCAGCGATGATGAGCGCCACTAACTTCTAATTTGATTGGTAATTGGCAAACCTAACCAATCGCTTAATTCACCGGCTAGCCATTCCAGTTCTGTTTCGGATTTAATACCGCCATCGCTGACGCCAACCTGATATTTTTGTACTCCTGACCAAATATATAATTGTGCTGGAACGGCAACTCTAGTGTCTTGAGAGCCTTTAGTAAAGTGTTTTGGAATGTAAACCAGCTTATTGATACTTTGTCTTGGCGATGGACGCGGACGATAAAATTTCCAACCAAACAACTCCCAGGTTAGGGTAATTTGTTCTGCATTCAGGCGCAAGCAGATGCGTCCAAACACATTAAAGATAAATTTATACACCATGAAACAGCCAGCACCCCAAAAAGGAAGTGAGAACAAGGCAAAGGGGATATTGGTAGGAAAAGGTGCCGAGAGTGCGCCAATTGTCCAAAAGAGGATAAATGAATTCCAGGCGATCGCAAATAAACCTGTAAATACTATTGATGGATCAAAACCAGCAGGTGGAACGATAATTTCTAGAGAATCCCCATTTTTGGTTAGTTGAATCTTACTCCCATCTGGTTTGCCAACAACTAAAGTAGGCAGGTTTGTCGGTTGTGGTTTCTCTAAAGCTGCCAGTGCAGCACTCGCAGAACTCAAACGCCGTTCTAAACTGGGTTCAATCATCCACTTTAACCAATTGCTAAAGCTGGGACTCAGATTAGCCCCTTGTTCAAACTGAATGCGAAAATCCTTTTGGGGTAAATCGGCTGGGTGAGTACCCGTCACTAAATAAATTAAGGTTGCACCTAAACTATAAAGGTCTGATGCTGCAACAGTGCGTCCGCCAAATTGCTCCTGTGGCATATAGCCATAGGTTCCTACCACAGTTCTTGTGCCGATTTCTGTGGCGAGGACTGTCTGAACCGAGCCAAAATCTACTAAATAGAGTTGACCGACACTATTCCCAGAGCGATCGCTCAATAAAATATTGCTAGGCTTAATATCACGGTGAATTACAGGCGGATACAGCCCATGTAGGTAAACGAGAATCTCTAAAAGTGCTTTGGCTATCTGTTTGACTTCAGCTTCGGTAAAAGTCCGCCCAGTTTGTAAGCATTGCTCTAAAGTTTGTGCGGGAATATAAGTTTGTACTAGAGCAAATCCTTTGATGGTAGGTAAATCTACCTCAAAATAGTTTAAATAGCGCGGAATTGAGGGATGTGCTAGGTTTTTTAAAGTTTCGGCTTCCCGCTCAAACAGCTTTAGATCATCCCACTCAAAGTCACTACTAAAAGAAAGTAACTTGATAACCACTAATTCCTGAGTTTTCAAGTCACGAGCTAATAGCGTCCGCCGCCCTGCTTTTTTTCCTAATAGCTGCTGAACTTCGTAGCGTTTGCCGAATACTTCACCAATCATTATCTTTTCTTATAATGCTACGGTTGAAAAGTTTTTATAGCTTATCGCTTTTCAATTTGGCAAATCCATATCTTTAGTATAATTGCGTAATTCTATGCCCTCCCAACTTTGGCCTTATATTACCCCTGGTATTCCCGATGAGTTGTTTGAACATTTGCCAGGAATTCCCCTGAGTCAGCGAGAAGTCCGACTGCTATTGATTGCCCAACTACAGCTAAAATCAGATTCCGTATTGTGGGATATTGGCGCAGGGACAGGTACAATTCCGGTAGAGGTGGGGCTATTGTGTCCAGGTGGAAAGATTATTGCTATAGAAAGGGATGAAGAAGTAGCTAATCTGATCAAGCGTAACTGCGATCGCTTTGATGTGAAAAATGTCGAAGTTGTTGAAGGTAGTGCCCCAGAGTGTTTACATAACCTCAAGGTTGCCCCTCACCGCGTTTGTATCGAGGGAGGACGCCCCATTCAGGAAATACTACAAGCTGCTTGGCATTATTTGCCACCATCCGGTCGGGTTGTAGCCACAGCTGCTAATCTAGAAAGTCTATATGCTATTTCCCAGAGCTTTTCTCTGTTAAGGGCTAGAAATATTGAAGTTGTCCAATCTGCGGTTAACCGTTTAGAGACGCGCGGCTTTTCTCAAAGCTTTACCGCCGTTGATCCCATTTTTATCCTCAGTGGTGAGAAACTGGATTAGGGAATGGGGGATTGGGGACTGGGGACTAGGGACTAGGGACTAGGGACTAGGGACTAGGGACTAGGGAGGGACTAGGGACTAGGGACTAGGGACTAGGGACTAGGGACTAGGGACTAGGGACTAGGGACTAGGGACTAGGGACTAGGGACTAGGGACTAGGG
>NZ_JBALEA010000013.1:0-49868 GCF_036917135.1 Nostoc sp. | reverse complement strand
GTATCTCTAAGAACATCATTATTGATGTTCTTAGATTACATCTTTTGCTTACTTTTTGCTTAAGTTGACACCAATGAGCAATGCTGTGCCCCTACCGCGTGGTCTATTTACCTGAAAACAGCTGTAAGTTGTTTTGTTACCAGAGCTTATCTATTTGTGGCAAACGCTTATGCGATCGTTACCACAGCCTAAAAGCATCCTCTAAAACGATCGCAAATAGCGATTTCTACGATGGGCTACGCCTACGCGCAATTTTGCTTCTGCCAATTTTCGGCACTATATTATTATGATTGTGGAAGCGCGATCAGTTCAGCTTCTGGCACTTGAGATTAGCTCACACAACTGCTGCACAAGTTTCAGAGGTTTTTTATGAACAAGAGAGTAACAGTTGTATTTGACGGGGGTGTTTTGCGCCCAGATGTCCCTTTAGATTTAGCACCTAACACGCGTTATGTAATTACAATTCAAGAGTTGAAAGAAACATCATCATCTGGGGATGCTTGGGATGTACTGGAAGCGATCGCCGGAACTGTTGACGCACCAGAGGATTGGTCTAGCGAACACGATCATTATTTGTATGGTACACCGAAGAAGGCAACTCCAGATATTTCTTCCTTAAACTGACTCCACCGAAGAAGCACCAAAACGATAGCCTTTACCATAAACTGTGTGAATCAGCGTAGTTTCTTTACCTACCTCAATCTTACGCCGCAGCAAGCGAATTAACGCCGCTATCACATTGCTACTAGGTTGTTCTTCTTCTTGCCACAAATTTTGCATAATCTGGGCATGAGTTAGCAATTGTCCAGTGTGTTCCATAAAGTATTGCAACAACTGGCTTTCTTTTTGCGAAAGTTCAATTATCCTTCCTTGGCGATAGGCTACCTGATTGTCACAATCGAGTTCCAAATCAGCTACAGTCAGTTGTCCAGTGGTGCTTTCATAGGCTTGAGAACCCGAACGACGCAATAAAGCGCGGACTCTGGCTAGTAACTCCCGCAGTTCAAAAGGTTTAACCAAATAGTCATCTGCACCAGCATCTAAACCTTCTACGCGGTCATCAAGAGTATCTTTAGCTGTCAGAAACAGAACAGGAGTAGTTTTACTTTGGCGTCGCAATTCCTGACAAATCTCTAACCCCGTTTTTCCTGGTAGCATCCAATCTAAAATCAGTAGGTCATAACTGCCTGCTTGTGCAAGTGTGCTGCCAGATGTCCCATCATAAGCGGCATCTACAGTGTAACCCTCACGAGTTAACAAGCGACTCAAGGGTTGAGTTAGTTCAACTTCATCATCAACTAATAAAATTCTCATGCTGCTTGTGGTAAGCATATAGAGGTGGAACAGTTGTAGTGGCTAATAGTGAGGCAATGTCCCCCCACGAACAACTGGTTCAACATTTGTTGTCAATCGTACATTGCTTTTCTAGTGGTTTGTATGGATTACGTAAATACAAGGAAAAAGTCAAATTAATTGCTCAAGGTGTTAATCCTTGTCTAAAGTAGGGTATATTCACTTACATGAATAAGTTTACCCCGTTGAGCTATGTTTGCCATCAAGAGAGAATTAAAACTAAATAATGTTGAAACCTCTTTGATGCGCGGCAATGCTGGTTTTAAACGCTGGGTATATAATTTTGGGTTAGACCTACTTACAGCATCTTGGAGTTTTGAGGATGTATTGGCTTCTGACTCTAAGCGACTTAATGCCATTAAAAAAGTATTTACTCAAATTACAATGCAAAAGCCTGAACATGCCTGGATGAAATTATATCCATCCACAGTATATCAGTCAGCGTTCATTGACTTGAAGGATGCTTTTTCGAGATGGCGCAAAGGTGTATCAGAGTTTCCTAAGAAGAAATCAAAGAAAAAAGGTGATTCATTCACTATTTACAAAACTGCTGGCATTTATCCGGTAAAAGGAGAGCCAGCCACACCATTTACTAATCGAGTTGTAATCAATGAGGGTAAACAAATTAAATTGCCCGGGTTGAAAACATTCCGACTTAAGGAACGGATTAATTTTATATGTAGTTCTCAGACATTTACAGTTTCAAGAACTGCTGATAAATGGTTTGTTTCCTTTACACTAGATGCTGAAAAACTTCCGCCTATTATTCATCCGATTGAAAAAATCGGTGTTGACTTGGGTGTGAAAGTTCTAGGAACTTGTTCTGATGGCTCGAAGTACGATATGCCTGCTTCTACAACTCGTGCGAAAACCAAGCTCAGTAAGCTTCAATGGCGTAATCGTCAAAAGATTTTAGGCAATAAAAAGCTAAAAATCAGAGCTTCAAAAAATGCTTTGAAGTTTTATCGAAAAACTCAGAGACAAAACGCTCGGATTGCAAATATCCGCCAAGATACTACTCAGAAAATGACGACTGACTTAAGTCGTAAATCTTGTATTATTCGCATTGAAGACTTAAATATTTTGGGAATGATTGGCTTACACAAGTTGGCTAGGGCTGTCAGTAACAACTGCTTCTATGAAATTCGTCGTCAGTTAACTTATAAACAAGCCCACTACGGAACAACTGTTGAACTTGTAGACCGTTGGTATCCGAGTTCTAAGACTTGCTCTAAATGTAATCATATCCAAGATATGAAGTTATCAGACCGAATATTTAATTGCCAAAAATGCAAGCATATTCAAGACCGCGACGAGAACGCCGCAACTAACCTTGAAAATGCTCCCAATAGCAAAGTACGGTTGGCTTGACCGGAACTTAACGCCTGTGGACAAGCAGTAGCCGACTACCTTGGACGAAGCAGGAAAAGAACACTTTACTAGGTCTAACCAAGTTTAGGTAAGTTTTTTAGAGCAGATATTCTCAATATTATTCAACTGCCAGAACGCCAAGGATATTAAGAAAAAGAATGCTGACTGTTGCATTGCCAAAAGGGGAACTCCTTAAAAATAGCATCCGCCTGCTACAAGCTGTGGGATTAGATTTTAGTGCTTTTTTAGATTCAGGAAATCGCCAACTTCAAATTCCTGACATTAGCGGACAAGCAAAAGGGTTATTGGTACGGGCGCAGGATGTGCCCGTTTATGTAGAATATGGTCAGGCACATCTGGGTGTTGTCGGTTACGATGTGCTGCGGGAGAAACAGCCGCAAGTTGCCCACTTAGTCGATTTGCAGTTTGGCCATTGTCGGATGTCGGTGGCGGTAAAAGCATCCAGTTCTTATACATCGCCTTTAGATTTACCGGCACATGGTAGAGTTGCTTCAAAATATGTGAATTGCGCTCGTGAATATTTCCATAGTCTCGATTTACCTGTGGAAATAGTGCCGTTGTATGGTTCAGTGGAATTAGGCCCGATTACTGGAATGTCAGAAGCGATCGTCGATTTAGTTTCCACAGGGCGGACTTTGCGCGAAAATGGTTTGATTGAAATCGCTACTCTGTATGAAAGTACAGCACGCTTGATTGCCCATCCTCTGAGTTACCGCCTGAACACGGGTAATCTGAGTGATGTAATTGGCAAGCTGCGGGAGGCCGTTTTGGTAGGAGTTTAATAAGCTGTTCCACATTTAACTTGCATAATTAGGGCGGGCAAGATGCCCACCCCACAAGAGTTATATTAATTTTTAATATGCAAACTAGATATGGTTTAGCTTACCAATTTGTAATTCATAATGACCCTTCTACGAACACTGTGCTATCGCTACCGCTACGATAACAGTAATTCTTGACACTCCCCGCGCTAAGGCGACGGGGATTCTTTAATCTAAGACATAACTTGCTCAATCAACCCTCAGTAAATGGAATCAAAGCGTTGGTGAATGACGCGACTCCTCATGATTCTTTTACATAGCTTTGTGATATCAATATAAACCCTGAAATCCTCACCAAAGAATGGCTAGAGCAATTGCGTAAGAATACGTACCAGAAAAATGTTCATTCTTAACAAAATCCTCAAAGTAAGGGTTATATATTTTTATCTGCCCAAAGAAATTAAAAAATGATTACGCCTCCACTTTTGCTAGTTGAGGTTGAGTCTGCATTCCCAAGGAACATCTGGGAACGAGCCTAAGGCGAAAAGCATGAGGAGTTAATAAAATTATGAATAGTTTATCTATAATTCTTCGGGGAAGTATCTGCTTATTTGGGTTAGTGAGTGTGGGAAATTTTTTAGCCGCGCCAGTAAATGCACAACAAGCTACTGCTCGTGGTGCTGTTAGTATTATTAGACCTTCTGGTGCTTTTCTCGGTGTCAGTGGCGAGGTAATTTTACCTTCTGGCTCTTACTTTGACGGAGTTGTAAAAATTACCCCTACTTACGGAGGGACAATAGGCGGAAATGACGAAACTATAACTAGTCTTACTATAACTCCAGGAGTAGTAAAAACTACCACAGTCTCTAGCCCAAACTCATTTATTGATACAGCAGCTAATTTATTAAATAATGGCGCCTCGATTGAAGATATAACAGCTATAATTCGAGCCGGCGCTGGTAATAATGGTTTGGGTGCTTTAGATTAGACAGGACTTACAAGTTGAAAGGCTTAGAGGATATTTGAAAAGTCCTCTTATCGGTAGCAAAACGTTCTAGTTCGTCCTAAACCCATGCCACTTGCTTTTCCCTTGGCGCTAGCCTCTCCCTTTGGGAGACTACGGTGTACACACAAGTCCTAAAAGCCTAACTTGATAAGGCTTTACTCGTTCCTGGGCTGCCGCCTGGGAATGCATTCATTGAGTCTCTGGCTCAATGTCTTGACTAGAGGCTCCGCCTCCAATCAGCCATTCCCATGCAGAGCATGGGAACGAGAGAACGAAAGAACAATGGGAAATGAGCATTTTTCGACTTGTGTGTACACCGTAGGCAAGCGGGGAGGGGTTCTGGGGGTTTTAAATACTTTGATGGAAAAGTGAGGATTCAATTTTCTGAAGAGAACAAAAAATCTTGAATTGCTTCTAAAACAAGTGCTGGGTATTCTTCATGTAGTCCCAGTGAACCAGAAATTACAACGCTTCTCACTCCTGGTAAGGCTACCAAAGCGTTCATTTCTTCTCGTGATTTCGGGGGGCTAGATTCTCCAATTACTACCATGAGCGGTACGGTTAAAGACTGCACAAGTCCCAGAAAATCAGATTGTTTGTGTACAGCATCGAGATTACCAGTCACAAAAGCAGCAGATGCAAATCGCGCTCCTGGTTGTTGAGTCGTGTGCCACTTCTTTTCAATGAAACTGGGTGTAATTTTAGCGGCGTCAGTAAAGACATGACGGCGGTACATAAAACTTAATAAAGATTGACTAGTGTTGAGTTTGTAGAGAGCTTGACCAAGTATAGGCGATCGCACCAATTCTCTCACAATGCCAGCTATTTGCTGACTTGCGCCCATTGTCGGCAAAGGGCCACGCCAAGTAGGAGCTAACAACACAATCTGTGAAAAAGCAGCAGGTTGTTTCACAGCTAATTGTAAAATGTAACTAGCAGCATGACCAGCCGCGATCGCAGTAATGGGAGTATTAAAAATAGCTTTGACAAAATCTTCTAGAAATTGCTGATATATTTCTGGTCGATAATTCAAACTAGGGCGAGAAGATTCACCAAATCCAGGCCAATCTAAGGCTACAACTTGAAAATGGGGAGCTAGTAACTTGGCAAGTTCGCCTAGTTCCAAACGCGTCGAAACACTGCTGAAAGATGGTAGTAGCAATAGCGGTGAACCTTTACCTATGGTTTCATACACAACGCGCAATTGCTGATTTTCCCAATTCCAGAGATATTCTTGAACTACTCCACCAAAGCCAATGGCAGCAGAGGGAGATAATAAATTTGTTGACATGAGACTAAATTTATTATTGAGAGTTAGGAGTGATATCATGTCCGCTTGATTACTTATTAAACCCGAAGAACCCACCCCGCCAAAGCTACGCTTTGTCTCCCCTCCCTGCTTGCGGAGCGGGGTTGGGGTGCAATGACTGTGGGAATCATAACTATTTATACGGACATGATATGAGGAGTGAGGAGTTAGGAGTTAGGAATTGAAGAAATCATTACTCTTAAGTTATAACTCTTAACTTTTGATATTTATTTGTACTAATCTGTTTAGTTAGGTAGGTCTAACTTACATTCCAATGCTTTTTTTTGCATGGTTTTGAAAATGTTGTAAAATCCATTAGCACGGGAAGGTGTCAGGCTAACATTTAAACCTGTTTCTTGAATAAAATCTGGAGTAAGTTGGACTATCTCAGTTGGCGTTAGTCCATACAATCCTTCAACCAGAAGCCCTACTAATCCTTTGGTTAACTGAGAATCGGAATCGCCCTGAAACATAACCTTAGCGTCATCCAAGGCTGCGGTGATATAAACTTGAGACACGCAACCAGGAACTTTATTTTCAGGTAATTTATCAGCCTCTGGGAACTCATTAAGCTTCTGAGCATACCAGATTAGCTGTTCGTAGCGCCGCTTCGGTTCGGAAGCGCGTTGAAAGCGCTGGACAATTTTAGCGAGCGCAGGTGGCAAAGAATCTAGAGTTGAGGACATAACAGAAGCTGCAAATGATCGGTATCACTTTGAGTGTAGATTATCTTCAGAGCGATGCCTACGGCCGGCTGCGCCTACGCGCCTACCGTTCACTAACGCATATCAGCTAGCTATAACTTCTCAAATCTAGATAATTACTGCGATTGCATTTACATCCATCAGGTTTTTTGAGCCATCTAATCACAAAAACTTAATTTTATTTTAACTACAACATTTTCTGAAGTCCTAGGGAATTCTCTGCGCCACTCGCGTTAAGATTTAAATCCTGGATTCTCCATCATTTGGCGATGCAATAGCTAAGTTGGGCGTGTCTAAGCACTTACAAAATTAGCTACAAGTAGACATCAACTAAGCAGCTAGATCATAATCAACAATTAAAAATTAAAAATCAAAAAAAATTCTGATTTTTAATTTTTAATTTCTCTCCCTTAAGGATTAATTCGTAGTTTGTGCAGCTAGCATCTGCTTCAGCTTTTCTAATTCCGAAGCCCAACGAGGATCTGGACGAATAGCGTCTGAATCTGTGGTTGTGGTGCTGTTTTCACGAGAACCTCCGCCACCACTGCCGCCACGACGAGGCTGCTTCTTAGAGCTTTTCTCACGACGGCTGCCTTCTCTGTTAGGCATAGGAGTGGGGGTACTACTACTAGCAAGAGTAACTGGTTTAGGAGGTTGCTCCTCGCCCTCTTCACCCTTTGTCCGAGGTAATGCCTTCTCTAGCTTAATGGGAGTATCTTTGAACATCTGACCATTATATTTTTCAATGATTTCGTCAGCTTGTTCGTCGTTGTTGACTGTCAGAAAACCGAAACCACGGCATTTGCCAGTTTTGCGGTCTTTAATTAATTTAGTAGTTACAGCATCACCTTCTGCTGCAAAAACTGCTTGCAGATCTTGACGATCTATTTCATCTTTAGGCAAATTACCTATATATAGGCGAATGGACATGAACTATACCTCCAGAGTTGAATGAACATGGCAAGGCGAGAAAAGAATCATTTAGCTTTGGCTTTTAAATAGATGCTATTGACTAAGACTGCCATTAACCAATTTTTTTGCTCGAAACTGTCAACTTATACAACAATACAGTTTTTCGTCGGGATCAAGCTTGTTTAATCCAAAGGCTCACAATATGGTGAGCTAATAACACCTTAATTCTAAGAATTGTAAATTTAATAGCCTATTGCCTGCTAAAGTACACGCTTTCTTCTATGCCCTTTTTTGCAGAATCAAATACCATTCCTTACATTACCACGGTATTTTCTACGTAGCTAGTTTAGCGCATAATTTTCCGACGTTAGCATTATTTCATCGTAACATAAAACACCTTTTTTTCTGCAAGAGAGCATATTTGGAAACAAAAACCAGCCACTGGCTGGTTAATTTACTGCTGTGTTGGGAAGATAAAAGGTATGGAGCAGGGGAAAAAGCATCCAAATTTGCAACTAAGCTGTGGTGCTGAGTTACATCGGTTGCTCTGGTTTGTGTGAATAAATGTAACACTTGTTAATAAAACCTGCAACTTTTGTTTACATCCCAATTTATCCAATGCCCAATACTTCGGCTTCTCTACGAGACGCTACGCGAACGCTCAGTACAAGTGCCTAATGACCAATAACTAATGAACCAGTGAGAAAAACGTATGCGCCCCAAGTCAGTGCTGCAATTGCCAACACAAAAGACCAAATGGGATGAGGGCTATGAATGGTTTTACCACTTTGAGTTTCCAGGGTTTGGATATCGATCCAAGGTGTTGCTCCTCGCCGAAACCAACCTGTGACGATAATTTGCCGCCCGATTAGATCCTGGTGATTGCCTGACTGTCCTAACCAAGAAATGTGGTGTAATTTCACCAAGCCTGCGCTCGATTGGAAGATTAAATCTTGGGCTAGGGAGTTGCTGGTGCCTTGACGACCTAATAGTTTGCCCACAAGACGCACGCTGATGCTGTCAATTGGTAAAGCAGAAGGGTCTGATAACAGGTTGGGTAAGCTGTCGTCAGTTTGCACGGTGGCAGGTTTAATATCGGGGAAGAAAGAGTTAATTCGCATCACTGTACCGATGCTAAAGCCAATCAGAAGGCAGCCTGTAATGAAAGAGGAATCATCATATATCCACTTTAGATTTAAAAACTTGAGTGCGAATGCTAGTTGCCAGGTTAGCCAGACTAAAGCTGCAAGCAGAACTCCTAGAGGAATTCCCAACCAGGGAGCGATTTGCAATAAGAAAGACTGGCGCTTAACCTTTGATGGAACGCTAGCCAAATGTAGTTCGGTGTCTAGATGCCAGTGACGGGCTATTTGGCAAAGGCGTTCGATGCGATCGCCCATTAAAGGATGACTATTATTAATCGTAAACCATCGGCGATAGGGATTGGCAGTATCCCATTTCAAAAAGGATTCAAAAGATAGATTGCTGGCAATAGTGCCTAAAGATAAACTCTGTTGGTGGCTGACTGGTGTCAAGAGATTTAAGCTTTCTAATTGCCAATTGGTGTGTTCTTCTTTTTGGATATCAGCTGCAATGCCAATGGCGATTTTGAGTAAGGCACGAATTAGGGCATTGGGATTACCAGTAATTTCAGAGGCGACGCGATCGCTATAATAAAGCCGCAACTGCGACAACCACAATCCAGTTCCAGTCAGCAAACACCAAACTCCATAAATTAGACTAGCCAGAATTGTCACCGGCCAGCGCCAAATTTTCGTTGATATTTTGTCTCCCCAGTTCGACACTTGCTGATATAGTTGATGAGTTGGTAGTGTCACCAGCAGCAGCAAAGACATCACAGCAAAATCCCAGTGAGCAATATGCCCTAGCTGCGTGGCATAAATAGTGGCGATTTCATCATCTGCTAGTTGCTCTAATAGCCCTTGACTCACTACAATCCTGGCATTAGGTGGTAAACTACCATAAGTCAGGATAATTGGTGCAGCCATTGGTAAAATCCGCAGTTTGGGTAATGGCCAGTGCCGTTGTTGGCAACAACGTTGTAGCACCCGAACAGCTTCGCGGCTATGAGTATTCAATACATCTTTGGAAAATTCTCGCTGACCATACAAGTTTGCCAGTAGCAGATCCAGCAACCAAGGTGATACTCCGATCAAAATCACCAACACTATTAGCAAAAGTTTAGTAGGATCGTTGTATAAAACCTGCAACGGACCCACATAAGGTAGTTTAACTAAAGTCTGGTTGATCAATCCCATTGCTAACTTCAGGATTTCTCGCATCACCCAAAATAGGGCAATGAATGTTCCTGCTGAGAGTAGCCGCAAAGGTATTAATTTCGGTTTACGTAGTGGTTGCCATGCTCTGGCGCGTTGTGCTTGTCGCCAATAAATAACGCCGAATAATTTGGCTTGGGTGCGAGTAACAGAACCCATAAAGCCACTTAGAGGGGCAGGTGGTGGTAGTGGTGTCGCTACCGTAGCTTTGAGTCTAGTTAGTGGCACCATCGCTGGGGTGTCGTCGCTTTTGGTTTCTATTACTTGCTCATTTGGCTTTTCCTCTAATGTCGGAGTTACCGGGGGAGTGTCTGGGGTTGAATCTGGGGTTGAATTCTCAAAGGCAACAAATCCAGTTTCGACATTTTTTGATTCTTGATCGGGTTTTTTACGTTTTGTCAGGTGTTCGAGAGCGCGTGTTGCCCACTCTTGAACTTGGGGATTGTTGCTCTCAATGAGATTCTGGGAAATAGCGATCGCTTTGGGAACTTCGCCAGTGCGAGCATAAGCCATGACTAAGCCAACCTGGGCTTGTAAGCTAGCAGTACCACTGCTTTGGCTGCTAGCAATAGGTTCTAGTTGAGCGATCGCTGTTTGGTAATTTCCCTGCTTGAGGGCAACTAAACCAGCCTCCAAAGACGATTTGGCGTGTGAAGGCATACAAATTCTGGCACTCCAATCTCTTCTAAGTGATCCACGTTTGGGCAAAAGCGCGAACCTCGGATGCCGTGGAACTCAACCGTGCCCAAGTTTTGCTTGTCAAGTGAATTATTCTTCCACTGGTTGTTGACTAGAAAACACTGGAGCGATCGCGCTTAATTTTAACTCTGGATGGTCGCCCAATAATTGTTGACAATTCCATTCATTGCGGAATAGTAACACTGGGCGTGCCATACTGTCTTTAACTGTAGTGGTATTGAATATCCGTCCCACTTTTTCTAGTGCTTCCCAACCACCCTCAACCCAACGGGCGACACTGTAGGGCAATAACTCTAATATGGTTTCTACACCATACTCATTTTGTAACCGAAACTGTACCACCTCGAATTGCAATTGACCCACCGCCGCCAAAATTGGATCGCGCTTGGCTTCATCAGTTGAATACATAATTTGCACAGCCCCTTCTTCTCGCAATTCCGCAACGCCTTTTTGGAATTGTTTAGACTTCGAGGGGTTGGGATTCCTCAAAGATGCAAACAGTTCTGGCGAAAAATACGGAATCCCTTCATATTCGAGCTTTTGTCCCGTGTAAATTGTATCTCCGATCGCAAAAACACCGGGATTATTCAAACCGATCACATCGCCAGGATAAGCCACATCAATCGATTCTCGCTCTTGAGCAAAGAGTTTTTGCGGGCGAGACAGACGGATAAGTTTACCAATGCGGGCGTGATTCACCATCATATCTTTTTCAAACTTACCAGTGCAGACCCGGATAAATGCGACGCGATCGCGGTGTTTCGGGTCCATATTCGCTTGCAGTTTGAAGACAAACCCCGAAAATTCCGGGTATGTAGGGGCAACTTCGCCAACACTGCTGATATGAGAACCGGGTTTGAGGGCATAGTCGAGGAAGTATTTGAGGAATAACTCTACTCCAAAGTTAGTCATGGCGCTACCAAAGAACACAGGCGTCATTTTGCCTTCGTGTACCAACTGTAAATCTAGCTCTGGCCCAACTCCATCTAAAAGTTCTAAATCATTTTTCAGTTGATAGTACAAGCTTTGTTCTAGCTGATCTTCTATTCTCGGATCAGTTAATTCGACTACGGTATCACGGGCTTCTCGGCTACCGTGGGCGCTGCGTTCAAACAGGTGAATTTGTTGCTTGTGCCGGTCAAAAACACCTTTGAAGCGATCGCCCATACCAATTGGCCAGTTTACCGCATAGGTTTGCAATCCCAATTCTTGCTCAATTTCATCCAACAGTTCCAGAGGTTCCCTTCCTGGGCGATCGAGCTTGTTGATAAATGTAAAAATCGGGATACCCCGCAACTTACACACTTCAAACAATTTCCGGGTTTGAGGTTCCAAACCTTTTGCGGCATCAATCAGCATCACAGCATTATCGGCGGCGGCAAGGGTACGGTAAGTATCTTCACTGAAATCTTGGTGTCCAGGAGTGTCTAATAAATTTATTTGACAATTCCGGTATTCAAATTGCAACACCGTGGAAGTAATCGAAATACCCCGTTGTTGCTCCATTGCCATCCAGTCAGAGGTAGCCTTGCGCTGTGCCCGTCGCGCCTTAACCGCCCCAGCTTCGTGAATTGCACCTCCGTACAAGAGTAGTTTTTCTGTTAGTGTCGTTTTACCCGCATCGGGGTGAGATATAATCGCAAAGTTGCGGCGAAGTTCAACTGCTTGAATAAGTTCAGACTGAAGTTCAGTTGACATAAGTGTATTTGTTTGTGAGCTAACTTAATTTTTTTTGACTCTGGTAAGTCTTTTAATCTTAAGACAACGATGCTCGTGATAGGGTCGTAGTATAACCAACAATCTGACTAAATAGGAGAAAGCAATGTACGACACAGATAAGCGAAAGCTTCTATCCGCCTTGTCTCATGGAGCCATTTTTTTCAGTACAACGGTGATATCTGTAGGTATACCTATTACCATACTGCTCGTATCTGACGATCCTGTTGTTAAAGAAAACGCCAGAGAATCCATCAATTTCCACTTTAACGTCTGGCTTTATGGAGGGATTCTAGGAGCGTTGTTTTTTCTATTCGGTTGGTTAGTCTTACCTCTATTATTGCTGGGTCCACTAGCTGGTCTAGGATATCTATTGCACTGGGGATTAACTATTTGGGCGCTCATCGGAGTTTTCAGCAATCCTGATATACCCTTCCGTTATCCTTATATTTTCCGCGTTTTTTAACACAGATTATGGGTATGGGCATTGGTAATTCTCAGTTATTTGCTATCAAATACAAAATTTAATTAATTCTTAGCGAATTCTCTGCGTTTCCCTCTGCGCGACAGCAGTCGCTACAACGGGGGGAACCCCCGCAACGCGCTGCCTCCACTTTGCGTTTAAATTCCAACCCTCAATTCGCCAAGATTTTTGCCAACACACAGTCTTACCATTTTGAATTTTGAATTGCTTACTTACTATGTTGTTTTTTTTCCAGCCCGTCGGATAGGTGCAACCAAGCTGTAGAATACAAAATTGCCCCACAACTTGATTAAGAGTAGGGCAAAGGACAGTTAAGCACTGTTTGTAGTCTGTCTGATGGCAGGAAAATTTTAGCCTGCTTTTGTGACGCTTTGTTTTGTGTCTATCTGCGTTGTTTTTCTTCATAAAATTTTATGTTTCCTACACATCGCCCCCGTCGTCTGCGTACTCATCCCCAACTGCGCCGGATGGTTCGTGAAACTGTTTTAACAACAAGCGATTTAATTTACCCATTATTTGCCGTACCAGGTGAGGGAATCGCTAATGAGGTGAAATCCATGCCCGGAGTCTACCAACTTTCGGTAGATAAAATTGTTGAAGAAGCAAAAGAAGTTTATGACTTAGGAATTCCTGCGATTATTCTATTTGGGATTCCGGCTGATAAAGATGTGGATGCCACTGGCGCTTGGCATGATTGCGGTATCGTCCAAAAAGCAGCAACGGCGGTAAAAGCAGCAGTACCAGATTTGATTGTAATTGCTGATACTTGTTTGTGTGAATATACTAGCCACGGTCATTGTGGTTATCTGCAAGTTGGTGATTTAACTGGACGAGTTTTAAATGACCCAACTTTGGAATTGCTGAAGAAAACAGCAGTTTCTCAAGCGAAAGCTGGTGCGGATATCATCGCACCTTCAGGGATGATGGATGGGTTTGTCCAAGCAATTCGTGTCGGTTTGGATGAAGCCGGATTTCAAGATACGCCGATTTTGTCTTATGCTGCGAAGTATGCTTCGGGTTATTATGGCCCGTTTCGGGATGCAGCCGACTCGACACCGCAATTTGGGGATAGAAGAACTTACCAAATGGACCCAGGTAACGCCCGCGAAGCAATCAAAGAGGTTGAATTGGATATCGCTGAAGGTGCTGATATGCTCATGGTTAAGCCAGCCTTAGCATACATGGATATTATCTGGCGGGTGAAGGAAGCGAGTAATTTACCAGTTGCGGCTTACAATGTTTCTGGTGAGTATGCGATGGTAAAAGCTGCGGCTCTCAATGGTTGGATTGATGAAGAGCGGGTAGTTATGGAAACTTTAACTGGATTTAAACGCGCTGGTGCAGATTTGATTTTGACTTATCATGCCAAAGATGCGGCGCGATGGTTAAAGTAAGTTGGGCGATTGAAGGGTAAGAATTTAAGAAATCTCACGCAGAGGCACACAGACGCAGAGTTGTGTTTCGGTGTTTGGGTGTGAGATTATGTCTATTTTAGACATCTCCGAAAAAGAATTGTTTTGACGTAGCAGTGCTACGTCAAAACAAGGGTTATGGGTGACGCATATTTAATTTCTAGAGATGTCTTTTGGTTAATTCATGAATAATTACAGCAGATTACGCTCTAATTGAATACACGTAGAGACGTAGCACTGCTACGTCTCTACAAGGTTTTGGGTTTTATACATATACTTCATTTACCTGAAATCTGCTGTAATACTATCTATTGACTTACAGCAGTTTTCATGTATTTGAACCACATCTGTCGTAGGGGCACAGCATTGCTGTGCCCCTACCGCGTGGTCTATTTACCTGAAAATAGCTGTAATTTTATTTTATGAGAGGCAATAACGAGTGTAGGCGCAGGTATCGCAATCCCTCGTCTTTTCCCATTGGTGACTTTTATTTGTTGTGATAAACTTTACAGAAAAATCATACTTAGCCACTATGTAACTTCATTTACATGAGATAAGAGATTTAGTACTGTCGAAGAAACAGATTATACTTACTACACTGGTGTTGATTAATCAAAAACATCTACCAAGTTTAAAACTTCGGCTAAATGACCCATGTATTATCAAATTTGGAATTTCTTTCTTAAAGAAGATAAATACATTTATTGGAAAGAAAAAATAAAAGTTAACAAAAACTTTGACAAAGTTACATGGCAAAAGATTATTGATTTTTTGTCACTAGTAGAGCAAACTTTCCAGTTAAAAAGTCAACTAGCAGAAACTGATAACCTGGAGCCGTTTCTCAAGTTAGCAACACAAAATGGTTATAATTTGACCGCAGAAGAACTTGCCTGGTTTCTAGTTACGAGAAGACAGATTTGGGATCTTTTTGATTTTGCACAAAAAACGCCATCTCTCAAAGAGGAATTGCTCATAGCTAAAGATCCCCAGGAGTTCATCAACATCGCTGCCGAAAATGGCTATTACTTTTCTGTAGAAGAGTTAGCTTGGCTGTTAATTGAAATTAAATCATCTTCAGATTTAGTATCTATTAACAACAGTGTTGGAGAGATTCTCACGGTATCAAGCTATGGCAGAATTGAAACAGGATACTGGATTTGGCTAGCAGAACACTGGGGAATTGTGCCACCATTCTGTCATCGGGATAAGCCAGGTAGTTTATTATCTGAAAATAACAACAATCCTTTTTTACTTGATCGCTGTTTCTTACCCAAGAGTTACTTTAGTCAACGCCTCATGGCAATTAGTAATTAGTAATTCGTAATGACAGCAGAATCAGGAGTCAGGAGTAAAATTTGCTCCACATAGCACAATACGGTTCAGTTAGTGTCAAAAACCGTATTGTGCGTAGTTGGGTTTCGTTCCTTAACCCAACCTACGATTCTCTGCGTTTAAATTCCAGTTATAGCGGTTATCGAATGGGTGCAATACACTTTGACCTCTCTCCAAGCCTCTCTCCTAAAAGGAGAGAGGCTTGGAATCTTGCTCCCCAACGCTAGTAGGGAAGGGGCTGGGGGTTAGGTCTGTATTGCACTCAAGAGAGAAACGCTATATAACTTTTCAGCGTACACCACTAGCTAAGATTCCTAAAATTTTATTGACATCTTTAAGATAATATTCACTTAAGTCTATCTGGATAAATTGCCCTTCTAATTTTAAAAATTGCCAAATACTTCCAGTTGTAAGCTAAAACACATCTAATTTGCATATTAAAATTTTCTCAACATCTTCTGGGGTGGGCATCTTAGCCGCCTTGATTATGCAACTTAAATGCCGATTAGCTTAACAGTACCGTAAATTACCAAATTTTCATTACTTGCTCGTTCGTTAAATATTCTTGCTGCTAACATTTCGGCTACACATTGTCCTAAACCAGCAGGAATATTTTCTTTTTTAGCTTCCACAATAATAATAACTGGTGCAGTGATAATTAGTCTTTCTGGAGAACGGGTAATTAGAAAATCACAGATTCCATTTAAACCTTGTGTTGTATCAACATTGAATTCAACACCAGAGAACAAATTTATCTGGTCATTTAATTGTCGTCTCAATTCTAGTAAAATCGGAGAAATAATCATCTCAGAGCGAGCTTTTTCACTATTACTGGCAATAGCTATAGGTGAATTATATTGAAGAATTTCTTTTAATAATTCACTGCATTCTATATCAGGCATTTTAGCAAAAATATCAGTTTCCTCAATAGTATTTATTTGAAATTTTTGCTTGATTTTCTCTAAAGTAAAATCACTATATGCCATATTAAGTAATATCGATCCAGAATAACGTTAAATTATAGCGCTTCTCATTTGTATTGCATCCATTCGAGAAGCGCTATATAAATTGGAATTGCGAATTATATGGTGAAGCATCCTAGACGGAAGATATATCTTCTATCTAGGATGCTTCACAAAAAAATTGTTGCTGAGACAACAATTATGGACAAAATGTGATATTTAGACTAGAGCTATCAGCTAGCAGAAACCGTCAAACTACCGGGTTTCTGAAGATCACCTTGGAAAACCACACCTCGTTGATTGGCATGGATATGACGCAAAATTTTGTAAATTGCCTCAACTTGCTCTGATGCGCCTGCTTTTTCGGCAAGTTCTTCAAGAGAAAGGGGAGTTTTTTCTTTTTGTAGCACTGCTACCACTCGTGTTTGCAAATCGAGAATGGAGGCAGCAGCTTTTTTGCCAGCTTCTACGCCTGGTTGATGGTAGGCGTTGACGTTGACTAAACTAGCGTATAAACCAACAGCGCGTTCATACAAAGCAATTAATGCCCCTACAGTTCGGGGATTAACTTGGGGAATCGTGACTGTAATGGAATCGCGGTGATTTTCATAAAGCGCTTGTCGGGTTCCTTGGAGAAAACCGGAAAGATAATCGCCTGATGTAACTCCCGGATCTATTTCAGTAGATGGCCCCTGACGATCTTCCAAGACTTCGATGAAGGTAGCAAAGAAATTCGCTACACCCTCGCGCAACTGCTGGACGTAAGCGTGTTGATCTGTTGAGCCTTTGTTGCCATAAACGGCGATGCCTTGATGGACAACTTTACCGTCTAAGTCTTTTTCCTTGCCCAAGGATTCCATCACCAGCTGTTGCAAATAGCGACTGAATAAAAATAAGCTGTCCTTGTAAGGTAGGACAACCATATCTTTTTCGCCCTTGCCATTGCCAGTAAAGTACCAAGACAAGGCAAGTAAGGCTGCTGGGTTATTTTTCACATCTGGGACGCGGGTAGCGTCATCCATCTCTTTTGCGCCATCCAGGATAGCGCGAACATCAATGCCTTGCAATGCGGCGGGTACTAGCCCCACAGCAGACATTTCTGAGGTGCGTCCTCCTACCCAGTCATACATGGGAAATCTGGCTAGCCAACCTTCATCTTTGGCTAGCTTATCCAGGTTGCTATCAACGCTGGTAATAGCTACTGCATACTGAGCAAATTCCAAATTGTGGCCGGCGTAGGCTTTTTTAACTTCAATCATGCCATTTCGAGGTTCAGGCGTTCCCCCAGATTTGGAGATCACCAAAACTAAAGTGCTGGCGAGGCTATTTCGGAGATGATTGATCACGCGATCGATACCTGCGGGATCATTGTTATCGATAAAGTGAAGTTTCAGGGGCGGGAAATCAGGAGCGAGAGCTTCCGCGACAAATTGGGGGCCGAGGGCGGAACCACCAATGCCAATGGAGATAATATCCGTAAAGCGGCTGGCTCTGGGAGGATGAATTGCACCTGTTTGGACTTTTTCCGCAAAGGCTTCGATTTGTTCTAGGGTTTGGACAATTTCTTGTGTAAGTTCTGGAGCTGGCGCTAAATCAGGATTTCGCAGCCAGTAGTGTCCAACCATGCGGTTCTCATCGGGATTTGCGATCGCACCCTTCTCTAGTTGAGCCATATCCGCAAACGCCTTGTCAAACTTCGGCTGCAACGATTCCACAAAGGCATCATCGAACCGTATCCGACTCACGTCTAAGTACAGCCCCAATCCCTCGTGGAAATATAACCAGTTTTGGTATCGTTGCCAAAGTGCCCTAGCATCCATAGGGAAATCTCAAATAAAGTGTTTTTCAAAACCAGTTTAATGTAAGGTTATAGCGATCCCTGCCTAGCCTTATACAGTTTACAGTTTTCAGTGTTCCCTTAACTCTCTCCTTAAACATCTGGCATAGGGATGACACGCAGAAATTTCACAATTTCACCCCTAATTTCTATACCAATCAGATAATTATCGAGGGTAAAGCGGTGAAAAATGCCTTCACTATCAAGCTGTCGCAGTTCTTTTAAATCACTCAGTTGCCACTTTTGGGCTAGCTCAATAAAGACAAAATCATACACCCGCTCGTAGGCGGCAGGTTCTAAATTCTTCAGGTCTAGTAAAAAAGACCTGGCATAGCGCATTTCTAGACTCACTAGGCGTTACCTTAACCAAAACTTGAGGGGCCACTGGCACAAGAGAAGAAAGCGCTGCTGAATCAGAAAAACATCAACAGTCGTACCGCTTCTTCATGGGTTAAGATATCCCACGGTTGTTGCGATCGCTTAACCTGTTGTATCGCTTTGAGCATATAAAAGTCATAATATAAACCTTCCAGAACATTCCAAATGTCTTGCAAATCGTCATCGCCTAGCTGCTCGATTAAGTGATGCATCCTCAGTCGCAGCAAATTCATACGTCAATTATTCCTTACAAGCAAACACCAACAATAAATAGTATTCCCAAAAAATTAGCTACGCTAAACTTTATTACTTAGAGCATCGATTCAGGAATCAAAAACCTAACCTCCCAGCCCCCTTCCCTACGAGGGAAGGGGGAGCAAAACTCCCCACTCCCCATTCCCTAACATGGTTGACTATCTCATTTTCTTAGCAATTTCTACAGCGCTTTTCGCTCTATTCGCACTAGGACTCAATTTGCAGTGGGGCTTTACCGGACTAATTAACTTTGGTCATATTGCTTTCATGACCCTGGGAGCATACACAACGGTATTGTTAAGCTTAAAAGGGGTGCCTTTACTAATATCAGCAATAGCTGGGGCAATTGTCGCCGCCTTGTTAGGTTTGGTAATTGGTTTTGCAACTCTACGCTTGCGGGAAGATTATCTGTCAATTGTCACTATTGGTACAGGAGAATTAATTCGTTTGGTAGTAAATAACCAGGAATTACCTGTGGGTGACACCTGGGTTTCTGGAGCGTTTGGTGTGCAAAGTTATCCCATACCCCTATCCACAGAGCCGAATTTGTTTGTCAAATTTGGGATGATTGGGTTGTTAACGCTACTAGCTGCCGTAACTTTTTTTTCGTTATGGCGATGGATTCGCACCACCCAAATATCTCGGACTACTGATTTAGGTAAAAGGACAACTACCAAGCAAGAATTCGCCTCTCGTTTGGGTGTGGGAATTGTGTTAGGAGTTTTGGCAGTAGGGATTTATATTTCCGGGGTGATTGGACTGTATAATTACAACCCAAAAGCGGGTTTAATGCTAGTCTTGCTCCTGGTTTTAGCATTTGTATACTGGCGCTTAGAAATTTTGGTGCGATCGCCTTGGGGTAGAATTCTCAAAGCCATCCGCGAAGATGAAGAAATTCCCAAGGCGTTGGGGAAAAATGTGTTTTGGTATAAATTACAATCTCTCATGCTTGGGGGTGCGATCGCGGGTATTGCTGGTGCTTTCTTCGCTTGGCAACTCAGCGCCATTTACCCTGATAATTTCCAACCGCAGATCACCTTTGACACTTGGATTATGGTGATTTTAGGCGGTTCTGGGAATAATGTTGGCACAATCTTAGGTGCGGTAATTTTCTTTGCTTACGATGCCCTGACGCGGGAAATCTTACCCAGAATCGTTCCTCTTGATCAAGACCGTTTGGGTGCATTTCGGATCATGGTAATCGGATTAATTTTAATGGTACTGATGATTTGGCGACCTCAAGGTATCTTAGGGAAAAAGGAGGAACTCACCCTTGGTAAATAACCAGTCATCACCACTTCCCCTTTTAGTAGCCACTGGACTTTCTAAAAGCTTTGGTGGTGTCAAAGCAGTTAATGAGGCGAAAATCGAAGTTGCTAAAGGCAGCATTACGGGCTTGATTGGCCCTAATGGTGCTGGTAAAACTACTTTATTTAACTTACTCTCAAACTTCATTCGCCCCGATAAGGGACGAGTGATTTTTGACGGTGAACCGATTCACAACTTGCAACCATATCAAATTGCCCAGCAGGGTGTAATCCGCACTTTTCAGGTTGCACGCACCCTCTCGCGGTTGTCGGTGTTAGAAAATATGCTGCTGGCGGCGCAAAAACAAACGGGTGAAAATTTTTGGCAGGTGCAGTTGCAACCGCACGTTGTCGCTAAGGAAGAAAAGCAACTCGAAGAGCGAGCAATGTACTTATTACAATCAGTGGGTTTGGTAGAAAAAGCACACGATTACGCTGGTTGCTTGTCTGGTGGACAACGTAAGCTGTTAGAAATGGGACGGGCTTTAATGACTAATCCCAAGTTAATTTTGTTGGATGAACCGGCGGCGGGGGTGAATCCGAGACTGATTGATGATATTTGCGATCGCATTATCACTTGGAACCGTCAAGATGGCATGACCTTTTTGATTATCGAACACAACATGGATGTGATTATGTCATTGTGCGATCGCGTTTGGGTACTTGCCGAAGGACAGAATTTGGCTGACGGGACACCCGCAGAAATTCAAACTAATCCCAAAGTTCTAGAAGCTTATTTGGGAAAATAAAGTGTGATTGGCTTCCTGTTTATGCAATGTATTTAGCGATCAGACTTTGGATACGTAAAAGTACATAAATACTGCGACTTGTCCAAAGTCAAAGGGAACACTATTAATAGTGTTTAGATGAGAGTAAATATGGGTATTGCAGCTAGCTATAAACGCATTACGCCACAAAAGTTTTCAGAAATTCAGAATGATACTGAAGCAGCAGCATCTTTCTTTAAGCTTAATTTAGATGATTTAGTTTTTGATTTTAGTAATCCACAGGCAATGATTGCCCAACGACAAAAGCAACGAAGCGATGAACGTTACTTCAGTCTTGAAAAAGATTGGTACGCACTACATTTTCTTCTCACTGGAGAGTCAAATTTGGGCGATACCCAAGCATCACCGCCTCTTTGTAATGTAGTCATGGGAGGTACGCCGACACAGTTTGAAGCGGGTTACGGATTTGTACGCTATCTCACTCTTGAAGAGGTTCGAGATGTTGCCGATGCTTTAAGTCAAATTTCTGTTGAAGAATTGAAGAGTCGATTTAATTCTACTGTATTTAATGCGGCAGAAATTTACCCAAATCCTAGCCCTGGAGGATGGGACGAAGAGGAAATAGAGTCTTTGTTTGAACTATATCCGAAATTGGTAGAGTTTTTTCAGAATGCTGCTAAAGAAGGTGATATTGTTTTGCTGTCATCTGATTAATTTTTTTTGGAAATTTGGCTTTTGTTAAACTCCTATCTTTACCGAGGAAGAAACACAAATTTAGTGAAGGACTTTGGTAGCTATTCGCTAAACAATTCCAAGTTAATTTTGTTGGATGAACCAGCATCCGGGGTGAATCAGAGCTTTATTTTTTAATCCTCATTATTTTCTGTAAAATTTACTTGCTCATAAAGGTCGCGCAATTCAATTTGAAAATCAACTGTTTGCAGTGATAAAATTGCAGATTCATGTTCAAGTTCAGTGAATGACCATTGACTTTCCGCAGTTTTTACATACTGCATCACATGATACTGATATTGATCGATTAAAATATATTCCTTGAATTCGGGAATAGAGCGATAATAAAGAAACTTATCACCTTGGTCATAATTTTTAGTCGATTTAGATAAAACTTCAGCAATTAACATCGGATTCATAACCGTTGTTGTGCTGGTTCCTGTATAAATAGGTTGTCCCTCAATTACCATCACATCGGGATACGTATGCTGCCGATAACGGGGTATCCATAAACGCACATCACCAATATAAACATCATAATTCTTGCCTCTCAAACCAAACTTCAAATAAGCATAAAAGTTGCCTGCAATTTTATTATGATTTGTAGTGCCACCCGTCATCGGTACAATTTCTCCATCACGGTATTCGCTTTTGTATTTTGCCTTTTCTTCAATTTCTAAATACTCTTCAGGTGTGTAATATAATTTTTGTGTTTCTAACTGCATAAAAATACAACCTATGATTGTGCGGTTATTGTGCGGCTAAAGCTTATAGCGGTTCCTATTCAGATGCGGTACAACATTAGAGGTGTAGGGGCACGGCACTGCCGTGCCCCTACGGGTGTACTTTCATACCTATGTTGTACGCCAATAAACTCCATTCTCTCGCTGCATTAACTGGCAAGCAATCAACTCCCGTCGCAGGGTGGCGCAGTCAATATGGTAGCGTTTGAGAATGTCATTTACCAAGCGTTCAGGGTAGTTTACTCCTACATCAAACTGGTTTGCTAACCATTTAAGAATAACTAGACGCTTTTTCCGGCTAGCGGGAATTTCTTTGAGGCGTTGAACGGAGTCCTTGTCGGAGACATCGCCCTCGAAATAGTTTTTCAATACTTTGCTTTCCCAAGCCTCAATATCCACATCCTCAATCAAGGATGCTATTTTCTCCGGTGTAAAAATTTCCTTACTAATGCTTTGCAAAGCCTCGCTATCCAATTTATATAGACGGCTATTACCTTCAGGGCGCATTGTCACCAAATTTAGCTCTTTAAGTTTCGCTAAATGATGAGATACCGTCGGTTCCTTCAGTTGCAGTAACACCGCCAATTCTTCGACGCTGCACTCCTGATTCGCCAAAATACCTACAATCTTCAATCGGCTATCATCCGCTAATGCCTTGAAAAAGCGCAGTAAAATGTTAAATTGCTCTGGTTGCATAACTAAATTCTAATTAGATATCTATCTAATTAGAATTATATCTAATTTAAAAGCTCAAATCCCCGACAACTTTTAGGAAGTCGGGGATCTTACTTGTTGTTTAATTTAACTAAATTGTTCCTCTGCATCCAGGTTGAACAGCATTTGCAGAGTTTGCATACAGCGCCGTCTAGCTTCAACATCTTGCTGCGATCGCAATTGCACCATCGGATCATGTAAAATTTTATTGACAATTCCCCGTGTTAATGCTTCAATCACTTCTTGATGCTTTTCCGCGAATTCCGAACCCAATCTCGACAAAGCTTTTTCTAACTCTTGTTCCCGGATGGTTTCGACTTTATTTCTTAAACAGCTAATAGTGGTAACAGTTTCCAGACTGCGCCACCAAATATCAAAAGCTTCCACTTCTTCTTCTAAAAGTCGCTCCGCTTCCTGTGCAATCTTGCGACGGCTTTCGTAGTTTTGCGCTACTACAGCCTTCAAATCATCCACATTAAACGCCTGCACGTTTTCTAATTCATTGACATCCGCATGGACATTACGCGGCACAGAAATATCAAATAACATCAAAGAACGCTGAACTTCTAAAACTATCTCCAACTTGGCACGGTCAAGTATTGGCTCTGTTGCCGAAGTACTTGTAAACACCAAATCACTATCGGCAATCACTGCCATCATTTCCGATAGTGGATGAATTTGGATCGGTTGTTGAGGGAACTGCTTGGCTAATTCTTGGGCGCGATCGCGGGATCGATTTACAATACTAATTTGCACAGCACCTTTAGAAAGTAAATGTTGCACCAGCAGCCGCGACATTTTACCAGCACCCAAAATTACCACTCGGCAAGCAGCTAAATTTGCCACTTTTATCTGCGCTAACTCTACAGCTGCCGAACTAATCGAGACAGCGCCAGTACCAATACTAGTTTCAGTCCGAACCCGTTTACCAGCTGTCAGCGCTTGTTTAAATAATCGATTCAAAATGGTTTTTATACCACTATATTGCTGCCCCAGTTTGTGAGTAGTTTTCACCTGAGCCAGAATTTGACCTTCTCCGAGTACCAGACTATCTAAACCACCTGCTACCCGCATAACGTGCATCACGGCATCATCATGTAGCAACATAAATAAGTGTTGTCGCAGAGAAAGCACGGGTAATTTACTGTATTCCGCAAGAAACTGCGTTATTTCCCGGATACCTTGGTCTGCTTCACTGGTAACAATGTAAATTTCTAGGCGGTTACAAGTGCTAAGAATTGCAACTTCGTCAATATGGGGATAGCTGGCCAGTTGAGCGATCGCACTTTCAATTTGTGGTTCTGGAATGCTCAGTTTTTCCCGGACTTCTACAGGGGCTGTTTTATGGCTTAACCCCACCACTGCTATATTCATTTGCTAAATCGTAGTTACTAGTTGGTAGTTGAGAATAGGGCATTGAGTGAGAATAGGGAATGGGGAATTTTTGTTTATTGGTTGGTAGTTATCCCCAGCAATAAACAACTATTAATCACTAACTACTAACTACTAACTACATATAAGGGTAAAGCATTTTGGTGATTATTTCCCATTTTATAGAAAGATTTATTTCCAAATGCTTCGCCCCTACTTTTACCATCCCCCATTCCCTAAAAATTAGTTCAGTTGGAGAGTCTTGGGTTCACCAAACATGTGAATTGTATCAACAAATCGAGCCGTTTTCGACTGGTTAGAAATTACCAAACTTTGAGTTCTGGCTCCGCCGTGGAAGAAACGTACACCATTCATCAGATTACCACCTGTAATACCGCAAGCAGCGAACAGAACAGTTTTACCCGATGCCAGTTCATGAGCATCATAGACCTTATCGGGGTCATTGATATTCATAGACTTTAAGCGATCGATATTGGCTTCTCTGTTTTCTCCAATCAGACCTGTTTTTACGACTGCGGGATCGTAAATCAGTTGACCTTGGAAGTGTCCACCTAAAGCACGCATTGCAGCTGCCGAGATTACACCTTCAGGAGCCGCACCAATACCCATCAGAGCGTGGATATTAGTTCCAGCAAAACCGCAGCTGATAGCTGCACCCACATCACCGTCTGAAATTAGGGCGACTCTCGCTCCAGCCTCACGGATTTCTTTAATTAAATCGTTGTGGCGTTCACGCTTCATGACTACGATCACGAGTTCTTCAATAGAGCGCTCTAGACACTCAGCGAGAATCTTCAGGTTTTCTGTTGCTGACTTGTTGATGTCTACCTTGCCCTTAGCTGCGGGAGGTGCTGCTAACTTCTTCATGTAAAAGTCAGGAGCAGCAAACAATCCACCCTTTTCAGAAATTGCCAAGACAGCCATCGAACCAGGTTGTCCATAAGCTACCAAGTTCGTACCTTCACAGGGGTCAACGGCGATATCAATTTCAACTAGTTCATCAGGGTTACAGAGAGCTTCGGCATTTGGTTGAGTACAAATACCAACTTCTTCCCCGATGTATAACATAGGTGCGTTGTCGCGTTCGCCTTCCCCAATCACAATGCGACCGCGCATATAGATTTTATTCATCCGCTCCCGCATAGCTTCCACTGCTACTTGGTCAGCAATGTCTTTTTCGCCTTTCCCCATCCATTTCGAGGAAGCGATCGCGGCTTGCTCTACTACTTCAATAATCTCTAACCCAAGTGTATTTTCCACAGAGTCTGCCCTCTCAACTGCTTGAATTTCTGCCGCTTTATCTGGCTATTTCAGTCTTTAAGTCTACCAAAGGGCGGATACACGTGGAAGAAAGTTAAGTTTTACTGCTAACTGGTTAAAAAAGTGCCATTTGTGAGATTGTTTTTTGATTAGAGGGTTTTAAAAAATGGGTTCCAGCCCCAATACGGTAATCTAGGCTAAAGAAATAGTTAAAACCTTGCTTAAGAAAATATGCTGGACTTTCTTAATCCCCTTTTAAATCGCCATCCAGAGCGAGTTAAAGCCAACGTCGAACTTTATACATGGCAAACTTGTCCATACTGCATTCGTGCCAAAATGCTTCTGTGGTGGAAAGGTGTAAATTTTACCGAATATAAAATCGACGGCGACGAAGCAGCCAGAGCTAAAATGGCAGAACGCGCTAACGGACGCCGGACTGTACCGCAAATTTTTATTAATAACCAGCACATTGGCGGCTGCGATGACCTCTATCAATTAGACACACAAAGTCAACTCGATCCCCTTTTAGCCCAAGTCGCTATTTAGACACCATGAATCGCCGTCAAGACGAAAGATTATTGTAGAGACGGCTATTCATCGCGTCTCTTGCCTTAACAGAACAGTATTGGGGGTTTGGAGAGGTCAGAATATTAAGTTGCACATTATTGATCAGAATATGCTTAATAAATACACAGAATATCTTATACATCAACAATGGATGAGTTCTGCTCTAGAATTAGCACAAATAGCAGGTGATGCAGGTGAAGTCCCTGTAGGTGCTGTTATCATTGATTCAACAGGCAAATTGCTAGCAGAAGGAGAAAACAGAAAAGAGCGCGACAAAGACCCTACCGCTCATGCGGAAATTCTCGCTCTCAAGATGGCTGCAACAACTTTACAAAATTGGCATCTTAATGAATGCACCCTCTATGTAACTCTTGAACCTTGCCCGATGTGTGCAGGTGCGATCGTGCAAGCGCGTCTAGGACTACTTGTATATGGAGTAGACGATACCAAAACTGGCGCAATTCGTACAGTTATTAACATACCCGATAGCGCTGCTTCTAATCACCGCCTCCAAGTAATCGGAGGTATTCTAGAGTCGGCTTGTCGTCAACAATTACAGGCTTGGTTTGCTACTAGGCGACGTAGTGTAAACTAACGGACAGAGGTAAAACTGTCCATCTAGTACCAGACAAGTCACGCAAGAGAATCTACGGTGTAACTAATCAGGCTTTCGTTAAATTTTTACCCGTCAATCAGCTGCATCCGTCATCATGGAATTTTACTCTTCATCTGATACCTGCCAGCACCCAGCAGCAAATTCTCAGGTAGACCATACTACCTCAAGAGTCTCTCCTTGGTTAAGTCCTCTGGCATATTTATTAGGGCGTCACTGCCTATTACCATTATTCTTTGGGCAAATTAGAATAACCGGAAAAAAAAATATCCCCCCAACTGGGCCTGTGATTCTTGCGCCTACCCACCGGGCGCGTTGGGATGCCTTGCTTGTACCCTACGCTACCGCCGATTGTCTCAGAAAACAAGACCTGCGGTTTATGGTGACTAGTGATGAATGCCAAGGTTTGCAAGGCTGGTTTGTCCAACGTTTGGGGGGGTTTCCTGTAAATTCTAAGCATCCGTCAATCCGCACACTGCGTCATGGAGTTGAGCTACTTCAGCAGCAAAAAACCCTGGTGATCTTTCCAGAAGGGAACATTTTTCGTGATGGCCAAGTTCACCCATTGAAGCCGGGAATTGCTCGTCTGGCTTTGAGTGCTGAATCTAGTCATTCCGGGCTGGGAGTGAAAATTATACCCATAGGTATTAATTACAGCCAACCTGATCCCAATTGGGGTACAGATGTGAGTATTAACATTGGTTCCCCAATTAGAGTAGCGGATTACATGAGTGGCTGTCTCAAACAAAATGCCAAAAATATCACAGCTGATTTAGCAAAGGCACTGCATCAATTAAGCCATCAAGAAACAAAAGTTACTAATCGTGCATTTGCAGAAATCACTAATTCTTAATGTCATAAACATGACTGGTAAGAACCCAATTTTGGGAAGTTTGGACTGGGGACATCGCCATTTTTAACTTGTTTGGTGTGATGTCTAGGTTGGGCTACGACTACGCAAATAGTTCAAGCAGTGCTTTCAAAAAATTATTCTGCCAAAGATCCCAGTTAACCTGAGATAATTATTGGGGAGCAAAGTCGGTAATCAAACAGATGGTGAAGCAGTCTACCGTAGGTATAGCTCATCAGGGCGATTTAAGTTGGTTAATATACAGGGTTAATGGGAACTCTATTAAGCCGATTTTTAGTCTAAACCAGAGATACTTTTGATCTAACTTTGCTTTGTCCAAGACCAAAACAGAGTTAAGATACCCGAAGTTTCCATGACTTATTTATCTAGTTGTCGCACTAATTGACCCATGAACACTGCTGCCGCTGTTACCTTGATGCACCGTACCTTTTTATCAGTCATAGCAGTCCTCAGCCTGCTATCACCTGTGAATGCTCAGGTATCACAGTCACCAGGCACTACCAGCCAACCACAACCGATTGACCCCAACGATCCGAATAATCTCCGCCCCATAACTGAAAGTAACAGCATTTTGAGCATTGATGGCGGCGATCGCTTAGTGAAAGAGGCAGACCAAGCCGTTTCTGCTCAAAACTACCCCTTAGCTGCTAAAAAACTGCAAGAAGCACGTCAGGTTTATAATCAGCTATCTAATTTTTATCAAGAATTAAACGCTAGTTTTTCGGGAATTGACAATAGAGTTTCTGATTCTCAGCGTCAAAAAGCTCTATTAACAGCCCAAAAGCGAGATGAAGCCACCTTTCAGTTAGCATTGGTACATCGGGCACAAAATCAGCCAGAATTAGCTGTACCATTGTTGATTCAAATAATTAAGAGTCAAAACCCGACGCGAGATTTAGGCAAAAAAGCCTATAAACAGTTATTTGAATTGGGTTTTGTTGATTCTCCCTATCCCAGAGAAGGTGGTAGTTCATCCTCTTCATCCCCAAAAAAATAAATAAATTAAATCTTCGTTGACTGTTTTCCCCATCCCCCTAACCAGTCCCTTGGGAACGCCCCAGTGCTAGCATAGAGCTATCTGCCGTAGCCAAAACCTGAGCGTTCTCAAAATACACCTCAGAGGTGTCTCTATCTACAGCCTTGCCAAAACCTGAAGTTGGCACAGGCATTTGCTCTATATCTGTTAATAATAGAAAAGTAAGTTTTTTCAGGAATTGCGATGATTAGTCCGCAGCAGATTGAGGCAATGATCAAGGCGGGACTGCCAGACGCCCAGGTTCAGGTGCAAGACTTGACTGGTGGCGGTGACCACTATCAGGTGACAGTAGTTTCATCGCACTTTACAGGTAAAGGACTAGTACAACAGCACCAGTTAATTTATGGTGCTTTGGGTCAAGCTATGTCAACTGAAGCGATTCATGCCTTGGCGGTGAAAACATACACTCCCGAAGCTTGGCAAACAACAGCAGCTTCGTAAAGTTATGAGTTAGGAGTTAGGAGTTAGGAATTTTTAACTCCTCATTCTATTAATGCAACATAGGAAACACAAATACCATGACACCAGAACTCAAAGATAAAATTGATAGCTTGCTAGAACAGAACAAGATTTTAGTTTTCATGAAGGGAAACAAGTTAATGCCCCAATGTGGTTTCTCCAACAACGTTGTGCAAATTCTCAATACTTTGGGAGTTCCCTTCGAGACGGTTGACGTTCTATCAGACTCGGAAATCCGTCAGGGAATTAAAGAATACTCTAACTGGCCGACAATTCCCCAAGTGTATATCAATGGTGAATTCCTTGGTGGTTCTGACATCTTGATTGAACTGTACCAAAAAGGTGAATTACAAGAAAAGGTAGAAGTAGCACTAGCTTCGTAATCTCTATTTCCGTAAACTAGAGGGTATGGTGCTAAATTTTCGCTTCGCAATTAAGGCAATGTGCCGTTTTTAATTTCCTTAAAAGGGGGAGACACTATCCCCCCCTTTTAAGGGTTTTTTAATAGTTTTTTGACAAAAATACTTGATCGATCTATTGTTGGATGGATTTCAGGTTAAGTCAACAATCCCCTCAGTCAAATTGGCAAGACCAATATAGGGCTGAGGGGATGGGTTTAATCAATACAATATCTCCAAAATCTCACACCACGGCAAAGCGTTGACAAATACAGATAATATGCTATAATTATCTGCGGTAATTAGCGTTTACTCTCAATCACCAGGTAAATGGTACTTAGTAGTAATCGGGTTGTGGCTGTGGTTGCGGCACTGCAAAGTTTGATCCATCGTACAAGTAGCGGCTGGCTTCCTCTTCTAGGCGATGAATCAAAAAAGGTTCAATAACGTTGCTATGTCGCAGTGCGGCTAGATACCCATCCAAATACATCCGCATATCATCCGTGCGATAACCGCGATTCCATAGCTCGACGAAGGCATCGGTGAGTCTTTGGTAATAGCGGATGGTTTGTGTGTCTTGGAGCATAACTGCTGTATTAATCTCTTTGGAATGAGAATTGTAAATGATTCACGCTTGAATGTGAAGTGTAATTTCACTTTGGCATCAACTCAAAGTCAACACATCTACTTTGGGTAGTACCCTCCTAGAAGCTACAAGCTATTTTAATCCTATTCCAGAAAACATCGATTTTAGTTAGCTGCTAAGTTATTTTTCTGATTTTCATGGTCAACAGCCCAATTGCATTGGTGTTATATTCCTGAATATGGGCACTAAATTTTTGCGAAAAATCCACTGGAACTATCAGGTTGAAAAGCTGTTGTAGTAACGGTTAGTTAGTTGGGTTATAGATGTTTACCAGATGACACCCATGTAAAAGCAGAAGGTTAAGCTAAAAGAACTTTTGATAAGTCTAACAACACTTTTAATAAATTTAATAAAAATTTAATAATATTTCTAATTGCCTATCGGAAGGCATAAATTAAAGATATTGCCACTCTTTTTATGAGGAAATGTAAAGCTCATCGCAATTGAAGTAACAAAGGCTACAAAACCTTAGAGATGGGCTTGTTACTTTGAAAGTCATCAGACGCTAAGGGGTCTTGCCACTGTGGGTTCGGTTTGTATAGAAATCATTGAGGGGAATCCCCATCTGAGGTCGTTGTTGGGTTGGCACTTGCAACAACTGGAATACCGTGTGCATCAAGCTGCCAGCATTTATCAAGCAAGGGAAGTATTTTTAAGCCATCAACCAACACTGGTCATTTTAGATGCAGACTTGCCTGATGGTGATGGCATTGAGTTTTGTCGTTGGTTACATCGTCAACAACAGCCTCTAATCTTAATGCTATCTGCCCGTAATAGTGAAGCTGATATCGTCGCAGGTTTAAAGGCGGGTGCCGATGATTACCTTAGCAAACCTTTTGGGATGCAAGAGTTTTTGGCACGGGTAGAGGCACTGATTCGCCGGAAGCGCACACCTACTGCACCAGCTTATTTGGATTATGGCACTTTGCAAATCGATTTAGTTCAGCGTCGTGTCCGCTTCCAAGGGGAGTTTATCGACTTAACGCCTCAGGAATTCAGTTTGCTGTACGTTTTAGCACAAGCTGGGGGAGTGCCTCTGAGTAGGTCGGAATTGCTGCGTCGTGCTTGGCCTGACGCTATTGATAACCCTCGTACCATTGATACTCACGTTTTATCGCTGCGGAAAAAGGTTGAACTTGATCCCCGGCAACCGAATTTAATTCAAACTATCCGCAATGTAGGATACCGTTTTAACATGGAAATTTTGAATACCAATATTTCACAGTCACAAACAACAAAGTTAGCTAGAGAAAGATTTAATAATCAACGCTCAACACTTACTAGTAGTCAAGTGTAAATGGGCATTGGGCACTTGTACTGCCCTTCGACTACGCTCAGGAACCGCGACTTGTGCCGAGCGAAGCCGAGGTAAGTCGAAGTATTGGGCATTGGGGTGAGGGAGTAAGAAAACAACTCCTGATTCCTGATTCATCCAAAATTTAAAATCCAAAATCGTCTTGAGCTTCTGCTTGAATTAGGCTTTCTCGTAATTCGATCCAGTTTATCTCTGAGACTCTTTGATTTGCGAATAAATGACCTTTTTGTAGATGCAATAACCGAGTGCAAAACATTTGGGCTAGTTCCAGTTGGTGATTTACCATCAGAATCGTGGTTTGATGAGTTTGACTCAACTGGGTTAAGACTTGCATTAGATGAGCAGATGTACCAGTATCTAGTGCAGAGGTTGGCTCGTCTAATAATAATATTTTAGGCTGGATGATTAAGGCACGAGCGATCGCTACTAGTTGTCGTTGTCCCGCAGAAAGTTGTACCTCTGTTCGCCCCAACCATTCATTGGGAATGTGCAGTTGTTCTGTCCAATAATTGACTCGTTGCTGAATTGTCTGTTTGGGCAAACCACGCAAAACTAAAGGATAAGCCAAGGCTTGCCCAACTGTCATCCCCAACAGCTTTGACTCTTGCAATACAAGTACAAGCTTCTGGCGTAGCTGGATGACAGGAATTTGGCAATATTCTTGATTTTCTAGATAGATTTTACCACTAGTGGGTTCAATCAGGCGGTTGAGGAGGCGTAATAACGAAGTTTTTCCAGCGCCTACTGGACCGACAATGGCAATGCGATCGCCGCAGGCGTTGGCGGAGCCATCGCTGTGGAATGCCTCAAAGGAAATATCCTGCAATATGGGATATCCTTGCTGATTGTCGGCAAGTTGGGTTTTCAGCTTCGTAAATAGATTAATTTGCTCTAGCCTGAGTATGGCTTTTGCTGTATTCAAGGGGGAGTGGGGAGATGGGGAAGAAATAACCAATGCTCCATGCCCAATTTTAAGTTAATTGTGCAGTAGTTAAGGCTGTAGCGATCGCCCATCCATCGACCAATAGTAGCAGCAGAGTGAATCCTAGTAAAATTAGGTACATCCACGGCTGCGCTAAAGGGCGAACATCTGTGGTGTCAATGCCCGTCTTTGCTTGCACAATTTCCACGAAACGGGCAAATCCAGCTACACGCATCGGTAGTAAATAAGCCTTCCCATCCTGGCTGAGGAAATAATAAACTAGCCCTCCTTGACCAGTGGTGCGGGGTTTTAACTCTTTCACATCTGACCAAGGTAATAGCCAGCCTTTACGAAAAAAGCGAGGCACACAGGCGGGGTAAGTAACCTGAATTCCCTGATCATCTACTATTACTTGTTCAGTCAATACTGCATACAAGGCAATTAAGCCGACGCTAATCCCTACCCACAGTAATTCTGGGGGTACGGGTGCAGCTGTTACCTGCGATAAAAAGGGTAATGGGACTGTGAGTGCGATGTATAGACTCAGCAACGTTATCCGAATCAAAGGAGACAGGCGAAAAACAGAAGCTGAAATATTGGCTGGGTTTGCTGTCACGGCTCGATTACAATGATTTTCTTCATTGTAGGATAGGTGTTTGATATCATGTCCGATTAATCAAAAAACCTCTCCCTGGTTTTACTACGTAAAACTCTCATTAGCTAAAGGACTTCCAAGAAATAAATTATCCAAATAAACGAACCACAGAGACAAGGCAGCGCGGTCTTGGGGAGCCAGTGCGGTCTTGGGGTCTCCCCAAGTGGAGCATCTGGCGTGGTTTCCCCCATGAGTGACTGCCGCACAGAGACACAGAGAGAAGTTGCGTGCGCGGGTTCCCCGCGTTGAGCAAACTTCGGGAGAACACAGAGGAATAAGAGGAGAGAGTTTTTTGAGTATTTTTTTATTTGGAAGTCCCTAAGCATCGCATCTAGTTACAGACGATAGCTGGCACTAAAATAAAAACCATTATCTTGGGCATTTTGACGTCGATCTTCTAATTCCACAAATGGCAGAGCATAATCCAAGCGCAAGTTAAGATTTGGTATTGGTTTCCATAACATCCCTACTCCTGCACCAGCGATCAACTTCTGTCTTTGTATGAGGTTAGGATTGTTATCTACGTTCCAAATCAATCCCAAATCGAAAAATGGTGCTATTTGCAGCACTTCGTCTCCTGTCGCGTCTCTTTCCAATGCTATACGGTCTTCCAAGCTAAATCTCAAACCGTTATCACCAGCCCGGACATTTTGCCGATAACCGCGTACTGATTGCCCACCTCCGATGACAAACTGTTGGGAGGGTAATAAACCATCTGGTGTTAGTTGTAGGTCAGTTTGAGCGATTAAAAGATTGTCTGGACTCAAACGTTGCTGGCGCTGTACTTGTAATAGCCAGCTAAAAAAGCGACCATCAGGCTTGTTGGGGTTGGAGTTGATGGTAGCGTCAAAGACGCCAATGCCGAAGTTAAATTGCGATCGCAATCCCCAAACTCCTTTTACATCCCGCCTAACATAATCTTGAGCAAATCTAATTGTTCGGGTGCTACTATTACCGTTTTCGTCGGGGCCAATACCGAAAGGTGTGGGGCCAGCAAAGGTAAATGTCTGACCATTCTGAACGCTCAAGCCTACAGATAAGGCAAATTCTTCGCGGAGCGATCGCACTAATGGTTGACGATAAGTAAATTCATACAGTTCCGATTGTCCATGAATATCGAAAATGTCGAGAGGAGCCTCAATGACTCTGACTTTGTTAATTGCAGTTCTAAGCTGCAAAGTGCCATTCATCGGATTTAAGGGCACTTGGTAAGTAAAGTCGTAAGCATTAGAACCACCTTTTTGAGTGGAGAAGTAATAAGTTCCAAAGAATTGATCGCCCAGACCTGTGAGGTTACGATAGCTAAGACCTACCCCCAATCGTTCCGAACCGACACTAGGGGGAGAGTAGTTGTCTACACTAAATCCCAAATTAAAGGGATTAGCTTCAGTGACTCGCACGACTACAATACTTTGACCCTGCTTAGTCCCCGCACGGATACTGGCTTCCACTTTTTCAAACAAAGGGTCTGTTTGCAGCAACCTTAATTGTTCTTCTAATTTGGTTTGGGAAAAAGGCTTGCTAACACCCAGATTAATCCGCGATCGCACATACTTGGAATTAATGCGTCGTGTCGGGGGATCAATTTTAATTTCTTCGATGGTACCTTCAATCACCCTAATTGGGACGATACCATCTTTAATGGCAGATTCTTCTACACTTGCGACTGAGGTGATATAGCCCTGTTGAAAATACCACCCAGTGATCTGATCCGCAACACTTCTCAGTTCTGCTAAAGTCAGTGGGAGTCCTTGAGCCTTCTCAATAATCCGATTCAGTTCCTTGGAATCAGAAAAACTACTGCATATCAGTTCTATTTTTTTTACCAGAATTGTTCCATCGTCTACCGTTGGTGAGACTTTTGGGCTTTCTGTACCTTGAGTATCGCACTGGGGTTCGGCTTTTTGTTTGAGTGCTAGTATCAGCCTCTCAACAGTTGCAGCAGATGAATCAGTATCAGCATAACTTGGAGATATACTCATAACCAAAGCCGCGCAGGGACTTAACAGTACACCCCACCACAATTGGCTTCGTAATATCAAGCACCTATTTTTTGGTTTGTGTCGGTAGATTCTCAAAAAATTATCCAGCATTAATTCTAGAAAAACGTAACAAATAGTACAACTGGCTTGATTATATGAGAGTTTTTTTGTCCTGCAAACAATACAAAATTTCACCGTTTCAACCGAAATTATACTCACAACGTAGTCTATATAGTTGCAAAAGCTGACTCTACAACGAATGGCGCTGCAATCAAAGTTTTATTACTGGTGGTCTAATGGATTACGAGCCTGTGGCGATCGCTCTAGGATTGTTATGGTGGTTGATTTGTGTCATTCTGTTTCCAGAATATAAATATAGTTATCGGTTTTGTCAATAACGCTGCACTCAAGATTAATCAGACTCAAAAACTCTAATTTTTTATACATTTATCACTAAGTAATGATATTGAAACTTCTTGCTAACTTCATGATTAATTTGGTGAAAAATCTCGCAGAAACTGAGATATAGCGAGGATTTTTAGAAAAATAAAATTTTATGTAATTTTTTGATGTAGATTCTAATGATGTATCATTTTTAATAGCTAATTCGTATAATGTAGGAATAAGTTAAGTATTGTGCTTTTATTTACAGTACTTAATCTATTGATCAAGTCTAGTAAGCAATAGAGAATTTAAGAGCATTTTTCGATATCAAGCTTAATTCCCTTGTATTACTCACTAGAAAGGCGGCAGACTTGTTGTACCTGCCTTGAGATCAATAATTACGAACACTTGACAACTTAAATATAATTGTTGAACGGAGGCGTGAAAGCTGTGTTAAATCGATCCTTTTTACCAAGTTTTTTAATCGGTACATTAATAGTAACGGGAGTCAGTCAAGTTTTCGCACAAGAAGCTCCCGTGCAGCCGACACAAACAATTAAAGAATTGCAACCAACGGAAGTAGCCGCCATCGCTAGAGGAACCGTAGTAAAGATTGAATCAACTACTGGTACTCCTGGTTCTGGAATAATTAGCGATAGCTACCAGGAAGGAGGAAAAAATGTCTATGTCGTAGTTACAGCAAAGTCAGTAGTGCAAGACAAAAGTGCTAATTACGACATTGTAACGCCTTTAGACCAAGGAAATAAGCGCCAAAAAATCCGTATTTCTACAGAGAAAGATATTGATCAATTAGCGGATGAAGATATAGCGATCGTCCGTTTTCAAAGCACTCGGACTTATAAAACTGCCAAACTAGTTGTATCACCCGATCCGACGGATTGTTTGTTAGACGATCCACAGCTTTGTAATGGTGTTTATGTTGCTGGATTTGCTAACCCTCCAGCCGGAAGTAAAAAGTTAGTGTTTCATGTCACCCAGTTAAAGAGAAAGGATAAGTCTCAGACTTACAGCAATTTACCACGGGAGTATGATTTTACCGGGATGAATGGCGGTCCCGTCTTTGATGGATCAGGGCGGGTAGTAACAATTTACGGCAAAACTGATAGTCAGAAAAAATCTGTTCGCAAAAGAAAGGGTTTTGGGTCATTGCATCGTTTTCGTATTCGGTTTGACAGTACACCACCACTGTTGACTATTTCCCTTAGAAGCCCTACCCCATTTAACCTAACTGAAGAAGAAGATGGAACAGCAGTGGAAGTTGTGAATGACCAACGAGCTAGCCATTAAATTCTGAACTATCTGTGCCAAAAGTTACTAATTAAGAATAAACCTGGTGGTTGGGTGAGTTTGCTGCTAGTATAGTACGGCACTAATCCAGCTACCATCTCAATGAAGTAGAGAACAAGGGGCTTAAGCCCCTTGTTTTTTGCTAGGGAAAATTTCGTGCCACCCTGTACTATTTAGTTAACACCTGCTAATAGTCAGTACCTAGAGGCAAATTTTCTGATGTTGAATAATCCCCCCATAGAAACTTATGGGGGAGGTTTTTTGCTATCTTATAAAAGGAATTGTGATGAAGTCTTTAAATCCAAAGAATTTATTATTACTGATTAATGCGATCGCTCAACTAGTGATTTTAGGACTAATTGCGATCGCTCCAGTCAAAGCGCAGTCCATAACCCCTGCTGCTGATGGCACAAATACTATTGTTACTCCTAACGGCAACCAACTAAATATTACTGGTGGTACTCTATCTGGAGATAGCGCGAATCTCTTCCACAGCTTTCAAAAATTCGGTCTTGATGCCAACCAAATAGCCAATTTTTTGTCAAACCCAAACATCCAAAATATTTTGGGACGGGTTATTGGCGGCGATCCTTCATTGATTAACGGTTTAATCCAAGTCGTAGGCGGGAATTCTAACCTGTTTTTGATGAATCCGGCTGGGATCATATTTGGCCCCAACGCCAGCTTGAACGTACCAGCCGACTTCACCGCCACGACTGCCAACAGCATCGGTATTGGCAATAGTTGGTTTAATGCTCTGGGTAATAACAACTACACTACATTGGTGGGAACACCCAGCACCTTTAATTTCACCACCTCTCAGCCCGGAAGCATTATCAACACTGGCAATTTGGGTGTAAGTACTGGCAATAATTTAAATTTAGTAGCAGGGACGGTAGTTAGCACCGGACAGCTATCAGCACCAGGGGGTAATATCACCGTCGCCTCTGTGCCTGGTGAGAACTTATTACGCATCAGCCAACCAGGAAACCTACTGAGTTTGGAAATTCCCGCCAACGCGGGTACATCTGGTAATATTTCCGTTGCCACTTTGCCTAAGCTATTGACTGGTACTGGTTTGAATAATGCAGGTGGATTGACAGTCAACAGTAACGGACAGGTACAACTCACTGCTTCTGGCATCCAAGTAAATCCTGGGGATGTGGTAGCAAAAAGCGTGACATCTGGGACAGCAACTCTATCAGCAGCCCAAAATTTGACTTTGCCAGAGAGTCAGCTTCAGACAACTGGGGATTTAAACTTACTCGCTAAAGATACAGTGCGCGTGCGCGACAGTGTAGCGAATCCCTTTTTGGCGCAAGCGGGGGGAAATCTTTACATTCAGGGGAATCAAAATATTGATATTCTGGCGCTGAATCATCCCCAGACACCCTTTGTCAGTGGCGGAAATCTTAGTTTAGTCAGCGATGGTAATGTCTCTGGTGATGCTCACTTTGCTAGTGGGGGGCAATTTTCGATTCGCAATTTGTCGGGTGGTGCGGGTAATTTTGTCAGTCTCTACGATCCGATTATCAGGGCTAATGGAGATGTCATCTTTGGTAATTACACAGGGGTAGCACTGAAAGTAGAGGCGACAGGAGGTATTCAGGGTGGAAATATCACGATTAATGGCCCAGATACTTCTCTTACAGGAGACCCAGATTCATCTGTATTGACTACCAGTAGCGCGTTGATTTTAAGTGCTGGTTTACCTACAGTAACTGCTATTAATTTTCCTTCATCTCAAGGGTCGCCAACGACCAACTTCCAAGCGCCAGCAACTCCCTTATTGCCGGTTGGGAGTATTAAAGTAGGGAATATCAACACCTCATCTACAGCAGCTACAACACCTACTCTCAAAGGTGGGCCCATAACTTTATCAACTCAATCGCTTACAGGTAACATCACCACAGGGAACTTAAATTCTTCAGCCACTGGTGCTGGGAGTAATGGAGGTATAATTTCCCTGACCACAGCAGGCGGAACCATTACTACTGGTAACATAGATTCTTCGGGTATTGTCAGTGGCGGTAACATCACCTTCGCAGGACCTGTCATCCTTAATGGTGTTCCAACTACTATTACCACTGGCGCTGGTGCAGGCAATATCAATTTTGCTAACACAGTTAATGGCGGGAGTCCTCTAATCTTAACTGCGGGGACAGGGAACATTACCTTTAGCAATGCAGTTGGTGGAACAACACCTTTAACTAGTCTGACAACCAACGCCGCAAACACTAATGTTGCCAATAACATTACAAGCACAGACGACATTACCTTTAATAGCACTGTCACCTTGACTGGAAATGCTACCTTCAATGCAGGCACTGGTACGATCGCCTTTAATAATAACCTGACAGCAGGTGCTAATAACCTGACTTTGACTGCTGATGAAATTAACTGGCCAGCAGGAACTAATGTAGTCACTGGTACAGGTAATTTAGTACTTCAGCCCTTCACAGTTGGACAAAATATTAACATTGGCGGCGCTGACACCGCCAATACTTTAGACCTGACCACAACAGAGATCAACGCTTTACAAAACGCTTCGGCAAACGGCTTTAATCAGATTACCATCGGTCGCAATAATGGCAGTGGTGCGATCGCACTCAAGAGTGCTAATTTCAATGACCCAGTGATAATTCAATCACTCAGTGGTGAAATCAATACTCAGGGAACAATTGCTACTAACAATAACAACCTCACATTCAATGGCAATCTCAACCTGACTGGGAATACTACCTTCAATGGAGGCACTGGTGCGATCGCCTTTAACAATAACCTCACAGCACCTGCTAATAACCTGACTCTCAACGTTACCAACGCTTCCAGCACAAGGGTTACAGGGAACATCAATTTTAATAATGGCAATATCAGCATTAACAGTCCTGTCAACTTTACTGGTACTGGTAGCCAAGTTGTGAATGTTGGCAATGGCAACATTACCTTTGATGATTCTGTCACACTGGCTGGCACTGGTAGCAAAGAATTCAGTGCAGGCACTGGTGCGATCGCCTTTAACAATAACCTGACAGCAGGTGCTAATAACCTGACTTTGACTGCTGATAAAATTGAGTTGCCATTAGTAGCTAATGTAGTCACTGGTACAGGTAATTTAGTACTTCAGCCCTTCACGCCCGGACAAAATATTAACATTGGCGGTCTTGACGACAATGCCAGTACTTTAGGCCTGACCACAACAGAGATAAACGCTTTAAAAGACGGCTTTAGTCAGATTACCATTGGTCGCACTGATAGCAGTGGTGCAATTAATATTATCAACCCAGTCACCTTCAAAGACCCAGTAACAATTCAATCGCCAACGGGAACTGGAAGTATTACCGCAACTGGGAATATTACAGGTACAGGCAATGCCTTAATCACTCTGCTAGTCAACCAGAATATTACTACTCAAAGCATCACCACAGAAGGTAATAATATTACCCTCACCAGTACCAATGGTGCTATCGATACCACAGGTGGTGTTTTAGATTCCAATGCCAATAACACAGGCAATAGCGGTAACATTTCTTTGAGTGCTAATGGCAACGTCAGCACGGCAAATATTGATGCATCTACTACCACAGGCAATGCAGGTAATATCAACATCAACAGCACAAACGGAAATATTTCTACAAGCGACTTGATTGCTACGGGTGCTGCCCAGGGCGGTAATATCTCTGTTAGCGGTACAAATGGAGCGATTGATACCAGCGCTGGACAAGTCAATGCTTCATCTACTGGCGTTAATGGTGGTGCAATTAGCTTCACCGCAGCCAATAACATCCGTTCTGGTAAGGTCACAACCACAGACAACGTTCTCACTTTCAGGGCTAATAAAATTAACTTCCTGTCAGGAGACAATTCAATTAGTGGTAGTGGTCAACTGATACTTCAACCCTTCACAGTTGGACAAAATATCAACATTGGTGGTATTGGTGATACTGCCAATACTTTAGACCTGACGAAAACGGATATCGAGGCTTTAACAGAGGGCTTTAGTCAAATTATCATCGGTGGCAATAATGGCAGTGGTGCAATTAATATTGTCAACCCAGTCACCTTCAAAAACCCAGTAACAATTCAATCGCCAACGGGAACTGGAAGTATTACCGCAACTGGGAATATTACTGGCACAGGCAATGCCTTAATCACTCTGCTAGCCAACCAGAATATTACTACTCAAAGCATCACCACAGAAGGTAATAATATTACCCTCACCAGTACAAATGGTGCTATCGATACCACAGGTGGTGTTTTAGATTCTAATGCCAATAACACAGGCAATAGCGGCAACATTTCTTTAAGTGCTAATGGCAATGTCAGCACGGCAAATATTGATGCATCTACTACCACGGGCAATGCAGGTAAGATCAACATCAACAGCGCAACCGGAGCGATTAATACCAGCGCTGGACAAGTCAATGCTTCATCTGGTGACGGTAATGGCGGTGCGATTAGCTTTACCGCAAATAGCATTAGTTCCGGTAATGTCTCAACCACAAGTGAGACCACAGGTAACACCACAGGTAATAACATTACCTTTGATGGTGCAGTTAACCTGACTCAAGATGCCACCATTACCAGTAATCGCTCAGGTAATATCAGCTTTAAAAACGCCATCAATGGAGCCAGATCATTAACCGTGACTGGTGATACAGGTATAATTAGCTTTGGCGGTCTAGTGAATGGGTTGAATAACCTTACTGTTACCACTGGCATTACTCCTGGGAACACCAGTGTTGCAGATAACATCAATATAATTGGCAATATTACCTTCAATAGTCCAGTGAGTTTAACTGGCACTGGTAGCAAAGAATTTAGTGCAGGTACTGGTGCGATCGCCTTTAACAATACCCTAACAGCAGGTGCGAATAATCTGACTTTGACTGCTGATGAAATTAACTTGCCATTAGTAACTAATTCAGTCACTGGTACAGGTAATTTAGTACTTCGACCCTCTACAGTTGGACGCGATATCAACATTGGAGATGGCTTTGTTCCAGACAGTTTAAAGCTAAACCTGACCACAACAGATATAGACGCTTTAGCAGACGGCTTTAGTCTGATTACCATCGGTCGTACTGATAGCACTGGTGCGATTAATATCAACAGCCCAGTCAACTTTAAAGACCCAGTGATAATTCAGTCCCCAACGGGGGCGGGAAGTATTACGGCAGATGGGGACATTACTGGTACTGGCAATGCTTCGATAACTTTGCTAGCCAACCAAAATATTACGACTCGTAACATTGCCAACATCGCTACAGAAGGCAGTAATATTAATCTCACCAGCACAAATGGTGTGATTAATACTACAGGTGGTGTTTTAGATTCTAATGCCAATGACACAGGCAATAGCGGCAACATTTCTTTGAGTGCTAATGGCAGCGTCACCACGGCAAATATTGATGCTTCTGCTGTCACAGGTAATGCAGGTAACATCAACATCAACAGCACAACTGGAAATATTTCTACAGGCAACTTGATTGCCACGGGTAATGGCAAAGGTGGTGATATCACTCTGACTGGTAGAGGGACGATTGATACTAGCAATAGACAAGTCGATGCCTCATCTACTGGCGGTAATGGCGGTGCGATTAGCTTTACCGCAAATAGCATTAGTCCCGGTAATGTCTCAACCACAAGTAACACCACAGGTAATAACATTACCTTTGATGGTGCAGTTAACCTGACTCAAGATGCCACCATTACCAGTAATCGCTCAGGTAATATCAGCTTTAAAAACGCCATCAATGGAAACACCATCAATGGAGCCAGATCATTAACAGTGACTGGTGATACAGGTATAATTGGCTTTGGCGGTCTAGTGAATGGGTTGAATAACCTTACTATTACCACTGGCATTACTCCTGGGAACACCACTGTTGCAGATAACATCAATACAATTGGCAATATTACCTTCAATAGTCCAGTGAGTTTGACTGGCACTGGTAGCAAAGAATTTAGTGCAGGTACTGGTACGATCGCCTTTAACAATAGCCTAACAGCAGGTGCGAATAATTTGACTTTGACTGCTGATGAAATTAACTTGCCATTAGTAACTAATTCAGTTACTGGTACAGGTAATTTAGTACTTCGACCCTCTACAGTTGGACGCGATATCAACATTGGTGATGGCTTTGTTTCAGACAGTTTAAAGCTAAACCTGATCACAACAGATATAGACGCTTTAGGAGACGGATTTAGTCAGATTACCATCGGTCGCACTGATAGCAGTGGTGCGATTAATATCAACCAAGTCTCTTTCAAAGACCCAGTAAGAATTCAATCCCCATTGGGAAATATTACGGCAGATGGGGACATTACTGGCACTGGCAATGGTTCGATAACTCTGCTAGCCAACGGGAATATTAATACTCGTAATATCAGTACAGAAGGCAGTGATATTACTCTCACCAGCGACAATGGCAACGTTACTACAGCAAATATTAATGCTTCTACTACCACAGGTAATGCAGGTAAGATCAACATCAACAGCACAACTGGAGATATTTCTACAGGCAACCTGATTGCCACGGGTAATGGCAAGGGTGGTGATATCACTCTGACTGGCACAAATGGGACGATTGATACTAGCAATCGACAAATCGATGCCTCATCTACTGGCGCAGTTGGCGGTGCAATTAACTTTACCGCTAATGGTGGTATTAATCTTGGGAATAGTGTCTTGACCACAGGTAACAACATTACCCTCACTGGCCCTGTCACCTTGAGTCCTGGTAGCACAAATGTCAGTGCAAACAACGGCAATATCACCTTTAATAACAGCGTTGATGGGACTAGTGATTTAACTCTCACTGCTGGTACAGGCAATATCAGCTTTGGCGGTAATCTTGGTGGTATAACTCCTTTGAATAGTCTGACAATTATCAGCGCTGCTAATGCGATTATTCCTGGCAACATCACCACTGCTAATGGCAACATCAGCGTTAATAGTCCCGTTACTTTGACTGGCACTGGTAGCAAATTGGTTAATGCAGGTACTGGTGCCATCGCCTTTAACAACACCCTTGCAGCAGGTAGCAACAATCTCACTTTGAACGCCGATACAATTAAATTGCCATTAGCAACTAATGTAGTCACTGGTACAGGTAATTTAGTCTTTCAGCCACAAACACCAACACAAAATATTATTCTTGGTGATGGTAGCGGTGGCGGAGTAAACCTAAACGCCTTAAATGGGTTTAACTCCATCACTGTTGGACTTTCTAATGGCACTGGTGCCATTACCATTAATAATCCTGTCACTATCAAAGACCCACTGTTCATTCAGTCTCCCATTGGCGCAGGTTCCATTAATGCAACTGGGGCAATTACAGGCATAGATAATGGCGCAATAAGTCTTTTAGCAAATCAGAATATTACTACTGGCAGCATCTCAACACAAGGCGGAGATATTAGCCTTAATAGCACAACTGGTGCGATCGCAACTGGTAATTTAAATTCCAATAACGATAATAATGGCAATGGCGGCAATATCACCCTCAATGCCCTTGGCAACATCAGCACACCAAATGTCTCTTCTCGAACTAATGCAGGAAATTCCGGTAATATTTTCTTGAATAGCTCAACTGGTGCGATCGCAACTGAAAATATCAACTCTGATAGTGTTTCTGGAAATGGGGGTGCGGTTACAGTTCAGGCTAGTGTTAGCATCACTAGCAAAATCATCAATACCAGTTCCAGCAATGGCAATGGTGGCTCAGTTAGCCTAGATCCACAAGGTAATATTCAAGTTACATCAATCAATGCCCAAGGTGGAACTAACGGCACAGGTGGTAATGTAAATATCCAGACTAAAGGCTATTTTCAAGCTTTAGGCACTTTCACAGATCGCAATGGTGTAATTGCCAGCATCTCCACATCTGGGGGAATAGGTAGTGGTGCCATTAGCATCGATCACGGAGGGGATAGCTTCATCCCGTTTGTTGTCGGTTTTTTAGACAATACCAAGCTCAACGGCACTGCTGGTTCAATCACCTCTAACATCGGCAATACCATTTTACCTACCGAATACTTCCCCGACAGCGTGACCAGAGGGAAGATTCAACTTATTACCCAAGGGCGGGTAGTACCAGGGAGACCGGATGAAAATACTCTCAATTTTCAACTGGCAGCAAATAACACTAATCTCACAGCTGCATCCGACATTGGCAACAAAGAGCAAGGCGAAACCCGTCGGATTGAAGCAGCCCTAAACCTGCCACAAAGTCAGATTAAAAACCTTCGAGAAATCCGCGACGAACTCCAACAAGTTCAACAAAAAACAAATACCAAAGCGGGACTTATTTATGTAGAGTTTACTCCCCAAGACTACAAACTAAATGCTGATAATTCCACTTCCAAGGAACAACTAAAAGATAGCGATCCATTGGTTTTGCGCCTTTTAACACCAGATGGAAAATACATCCGCCATCAAGTCTCAAATGTGACTAGAGGAGAACTTAAGAAAGTAGCTGACGAATTTTATCAAGAAGTATCTCTTCAACCAACTCCTGATTCTCGTCCCGATCTCGATAAAACTAAAGGCAGCAGCTACAAAAAATCAGCAAAACAACTTTATAAATGGCTAATTACACCTCTAGAAGCTGAGTTAAAAAAACAAGGCATTGACAATTTGCTATTTGTCATGTTGGATGCACGTTTGCGATCGCTACCCATAGCCGCCCTGGTTGACGATAAAGATCAGTTTTTAGTTGAGAAGTATAGTATCGCTATGATACCCACTTTCAGCCTGATCAGTACCCAGTACGCTAGTATCAAAAACTCACGAGTTTTAGCAATGGGGTCTGACACATTTGATTCAGGACCAGACAATAAAAACCCAGTAACGGAGTTACTTGCTGCCCCTATAGAGGCTGAAACTATCGTCAAGCAAGTGTGGCAAGGGCGAGGGGAAGCGCTCGTTAACCAGGATTTTACCCTCCAGCGTCTCCAGGCAGAACGCTCTACAACGCCATTTGAAATCATTCACTTGGCAACCCATGCAGTCTTTAAACCTGGAGAAAAACCTGAAGCAAAACCTGATTCATACATCCAACTGTACAACAGCAAGCTAAAAATAGATGACGTTACGAAGTTGGGATGGAATAGACCACAAGTTGAATTACTGGTGTTAAGTGCCTGTCAATCAGCTTATGGTGATGAAAACTCACAGTTGGGGTTAGCAGGATCAGCTGTAAAGATGGGTGTTAAGTCAGTTGTAGCGAGTTTATGGCAAGTATCAGATACAGGAACTTTGGGCTTGATGACTGAGTTTCACCGCCAGTTGCAGACTCAATCCGTCAAAGCACAAGCACTCCGACAAGCACAGATGGCAATGATTCAGGGCAAAGTAAACATAGATTCAGAGGGCAAAAACTTAATAATTGGCAATAGCGGTTTGAGTATCCCACTAGCAAGCATTAGTGTGAGTCCTGCTGAAGCAAAGCAGTTAGTTCTGAAACATCCATTTTTCTGGGCACCTTTTACCATGATTGGTAGCCCTTGGTAATCCTGACTTTTCACGTTATGTGGAAAAGCTAACGATTGGCCTAATCCCCTAACCCCCTCTTCCCGACACGGGAAGGGGAAAAATTCAAAGTCTCTCTCCTTATCTCTCCTTAAAGGAAGAGAGAAATAGAAGAGAGGTTTTCCAGATGCCGTGAAAAGTCAGCTTGGTAATTGTAATATCTGTAGGTTGGGTTGAGGAAGGAAACCCAACCTATACATTTGTATTTTTTCGGCTTATTGCTCAAGCTGTTCTATCTTTGACTGTGCTAACTTGGAGCAATCTGGGCGTCCTTGTTGACTACAAAGTGTGTCAGCTTTCTGAAAATCCTGAATTGCTTCCTGCCTCTTATCAATTGCAGCATAGACACGACCACGGTTAATGTAGGCTTGGGCAAAATCTCCTTTGGCCTCAATCGCTTTGTTAAAATCCTCAAGTGCAGCAGGTAATTTTTCTTGATAAGCAAGGGCAGTACCTCGACCGTCGTAGGCAATGGCGGTAATATGAGGTTTTGTGCCAGCTAGTTTCAGCGCTTGGTTATAATCTGTGATCGCTTTGTCGTAGTCTTGAAACTTTTCAATGTAAAGCACACCCCTATTAATGTAAGCTTGCGGATCGTCAAGATTCAAGTCTATAAACTTGCTAAAATCGTCAAGCGCTCCCTCTTTCTTATTCAAATTCCGGCGGGCGTTCCCTCGATGGAAGTAGGCATCAGCATATTTTGGATTCAAATCTAGTGCTTTGGTGCAGTCATTTTCTGCTTGTTGAAAATTTTTCTGTATTAAAACATAGGCAGCACAGCGACGGCTGTAAGCTTCGGCATAATCGCCTTTAATCTCAATCGCCTTAGTTGCATCTTCTGCTGAACGCTGATAGTTTCCAGCGTAAAATTGAGCATTTGCCCTTCCGTAATACGCTTCAGCATAGTTAGGATTGATATTAATCGCGTCAGTGAAGTCTTTAATCGCCCCTGACTGATCTTTTTTGTTATATTTTTCCAACCCTTTGTTATAAAACGAGAGTGAATTCACCTGAGGTAGCTGATTGTATACTGCAAAACCTACTCCTGCTAATGCAATCACCGCCGCTATCCCTCCCACAACAATAGGCACTTTGACTTTTGGAGATTGGCCTTTTGGAGATTGACTACTTTGCTCATCAATAAGCGTTGTTCCTAAGGGTGAACCTTCATATCCTGGATCAATTTTACTCAAATCACTCAGTACTTCGCTGGCTGACTGGTAGCGTTGACGGGGGTCAAGTCGCACCATTTTATTAACTACAAATCCTAAAGGATCAGTCACCTCTAGTCTATTAGGCCAGACGACTTCACCTGGATGAGAACTGTCATTACGTGGTAGTTTTGTTAAATCATTCGCCTGTAAACCCAAAAGCGCTTGGATAGCAATCATTCCCAAGGCATAGATATCACTATTAAATAGGGGAAAACCCTGAAATTGTTCCATCGGCATATATGCCGGAGTGCCAACAGCAATGGTTGGTGGGAATTGGGCATTAGGAATTTGAGCGGCGATTTCTTTAACTGATCCAAAGTCAATTAAAACTAACTTGCCATCAGACAAGCGTCTCATTAAATTAGCAGGTTTAATATCCCGATGAATTACACCCTGCCCATGCACAAATACCAAAATTTGTAAAATATCTGTCAATAGCCCGATAACTTGGTTTTCTGTCCAATGTTGACCAGGCATCATTTCCTGAAATAAGGGATAACCATCAATATATTCTTGAACCAAGTAAAATTCTTGATTTTCCTCAAATTCCGCTAAGAGCATAGGAATTTGATTATGTTGACCTAGTTTTTCTAAGGTTTCTGCCTCTTTTTTAAATAAACGCCGCGCAATTTCCAAGGCTTGAGGATCTGGACTTGAGTAGATCAATTGCTTAACTACACATTGCGGACGACCTGGACGCTTGAGGTCTTTTGCCAAAAAGGTTTTTCCAAAAGCGCCTCCGCCCAAGACTTGAACAATTTCGTAACGCCCGTCCAAGGTTTGACCGTTCATAGTAATTTTACTGCTACTAATAGTTAATTTTATACGTTAATTAATAAGTTGTGTTTCCGAAAAATCATTTAAGAAACACACTTAGTAAGAAATATTTGACTTATACTTAGTTTGCAAGGATGACAACAGAGTAGCTTAAATCACAGTTATCTGTCCACTTCTATGGACATTGGAGACAATCATTACATTGGGTAAATTTTAGTGTAATAGTCTTCTAGCTAACAATATCACCATTAAATACACGAATACATTAAATGAAATTAAGGTAAATACTTTTGGACTACAATCCAACCAGTAAGGGATACCCAGGCAAATCCGAGAAACAAAATAATATTTACGCCGATGTGTAATGGTCTAGCCCAAGGTCGTTTGATACTAATTTGCGTGGCACTGAAAGCAGACAGCAAAACCAATACTACCACTATCAAGCCAGCGATTAGGTGTGATGAGTGTCCCAAGGAACCAAAATGACCCAAAGTACCAACAATGCCAATGACTAGCAGTAGTAGCACTAAAGTTACCATACTGATGCCCATTGTGTAGTGGAGCGATCGCACCCCTTTATTTCCACCCATAAATGGGGTAATAAAAGGGAATTGTTGCGAAGTTCTCGCCCGAAACATCCAAACGCCTGTAACTGCTAACATCAGATATGCCAGCAGGGACAACCCCATTGACCAGGCGGCCATTTTCCACAACCAAAGAAATGAAGGCAGATTCATAAGAATGATTGTAGATGAGATGGGGAAAATGGGGGAAAATAACAATACCCAATACCCAATAAATAATCAACAAAAAGGGCTGCTAAATTAGCAACCCTTAAATTTAGTAAAATTGTTTTTTTTAATCAACCGATGCTAAACCAAGGATTTGCAAGGGTTTTGTAGTATCTCCGATTTTTGTATTAATTTGCTGCACCATTAGTTTGGTATTAATAGGGTCTTTGCTATCTGATGAGTCTGTATCAAACTCATAAGTACTGGGTTCATCGAGCATCAGGCGATCGCACGGAATGTTATCGGATAAAATTGCACTTGCCATCATCCCTGTATGAATCTCCACTTGACCTTTCCTCGGAGCTTCAAAAACTAAACGTTGTCCAGGGAAAACAACCCTTTCAAAGTACCAGTTGGGAATATTGCAGATGCGAGCTACCTGTATTTTGCTCGTGGCATTAATGTAGCAGCAGAGAATTTTTCCCGATTGCTCAGGTGGTAGAGGATCTAATATTTGAGCCATAACTGCTGAGGAGCTTTACGCCACAATTTTACATTACACTAGCCCAGCCTAACACCCACTGATCCCCAACTGCTGTAACTGCGAATACCAACTGAGTTATTTTAGATTATTTTTGTCTAAAGATATATTTTTAGTTTTGAAAATTTTGTAATTATGGTTCTTCAGTACTTGTTATGCCAAATTATTAAGATATAGATATCAAACAATGTCAAAAAATGTATCAATAATCTGCCAAAAGTACTATAAG
>NZ_JBALEA010000012.1:0-13523 GCF_036917135.1 Nostoc sp. | reverse complement strand
ATCCTTATAGTACTTTTGGCAGATTATTGATACATTTTTTGACATTGTTTGATATCTATATCTTAATAATTTGGCATAACAAGTACTGAAGAACCTTACTTTATTAATTTTGTCAATAAGTTGATAGGTAGAAATTGACAACTTGATAATTTAGAGTATAGTTTAGTAGTGTCTTATCAATTCACTTTTCTGTAAGTGCTAGGCGATGTCCACGATGGGCTACGCCAACGCGCGAGACTGGAGGGAAACTCGATAAATTTATCGGGTTTGTGGTTGAGTCCAATACAGACCTAACCCCCAACCCCTTCCCTACTAGCGTTGGGGAGTAAGAATAAAAAGTAGAAGATTTGAGTATAAATAAGTAGAAATATATCTCACATCTATCTCACATATCGATAAATAGTTTTGGCTGGAGAAATTTATTTCATGACGGAAATTCCTGAAAGTTTCTTGAGAGCGGTTACAGCCGAACACAATGTATCTGAAGCTGAGGTAAGTGCCTTACTTCTAGCTTTAGCTGGTCAAACGGCGGAATCTATTGCAACCACTCTCGAAATTAGTGCAGCAGCAGTGCGGAAGCGGCTTGGTTCGGTTTACCAAAAGTTTGAGATTGCTGGGAGTACTCCTGGGAAATTGGAGGTAATCAGGAGTATTTTCCAGGAAAGATATCAGTTATCAACAGTAGTAAATGCCTCATCCTGTTATGATTTTGGCGAAGCGCCTGATGTCCCCGTTTTCTTTGGGCGTGAGTCGGAGTTAGAGATTTTAGAGCAATGGGTAAATAAAGATCGTTCCCGACTGGTGGGAATATTTGGGATGGGGGGAATTGGCAAAACAGCTTTATCTATCAAACTGGCACAGAAAATTCAGGAGCAGTTTGAGTATGTTATCTGGCGATCGCTACGTCATGCACCCTCTGTTAAGGAGATTTTTGCAGACCTGATTGAGTTTTTCTGCAAAAAGAATGAGCCTAAAGAAGTAGGAATTTCGCAATTGATTGCCTATTTGCGGAAACATCGCTGTTTATTGGTACTGGATAATGTCGAGTCAGTTTTACTTGGAGGTGATTATGTTGGTCAATATCGAGAAGGATATGAAGAATATGGAGAATTTTTTCGACAAGTTGGGGAAGTGCCTCATCAAAGCTGTTTAGTTTTAACCAGTCGTGAAAGTCCCAAAGAAATTATCACCTTAGAAGGAAACAATCTTAAAGTTAAATCATTGCATCTAAGTGGGCTAGAAAACATCGCCGCAAAAAACATATTTGTGGGCAAAGGTGATTTTTTGGGTTCAGAGAAGGACTGGAACAAGTTAATTAATCAGTATGCAGGTAATCCTCTAGCCTTAAAAATCGTTTGTAATACGATTCAAGAAGTTTTTGGTAGTAATATATCAGAGTTCATTAGTTGCGATATTTCCGTACTATTTGGAGATATCCGCAATCTATTAGAACAGCAGTTTAATCGGCTATCAAATTTAGAAAAAGAAATTTTATACTGGCTAGGAATTAATTGCAAACCTACTTCATTTCTAGAATTACAAGCAGATATTATTTCAACGACATCACAACCGCAATTAATTGAGGCTTTAGAATCATTGCGACGGCGATCGCTAATTTTTAACGAGAAAGGTTTGGCGAAATTCATGCTCCAAGCTGTAGTCATGGAATATATTATTAGCAAATTTGTTAATCAGGTTTGTGAAGAAATTACTTCCGAGATTAATCTAGAAAATATTCCATTATTAAAAAGCCATACTTTACTCAAGGCACAAACAGAAGGAAAGATTAGAAATGCTCAAATTCGTTTAATCCTAGAACCAGTTATTGAAAAGCTAATTAATACATTTGGCAATAAAGATCGGATTAAAGAACATCTAATAAAAATTTTAGAATTCTTGCAAGTTCATACTCCTCTGACATCTAGCTATGCGGGTGGCAATATTATTAATCTACTTTGTCATCTAGGGATTAATTTAAATGGATGTGATTTTTCAAATTTAAAGATATGGCAAGCGTACCTAGTAAATGTGAACTTACATCAGGTGAATTTTGCTAATTCTGACTTATCTAAGTCTGTATTTACAGGAATATTCGATAGTATTTTGTCAGTGGCATTTCACCCTGTAAATGGAGAAATAGTCGCGACAGGTGACGCTGATGGTCGGATTAGCTTTTGGCAAGCTACTTATGGTGAGCAATTATTTCATTGGAAAGCACACGCTAATTGGGTAAGAACTGTTGCCTTTAGTCCCGATGGTAAAACTTTAGTTAGTTGTAGTGATGATCATACTGTAAAGCTCTGGGATGTTGATAGTCAAAAACACCTCATGACTTTTGAAGAACATACTAGCTGGGTTAGGTCTGTTGTCTTTAGTCCTGACGGCAAAATTGTCGCCAGTGGTAGTAGCGATAAAACAATTAGACTCTGGGATCTGGGTACTCAACAATGCTGGAAAACTTTCAAGGGACATAGTAACTTCATTCGTTCTGTTGCCTTTAGTCCTGATGGAAAAATACTCGCCAGTGGTAGCGCTGACCAAACTGTGAAATTGTGGGATGTAAAAACAGGTAAATGTTTGAAAACTCTTGAGGGACATACTAAATTAGTACAGTCCGTAGTTTTTAGTTCTGATGGAGAAATACTTGCCAGTTGTAGCGACGACAAAACTATCAAACTCTGGGATGTGACAATGGGGAAGTTATTAAAAACTTTGTCAGGACACAGCAATTTAATTCATTCTATAGCCTTGAGTCCGATCCCCTCTTCACAAGGAGGAGAAATACTTGCCAGTTGTAGCGATGACAAAACGGTGAAACTCTGGGATATTCAAACGGGGAAATTATTAAAAACTTTAGAAGGACACAGTAATTCTATTCTGTGTGTTGCATTTAGTCCCGACGGGAAAACACTCGCCAGTGGTGGCTATGACAAAACCGTTCGGTTCTGGGACATCGAGACTTATCAATGTATCCAAATCTTGCAGGGATACACCAATTGGGTACACGATCTAGCTTTGAGTCCAGATGGGAAGATAATTGCTAGTAGCAATGATGATAAAACCGTTAGGCTGTGGGATGTTCAGACTGAAAAATGTATCAGCACTTTGGAAGGACATGCTGGCCGCCTTTGGTCTGTTGCTTTTAGTCCCCTGGCTGAGGGGCTATTAGCTAGCGGTGGTGATGACCAAACCATCCGCTTTTGGGATATTGTGAGTGGACAGTGCGTGAAAATTTTGCAAAATAGCGATCGCATCCGCTCTATTGCTTTTAGTCATGATGGTCAAATTCTAGCTAGTGGTAGTATTGACTGCAATATCAAACTCTGGAACATTCGGACTGGACAATGCTTTGAAATATTAGCGGAGCATACAAATTGGGTACAGTCTGTCAGTTTTAGCCCTGATGGTGAAATCCTCGCCAGTGCAAGTGACGATCAAACACTGCGGCTATGGAATGTTCATACAGGAGGGAAACCTATTCGGGTTTTAGAAGGACATACTATGCGAATATGGTCTGTTGCTTTTAGTCCGCTTCTTCCTTCACAAGGGCAATTTGGAGGGCTATTAGCTAGTGGCGGTGATGATAAAACAGTCCGGCTATGGGATGTTCAGACTGGCGAATGTTGCAAAATTTTAGTCAATAATGATTGGATACGTTCTGTTGCTTTTAGTCCTGATGGTAAGATTATTGGCTGTGCTTGCGTTAATCACACTGTAGAAATTTGGGATGTTGACACAGGTCAACGTCTGATGATTTTGCAAGGACATAATAATTGGGTTCGTTCTGTTACTTTCAGTCCAGATGGAACTTTGTTTAGCGGCTCCCAGGATGGGGCTATTAAGCAATGGAATGTTAAAACTGGAGAGTGTATAAAAACCCTCATGCCAAAAAGACCTTATGAGGGAATGAATATCAAAGGTGTTTCCGGTCTAGGGGAAGAACAAAAAAATACACTTCAAGAATTGGGTGCTATTGAAGATTAATCGGTTAATGAAAAATAATAATGATGTTCTTTAATTGCACTCTTGGAAATGTGTATTAGTTTCTTATTAGAGAATTTAATCAATTTATTTTATTGCGAGGATCGTTAAAAAAATTGACTTTCACAAATAGTTAACCCTTAAATCAACCGGATTTAACTATATTTTCCAGATACTTCCAGTATCTTATGTAAATTAAACAAATAATCATAATTCAATGTCACAACTTAACCCTAAAAAAATTGAGTTATATGAAATTAAAGATATAGATCGGCTGCCTCAACTGCAAAAACTTTCAACAGCAGACCGCTTGGCAATGAAAGCAGTTGCCCAAGTATTGCCGTTCCGTGTCAATAATTACGTAGTAGAAGAACTGATTGACTGGGAGAAAATTCCCGATGATCCCATCTTTCGCCTTACCTTTCCTCAAAAAGAAATGTTGGCTCCTGAATCTCTAGACAAGGTTATTTGGCATCTGCAAAATTCTACACCAGAAGACCTGCATCAGGTAGTAAATACAGTGCGATCGCAACTTAACCCCCATCCAGCCGGACAAGCAGAGTATAATATCCCCACTTTAGATGGAAAACAAGTACCTGGAATTCAACATAAATATCCCGAAACAGTCTTGATTTTTCCCACAGCAGGCCAAACTTGTCATGCATATTGCACATTTTGTTTCCGTTGGCCGCAATTTGTGAAGATGGACGGAATGAAATTTGCTACCCGTGAATCAGGACTTTTTCAAGAATATCTCCGCCAACATCAAGAAGTCACAGATGTTTTAATTACTGGCGGAGATCCAATGACAATGAAAGCGAAACATCTGTCTTTATATATTGAACCACTGCTAAATTCGGGTTTTGAACATATCCAAACAATTCGGATTGGTACTAAATCGGTAGCTTACTGGCCTTATAGATTTGTTACAGATGAAGATGCTGATGATGTCTTACGTTTATTTGAGAAAGTGACTAACTCAGGCAAACATTTGGCGATTATGGCACACTACGATCATCCGACAGAAATTAAAACTGAAATTGCTCAAACAGCTATCCAACGCATTCGTAGTACAGGCGCACAGATTCGTACCCAAGGGCCACTTATGCGGGGAATTAATGATTCTCCCCAAGTATGGATACAGATGTGGCGAGAACAAGTTCGCCTTGGTTGCATTCCTTACTATATGTTTATGGAACGAGATACTGGCGCAAAACATTATTTTGAATTGCCAATTATCCGAGCTTGGGAAATTTATCAAACAGCAATCCAAAAAGTGTCTGGGTTAGCTCGCACCGCTCGCGGCCCAGTCATGTCAGCACTACCAGGTAAAATTGCAGTAGATGGTGTAACTGAGATTTATGGCGAGAAAGTTTTTGTACTTTCTTTTTTGCAAGGACGCGATCCTAATTGGTGTAAACGTCCTTTTTTTGCACGTTATGACGAGAAAGCAACCTGGCTAACTGATTTAGTTCCAGCTATGGGAGAAAAGGAATTTTTCTATGAAAACAAATTAAAGGAAATTCTGAAAACAGAAAGTAAAAATATATCTAGCCCTGGCCAATAGAATGATGCCTCCGGCACGCCTGCCGTAGGATGCCCAAAGGGCTGTAGGGCAGCTATACGAGACTTTACCCACTGACCTGGGTTGACAATTTCTTGAGTCCGCGCAGGCGGACGAGAGTTTGTGTAGCCGCGATTTCTCATTGAGATGCTCCCGTTGAATTCGGGATTGCGGAATAATTTATACTTCTTTCTAGAAACTTTTAAGAGTTTTTATCGGTCTGGTTCTCCAACTTCTGCAAAAATCAGCCAATGTCATCTTCTGCTCAAGGTATTCCCGGATTACCCGATTTGACGCATCCGATTGAGCTTGTCCAATTTGGAACCCAGACGCTCAAAGCTTCACTATTATTGGTATTTTTGATCGTAGCTTTAGGAGTTGCGATCGCACTAATCAGTTTTTCTCTCCGTCGCAACCAGCCGGAACAACTGATATTCATTGGCGAATGGGCTGTTGGTTATTCCCAACTGTTGCGAGGATTACAGCATTTAACTCTAGTATTAGTTCTGTTAGTACCAGGATTTTTTCTCTGTTCAACTTTAAGCAATCGCTACCACTACTGGGAACAAGCAAAGGTGGCTCAAGTAGCTGAAAGTGTCGCAGGTGAGAAGCTCGAACAATTTGCCCCGCAAGTGCGCTACTCTATTCAAGAGCCATACTCTTATAACACCCAAGTCGGTGGCAAGATTGTCAAGGTAAATGAGACACGAGAAATCAACCGCTTCTTGACGTTGGCTGGTTCGCAAATTCAAGTCAAGCTTGACCAAAGTGTAGATGTTCCAGGGCGTAGTTCAATTTATCAGGCAAATTACACTGCTGATTATAAAGTAGTTAATCGACTCAAGGATATTAATAATTTTTTCTTTGAAGCACCGCCACCTAACGGCTATACTCTGCTTGCTAGCTACAAACTTGAGCGTGACGGTACTAGGTTACAACAAACCAATCCGGGAGACTATGGCTTTCCCTTCCAGCTACAACCAGGAGAAGAAACCACCTTTCGAGTCACCTATCAGGCTCAAGGAGGTCCTCGCTGGGTTTATAGCGCCGCCGGACAGTTGCTTTCTAATTTTCGCCTCACAGCAATTGCTAACTTTGCGCCGGCTGATTTTGCTAGTGGTGTTGTACCGAATGAGATTAAAGTTAACGGACGCAGTACTCAATTTACTTGGAAATTTGACGATAATGTTTCTGTCAAAAATCCATTTGGAGTCTTTACCAACACCGAACCGATTCGTCACACAGGGGTAATTCCGCGTCTTTTATTGCTAGCACCAGCAATATTTTTGTGGTGGATATTGTTATTATATTTGTCACTGCCAATGAGTTTTAAAAATGTTGCGATCGCTGGTAGTATTTTCTTTGCTTGTCTATTGACTTTGACCTATTTAGCTCGCGTTATCAATGCTGAGTTGGCTTGGACTTTAATTTCCATCATCTTAGTAATTTTAACATGGGGATTGGGAGCTAGCCGCAGTGCTTCCCTGGCTGCTATTATCTGCACTATTGCTGGAGCAGTGCTACCAATTTTTGGATTATTAGTACCGTTCAGTGGATTAACCCTCAGTCTAGCGGGTTTTCTTTCAGCCGTTTGGTTAGCACTTCGTCACTGGTATGGTTGGTACAGTTTGCATCCAGAAGACCAAAGATTGCAAGCTCAGAAAAACGCTAAAGATTAGTTGATTCCGTTATGATTAGTGAAGTTTTAGCAAATCGAATTTATGGATAACGATTTACTGGCTTTCTTTGCGGGTGCTGGGTTACTCGTCCTCTATCTCATCTTTTCTGCATTGACAGAAATGGGGACTAAATTGCCTTGGAAGAAATAAGCTGATAGGGCGATTAAGTTGCTAAGAATTTACATTTTTTAACCTGATTTGGCTTGGAAAAATGAATATACATCCTTTACGCTGAGTTAATATACTTGTTGTTCAAGAGAGTGCCAAATGCACGATCCACAAAAAAATCATATTAAAATAGAGCCAGCAACCCTCGTTTTGATTGTGTCTCTCCTAATACTCTTGCCTCTGCTGTTTGTGGGTTTTTTCTCGCAGTGAGCTTTAAATAAATTTGTAATATTTCAACGAATTAGCAACTTACTTCAACTTCTAAAAATATGGGTTTATCCGGTCAACAACGAAAAGAACTACAAGATGCTTTGATTGATGCTTTTCCTAATACAGCATCTCTAGAGCAAATGTTGTCATTTGAGTTAGATAAAAATTTAAGAGCAATTGCTGGCGAAGGGAGTTTACAAGATATTGTCTTTAAATTAATACAAACAGCAAATTCTCAGGGATGGGTTGAAAATTTAGTTGATGCTGCGTGTAATTCAAACCCTGGAAACCCACAACTGAGGACTATTGCTGAAGGATTATTGCCAAATCACGATCCAGAAACCTGTTCTGTTTCCTCACCTAACATTCCCCAAAAACAAACTAATCAGCAGCAGAAAATCTTGATTCTAACAGCAATTCCTCACGGGCTGCGTTTGGATAAAGAGATTCGACAAATTGAAGAAGCCATACGACGGGCTGCTAATCGAGATTTATTTGAAATTCGCATTAGAACTGCTGTACGCCCTCAAGATATTCGTCGTAGTATTGCAGAAGAACAGCCTCAAATTGTTCATTTTTGTGGACATGGCTTAGAAAATGGTAGCTTGTTGTTAGAGGATGATGGGGGGAACAACAAGCCAGTTGCACCAGAAGCTTTAGCATCTGTGTTTAAGTTGTATGCTGATTATGTTAAATGCGTACTGCTTAATGCTTGTTATTCAGAAAAATCGGCTGTAGCAATTAGCCAATACATTAATTATGTCATTGGGATGAATAACCCAATTCAAGACAAAGTGGCAATTACGTTTACTGAAGGGTTTTATGATGGACTTGGTTATCAAAATTCAGGCAATCAAGATTTATTTGAAAGAGCTTTTGATGAAGGTATAATTGCGATCAAAATGGAAAATATTTCGCAATCAACTATACCAGTATTGAAAAAAACATGAGATACACAGAACCCGAAAGAAACAAACTAATTTTTTGATTGCCTCCAGCACTAAAAATTTCCAAAAAATTCTATGTTCTATATGTGAGTAGTTTGTGTTAAAGATATGAAATTATCTGGAGAACAACGTAAAAAACTACAAGATACTTTGATTGATAGTTTTCCGAATACAATATCCTTAGAGCGAATGTTGTCATTTGAATTAGATAGGAATCTAATAGCAATTACTGGCGAAGGGAGTTTACAAGATATTGTCTTTAAATTAATACAAACAGCAAATTCTCAGGGATGGATCGAAGATTTAGTTCGTGCTGCACTAAAGTCAAACCCTAGAAATCCAAAATTGATAGCTATTGCTAAAGAATTCTTAACAAATCATTGGCAAACACCTTCTGTTACTTCATATCAAACTCCTCCAGACTCAAGTGTTCATCAGGTTGCTCTACTGAGTGAACAAGGGATAAATTACTCCAAACTGCGTGACTTTTTAGCCAATGAGCAGTGGAAAGAAGCTGACAATGAAACAGAAACGCTCATATTGGAAGCAGCTTGTCGAAAGGGACAATTACTTAATGTAGAATCCATCCAAAAATTACCAATCACAGATATATGTACTATTGACAAGCTTTGGGTAACATCCTCTAAGGGTCACTTCGGCTTTAGTGTACAGAAGCAAATCTGGGAGGATAACCAAAAGAATACCGATAATGAATATAAATTGTATTGTCTATTTGGGAATCGCGTTGGATGGCGCAAGCACGAAAAATGGTTACAGTATAAGGATATTACCTTTAATCTTTCCGCTCCCAAAGGACATTTTCCACAACGGGGGTTGGAAGCAGTATTGCTCGGTAAAACGATACAGTGGTGGTCAAACGAATCTTTGATGTCATTGGGTTTAGGAGAGAATTTATTTAGCGAGTTTTTCTATCGAGTTTCGGTGTGCAATTTATAAAATTGGAAAAGAAAAATTACTTTTTATCAGCTTGCATATATCTGTTGGTATGTAATAAACTTCCAATTATTTTGAACTTTATAGTTTAAATCTCTGACTATTCTAACCCCATATCTAAAAAACCCAGAGGTGGACAAGTTGACGTACAGCTAACCTTAAGACCTACAGTATTTTTCCCTTCTACATTAAGACTCAATGTTTGTTTTGCGCCTACTGTGACTTGTCGAGTTTCAGCAGATTTGTTATCTAAAAATATCTCTAATTGAATTTTATTGCTTGGTTGTGAAAGAGGATTTGCATCATTTACGCCAAACACCAGATTTAGTTTTTTATAACTGGAATGCAAGTTACAAATAAACTCCAACGGTTGAGGAGTAAGTTGGTTGCCGTAAGATATGTTTGCAATCTCAGACACGAATTCTTTTCCTATAGTAATTTGAGCATTGTTTGGACTATGTAACATTTGACTTATATCGTATCCTGGAGTATCACTTATACATTTTGTTGCAGTATAAAGCACGCCTGGAGATGATGTGATTGGCGAAGAACTGTTAGTAATAATAGGTGTTGGTGAAATAGGGGATTCTGAAATAGTTGGAGAAGCTGAAGGATTAGTAGAGGTACTGGGAGTCGATGGAACGGGGGATTCTGGAATTCTACTTGGAGAAGATAAGGGAATTGAGGAGTTGCTAGAAATTAAACCCAGCCGTTGCAGGACTAATACAGTAATAACTGATCCACCTACAAAAGTGACTGTCAAACCCCCAGCAATTAAGTAAATACGACTTTTGAGACTCATTCTTTTTCTTTCCGTAGTATTTTGATACTGTTCTGTACTATTTTTATCTCTTGGAGTCATGTTATTATGCCTAATCTTTAGTGTGACTTTTTAATCTGAGTAGGTAACAAGCAAGTGTAGTTTCTCACTCTCCAATCCCTTCATCAGCAGTTTATCGCAAAACTGAAATTCAGTAGACCGAAAAGTTCTGCGATCGCGCACAGAACGATACTTATAGAACCGATTTTTGTCAGAAAAACCGTATTATTAGATACTTTTTGGAGTTCATCAATAAGCCAATCTTATCATGTCTCCTAGACGTTCAGCTTTTTTCCATTCCTCCAAAAACGGTATCGTACACATTGATCCAGAAGAACTAGTTGAGATAGTAGCTAGCTTGGTTGCTTCTTGTCATTGGTAGTAATTTTAGTTGCCGAGCAAGTGCGTTAAGCTACTGTTAACGCACCTAATTAACCCAAAACTACTTAGGTAAAACCTGTCGCAGTGCTGCTAAAAGTTCGTCAACACTTTCCTTACGACTATTAAAGCCCATCAATCCCACGCGCCAGACAAGACCAGCTAGTTCGCCAAGACCACCGCCAATTTCAATATTATATTCATTGAGTAACTGCCGTGCGATCGCTTTCCCATCTACCCCTGCTGGAATGCACACAGTAGTCAGCGTTGGTAGTCGATACTCTTGCTCAACATGCATACTCAATCCTAAATTCTCCAATCCTTCCCAAAGATATTCTACGTTTTTTTGATGACGCTGCCAGGAGTTTGCTAACCCCTCTTCTGCAAGCAAACGTAATGCTTCCCGCAATGCATAATATAAATTAATCGGTGCTGTGTGGTGATAGGTGCGTTCAGCGCCCCAATACTTGCCCAGTAACAACATATCTAAATACCAGTTTGCAACCTTTGTTTGGCGCTGTTGCAATTTCTCAACTGCACGCGCACTCATTGTAAAAGGCGAAGCACCAGGCGGACAACCCAACCCTTTTTGGCTACAACTATAAGCTAAGTCAACTCCCCAAGCATCCAAAAACAAGGGGACACCACCCAAACTTGTCACCGTATCCACTAGTAACAAAGTGCCAAATTCATTACACAAATCAGCGACTCCTTCCAATGGTTGACGGGCACCGGTAGAGGTTTCGGCATGAACTAGAGCTAAAATAGCTGGGCGATGAGTTTTTAAGGCAGTTTGGATTTCATCCAGGTTAAAGACTTGTCCCCAAGATTTGGTAATATTTCGCACATCAGCGCCATATCGTCCAGCCATATCCACGAGGCGATTACCGAAGTAACCAGCTACACCAATTAAAACCACATCACCAGGTTCTACAGCATTGGCAATAGTTGCTTCCATTGCGGCTGTTCCTGTACCACTGACTGCAATGGTGAGTTGGTTTTCTGTTTGCCAGACGTAGCGTAACAACGACTGAATTTCATCCATCAGTGCAAGAAAAGCTGGGTCAAGATGCCCAACGGGTGAGGTATTCATCGCCTGAAGAACTGTGGGATGGGCATTAGATGGGCCAGGTCCTAACAGCAGACGGGATGGGATTTCTAGCGGTGTGAGTTGCAAGCGCCCAGAGTCGTTGATTGAAATTGTTTGCGTCATAGTTTGTTTTCCTCTAGACGATACTTACAGGATCATATAGGACTCGTACTTGATTTTTGAAAAACCTCAGTACAACAAAAAGAACCTTTTTCCGTGTATCCCCAGGAATTAAAGCAGTATATTTACCGAGGAAAAGGATTTATTTTATTCCTACATTGAATGTAACTAGCAAAAATTTCCAGCAAAAATGAAAATTTTTGCTGAATATCAGGCATCTACTATTAGATATTAGACAATTATGACAAAGCACAGCAGCAATAAAAACTTTACTATAAACAAAACATCTGACAGCATTAAGAGTAATCCAACTTTAGATTTGTATCCGACTCGCCTAATTTTTATTGACCCACGGGTTGATGACTACGAAAGCCTGGTAATGGTACTCTCGACACTAGCTTTGGTAGTGCTGGCAAAGTTATTACTGATATTGGTACTAATACCACCGATACCGCCTACAGCCTTACCTTGGAAGGTGATGGCAAAATCATTGTGGCAGGAGTGAGTAATAATAACTTTGCCCTAGTGTGTTATAATGGCGAAGGCATTCTTGACACCAGCTTTGGTACTAATGGCAAAGTTATTACTGACTTGGGCAGTACTGACATAGCTTACAGCGTTACCCTACAAGGTGATGGCAATATCATCCTGGCAGGAAAGTGCGGTAATGACTTTGCCTTGACACGTTACAGCAGCAATGGCAGTCTCGACACCAGCTTTGGTAATGCTGGCAAGGTGATTACTGATATTGGTTCAAAGACCACTGACATGGCCTACAGCGTTAGCGTGCAACCTGATGGCAAAATTATTGTGGCGGGTTCAAGTAACAGTAACTTTGCGTTAGTACGTTACAACAGCAATGGTACTCTTGACACTGATTTCAACACTACTGGCATCATCACTACTGATATCGGCACAAAGACTACTGATAGTGCCTACGCTCTCGCCCAACACGATGGCACGATAATAGTCGCGGGAGTAAGCGCCAATAACTTTGCTCTGGCACGCTACACGGTTAACCAAAATCCAGTGCTAGTGAATGAAATCGCAGACAAAGAGACTCCAGAAGACATAAATTTCAACTTCAACATCTCAGATAGCTTCCAAGATCCAGATCCTGGCGACACTCTCACCTACACAGCCACCTTGGAAAACGGCACCCCACTACCAAGTTGGTTAAGCTTCAATGCTACGACTAAAACCTTCAGTGGCACTCCCTTAAATGCAGATGTGGGTAGCTTAAGCATTAAAGTTACCGCCACAGATACTTATCTTGCTAAAGTCAGTGATGTTTTTGTACTCACCGTTCAAAACGTCAACGATGTACCAGAAGTGGTGAATCAAATCGCTGACAAACAAGCAACAGAAGACACAGTTTTCAACTTGATTATCCCAGACAACACCTTTCGGGATGTCGATGCCGGCGACACTCTCACCTACACAGCCACCTTGGAAAACGGCACCCCACTACCAAGTTGGTTAAGCTTCAATGCTACGACTAAAACCTTTAGTGGTACTCCCTTAAATGCAGATGTGGGTAGCTTAAGCATTAAACTTACCGCCACAGATACTGCTTTTGCTAAAGTCAGTGATGTTTTTGTACTCACTGTTA
>NZ_JBALEA010000011.1:0-31892 GCF_036917135.1 Nostoc sp. | reverse complement strand
TGGGATGGTCCCCAGCAAACAGGCGCTTTCTCATTGCCAGGGCTTCAATGTACAGAGGTTCGGCATCGCTGTACCGTCCTTGGCTATCGTAGAGGGAAGCTAAATTGTTCAAGCTAGTAGCTACATTGGGATGGTCCCCAGCAAACAGGCGCTTTCTCATTGCCAGGGCTTCAATGTACAGAGGTTCGGCATCGCTGTACCGTCCTTGGCTATCGTAGAGGTAAGCTAAATTGTTCAAGCTAGTAGCTACATCGGGATGCTCCCCAGTAAACAGGCGCTTTGTCATTGCCAGGGCTTCAATGTACAGAGGTTCGGCATCGCTGTACCGTCCTTGGCTATCGTAGAGGTAAGCTAAATTGTTCAAGCTACCAGCTACATCGGGATGGTCCCCAGCAAACAGGCGCTTTGTCATTGCCAGGGCTTCAATCAACAGAGGTTCGGCATCGCTGTACCGTCCTTGGCTATCGTAGAGGGAAGCTAAATTGTTCAAGCTACCAGCTACATCGGGATGGTCTCCACTAAATAAAGATTGGGAAACTTTTACACAATCTTCACGCCAAGGTTCTGCTAATTTATATAGTCCTTGTCCTTCGTAAAATCTTCCTACCCCTAAAAATACCCAAATTACTTCATCATTGGGAACTGATGCTAGAGAAATTATCTCTGCCTCTTTTGGTTCTTTTATCTCTGCAATTATACGTTTACCCAGGTCTTCCAGATGGGGAACGATATCTCTGATGCTTTCAATCTGCTCAGAAGTGGCAGAATCAGGAAGGATTTGAGCTTTGGTTATCATCGCAGTAGCGAAGGTTGTTTCCAAAACTGATTTCATCTCGCCAGCATCGGCTAACTGCCCTTGCAAAAACCACCGCACCAAGGCATGAATTTTATAACATCCTGTTCTTCCTTCTAAGAGTTGCAGCAAGTTGCACCCGTAGAGTTGGTTTTTAGCTGCGTTTAATTCATCTTCTGACCAAGTTAGCTGTTTTTGTTCCTGATTTTCTGTTTCCCCTCCACCTGTCGCTACCCAAAGAACTAAATCCCAAAGAATCTGTACGGGAGAAAATAAACTCAAAAATATTCCTAGTTGTTGCGCCAGTGGGTCGAGTTCTGACCAAGTTAAAGCAAAAGCGGCTTTGACTCCTAGTTGAGTTGAGTTGAGATTTTTCCGGTCTTGTAAAGCTGCTTCTGCTAATTTACGTTCTTGCAATCGCCCAAACATGATATTTAAAGATATGTCCGGGTCGCGTACTAAATAGCCTCCCACTAATTCTATGCCCAAGGGCAAATATTCTAGAAATTCACATATTGCTGTTGCGGCTTGTGGTTGATTTTCAACTCGCCTATCTGTTTTCCTCAGCAGTCGTTTTAATAGTTCTAAGGCTTTGCCTGGTTCTTTTTGGGGCGAGAGAACATCTAAGGCAATCTCTTGAATAAAATTTGCGTCTAAATTTCGCAGTCGAGTAGTAACTAAGACTCGAAAGCGGTTATCCTTCTTGGGTACGACTTCGCTAAGGTTAGCTAGGTCGGTTACGTCATCAAAGACGATTAAAATCGGCAAGGGAGAGTCGGGATATCTAGACCAACACCAGGCGACTTGTTGTTTAAGGCTTAAAAAGTTTCCTCCTAATTCTTGGGGAATCTCTAAACCAAACTGCAACCAGAAAAACTCTAAAACTTCGGCGGCGAGATTATTTTCTCTGTCGTTAAACCAAGCAATTCCCCCATAATCTTGTTCGTATCGTCTGGCGTATTGGGTGGCTAGTTCAGTTTTACCTACGCCACCCATTCCCGCTATTGCTACATAATTTCCTGGCTGCAAGTTTTCATGCACCATTGTCAGCTCGGTTTCTCGCCCGACAAAATTGACAGAACCGCGATAAGAAATAGATTTTCTGGGAGTTAGCTGTTTCTGCCCTTCAATAATTTGAGTCCCAATATTAACTTGAGAACCGAGGGCGGCGTAAACGCCAACTTTGTCAGCAAACTTGCCAGAGTCTTCAGGCATATATAGTAATTTACAGGAATAAATATACCGCCGTCGTTGGTTTCGACTTCGCTCAACCAACTGAAAGATCGAGAGTTGAGCGAAGTCGAAACTCGCCAACACAGGTATTTTCTTTCTCGGAAATCACCTAAAAAGACTGATTTTGAATATTACCTGTCCCACCTGGCATAACTACCTGACCAATTTTATCTGCCAATTTCTCTAAGTTAGGCATAGCCAGAATTTCTGCGAATTTAGGATTTGGTTCTGCTTTAGCTGCTTCTGCCAATTCCTGTACAGCTTGAGCCACTTCAGGATTAGTTTGAGCCGCAGATTGCACCTCTAATACAGCCTTGCCATAATCGAGTGGTTGGTCTGGGGCTTTCTCTATAGCTACTACAGTATGGGGAGACTGTTTTTTCAGGGTGACAAGAAACTTGCCAGTCTTATCCCATAAAGCTTCGCCTACCTTTTCACCCGTTTTTTCTAAGGCTTTGGTGGCTATTACAGAACCAATTGCGATCGCCGCAGTCTCAAGTATCATATACTGCCTTTGACTATGTGTTTGCTATCTAACTTATTAATACACGGACTTTGTTCTAAATTCCATAATTTTTAGCCCTGGCGATTACAAATCGCGGCTATGCAGCAATACGATTTGGCTAAGGTTTTTTGATGAAAACTCTAAATTACAAAGACGCGATAAATTGCGTCTGATGCCTTATCATCGTATCTCTTGGTGCAACGTTTTCATCAACAAAAGCAACTGTTTCATTAACAAAAGCAACTGTTTCATCAACAAAAGCGACTGTTTAATTAACAAAAGCGACTGTTTCATCAACAAAAGCAACTGTTTCATTAACAAAAGCAACTGTTTCATCAACAAAAGCATAATTTTTGTGATAAATACTGGTATTTTCGACATATTTAATACTGTTAAATGAGGATTTTACTGAACTGAGATAGAGCTTTACTAAGGCAAACTAGCTCTAAGGCAATAAAAAGGATACATTTATGACTGCTCAAAAACGTACATACCGCGTTTTAGAAAAAGCTGAATTAAGACTGGCAGGATTTAAAGCGATTGATCCGAGTATGGATTTTGGGGATATTCGCAACTTGCAAAACGTGACACAACTAATTGAGCAGTACCGTAGCAAGATAGATGCTTATAATACTGCTCTAGCCGTGATTAACTCTTCTAGAACTGAAATGGATGAATTAGACAAAAATTTAAATGACTTGGTTGAGAAAATGCTGATTGGAGTTGCTTTCAAATACGGCAAAGACAGCCGTGAATATGAAATGGCGGGTGCTGTTCGCAAAAGCGATCGCATCCGCAAAAGTCAGGCGACACGTTTGAAGAATTCAGAGCAAAAATCTAGTCAATATGCAAAAACCACTGAGTAATTTTGAATTTTATACCAATTTAAAAAAAGACATCTCCGACAATGAATATAGAGACGTAGCAATGCTACGTCTCTGGATAACGCATATTTAATTTAATTTCTGGAGATGTCTAATTTGGGCGGGCAAGATGCCCACCCCACAAGAGTTATGAGTTTTATTCTGTTAAAACTCTCCGGCTAAGGCTGCAACACAACGTTCGCAAATTAAGGGATGTTCTGCTGATTCTCCCACATGGGTAGAGTAGTTCCAACAGCGATCGCACTTTTCACCATCTGCTTTCACCACTCCAATTCCCCAGTCTTCCGTCTGCGCTGTGTATTCTAATCCTTGCAACCCTTGAGCAGAATCTAATAATTCCACTTGGGAAGTCAGCAATAAATACCGCAGTTCGTCAATACCGTTACCCTTAACTGGGTTAAAGGCTTTGATAGCATCGCCTAATTGTTTGTGAGGTATATAAATCAAAGCTTTCGCTTCCAGAGAAGAACCAATGAGTTTTTCTATCCTGGCTTGTTCTAACACCTTATTAACATCGGTGCGAAGTTGTCGCAGCGCTGACCAAAATTCCGCTAACTCTGGATTACGCCATTTTTCTTCTACTTGCACCCAACCGGCTTCAAACACTGATTTGTAAGGTGTTTTGTAAGGGAGATATTGCCAGATATCTTCGGCGGTGTGGGATAATACTGGTGCGATCGCTCGTGCTAAATTATCTAAGGCTATCTTCAGCACTGTTTGACAACTGCGACGGCGGAAAGCATCCTTTGCACTGATGTATAACCTATCTTTGGCAACATCTAAATAAAAGTTGGATAAATCCACCACGCAGAAATTCTGCACCGTTTGGAAAAAGCGGAAGAATTGGAAACTCTCAAAGGCTTCGGTTACTTCCTCAAATACCTCGCTGATGCGGTGCAGCATATAACGGTCAAGTTCGGGCAACTCCTCGAAGGGGACTGTATCTTTTTCTGGGTCAAAATCATCCAAGCTACCCAACAAAAACCGCGCCGTATTGCGAATTTTGCCTCTAACATCATTCATCTGCTTGATGATGTTTTTACCAATGCGGACATCGCCGGAGTAATCTACCGATGATACCCACAATCGCAATACATCTGCACCATAAGCCGGTTCTACTTTTTGATTTTTCCCGCCTTCAATGATTATATTTGGATCAACCACATTTCCTTCTGACTTACTCATCTTCCGCCCTTGTTCATCCAAAGCGAAGCCGTGAGTTAGCACAGTTTTGTAAGGTGCAACATCATTTACCGCTACACTGGTGAGCAAGCTTGACTGGAACCAACCACGATGTTGGTCGGAACCTTCCAAATATATATCAGCAGGGTATCGTAACTCTGGACGCTGTTGGACAACAGATGCCCAAGATGAGCCAGAATCAAACCATACATCCATTGTGTCTGTACCTCTGCGGTACGACTTACCATTATGACGATAAGATTCCGGTAATAGCTCTTCAACTGAAAGTTCCCACCAAGCATCAGAACCTTTTTCTGCAATAATTCCTTGGACGTGGTTGATAATTTCTTCATTCAGCAGTACTTCCCCGGTGGCTTCGTCGTAAAAAACGGGAATGGGTACACCCCAAGCGCGTTGACGAGAGATACACCAATCGGAACGTTCCGCCACCATTGGCGTGATCCGATTTTCACCTTGGGCTGGAATCCATTTTACCGTGGCGATCGCCTTTAACGCTTCTTCCCGAAATCCTTCCACCGAAGCAAACCATTGTTCAGTGGCGCGGAAAATCGTTGGCTTTTTCGTCCGCCAATCATAAGGGTACTTGTGGGGATATGCTTCTTCTTTCAACAAAGAACCAGCCGCATTTAAGGCATCAATTACCGCTTGATTCCCATCACCCAGCACATTCAACCCCTCAAACTCTCCCGCTTCTTCGGTAAAATTGCCATTGTCATCCACTGGCGCAAGGATAGGCAAACCGTAGCGCTGACCAACGATGTAGTCTTCTTGACCATGACCGGGGGCTGTATGTACCAACCCAGTACCCGATTCAGTCGTAATGTAATCACCGCCCACAACAATCGGACTTTCCCGGTTATATAGAGGATGACGGTAAGTAGTATGTTCTAAATCATTACCCTTAAAGGTGGTATGAAGAGTTAACTCAACTCCCAAGGTTGAAGATAAACGTTCGACTAAATCAGCTGCAACGATGAGGTATTTGAAATTACTCTGCGCCTTTGCTTCTGAAGGTGAAACTTCCACCACTGCATAATTCAAATCTGCATTCACCGCCACCGCCAAATTCGCTGGAATTGTCCAAGGTGTAGTTGTCCAGATAGCCACACCCAAATCTGACTGATATTCCGCCAACAGTGGTTTTACAGCTTCCGCCAAACCAGTGATTGGAAAAGCTGCATAGATACTGCGGGAAACGTGACCTTCAGGATATTCCAACTCAGCTTCCGCCAAAGCAGTTTTAGAACTGGGACTCCAGTGAACAGGTTTCAAACCACGATAAATGTAACCTTTTAAGAACATCTGACCAAACACGCCAATTTGAGCTGCTTCATAAGCCGGTTTCAGAGTTAGATAAGGGTTATCCCAATCACCCCAAATACCGTAGCGTTTAAAATTTTGACGCTGGTTATCTACAGTAACTAAAGCAAATTCTTTCGCTTTTTGCCGTAGTTGTAAAGGCGTTAAATTTTGCCGTTCTGCTGACTTCATGTTCTGCAAAACTTTTAACTCAATTGGTAATCCGTGACAATCCCAACCAGGAACGTAGCGAACTTTACGACCTTGTAGCAGTTGGTAGCGGTTAATAATATCTTTGAGAATTTTATTTAAAGCATGACCAATATGGAGTGAGCCATTAGCATAGGGAGGCCCATCGTGCAGTATAAATAATTCGCCGGGGTTATTTTCAAAGAGGCGATCGTAGATTTTATTTTCTTCCCAAAATTTCTGGATTTCCGGCTCACGCTTGATGGCGTTTGCCCGCATATCAAAGTTAGTCTTGGGTAGGTTGACAGTATCTTTGTAACTTCCTGATTCGGTCACAGTCTCATGCCTAAAATTAGGTGTGCAGGTTTTATTAATTATAGAAGATGACATGAAAACCAAAATTTGCTATTTTATTCTCCTTTCAATAAACCTCTCCTTTAGTTCAAGTCTTTCCCTCTCCGACTCGGAGAGGGACGGTTTTACTACGTAAAACCTTCTTAAACCTCATCTAAGTTGAGAACCGTAGTTTTTGCCCTCACCCTAAATCCCTCTCCCATGTCTGGGAGAGGGACTTTGAAATTCTGGCTTTCCTTCTCCCATATATGGGAGAAGGGGTTGGGGGATGAGGGCAAATCCTTTTCATCAGGGAAAAACTACAGGTTTCAAGATAGATATTGGTTTAGAAGTCTTTTTTGCTCTAGACAATCAGGAATTTTGCAGAGGTTGAGAGTTAATCAACAGAAAGTAGTACAATTTTCTGGGTTCGCCTATTGCCTATCCAAAAATTTCGTTTAAAAACAAAGAATTTTGGGGTTGCTCTAATGCTAAGTCCTGTGGTAACAATTAGTATCTTTCAAAAACAACCCGATCCTAAAGCATTTTCAGCAGGACAAGTCATCTTTGAAGAAGGACAGCCTGGTGATGAGATATATGGCATTCTCGAAGGAGAGGTAGATATATTAGTCAATGGCAAAATTATAGAAACCATTGAAACGGGCGAAGTTTTTGGTGCCGGGGTACTTGTAGGAGTAAAAAATAGAACTTACACAGCTATTGCCAAGGTGGATAGCAAACTGGTTTTCCTTGATGAGGAAAGGTTTTTCTTTGCCGTTCAGGAAACACCTATGTTTGCCTTAGAGGTGATGAAAAGTTACTCAGAACGTCTGAGTCGCTTGCAACATCTGGTCTAAGGTAATTCCAAAAAAAATTCTCTCTCCAATGTCTCGTTCCCAGTCTCTGACTGGGAATACCTAACGGGGGGCTGACACCTCAAAACTTGTGGCTCTGCCGCAATGAATAGCAGCACTTCAGAATCGTCAAGTCGATTAGTCCTGTGAAGTAAAACCCAACAATTAATATTATTTGTCACCAACAGATATTTGACGACACCATTAACTACAGGACGGCAATATGATAGACGCGATCGCTTACAGCAGATTTCAGGTAAATGAAGTACATATATAAAACCCGAAACCTTGTAGAGACGTAGCAGTGCTACGTCTCTACGTGTATTCGATTAGAGCGCAATCTGCTGTAACCCAAGTGATAACGAATAACGAAGAATGTCACGGGTACAATATTCTCGGACTTTAAATATACCCTTGATGCAATAGGCAATCTCCTACTCCCCAATTTAATCATGTGGACTCAAATCGACACCCATATTAGCCAGGTGACGGGCGAAAAATTTCAGAGTCAGCAACGGCGATCGGTTGGTGGCGGGTGCATCAACCAAGGTTATGCTGTCTCTAATGGTGAGAGAACCTACTTCGTCAAACAAAACCTTGCATCCCAAGTTGCGATGTTTGAAGCTGAGGCGTTGGGTTTAGAGGAAATGCTAGCAACAGGTAGTATTCGCATTCCCAAACCAATTTGCTGGGGTACTGCTGATAATTCTAGCTACATCGTTTTGGAATGGTTGGAACTTGGTAGCGGTAACAGCAACTCTTCTCTACGAGACGCTCCGCGATGGCAAGAAATGGGGCGCAAGTTAGCGGCGATGCATAAAGCTAGCAGCAGTCAAGGTTTTGGTTGGAAAATTAACAATACCATTGGTTCCACGCCGCAAATCAATACTTGGACAGCAGACTGGACGGAATTTTATATTAAACATCGCCTGGGTTATCAATTTCAGTTGGCAAGGCGACGGGGAGGTAATTTTCCTCAGCAAGACAAATTACTAGCAGCTATCCCTGAACTATTGGCGGATCATCAGGTGCAACCTTCCTTAGTACATGGCGACTTATGGGGCGGAAATGCTGGGTGTACTGTGTCGGGGGAACCAGTGATATTTGATCCAGCAACTTATTTTGCGGATAGAGAAGTTGATATCGCCATGACAGAATTATTTGGTGGTTTCCCCGCAGCTTTTTACAAAGGTTACAACGAGGTATTTCCGTTAGATGCAGGCTATGAGCAGAGAAAAACGCTCTATAACCTGTATCACATTTTGAATCACTTCAACTTATTTGGGGGTGGTTATGATTCCCAAGCCAACCGGATGATTGACCAGATTTTGCGGTGAATAAAACTTAGTAGGGTTGTGCATTAATTCGGAGAGTTTTTAAACGCAGAAGAACGCGGAGTCAGCGCAGAGTAGCGCTGAGTATTTCTGAAATTAATTTTGTTATGGCGACGGCACCAGTTAACTTCTGGTTTCGATATCGTATAACTGACAGAGGGTGAGGAGTTTTTGTTTAAGGCGATCGCGCAGATTCTCTGGTAATATCACTACACAATCTGGTGCATATTGCATAACTTCGCGGCTAAACCAAAATGTACTAGATACTCGCCTGACAACTCGCCGGACTCGCGCTTTATCTGGTAGCCACTCATTAATATTGTCTTCTGGTTTAGCTTGATAGGCAAAAGCCAAGCCAGCAAATAAATGCATTTCCACTTCTATTTCAGCCAAATTAGCTCGCCACTCACCAGAAATTGGCATAATAGCAGCTTCTGTAATCCTGTCTAATCGCAAACTCCAGTTGTGAACAAGTTCTGGGATATCAAAGTTTCCTTCTGTTTCTTCGCACCAGCAATCAAGATATTGCCGCTTTTCGTGGGGTGTAACTTTGGCGTAGCGAACGGTAAAATTAAGTACTTGTTGTCTCGCATCTTGATAAGAAAGCTGAAAGGGCTGTTCGCGTAAGATATAGCGGTCTATTTCTAAGCGCCAAGCTGGGGGCAAATTCTCTAAGAAACGTTCGATTTCGCCTCGCAACGGTAATGATAGTTCGCTGCGTTCGAGAAGTAAGTTTGCAATGATTTGGGCTTGTTCAATTTGCCCGATGTCTGTCAAAGCATTGATACAGCGATGTAATGCCCTGATTCGTGGTTCTTTCCAATCGTTATTGTTACCGATGAGTAACTGACGTTGAGCGATCGCTTTAATTAACTTAGAGATGTTAGGCTCTTCTCCCCACATCATACCGAATTCACGAGCGATCGCTTCTAGCTCGGCTTTATCACGTTCTGATATCGACAGTGTAATAGATTGACCTTTTCGACTCATTAAAAATGTCCGTATACTTTATACTTGTACTCTCTTGTCAACTTCTATTTTGCGTGCCAATATAGTTTTTAACAACCAGTTGCGGACACTATTTAAGTGTAAGTCCGAATATAGAATTAGGAGAAGAGGATTCATTGAGAAGAATTACGACAAATTTGGAGAAGTTTCAATGACTAAGAACGATTTACTATCTCGAATTTCCATTGATCTAAATATTTGTTTCGGTAAACCTTGTATTAAAGGTCATCGCATTTGGGTTAGTTTAATTCTCGACCTTCTTGCAAGTGGAGAAAAAATAGAGACAATTTTGCAAGAATATCCCGGTTTGGAACAAGAAGATATCCTAGCCTGTATTGCATACGTTGCGGAGATGACAAGAGATAGCTATGTAGAAATTCCTTTAGGATTGCAAAAGGAATCAAAAAAGTGAATACTAACGAACCATGCAAGATTACTCTCAAGCCTGTTTACTCGCAAACTGTGCCGACACCTGACGAGGTTAAATTACCTAAAGATTGGTTGCTTTCTTGGCATCAAGCAGAAACTTTGAAGGCGTTGCGTCGTCAAGATATTGATGTAGTATTCAACACTGCGATGACTGGTGATGGTAAAAGTCTCGCCGGATACCTGGATATTTTGCAAAGACACTCTCCAGTTTTAGGGCTATATCCCACAAACGAACTCGCTAGAGATCAAGAAAAGCAAATTAAAGGATACATTGAGCAATTTCAGCCTGAACATAAACCGCGCGTTAATAGATTAAGTGGACAAGAATTAGAAATTTATGCTGAAGAAGAAAATTTGAAAAAAGGCGCAGCCTTAGAAACTCGAACTGCACAATCGGATATTTTGCTTACCAACCCTGATATTTTTCACTATCTACATTATGGTGCATATTTATTGTTCAAAGATAATCCTGATAAACTTTGGAATCGAATTGATAAGAGGTTTAATCTCATTATTTTTGATGAGTTCCACGTATTTCAAGCACCACAAATCGCTAGTGTAATCAACACAATGCTATTGATTCGTCACACCAACAGCCGTAAAAAGTTTTTATTTATTTCTGCTACACCAAATCCGCAATTAATTGAGAGACTTAAATTAGTAGGTTTTCGCTGTCACCCCGTCAACCCAATAGAAGAAAAAGACCCCAAGTATCAATTTCCTGATACCATTGCTGAGTCTCAGCAGCTAGAAACCCAAGGTTGGCGAAAAGTTACGTGGGAAATATCATTGCAATTTATCGATTTAGAATCTACATCCAAAGCGTCTGAAACTTGGTTAAAAAATAATTCAGAATTGATTTTAAGTCATTTGCAAAAGCATCCAGGTAGCAAAGGTGCAATTATTCTTAACTCCATTGCTGCTGTGAAGCGGTTAACTGATTTTTTAAAAACTTTTCTCCAGCCGTATAATTTCACAGTTAAAGAAAATACTGGTTTATCTGGGAAAAAAACCAAAGAAGAATCCTCTGATGCTGATTTAGTTTTGGGAACTAGCACTATTGATGTGGGTGTTGATTTCAAAATCAATTTCTTGTTTTTTGAATCAGCAGATGCGGGTAATTTTATCCAGCGTTTAGGCAGACTGGGACGACATGATCGTTATGAACGTGACGGACAGCAGATTAATTTTACTAACTTTACTGCTTATGCACTTGTTCCTAAATTTTTGGTGAAAAAGCTTTTTGAAAAAGATGAGAAGGATGAAGCACCACCATTGAAGCCAGGCGAAGTTTATGAACGTCCATTTTTTCACGATCAAATTAGGGATAAATACCGCAAAATTAATGATTTTACAGGCTATTACTTTAAATGGGGTGTTGTTCAATCTATGCGACTGGTTCGACAGTTAGGACATCCTAATATTAAACAGCAATATGCAGCAGGTAGTCAGGAAGCACTAAAGAATGATTGTGAGATAGTTTTCAGCACTGATAAAAGAAAAGCCAGTCTTAAAGCAGCGTTTGTCCGTAGCAGAGAATGGGAAGAAAAATGGCACGAACTTTCACGAACAGATAAGGGAAATCCTATTTTAGAAGAGGCTGTGAGTTTTCGGGGTAAGAGTCCTTTACTGTGCGGAATTTATGATGATAAAGAGCAAAATGAGGCGGATAAATTCAAAACCTACGATTTACCTGGAATTCTCAGCAACTTGGAAATTGAACCGATGAAGGGGACAGAATTTGAAAGACTGCGACAAGCGATAGCAGAACGCACAGATACAACTATTCCCAAAGGCAGATTTAAAAACTGTTTAGGATTTATGAAATTACTTCGTTATCGAGAAGAAAGACTAGATTGGAAATTTACTTATCCTGGGGACTTGAAACCCTTTGCTGATACTTGGGATGTGCAGGTGTTGTTAGGTATTCAGGTTTGGCAACCTGCAAACTATTGGGTTAGTGAAATTAACAAGCAATTGAAGAAACAGGCATTAGTTAGTTATCTGCTGCCTTTTCCTTTAGAGATAGTACGTCCGCAAGGACGATTGCCAATGCACTTTCAGATTTACCCAATTAGTGACCGTGACCAATATAGTGTTTTAGATAATACACCACCATACTGCATTGCCTTCGGTCAGTCTGCACTATTGCTAGATACCTTGAGAGATTGGTTCAAGAGTAAAGGGGATGAAATATGGATAACGCCATGTTGAGATCCCTAATAGGGATTAAACTGCTTTTTTAGCAGTGTAGAGTCAGCATCAGTGAATGATGAATCTGTGTTTCAATCCCTGAGAAGGGATTATTTTAAGACCCTACAAGCCAAGGATAGCACGAAAGAGGCATTCACACAGTCTGGTTTATTAATGGTTACAGAATCATTATTCACAGATAAACTTTAATTAAGCATTTTTCAGCTAAAATCGCTTGTATAAATAAAAACCAGTATGTATGCTAGGCTCTAATGTAATCCTTTAAACCAGGAAAAGCTTAGATGCAAAGCCAAAACTCTGACTCCTTAGACCAACTCCGTTATGTCATCAATGATCTGATTGATCGCATTAAAGCGCAGCAGCAGCACAATCTTATTCAAGATAATCGACTCTCAGACCACGACAATCGAATTCAAGAAAACGAGGAATCAATCGAATTTTTATTCAGAAAAGTTAGTCAATTTGAGTATCTAATTGGCAGAAATCAGGAACTAGAAGAGAACAAGGACTTTGACTTGCGAGATTGAAATATTGTCATTATGAGTAATTCTATTTCTGACGATTACACACATCTACTTATGGAAGTACAACAACGGATTCGTTCAGCCCAGTACGAAGCATTAAAGGCAGTTAATCGGGAAATGATTAGCCTGTATTGGGATATTGGGCAGATGATTGTTATCAAACAACAGGATGCTAGTTGGGGTAAATCGGTAGTAGAAAAGCTAGCAAAAGACTTACAAGCAGAGTTTCCTGGTATTAGTGGATTTTCCGCCCGAAATATCTGGAATATGCGGAACTTTTACGTCACATATAGCCAAAAGGAAAAACTGCAACCATTGGTTGCAGAAATTGGATGGACTCACAATTTAGTCATTTTAGAAAAGTGTAAAGATGACTTAGAACGAGAATTTTACGTTAGAATGACTCGGAAGTTTGGCTGGACAAAAAACGTTTTAATTCACCAAATTGAAAATCAAACTTATGAAAAAACTCTGCTCAATCAAACTAATTTTGATCAAAGCATCTCAGCAGAGATACGTAACCAATTAAAGCTAGCAGTTAAAGATGAATATACTTTTGATTTTTTAGAATTGGGAGATGAACACAGCGAACGACAGCTAGAAGAGTCAATTTTAGCAAAAGTTCAACCTTTCTTACAAGAAATGGGTGGAATATTTACCTTTATTGGTAGCCAATATCGTTTAGAAGTTGATGATGAAGAATATTTTATAGATATCCTATTATATCATCGCCGTTTAAAATGTCTGGTGGCAATAGAATTAAAAATTGGTAAGTTTTTACCTGAATATGTTGGCAAAATGCAGTTTTATTTAGCTGTTTTAGATAATACGGTAAAGCTACCAGAAGAAAATCCTTCTATTGGCATTATTCTTTGTAAATCAAAACAGAGAACTATTGTGGAATATGCACTAAAGGAATCTAATAAACCAATTGGTGTTGCAACCTACCAAATAGTTTCTAAACTACCGCAAGAACTAAAAAATCAGCTTCCAGATCCAGAACAAGTTGCTAGATTGCTAGAAGGATTTGAATGAATGTTGAAGATTAGCAATAATGCTGGAGAACTCAAATCTTATTTAATTTCATTTAATAAAGAAGATGGCGAAAAAAAGTAAAAAATCAGATAAATATCAACAATTATCACTTTTAGAAGCAGAAACAGAAAATGATTCAACCGCAGAACTATCAGATGATGATTGGATGTCTGGAGATGATTCTGACTTTCAAGAAACATCTAATCTAAAAGTCGAAACACAATCAGCAGAACTCTTAACCCTCAAGTTACTAAAAGATGCGATTAAATCAGAAAATGACGATGATTTAATTATGCAGGAATTTAGTGATTACGTTTTACCCAATCTTCTACGGGTAGCAGTTGGAGTTACAGCAAAAGGTGGCAAGTTTTTTGATTATTTCGATGAAAAGAGAGAAAAGGAGATAGACAATTTCCACAGAAATAATTTAGGGAAAAGTCACAGAATAAAAGAGCCGAAAAAACTTGACCGAAGAAATGCAGTTGATCAATCTTTAAATACTCATTTACTCAATGGGTTACTACCAGCTAATTTAATAGAACGTTGTCTAAATAAACTTGATACCACTGCAAAAAGGGTAATTCAACAACAAGAAAGACGGTTATTAATTGCTGGCTTTATTTTACATGATTTTGAAAAGTTTGATTATCGGCTATTTCCTAAAATGCCAGATAATTATAAAGCAATTAGTCAAGATAAAGAACAAGACATTCGCAAGTTATCTGTAGATGCCCACCGCGAAATTATAGATGTTATAGTCTGTGAATTAGCTCTTGATAAATTTGTTAGTCCTGATGAACCAACAGCATGGCAAGAATATCGAGATGATTTGTTATTTATTGCCTACAATACTCAGCGTCGAAATGATACAAATCTCAATGTTTCTGAGCATGGTTTACAGCCAATAATTGATGATTATATCCTGATATGTCTTGCTGATTTAACTTGTTTAGCTGATTTACTTTCCTCAGTTATTAAACATCCTCAAGATGCAGAACACCAAGCATTAAATGGAATTCTCCACAGCCTCAGTGATGGGCAATTGAAATTTACCTATCACAGCATTGCTGAAAACCGTGGTGTATTAACTAACGTTGTTAATAATGCTTTGATGGAAGCACACACTAGCCTCAATACTGAGGATAAAACTCACTATAAAAGACTGCTTTACCTACCCACAGGAGTTATTTATTTAGCTCGAAAAGATGCTCCAAAAATTAGTAGAGAAGGATTAGATGATCGCATTATTAACACAATAAAACAACTCTGCGCTTACCAACTTCAACTCCGAAAAGTTGGCTTCAGCCGTGGAAATATTGGGATGAAGTATGCCGACTATTACAATCTCTTTCTCGACATCAAAGGCTTAATGCAGTTTACCGTCGATGCAGTACCGAGTAAAGTAAAAACCAGCAAGGCAGCAGATAAAGCTACTAATTTGGCTCAATTCCAGCGTAAAGGTGTTTTAGCTAAGAATATCGAAATCGATTTTGCGGAAGATATTCGTATAGATCATTTGGCAGAACTAGGAGCTTTAATAACTGGAAAGTTTTGGAAAGAGTATCTGGACAGAGTTAAAGCCCTAATTAAAAATAACAAAGAACTCCCTCCAATTCCAACTATTAATCTTACAGAGATAGCTGTTGATTTTCTTGATTTATCTGAGTATAAATCTGAAATTATTGCACTTCAGCAACTTAAGGATACCGGAGGCATCGCGTATGACTGGTATTATATTGCAACGCAATACCTTAAACGTAATCCAGGACAAGAGGACGTTCGTGAAATTTGTCAAAGTCTTGTTAATCGATGGATAGAAGTTATTGAACCAATCATTGATCAATACACTCTGCCTGATGAATGGAAAGATTTAAGGGATTGGTGTGAGCGCGTGATTATGCTTCCGACCGAAACGCGACAAAAATCAGCTACCGACCAAGCTGAAATCTTTTTTAAGGAGTTGGCAAACTACAATGCTGCGAAAAAAGCAGGGCGAGGGAAACAATTAATCTGCTCAATTTCTCATTCTGCTTACACGGTTACTGAGCAAATGGAATCAGCAGTTTTATTTACGCCTCAAGTTTATACAAACAAGCAAATGTTAGGAGGTTCTAACGCTAAACGCAATATCTCCAGTATTGCAGGTGTGGAGATGATGCTGAGGCAAATCTTGATGAATCAAACTCAAGCTGTGGGTAAGCGATTTGAAGATGGCAAATATCGCTATCTCTACTTTTATCCTACTTATTACTTTACTCCAGAGACTAATAAGTTTTTGCAGAAAGCATACAATGGTATTGCTCAAACTCGCTTTGATACCAGCATTCGCAATCATTTTATCAGTAAGGATTTACAGGCAGATTTGGGGCGCGATCGCTATCAAAGTGTAGATAGTTTTTTAATTGATGAAAACCTCCAGCGTGACAAGGATCGCACCTTTAAGCTTTCCTATCCTGAAGACCAGCCTTTAACATTTTACTTCATGGCACTCCCGCCAGGAAGAGACAGCACTGATACAGAATCTTGGGTAATGCCAACTTGGTTAGCGTTTGCTTTTCCGATGATTTTAGATGTTAAAACTGTGGTTTCTGAGTCGCCGATTCCACCTTTTAATGATGGGGCTGAATTTGAGGAAAGCGTTTTCCTTGATAGTGCGCCTCATGCTTTTCGGGCTTTAGTAAGGCGCGATCGCTTCCGTCTTGACTACATTCTCGAAGGCTGGAACGAAAACGGTATTCAATACCCAGCACCTTTAAATGTGCTTACCGCCGCTTACGCCATTCATTTAGATGTGAATGCGCGACAGGGTAAGTCTGGTTACGATGCCAACTGGGGGAGATTTACAGAACTGGCTAAAGATTTTGAAACCAGTCCGTTGTACGTCTTTTCTTATCTCAATCGCTGGGTGCGTAACCAGGGATCGGAAACAGCACGGATTGAAAAAATCCGGCTTTATGCTTATCATTTTTATCCTTGTTTTGACCCTTATGTGAAATATGACACTAATATGGAGCAATTAATTGTGGGAGAAGCATCAAGTCTGAATCATCCTAAGAAATTAACAGATTTATATCGCAGATTTTACCGAGCTAATAAGCGTTATAATCCTAAGTCTAATGCTGTGTTGAAACCAGTTGATATTGCGGCTGAAACTATACTCAAAGCTGAGTCAAGTGTGTTTCAGGGAGAAACATTAGTTGTGGCTGTTGCAGCAGAAGTTTTTAAACTCATGGATCGCGTTCATTCTTCTACTGCTGAAGGACGTTGGATCATGAGCAAACGAGAAGAAGAACGGCAAGCTGTTCTAGATTTTGCCAAGTATTTTGTAGTTGAGGTATTTGATAACGCATTTGCAGGCGATCGCGCTCGTTTGGCAGGCCGTCAACTCAACTTAATTCGAGATACCTGTGAATTTATTTATCGTCTTGAAGATGACAAAGAAAATGCAGGAAGAAATGAAAAGTCTGTGGAAATAGATAACGAGAATGATTAGGGATTTACCCTTAGCATTTTTGCTGGAAACGTAAACAAGTAGTGAATAATTATTTGGAGAAAATCATGGCAATTTTAAAAACTGTTGAATCCAAATTCTTTCAAACTGAGATTCCTTACAAACCAATGGGGAAATATGTTCATTTCTTGACCATTCGCATTACTGAATCTTATCCTTTATTCCAGACAGATGCAGAACTGAATAAAGCACGAGTAAGAGCAGGAGTTAAAGACAAAACTACAATTAGCCGTTTGTCAATGTTCAAGCGCAAACAGTCTACTCCAGAGCGTTTAGTTGGTCGGGAATTGCTGCGTAACTATGGCTTGATGACGGCTGAAGAATGCGAATACAACGTGAATTTTGCAATGGATAACCCTGATTGCATCATTTACGGTTTTGCTATTGGTGACTCTGGTTCTGAAAAATCAAAAGTTGTGGTAGATACGGCATTTTCAATAACAGCTTTTGATGAATCACACGAAACATTTACTCTCAATGCACCCTATGAAAATGGTACGATGGCTTCCAAGGGTGAAAATGGTTCTAAACCTGGTGAAGTTACTAGTCGAATTAATCAACAAGATCACATTAGACCGCAAGTTTTCTTTCCTAGTATTGTCACCTTGAAAGACCCCACTGAAGCTAGCTTCCTTTACGTTTTTAATAACATCTTACGAACTCGCCATTATGGAGCGCAAACAACCCGTACAGGTCGCGTTAGAAATGAGTTAATTGGTGTTATATTTGCTGACGGAGAAATTACTAGTAACCTGCGTTGGACTCAGGCGATATATGACCAAATGAAATTTAATAATACTTTAAATGCACCCGATCCACTAGATGAAGATGATGTAACCACTGCTGCCAAAAATGCTATTGAGGCGTTAATGGCTGACGAGTTTATTGTTCATACAGATTTCATTGGTGATGCTTTTGTATCCCTAATTAATGAAGTCAAAAGTTTAACAGGAAGTGAGAAAGGTATTCAGGCAATTTTGCAGAAGGCTGATGCAGAAGCTAAAGATTATGCCAAAAAGCATATCAGTAAGAAGAAAACTGCTGCTAAAGCGGGGAAAGAGTAATGGTATTTATTTCCCGTTGTCAAATAGAACTTCATGACAGCCTCTATTACGCAACTCGTGAAATCGGGCGATTGTATGAAACAGAGCCAATAATTCACAATTACGCTCTCTGTTATGCACTGGGTTTAGTTGATAGCCAAATCTACTCTACTACCGTTGCTGAAGAACATTCCTATCGCTATTTTTGTCCAGAACAAGTGCCAAAATATGAGGAGCATTTAACGCCTCTCAATCAACAAGGAATTTACGTAACTCCGGCGCGATCGCTCAATCATTCTTCCATCCTCAACACCTGGAAGTATGCTAACAACAACTACCACGTTGAAATGGAGAAAACTCAGAAAAATATCCCCAGTTTTGGCAGAGCAAAGGAAATAGCAGCAGAAAGTAAATTTGAGTTTTTTCTCATATCTCAAAAAGAACTCAAACTACCAAGGTGGATTCGTTTGGGTAAATGGATGAGCAAGGCTGAACTCACGGTTGAACCATTACCGAAACATAAAATTTCTGAAGGTATATTCACTTGTACGCATCCATTAAATCCGTTAGATGTAATGTTCACAAATCAAGTGATTAGCTATGATGTTGTTAATATGCCTCCAGTTAGCTTAATTCAGAATGTCCAAATGCGTGGGCAATACTATCAATTTGATGGCATTCAAAACTTAAAAATTCCAGTTCGGATAGAATATCGGTTTCGGAGTTAATTACTTCCAAAGCCTTTACTACGGGTTTTATTTTTTCGAGGCTCTAGTGTCATTAATTCAGCTTTAAAACCTCTGGAATCTTGCAACATTAACTTACGAATTCGCTGACGTTGGTAAGCCTGCACTTCAGCAGCTAGAGGATGATTAGGATCAATCTTTAGGTGAGTAATAGAAGAAACATATTGTTCTTTACTTTCGGGATTATTTGGCTCTTTTAGTCCGCACATAATCCCGCCTTCATCTCCTGAATAGCCAACGAAATCAATTTCAAATTCTCTGTCTGGATCGGCGTTTACTCCTTTTTGCTTTAATGTCTTCAAAAACTCCTTACCGGCTCGTGCTTTAATGGGTAAGTTCTCTTTAAGTTTTTCAGTTAGTGCCTTTGCTGCATTGTAATCATCAATTCTCATTGGCCTTTCTCCTTATGTAGTTTTTCTCACTTAAAAGAATACTACTATCATCACTCGACAGTCTTTAAAATTTTAGATACCACATTCAGCGATCGCTCCTCTATCCCCTGTGAAACACTATCAACAACAAACCAACGCTTTCCCCAGCGATTATCTAAACAACTTGTGGGGAGAAATCCAAGCTTGTCCTTACTTTGCGATCAACAACCTCAACCGCGATTTTGTCGCCACTAAAGGATTTTCTGTAGTGTTTCAGCGTTCTGGATTAGCACAAGTAGAACAGCAGTTTCCCTACTTCAAACCTTACCTAGATTTAGCTCTCCAGCCGAATTGTAATGCTTTTTACCTCAATCCCTTACAGCTAAAAGAAGGCTCCCGCGTCGATCCGCATATCGATCGCTCTTTGCGTTCCTACTCCAAAACCATTGAACCGCCTGCGGTTGTCAGTGTGCTTTATGTGCGCGTACCGGCAGATATGGAAGGGGGAGAACTGGTATTGCGATCGCACAAACGCCAACTTGGGCAAATTAAGCCCCAATTCAATACTCTAGTTTATTTTCAAGGTGATTTAACCCATTCGGTTAACGCTGTCAAAACCCCAGGAAATCGCCTAAGTTTAGTTTGTGAACAGTATAGTTTGAGTGATGCTGAACTCCAGGAAATCCCTGAGTTTACTGTAGAGTCAAGAATCACTCAGTCTACAACCAAAAAGAGAAAGTATGCCTCATAGTTTAGTGTTGAATTTGCTACCTCAATCGCCCATTCCACCACAATATCTAACAGGTAGACATCTCCACGCCCTATTTTTAACCCTCGTTAGTTCTGTAGATAGCACATTAGGCGATCGCTTGCACGATTCCACCGCAGATAAAGCTTTCACTCTCTCCCCCCTGCAAATAAAGGGACAGGGGATAGGAGATAGGGGACAGGATCGGGGTAAATCTAAAATTTCTACTAGCAGTAGTTTGCAATACTCACATCAACAACCCATTCCCGCCGGAACTCCTTGTTGGTGGCGTATCTCTTTATTAGATGACACTCTATTTGGCAAGCTTACCCAACTCTGGCTAAATCTTAATCCCAATCGCCTTTGGCATCTTGGCCCGGCTGACTTGTATATTACCAGCATTCAAGGCACACCCCAATCTATTCAACCTTGGGCAAATGCCAATACTTATGCTCAATTATACGAAGAAGCTAGCGATCGCAATTCTTCCATAAACCTTAGCTTCTCCACGCCTACCGCTTTCCGTCAAGGACAGTATGATACTACCCTTCCTACCAGAGAATCTGTTTTCAATTCCCTACTTTCGCGGTGGAATAAATACAGTAGCATAGAATTTACTCAGATTGCCATAGAGTCAATATTTCCTTCTTTTGTCAACATTCACACAGAAATATTAGCAGACTCTCGTAGTAAATTTATTGGCATTCTTGGCGAAGTTAACTACAAGATTTTGGGGGCAATTGAACCCATACAAATTAAGCAAATTAACGCTTTAGCTGACTTTGCTTTATATACTGGTGTCGGAAGAAAAACAACAATGGGTATGGGAATGACGCGACGGCTGTATTCTCCATAATTCCAATAATCATTTAAAAACCACCTAAGTTATGAACCAAACCGAATATATTTCAATTGCGGCATTGAATCAATATGCCTATTGTCCGCATCGCTGTTGGCGGATGTTTTGTGCAGGCGAATTTACCGATAATCAATACACAATTGAAGGTACAATTTTGCACGATCGCGTCCACACAACAGGCGATGTACAGCGAGGAGAAACTTGGCAGATTCGGGCAATTTGGCTAAAGTCTGAGCAATACAAACTCATCGGAAAATCTGATTTGATTGAAGCTGAATCAGATCCAATTTACCCAGTGGAATATAAACGGGGACGCAAAGGCGAATGGGATAACGATGAGTTGCAAGTTTGTGCCCAAGCCTTATGTTTAGAAGATAGCTTACTTCGCACTCAACGAGAACATCCTGATGTTGATTTGAATAATAACATCACTCGATTGGAAAACGCGATCGCACCAATCGAAAAAACTAACAATATTGATTCCCTCAGAGGCTGTCGTAGCGCGAACTTTTGCGAACTCCTGCAAGCCAACCCCACAGCAAGGGCACTTCACCCAATTCACCCCGCCGGGATTTTACTAGTGCAACTTCTGGAAACTGCCACGCCAAATCCTGCCGCGCACGATTCATGATCGGAGACTGAACGCGATTTAGATGTGCCAGCCGCAAAACTAGTTCGCGGATTCTGACTATTTCGCGATCGCGAATTTGAACAAATCGGCGTGGGTCTTGGCTGTAATCAAAGTAGTAACAGGCAAGCGCTAGAGCATCGGCATCATCATCTTTACAGCACTTACGGCAGCTATGAGGTACATTCTCAAAGCTGAAAGCTATGCTAGGAGAGGGACAAGGAGAAAATTGTATTGCATAATAGCGGGAAGCGCTGTATCAGGCAGTGCAAGATGATTCGCTCGATAATTCCTCAATTCTTTATGACCAACTAGCCGAACTTCTACCCCGGCACGCGCTAAATGTGTACCCCACAGCTTGCTGTAGTTATTGCCGGTTGGTTCTAGTAAAGCAATGTCCGCATTGAGAGCGAGTAAATTCTTAATACCTTCTACATCAGCGCTCAACTTCAAAAACGGACATTCATAATAAAATTGACGTGGATCTTCGGGCTTATCCGTGAGCAAACAAGCCGAAACTGAGGACTTGCTAACATCAAGTCTTCAGTTTCGTCTTGTTCCCTGATGCCATGCCTGCGAATCACCCGAAGGTCACAACAGCCTAGTTCACTCTCAAGGCAATGCCGCAGCGCAAACTGCGGCAACATAGGGAGGGAACAGCACAGTCATAGCAGCCGAGCTTGCGAAGGGGAGAAAGCCATAAAAGCTTGTTTCTAGCTAAAAGCCCTAAGCTGCTGTGTGTATGTGCTGTACGTCTGGGTTGGACTCCAGACCGCGACGTGAGATCAACTCACGTTTCGCCGGCGAGTCAACCGGCTCATCAGGCTAATTTGGATAACGACGAAAATATGCTTCATGCAATTTTTGCCAGTCTTCTTCTACTTCTTCGTCATAATCTGGATCGTCATCATCCATGCCCCAAACCGTTGAGCAACTCTCACATTTGTAAAAACCAAAAGTAGAATTATATCTGACTTGGCTAGAGTCGCAATTTATACATTTTGGTGTTTTTGTACTTTCTGTCATATTTCAAAAACGGCTACGCTCAGGAACCATCGGGGTTTAAATCCCCCCTTAGGAGGAGCATCAGTTGCCACAACGCGGGGAACCCGCGCAAGGCACTTCTCAACTCTTGGAGACGCACTCGCGTTCGTCTGAAATGTCTTTAATTTGGAATTTGGAATTTGGAATTGTTAACAGTGGTTCAATTTTCATCCCGCCCGTGAACTTGAGCCGGTGGACTAGTAGCCTCAACAGCAGTGAATGATTCTAAGATTTTGTATGTGTGGCTGGCTCCTTTAGGTACAACCCAAGAATTACCAGGCTCTAGCAAAATCGTTTGTCCTTCAATGTGCAACTCAGCACGACCATTAATTACATAACCAACTGTTTCATAGTCGCGCGAACTTGGCTCTTTGTCTTCGCTTGGTTGTTCATCTTCCCAAAGACGCATCGCAACATCTTTGCCAGAAGCAAGATATTTTTGACCGAGTTTACCTTTAGGGGAATCGGTAGAATCTATTTTCGTAACGGTGGTATCACTCATATTAAACAAATGAAATTAGGGTTTGAGTACAACTTTGATGCAGTTATCTTTCTTGTCTTTAAAAATTTCGTAGCCGTGGGGCGCTTGTTCTAGAGGTAATCTGTGGGTGATGATAAAAGTTGGATCAATTTCACCGTTTTGGATGTGTTCTAGCAAAGGTTTTAGATACTTATGGACGTGGGTTTGTCCCATTTTCAAGGTTAAGCCCTTGTTCATCGCAGCACCCATCGGCATTTTGTCTACAAAGCCACCATACACACCCGGAATTGATACATGACCACCTTTTCTACAAGACACAATTACTTGCCGCAATGCGGTTGGGCGGTCTGTTTCTAGACGTACAGCTTGTTTTACCTGGTCGTACAACGCCATAAAATCTGTGCCGTGTGCCTCCATTCCGACTGCATCAATGCAAGCATCGGGGCCACGCCCGCCAGTCATTTCTTTGAGTGCTTCGCCGACATCCACTTCTTCGTAGTTGAGAACTTCTGCTTTGCCGTATTCTTTAGCCATTTGCAGACGTTCGGGAATGCGGTCAAAGGCGATGACACGTTCCGCACCTAGCATATATGCGCTTTTAATTGCGAATTGTCCGACTGGGCCACAACCCCAAACGGCGACAATATCACCGGGTTGGATGTTGCAGTTTTCGGCTGCCATATAGCCAGTGGGAAAAACATCTGTTAAAAATAGCACTTGCTCATCCGTCAAACCATCGGGGATTTTCAGCAAGCCGACATCGGCAAAGGGAACTCGTGCATACTCAGCTTGACCACCGGCATAACCGCCGAATAAATGAGAGTAGCCAAATAGACCTGATGGCGAATAGCCCATTTGCTTTTCTGCTAACCAACCATTGGGGTTAGAGTTATCGCACAACGACCATAAATCCCGATTGCAAAAAAAGCAGTTACCGCAGGAGATAGTGAAGGGAACAACGACGCGATCGCCTACGTTCACGTTTTTAACTGCACTTCCAAGTTCTACGACTTCCCCCATGAATTCATGACCCAGGATGTCACCTTTTTCCATTGTGGGGATGTAGCCATTATAAATATGCAAATCTGAACCACAAATTGCTGTGGAAGTAATTTTAATAATGGCATCGCGGGGGTTGATAATTTTGGGGTCGGGAACTGTTTCTACCCGCACATCGTTTGCTCCATGCCAGCAAACTGCTTTCATAATTATTTATTCCTTAGTAATGATTTTTTGCTCGTTAATAAGCTAAAAAACATCTAACTTGCATAATCGAGTTAACCCTTCGGCTTACCTCGGCTCCGGTCGAGATGCTCGGCACGAGTCGCTCAGGGTAAAATATAGCTCTTGTGGGGTGGGCATCCTGCCCGCCCAGCTTATGCAATTTAAATGTGGAACAGCTTATCAACATAAATACGGGATTTATCCTGATTTGGAGACGCGATAATTATCGCGTCTCTGTAACTGATCAAAAATTATTCCACAATGTATGAGTCAAAATTTTAGACTCAAAATGTGCTATGAGCCTAGCCTCTATCTCTCAGCTGCTTGCTAGGAGGATTTTGATAATAACCCTCAGATGATTGGGCTTTGTTTTTTGCAGGATCAAAGAACTCTTTTGTAGCTTCAGGAGTTTTTTCATCCAAGTTTAACTTTTCGCGGATATTCTCAACAGCGCCTTTTAAGGGATTTTTGCTATTTTTGATTTGGGTATCGTTTCTAATTTCACCTTGCTCATTTGGTGTTCCCTTGTAATAAATGCCCTCTGGAGTTTTAACATCAGCTTGAGCTACGTTAACGGAGGTAAAAGCCTGACCCAGTAAAAACATAAATCCGACCAGAAAGACTACAAGGATTTGAGAAATGCGAATATTTTGCAGCTTTGAAATGACTCGATTCATAAAAAACCTCAATTGCATTATGTTGGGTGGACGATTCAAAATACTGAATGATTATTTACCATTCCGGGTTTAAGAACAACTTTGATGCAGTTATCCTTTGTTGTTGAAAAATGTGATAGCCTTTCAAACTAACAGCATCAATGCTACAGCCACCAGTCATCTCTTTCAACGCTTCGCCAGGATTAACTTCTGCTTGTGGGGTGGGCATCTTGCCCAGCTTTTCGGAGTTAATCACTTCTGCTTTGGCAAACTTTTTCGCCATTTCCAGGCGTTGGGGAAAGCGATCGCTCTTGTTCGCTTTTTTGGCTCCCATCATCTAAACACTCTTACGGGACATTGGTTAAATAACTACCCACGTCCACTTGGTTGACCTTCCGTGGTGGCAATTTCGCCTGTTTCCATTAGCATCTTGAAGCGGCGCAATTCATCACCAATTTGCTGTTCTGGTTCTTCACCAAAAAGTTTAGCTACGGTAGCTCCCAATGCCCCACCTGGTGGGTTATACTCCAAGACAATCTTTACTTCAGTACCGGCATCGCGTGGTGCTTTTTGGAAACGGACAAAACCAGAATTATCAACATCTGCACCTTCCACAGAAGCCCAAGAAATAAATTCATTTTCTCGATCTTCGAGAATTTCTGCATCCCATTCCACACTGTTACCCAAGGGTGCATTGGCTATCCAATGAGAGCGTTTTTCGTTGTACACCTTGACAGATTTAAGATGCTTCATAAATGTCGGCAGATTCTCAAAGTTGTGCCAAAAACGATATAATTCTTCTGCCGATTTATTAATTGTTACCGTCTTTTCAACTTTGATTGGTTGGTTTATACCTATTGCTTCCTGGGCTTGCTGGATTGTGCTTTGCTTCGTTGCACCTTGATAAATCAAACCGCCACCAGCCAAAGCTGTCAGCACTCCCCGCAAAGAACCTTGCTTTAAACCCATCAGCACCATCGCACCGCCACTGATGAGAGATGCCCAACGCTCTACTTCACTAGCTTCGGACTGGCTGGTAGTTAGTTTATTGCCTGATGTCGAAGTCACTTTTTTATCTCTCCATTACAGTAAATTAACCACAGAGACGCAAATACTCTCTTGTTTATTTCTCTGCCTTCTTCTCTAGAAGACGCTAGGTAAAGCTAATCAGCATTTAAGTTGCATAATCAAGGCGCTCATCTTGTGGGGTGGGCAAGATGTTGAGAAAATTTTAATCTGCAAGATGTGTTTTAGCTTAATAAATACGCCTCTGTGGTTTGTTACATTGATACAGCAGCCCCTGTAGTCGGCTTTGGAGGCTGAATTTGAGCGGTGATTCGCTCTCGATACAACCCTACTAATTGCTGTTCGGATTTCAATAAATCCTCGTAAATTTCTTTGAAAATAGCAGTTGCTGCTGAGTCAGTAAACATCCCCGACAAATTGCCAATATCACCAATACCCGTTTGCACATCCCCTAAAGCCGAACGTAACTGATATATATCATCACTTCCTGTCAAGGCAGTTTTTACCTTGGCATACTGATTGGCAATATTTGCACCTAAAGAGGGTTTCTCACCCAGCTGCTGAAGATAAGTTTCCAGTTTTTGAATGTGGCGCTGTTTATTAGCAATTATTTCTTGAAAGACTGAATTAACTTCGTTATCTGATTCCTTTTGCAAGTAGTTTTCAAATGCTTCTAGCGAATAACGTTCTCCAGCAAGGGCATTATTTAAACCTTTGATGATCTCACCTTTAGTTGAGCCACCCCAAGCATCAGCCAGTTTCCACCATTCTGCACTTGTGTCTTTCTCATTTGGTAATGCAGCATCTTTGCCACCATAACCCAAACGGCTCAAAATAGCTGTGGTGAAAATGGCCAAGTCTCCAGGTTCACGAGATGTAATCAAATTGCCGTCAACTACCACCGGCTCATCTAAATAATTTCCACCCGCATTGGTGATATCTTTGGCAATAGCGCTAAAACCAGTGACTTTTTTACCTTTGAGCAAGTCGCCTTCAATCAAAACTTGTGGGCCGTGACAAACCGCAGCTACCAATTTTCCTTGTTGTATAGCCTCTTGTACAAAACGTACTGTATTGCGGTTGCGTCGCATTTTGTCGGGAGCCATACCACCGGGAATGATCACGGCATCAAATTCGGCTGCGATCGCTTCTGTTGTAGTACCATCTGCTTGGATGCTTAGTTTGCCGCGTTTACCCTTATATTTTTCATTCATTCGGGAACCCAAGACTACTACCTGCATTCCGGCTTGTTTTAGTCCATTATAAGGGACTGTAAATTCTGCATCCTCTACTGCTTGTTCAATGAGGATAGCAACTTTTTTATTCCCGGAATGATTGTTATTGTCAGTCATAGATGGTATTACCTGTTTATTTCTAGTATTTAACTAGCTACAATATTTATCGATTAGGAGAGTTAAACAGCCAAGCTTTTTATTTTTGAATAAAAAATAGTTATGAGTTAAAAGTTAGCTACTGAATTATTTCGGCTTGATAACTCCTAACTCGTAACTAAAAACTTCAACTACAAGTTGCTTGACCATGAATTTATATTTACAATGCTATGGTGCGATCGCTAGTTTAGCTTCGTTCCCAGGGGATAGATTATTTTCTCAGCTATACATCTCTAGTTAGACAAGTTGGGGACAGGAAAACGTTATTGTGAGAATGCACAAAAGGACTAATATCATGGCAGAAAAAAATCATCATGACGAAATTAAAACCAATGATTTGCCACAAGAAATTACCGAGTCCTACGGTACTGGTGTAAAAGACTTGCCAGGGTATAATATTGGCGGGCGCTCCATACAGCAGGAAAGGGACGAGTATACAGAAACTAGTCCTGAACTCACCGGTGGGGATGTTGATGCTTATTGGCAAGATGCAGATGCAGTTGGGGATGAAGCTGTTGGTGGTAGTACTTCTACTCCCGATCAAAATGTAACTGAGGAGCTAGAAGCAGCAGTGGGGCTAGAAATGGCTGATTCTGAGTTTCTCCATACCAACGATATTTTAGAGGATCGTGATGGCGATCGCTGGGAGTTAGATCCAAAGTCTTCTGAAGATTATCAAAATCGGCGAGAATAAGCTCATTCAAGAAGAATACATTCGTCAGAATTCCAGAGCGAAGCTTGAAATCGCTCTGTAACTTGGTGTCAAAATCAAGACGAATAGAATGAGGCCTCCGGTACGCCTGCCGTAGGATGCCCAAAGGGCTGTAGGGCGAACATGGCTACATAAATTCTCATTCGCCTCCGGGGACTAAGTTCTTCTTTATGATTCCAAGACATCTGTCTTCAGTAGGGTAAAACTCCAAATGTAAGTTTGATAACCTTGCTAAGAATACTGAGTAATTGCAATTGGAATTAATCATGACATACACCCAAACTAACGATCCAACTATTCGTGAATATGTTCAAGCTTGGCAACAGTTAAACGTCGATCAACAACTGGCTTTATTTTGGTTCATTTACAAAGAAATGGGTAGCTCAATTACACCAGCCGCTCCTGGTGCTAGCACTGTCTCTCCAGAAATTGCTGAAGGTTTATTTAATCAAGTTAAGGAATTAACTCACGAACAACAATTACAAGTTCAGCGTGATTTAATTAATAAAGTGGATACCCAGATTTCTCGTGAATATGGCTCTTTGGGTGATACTACCAAGCTACTGTTTTGGTATCGATTGTCTCAAGGTATGGAAAATGGTACTATCATTCCTATACCTGATGATTATCAACTTCCTTCCGAATCTAAAGGGTTGTTTGGCAAAATTCAAGGATTAGGTTTTGAGCAACAGATTACTATTTTCCGTGATTATGTTTCGCCAATGGGTGCCGAAGCCAAAGCAGGGGCTGAAATTTAGTAATTTTGAACTTTTTAGGCTGATTGAGGGGATCTATTAAGTCATTTGTACCCTTCTTTGAAAGCTTGTTATATCCGCCAGTCACTTAATATAAAGCTGAATTTTGATGACTGGTGTCTTTATAAATTTTTAGTTAATTAAGTAGTTAATTCCTTTGAGGTGTTTATGACTTCTACGAACATCAATTTTTTAGAACAAAGTGTATCAAAATTTCAGAGTTTGAATATGGATGATCGCCTGACGGTTCTAGCATCACTATATACTGAAATTGGTGATGCAGTTCCAGCGATCTCTCTTAATAATCTGCCAAATGAAAACACTGCGAATTTAGTTGCACAAATCCAAAACCTACCCCAAGCAGAACAGCTTTCTGCTTTGCGTGAGTTGCTAAATCAAGATGAAGCAGGAGAAAGGGCAATTTATACCCAAGAGTATGCTTCAATAAGCACTGACGATAAATTGGCTTTTTGGTATCAATTAGCCCAAAACTTGGGAACTTCAATTATCGGTGTACCAAATGACCACATACTTTCCGAAAAAGCTACAGAAGTATTAGATTTACTTCACACACCAAACATTGAGGATTTAGTAACTTTTTTTAAACGCGTGCTGTAACAGTTTGAAGTTAAGAATCGGAGGTGGGGCTATGCCTCACCTTTATTTTTAAGCGTAACCTTCTTTAATCAGTGTTTGATAGCGACTTAGCGCAATTAAAGGAAAGTATTGTTGATAGAGATGATATTTGAGATAAAAATGGCAAGGGAAGCCAGTACCGGTAAAGTCCGCCTCAAACCAAGTACCATCGGGCTGTTGAGTTGTCACTAGGTAGTTAATTCCTCGCTCAATCACATCAAGACTTAATTTACCAGTAGCTTCACCTGCTGCTATCAACCCGATTATTGCCCAAGCAGTTTGAGATGCAGTACTATTTCCTTTTCCTTTGAGACTAGGATCATCATAGCTGCGGCAAGTCTCACCCCAACCCCCATCTAGATTTTGACATTCCACTAACCAAGCGGCTCCCCGTTCTATACTAAGTTGATGCCTTTGAGGATCAATTAACGCCAAGGCTGACAAAACGCCACTGGTGCCGTAGATATAATTTACGCCCCAACGACCAAACCAACAGCCTTCGGTTTCTTGTTCGCGCAAAAGATAAGTTAGCGATCGCTCCAAGTTATCACTATCAATTGACAAATCACAAGCACCTAGCATTTCTAGCACCCTAGCCGTAACATCTGCGGTGTTGGGATCAATCATGGCTTTCAAGTCGCCATAAGGAATCGAGTTAAGCCAATCTTGATCGTTATCCAAATCAAAAGCAGCCCACCCACCTGGTTTACATTGCATAGATGCAATCCAGTTTAACCCACGAGCGATCGCCGCCTGTTTGATTTTTTCATCGGGAAGTTTCGCCAAATGTAGAGCCATCACCACCACCGCCGAGTCGTCTACATCGGGATAAAAGCGATTGTCAAATTCAAAAGCCCAAGCCCCTGGTTTTCCTTGGCGATTTTTGACAGCCCAATCTCCGTAATCTAAAATTTGTTTTTGCAACAACCATTCTCCAGCCTTGACTACAGCCGGATCATCTGGTGCCAAGCCAGATTCTACCAAAGCACGTATCGCCCAAGCTGTATCCCAGACAGGTGAAACACAGGGCTGTACTCGGTAGCTATCCTCGGTTTCAATCACAAAGTTATCAATTGCTTGCAAACCTCGTTCCACAATCGGATCGTTTCGGTCATAATCCAGACACCGCAAAGCTAGCATTGAATTCAACATCGCTGGAATAATGCCGCCCCAGTCGCCTGTAGCTTCTTGGCGCTCTAAAATCCATTTTTCGGCGGCTTTGATGCCTTCTTGACGAAAGGGTACTAAATTCAGACTTTCTGCCAACTTGAACCCCCGATCGAGGGTGAGAAATAAATCTGTCCAATCGCCACGTTGGGGTAATTCCCACCGGACTTGATCAACACCTTCAAGGTATAGCTCATCTAGGTTGATCGCTGAGTCAGAGAGAAAAACAGGTTTGCGATCGCATACAATCAGTAATGGTACTGTACTGGAACGTGCCCAGCTAGACATCTCGTAGATATTGACAGGGAAAGCATTTGGCAACAGCATTACCCAAGCTGGTAGCGAGGGAATACCGCGCCAGTTGTAGCAGCCAATCAAGGCTAAGTGCAACTTGGTAAAAATCCGAGTTTTGCTGATTCCACCCCGTCGGAGAATAAAAGCTTGCGCCCGAATCATGTCGGGATCGGTTGCTGGTACACCTAGAAGTCTCAGCGCCATGTAAGCTTCAACCGAAGTGCTAATTTCTCCGCCATCACCATAGTAAAGTTCCCAGCCGCCATGCTGCCGTTGCTGTTGACGCAAATATGCTTCAATTTTGTGTAAAGGTCTGGTTTGGTCTGTTCCCCAAATTTTATGGAGTAGGACGACTTCAGCAGTGATGGTGACATTAGATTCTAACTCTGCCCACCAGTAACCTGCCGGATTTTGAATCGAAAGCAAATATTCTTGGCTAGCTGCGATCGCTTCTGCAACTTGATTGACTTTTACCCTGTCTTGTGTTTGCATCAAATCCTTTTTAACCTCAACACCCAACACTAGTTATGAATACGGCAATAAAGTAAAAAAATTTTTCCTCTATCATTTAGACATAGTATTGTGTCTGAGTTACTGAGAATTTGCAATAGGTCAGCCCCCTTCGGAGGTAATAAATTTATTTGTTATTTATTTGTTAATGGTTTGTATAGCGGTTCCCATTCAGATGCAGTACAACGTTACATCACGAGGTGTAGGGGCACGGCATTGCCCATTGGTGTCAACTTAAGCAAAAAGTAAGCAA
>NZ_JBALEA010000010.1:0-307085 GCF_036917135.1 Nostoc sp. | reverse complement strand
GAACCGAGTTCCGAAGTCGATGAACCGAGTTCCGAAGTCGATGAACCGAGTTCCGAAGTCGATGAACCGAGTTCCGAAGTCGATGAACCGAGTTCTAACTCCCCCAGTCCCCAGTCCCCAGTCCCCAGTCCCCAGTCCCCAGTCCCCAGTCCCCACTCATACAATCCCACACGCGGAATCGATTGAGGTAGTGGGGGATTGTATGTAGTTGACAAGCAATTGTCGGAGATAAATTGCAGAGCATTAACGAAATTTTCCACGCCGCCTTCGCTAAAATACTGCCATATCTGGTTAACAATACCCAAGGGTACGGTAGACTGGGAAATTAAATCGGGATCAAAAGCGTCATCCCCTGGCATGACAATGAGATTTCTACCATTACGTTGCACAATTTCCTGTACTACTTCTAAGCCATAACCCCAGTAGGAGCGTCCTCCCAATAGGCGCAAAATAACTACTTCGGCAAATTCTAAAACTTGTTCACCGTAAGTATCTATGCTTAATTGTTGCTGTAACTGCAACAGGTTAGCGACTCTTAATGCCGGAAAGCTTGCAGGTAATTTTGTCACCGCAGCTGCCAAGGTTTGAATGTCGGTATCAGCAGCCGTAATCAAGACAAAAGGCGCTGGAGTTTGTTCTAAAAAAATTAAGCTCTCTGACTGATTCCATCCGCCTGGTGTGCTACTTATACGATGCATAATTCTGTATTGCCGTTTTAAAGTGTTGGTTAGTACATAATCAAAACAAACTTTTTTCCCTGGATTCAGCCCCCTCTCACCAAAATGATTGAAAATGCTTAGTTCTCCTGATTTGAGCTTTTCTCGAAACTTGCCGATTGTTGTATTTAATCAGCTTGGGGAGTTGTTGGAACAGATGGCTCAAACTGTGGAAAGTGCCACTCTGGTACTGACAGAAGCTGTGTTGGTGCGAATTTGCATACCTGTGGAGTGGCAAAGGCAAAGGTTTACATTAGTGGTTTCTGAACAGTTTAGTGCCCTGTTAGTGGGGAACTTTGAGCAGGGGAGCAGGGAAGCAGAAGAGGAAGGAATTTACTCAGTAATCAATGCTCAGTTGACGTTTAATTTAGAGGCGATCGCAACATTTATCTCTGAATTAAGAGACTTGTTTGAGTCCGATTCTTATACTCACCAAAATCTCGAACATTATCGCCAAATTATTAGATTTAATAATGCTACGCTCCAAAGTCAATTCACGCTGTTGTTATTAGAATATCTCCTAACTCAGCCGAACCAAGAAATAATAGCACCTCCAAGCTCAACTGCGCCGGCAGTTTATATCTGTCAGCCGGTGGAAGATGCTTTAAAAAAACAGATTTCTCAAGAGCGGCTATTAAATCAGGTAACAACGCAGATCCGTAAAAGCCTCGATTTGCCCGTCATCATGGCAACAGCGATTACACAGGTGCGTGAGTTTTTGGAATTAGACAGATTAGTAGTTTATAAATTTGCAGGTTCCCAAGTCAACACTCAACAATACCAATCTGACACTATTCCCCTCAATGAAAGGGCACTGGCAACAGGTATGGAACTATCAGTTAGCGAACCTGCCAAAATCCATTTTTATATACACGATAACAACGGTAAATACTCGCCTTTGGGAGCAGCTAATAATCAACCTCTACTAGAAGACTACCAGCAATACGGAGGTTATATTGTCTATGAAGTTCGGGCTACAGATGCTATTACATCGGTGTTGAATTACACGGAAAAAAATTGCTTTATCCGAACCTCTCAGTGTTGGGAGAAGTATCGCCAAGGCTTTACTTTAGCTGTGGATGATGTCGAAAAAACTTATGCCTTAGAAGAGTGTTTGTTAAATTTTTTAAGGGAATGCCAAATTAGGGCTAAGTTGGCTGCACCGATTATGTTTGAGGACAAACTGTGGGGATTGCTGATTGCTCATCAGTGCGATCGCCCCCATCAGTGGAGTGATAGCGAAAAAAACTTGCTGATGGCGATCGCCGAACAATTAGCGATCGCTATTCACCAAGCTGAGTTAATGCAAACCCTCACTCAAGAAAAACAAACTCTCGAACAACGAGTTATTGAGCGCACAATGGCTCTACGTGATGCTCTCCTCGCCGCCGAAGCGGCTAGCCGGATCAGAAGTGAGTTTCTCGCTACTATCAGTCACGAATTGCTCACGCCTTTAACTTATGTGATTGGGATGTCTTCGACATTGCTACGCTGGCCTTTGGGTGAATTGAGTCAACGACAACGCGGTTATTTGCAAACAATCCATGACAGTGGAGAACATTTATTAGAAATGATTAATGACATCCTCGATTTATCGCAAATCGAGGCTGGTAAGACAGCTTTAAATATTTCGGAATTTTCTTTGGTGAATGTTGCGGAAAATGCTGTAGAATTACTAAGAAAAAAAGCAACAAGCGAACAAATCAATCTTAAACTTGATTTCCAAATCGATCCCAAGCGCGATCGCTTTACCGCCGATGCAGAACGAGTAGCACAAATTCTCTCGAATCTGTTAACTAATGCGATTAAATTCACTCCTGAAAGTGGGAGCGTTACTTTACGTCTTTGGGTTGAAGATGACACCGCTATTTTTCAAGTGGAAGATACCGGGATTGGCATACACGAAGAACAGTTACCATTACTGTTTGAGAAATTTCAGCAACTCGATACACCCTATCGCCGCCGCTACGAAGGCACCGGAATTGGATTAGCTTTAACTAAACAACTTGTAGAACTTCATCGGGGTCGAATTGAAGTAGAATCTACTATAAGTATTGGCTCAATTTTTACTGTATGGATACCAACTCAAGCAGTGAGAGTGGTGAGTTAGGAGTTAGGAGTTAGGAGTTAGGAAGTTAGGAGTTAGGAGTCTTACTCCCCTTCCCTTGCAGGGAAGGGGTTGGGGGTTAGGTATGTATTGAACTCAACTGCAAACCGCTATATTAGCTAATCAAAATACTGAAGTTTTTATTTTGAAGCTAGGCTAAGGAGCATTTTTTCAAAAATTCTCAACACAGGTCCCTCTCCATTATCTCTAGTGAAGATAGTATAATTTGGGTGAGAATTGATTTCAATCAACCAATATTGGTTATCTCGATCTAATACAATATCTAAACCACCATAATCAAGGTCTAATTCTTCAAAAACAGGTTTAGCAAAATTAGCAATTTCTGAAAATATTTGTGGATCGTTGATATACTTTGCTTTTGCACCATCCCAGTGCAGAGGACTGAGATTACCCGCAAACTTTGCATCACTTATATCTTTTTCATACAGCAAAACTAACTCTTTATTTAAGAAAACCGCTCTATATTCAGATTTAATGTGAATAAGTTCTTGAGCAAGAGCGACATAATCATACTTTTTAAAGTTGATATTAAAAATCTCTTTTAAAGCAGTTTCAATTTCATCTATATTCTGACATAAAAATACGTTATGTCCCCTCGCACCAGAATTTCTTTTAACTATGACTGGAGTTTCAAAATTTTCTTTGATTTCTAAGACGATATCTTGAATAGTTGGAAATTTTAAGTAAACTTTATACTCTATGTCACAAAAAGGGGAAAGAAAACCTAATGTCCGAGGAAGTTTAATTTTTTGATTTAAAACATGGTAAGTGTATTCCTTGTCTTTTATAAGGTGTGATACTGATTGATTAATCAACGGAGTGCTATAATTACAAAAATAATGTTGTTTATTATTCAGTTTTATTTTTACTAAGTTTTCAGCCGGATGAATAATTTCATAGGTGATGTTTAAGTTTTCACAAGCTTTGAGCAATAGCGAAATATTATCTAACATAAATACTTCAAGTTAAACGTCTAAATTACGTTAGCGAAGCGGTAGCGAGTCTTCTCCCTACAGCCCTTCTCCTAAAGGAGACGCTACGCGAACGGGCATCCTACGGCAGGCGCTAGCCTCTCCCTTTGGGAGAAGGGGAGACACCAAGGGCGAACGAGCGTCATTACGAATTATTTTAACTTGCTGTTTGCCGTTTAAAAATCACTATCTCATTACCCACAACTGGGTTACGCGCTATCAGCCTATTTAGGGAGTCGATAATTTCTAAATGTGTAAAATCAAGTTCTTGAGAGCGTTGTAATATCTCCGCAGCTAGCTTATCCTGCTGAGATTCTTTGAGAGTGTACCAATCATCACTAATTTTGACTGTAAGATTGCTGGTGCGGAAGTTGGCTTGAATTGACTTTATCAGACCAGAGGCAATGCGATCGCTAATTTCGGCTACCTGATTTTCAATAGCCGCAATCAAGGCTTGTTCTGGTGTCAATTCTATGATTGGTGTCCGTGTTGGCGTTGGCGTTGGCGTGGGAATTGGTTCGGGTTCCGGTTCGGTTTTGAGTTCTGGCGGTGGCGTAATTTCCTCTGGTGGTTGTGGCGGCGGTGGTTCTGGTACAACTGCTTCCGGTGGAGTCGTTATCGTTGGTGTCGGTGTAGGAACCTGTTCAATCGGGGGAACTATTGCTACTTCAGTAGGTTTACCAGTAAAGACAATCGTAGTCGTCCAAACGAGAATTACAGCAATTCCAGTCACAACGCCCGTCAAAGCTGTATCTGATAACTTTGTTGACAAATTTGATGGTAAAAACAAGCGGATTGTCCTTAACAATCCTCCCCACCTCAACTGTAGCTGCTGGAAAAAACTGGGTTTTTCCTCAGTACCAGGTGGGGGTGCTGTCTCCAGTTTCTCCACCGTTACTTCTAAAACCCCAATCGTCCCTTGCAGAAGTTGGATAATTTTAGCCTTCCAAAATGGCTGAACTCTCTGGTAAGGTTTTTGGGGAGGTTGATTTATCGGCTTATCTGTGGGTTTTGGGTTGTCTTGTGACATGGAACTTTCACCAAAAGCAGCGAATCAAGGACAAACAACGTACATTATTACTGGTGCTGCCTCTTTTGCCTTAATGTATCACTTCATTGCTCATTGTTTTCGCTAAACTGGCTATTTATTAAATTTGGTGATTTATGAACCTGAAACGCCGTCAATTTTTATTTTTAAGTAGCCTCACCGCCGTTGGTGCAGGATTTTTAGGCTGGATGTTAGTTCGTGAAAATCATCAAAGTGCTGATATTATCGATTCAAGAACAGCTATAGCCGCCAACCCAGCCAAAAAAGACTTGTTATTACGTTTTGTGTCTGTAGCTGATACAGGGACTGGGGCTAAAGGACAGTATGCTGTGGCTGGAGCGATGAATGCGTATCACAAGGGAAATCCTTATGATTTAGTCGTTTTAGCTGGAGACAACATTTACAACAACGGCGAAATTGAAAAAATTGGCGAAGTTTTTGAGCGTCCCTATCAAGGTTTGCTCAAGCTTGGTGTGAAATTTCAGGCTTGTTTAGGTAATCATGATATTCGTACTGACAACGGTGATCGACAAGTCAAGTATGCTGGCTTTAATATGAAGGGACGTTACTATACATTTCGCCGGGAAAATGTGCAATTTTTTGCTTTAGATACTAACAGTAATGCTGATTGGAAAAACCAGCTAACTTGGTTAGAAAAAGAATTAAGTCTTAGTAATGCTCCTTGGAAGGTGGTGTTCGGACATCATCCGATTTATTCATCCGGTCAGTATGGGAGTAATCCAGATTTTATTAAAACTTTCACTCCTTTATTTCAAAAATATGGAGTTCAAATTTACATCAATGGCCACGAACATAGTTATGAACGCACTCGTGCTATTGATGGTACAACTTATTTAATTTGTGGCGCAGGTGCTGGCAATCGTCCTGTAGGGCGTTCTCAGTGGACAGAGTATTCTACCAGCGATTTAAGTTTTGCTTCTTATGAAGTGTATAAAGATAGAATAGAAATAAGTGCGATCGCTACTGATAATCGTGTTTTTGATAAAGGCATTATTCAATTAAAATCAGCTTAGTTATATGACTCAGCAAGAACTTCCTTCTGCACTCAACAATATTTTAGAATCATCTCAAACACCAGAGACTCTATTTTCTGCTCTATTACCAGCTATAGGCGATTTTTTACAGTCTGACAGATGTTTTCTATACCTGCACAATCCACAAAATGACCTTGGTAGAGTTGCCTTTTGTTGGATTCGCACTCCAGACGTACCTACTGTTTATAATGAAGACTGGGAAGCACAACCCCCATCTGTAACAGATGAAGATCCGATGTTTGCAGCTGCGTTACGTGCCGAACCTTCAATCTTTGTAGAAGATGTAGAAACAGCTGATTCTCAGGTTTTAAATCGGGAATTTGAACAGAAGAGTTTTGGACATCGCGCTCTAATTCATGCCCATATCCGCCAGGATGGTCAACTCTGGGGAATTTTACAACCATGCATTTTTGGTCATCCCAGAATTTGGACTGAATATGAACGAGGGGTGATTAATAATCTTGTCGAAAAAATTACACCTTTTGCAGTTGATTATGTCAAGTCTGCTTTTGATTAGCTGTGGCTGGCATTACGCATCAAGTAAATTACCTTCAGCGTTATTAAAACTATGAAAGTCAAGCGCCTAAAAATGCAATCCTTCCGTGGAATCGGCGATTTGACGCTTGAGTTCGATGAAGCAGAGCCAACGGTATTTATTGGTATCAACGGCGTAGGTAAATCGAGTATTATTGATTGCCTTGCTATTCTTCTATCGCGTTTTACTAGCTCGATTCAACACTCAACATCTTCGGGAAGAGTCTTCAGGGAGGAAGACATCACTAATGGGCAAAAGGAAACACATAACGAAATCACCGTTTCATTGAATTCTGAAGAAGCAATATGGTCTCTAACTAAGGTACATAAAGGATTAAGCAAAGATACTAACACTAACCTGTCAGCAATAACAAAGGTTGCTGAAAATATCAAAAAAGATTTATATATATCTAATCAATTAAATATTCCTGTCTTAGTTTATTATTCCACCAATCGTGCAGTGTTGGATATTCCTTTGAAGATTCGCACAAAGCATTCATTTGAACAAATAGATGTATATGAAAACGCACTTACAGGAGTAGGAAGTGAGTTTAGAATCTTCTTTGAATGGTTTAAAAAGCAAGAAGATTTAGAGAATGAGTTACGCCTGGAAGGTAATTCTAGTTATCGAGATAGGCAATTAGAATCAGTCAGGCAAGCCATATCTTCATTAATACCGAGTTTTTCTAATTTACGCGTGCGTCGTTCACCCCTAATGAGAATGACTGTGCAAAAACAAGGTAAAGAACTCATAGTTAATCAGCTATCTGATGGGGAGAAATGCTTGCTGGCAATGGTGGGAGATTTAGCAAGACGATTGGCGATCGCTAACCCTAGTTTACCAGATGCACTCCAAGGTAGCGGTGTTGTTTTAATTGATGAAATTGAACTCCACCTACACCCAAAATGGCAACGGGAAATTATTCTAGCTTTGACAAGAACATTCCCCAATTGCCAATTTATTGTCACCACCCATTCACCTCAAGTAATTAGCCAAGTCAAGCCAGAAGGGATTTTTATTCTAGAAAAAACAGATGAAGGTGTTGTTGCTAAAAGACCAGAAAGTTCCTTTGGAAGAGACAGCAATCGTATATTAGAAGACCTCATGGGTGTTCCAGAACGTCCCAAGGAAATTAAGGAAAGTCTTTTAGAACTTTTTCGACTAATTGATGCTGGAAATATTGAAGGTGCTAGGCAATTACGTCAACAATTGGCTATTGAAATTGGAGCAGATGAGCCAGAGTTTGTTAAAGCAGATGTACTCATTCGGCGGAAGGAAATTCTCAACCGATGAAGCACATCAACAAGAGTCAGGAACCAGAAAAATTTACCAAGTGGAAGGCTCTAGAAAATGATGATTGGAAACCTAGCTGGGATGATAATTTTCAAACACCAGAAAAACCTGTTGTACATGATGCTTTACTGAAGGAACAGGGATATATCTGTTGCTATTGTGGAATGCGTATCACTAGAACAACTAGCCACATAGAACACCTCAAACCTCGTAGTACTTATCCAAATCTGGCACTGGAGTACACAAATCTCATCGCTTCATGTCAAGGAGAAAGTGAAAAACCTCCTACTGTTCCCGTCCATTGCGGACATAAGAAAAAGTATTGGTACGATGAAAATCTCATGATTTCACCTTTAGAAATAAACTGTGCTGATTTTTTTAAATATCCTGCTTCTGGTGAAATTCAACCGACAGATAATCCAGGTAAAAAAGCTGTTGCTGAAACAACAATTAAGAAGCTTGCACTTGACATTGACAAACTGCAAAAGATGCGTAGAGTAGCAATTGATGCTGCATTGCTGGCTACTGAAGGTTTGAGTGAAATAGAAATACAACTGCTTGCTGAAGGTTATCAGGAGTTAGATGCTAATGACCAATACACTCCGTTTTGCGCTGCAATTACCTATTTACTCAAGAATTATTTTTGATTCACATTATACTAAATAGTATTAACTTAATTCTTACCAAATAGTATATGATTCTTGAGGTAGTTATGCTTAATGTTAAACTTGGTTTAGAATCAGATTTTGAAGCTACTTTCAAAAAAGCTTCTAAAATTATTTCCTCAATGGATGGATATTTATCCCATGAATTGCATAAATGTATAGAAGTCCAAGGTAAATATTTATTTCTTGTCAAATGGGAAACTTTAGAATCTCATACTGTTGGATTTAGAAATTCTGCTGAATATCAAGAGTGGAAAAAACTTCTGCATCATTTTTATGAGCCATTTCCTACTGTTGAACACTTTGAAGAAGTTGAAATATGAAAAATAAGAACCCCAACTTTTTTGAAAAATCGGGGTTCTATGGCTTGTGGGTTTTTTAAACTTTTTGCAACTGCGCTACTCTTGGATCAACAATTTTTTGTCCCAAGCTGGCAAATTTAATTGCTACAGACATCTTACTACCCGTTCCGAAAACATGGGTAATTTCACCAAGACCAAAGGTTTTATGTAATACTCTATCGCCTACTTGCCAATTCTGCGTTGTATCTTGTTTTCCACTAGAACTAGAGGCGCTTTTAGTATAACTTTGACGACTCGCGCGTTTGGTAGATAACAATTCTTCTGGTAATTCGTCGAGAAATTGCGATCGCATCGCCGGTTCACGAGAACCATACAAACGCCGTTCCCGCGCGTGTGATAAAAACAACCTTTCCTGAGCGCGAGTAATTCCCACATAACACAGGCGGCGTTCTTCTTCCAAAGATGCGGGATCACTTAAGGAACGGTAGCCGGGAAATAGCCCCTGTTCTAATCCCACCAAAAACACGACGGGAAATTCCAAACCCTTGGAAGCGTGCAAAGTCATTAAAGAAACGGCTGTCTGTCCTTCTTTTAAGTTATCCAAATCGGAACTGAGGGCGGCACTACTTAAAAAATCTCGCAGAGAAACCTCTTCATTTTCTTCTTGAAATTGCAATGCGGCGTTATAAAGTTCCTGAACGTTTTGTACCCGATCTGTGGCTTCATCTGTGCCTTGATTCATCAAGTCTTGAACGTAACCAGAATCTTCTAGTATTCCTTGCAAAACCTCTGTCACTGGAAGCGTGGCGACTTGTGCTTGCCAACGGCTGATCGTTGCGGCAAAGTTATTTACAGCTTTTGTCGCCCGTCCAGCTAATGTATTAACTGATGTTTCATCACTGAGTATTTCCCATAGAGTTGTCCCTAATTGCTGAGATGCATTCATCAAAGCGTCAATAGTGGTTTTGCCAATTCCCCGCCGGGGAGTATTAATAACTCGTAATAAACTGACTGTATCAGCTGGATTATTTATCGCTCTTAAATAAGCGACGACATCTTTAATTTCTTTGCGATCGTAAAATCTCATTCCCCCCACAACTGTGTAAGGAATTTGATATTTCACCAACAATTCTTCAAAGGGACGAGATTGGGCATTCGTCCGATAAAGTATAGCAAAACTACCCCAGTTCAACTCTGGATTTTGCTGTTCTAAAGTGCTAATTTGATTAATTACAAATGCCGCTTCTGCAAGCTCTTCATCGGCTTTATGACAAGTAATCTGTTCACCCGGCCCCCGCGTCGCTTTTAGTATTTTATCAATCCGTTGGGTGTTATTTTCAATCAGTTCATTCGCTGCTTGCAGAATGTTTTCACAAGAACGATAGTTTTCTTCTAGCTTAACCATCGTTCGGGTGTCATCATCTACCAAACCATCGCCAAAGTCTTCCTGAAATCCTAGCAAGATGGTAAAATCTGCCATCCGAAAGCTGTAAATTGATTGGTCTGCATCACCTACAACAAAAACTGAGCGATTTTCCCATTGCCACTCGCTCTTTTTGGTTTCGCCATTAGTAACTAATAAATTAATCAGTTGATACTGAGTACGGTTAGTATCCTGATATTCATCTACGAGGATATGACGAAACTTGCGATGCCAGTAACCTAATACCTGCTCGTTTTGTTGAAATAATCTAGTAGGTACAAGAATAAGATCGTCAAAGTCGAGAGCGTTGTTTTGTGCTAACTTATCTTGATATAAATTGTATACTTGGGCAATTATTCGTCCGCGATAGTTAGGTTGATCTTGCTCAAATTCTTGGGGTGATAAACCTTGGTTTTTCGCATTACTAATAGCGTAGCGAACAGAACGGGCATCAAACTTCTTATCGTCTAAATTTAGCTCTTTATTAACGATTTCTTTGATCAGACTGATTACATCTGATTCATCAAAGATCGAGAAATTACGATTCCACTTGCGTCCTTTTTCGTCTACATATTTTTCAATATCAAAACGGAGAATGCGAGAAAATAGACTGTGGAAAGTACCACACCATAAGTCTTTGATCGTGTTTTTGTAAACTTGCGATCGCAGTAGCGTTTGTTGGTATTCTGTCAACAAATCAAAACGCTGGCCGTGTTGTTTCATAGCCAGTTGTTCCGCAAACAGCCGTTGAATCCGGTCTTTCATTTCCCGTGCGGCTTTATTGGTAAAAGTAACCGCCAGGATATGTTCTGGATCTACACGGTGTTTCAGAATCAGATTTGCAATACGATAAGTCAGCGCTCGTGTTTTGCCGGAACCTGCGCCAGCAACAACTAGCAACGGGCCGCAGTAATGTTCGACAGCTTGACGTTGGCTGGGGTTAAGGTGACTGAGAAAGTCGATGGTTGTTGTCATAGATGTGAAAAAGCGATGTCTCCGACGGGCTACGCCTACGCCTGGGGTCACATCAATAGAGAGTCGCTATTGCCCAGATTACAACATCCTAACGAAACTTGGTCAATAAAGATTGTGTGGTAGTCTTCTTAACCAGAATGGTACTGTATCATGATTTATGTAGAAGTAAGAAAAAGCTATGCTGTCAGTCAAAGGCACATTCCAAAACGGTATAGTTCATCCTAACGAACCAATTGAAGGGCATGAGGGGCAGTCAGTTATAATTGTCTTTGTCGAAGAAAACCGCACACCTCAGCCAGCAACACCAGAAGACTCAGATTGGGATAAGCTGAGGCAGTTGATTAAAAACTGTGCAGTTGATACAGATATTAACGATTTGGCACAGCAGCATGACCATTATCTCTATGGAATGCCAAAGCGAGAATCATAACCTTGGCAAAAGTTTTTGTCTTCACATCTGCCTGGATTGCCCTTCTTAATGTTAGGGATAATCTTCATCACCAGGCAAATGAGGTAATGGATAGACTTCTGCGCTTAGAAACGCCTTTGGTGACAACAGATTTTGTACTATTGGAGGTTGCAGATGCTCTGTGTACACCAGTTAGCCGTATTTAGACAGTTGCTTTCATCAACAGTTTGAGAGTTTTAAAAAGTGTGCAAATCATCCCTTTCGACCAAAAATTGCTGGATGAAGGTTGGATGTTATACAGCCAGCGTCCTGATAAAGATTGGGGACTAACTGACTGTATTAGCTTTGCGGTGATGACACAGGAGGGGATTACTCAAGCCTTTACATCTGACCGGCATTTTGAGCAAGCAGGATTTACAAAACTGTTGTAAATCAAAAAATACTGGGATTTAGACAAAGTTTGTGTTGTGGCAATTCATAATTGCCATGACAATACGTTAACTTTTCTACGTAGAAAAGTTAGCCACTAGTTATTCCGGCGCGTTCTGTCGTAAAATCAGCCACGGGGAATCAAACATCAAAAGATGGTAGGCAAACTCTAACTTGTTCTGTTGTCAATAGTAGGGGCAATTAATAAATTGCCCCTAAAGGTTTTCATGGGGACATGACAATGTTCCCTAGCCCGTGGTTTATTTGCTTGCAAAACGCTGTACATACCTAACTGAGAGTATAGTCACCAATCGGACTGTTCACTCCTTGAGTACCCAATTGACATTAGGTAACAATACACGATACATCATCATTGAACCGTTAAATTTTTAAAGATGAAAAATTTCTTTAATTGCAGGTTTTACCAGTATAAAGAGGGGTGGATATGGATTTTAGCTTAATTGTATCCAACATTCTGAATCCGCCAATCTTGTTTTTCTTTTTAGGCATGACTGCTGTTTTTGTCAAGTCCGATCTAGAAATTCCCCCACCAGTACCCAAACTCCTTTCGTTGTATTTGCTATTTGCAATTGGTTTTAAAGGAGGGGTAGAACTAATCAAAAGCGGACTGAATCAGGAGGTAATTCTAACACTCCTGGCAGCAATGTTGATGGCTTGTTTTGTTCCAATTTACACCTTTTTTATTCTGAAGTTGAAACTGGATACTTACGATGCTGCGGCGATCGCCGCAACCTACGGTTCTATCAGTGCCGTCACTTTCATCACTGCTGGTGCTTTTCTCACTGAGCTTGGTATTCAGTATGATGGTTACATGGTAGCAGCTCTGGCCCTGATGGAATCTCCGGCGATCATTGTTGGTCTGATCTTGGTGAGTATATTCACCGCCGATGAAAAGCGAGAGTTTGCTTGGTCGGAAGTTTTGCAAGAAGCATTTCTTAATAGTTCAGTTTTTCTACTAGTTGGTAGCCTCTTAATCGGTGTCTTGACAGGAGAACGTGGTTGGCACGTATTAGAACCCTTTGCTCAAGGGTTGTTTTATGGCATTCTCACCTTCTTTTTATTGGATATGGGACTGGTGGCTGCCAGAAGAATTAAAGACTTGCAAAAAACCGGAGTTTTCCTGATTTTATTTGCCATACTAATTCCAATACTGAATGCAGGTATTGGATTGGTGATTGCCAAATTCATCGGTATGCCTCAAGGAAATTCGCTGTTATTCGCTGTATTGTGTGCCAGCGCTTCTTACATTGCTGTGCCAGCAGCGATGCGGATGACTGTTCCTGAAGCAAATCCCAGCCTATATGTTTCTACCGCTCTAGCAGTCACATTCCCGTTCAATATTATTGTGGGAATTCCGTTATATCTCTACGGAATTAACCTATTCTGGAGGTAATAATATGCACGTAGTTAAAAAGATAGAAATTATCGCCAACTCCTTTGAGCTTGCCAAAATTTTAGAGAGTTTAGACAAGTCGGGTGTACATAGCCATGCCGTCATTAGGAATGTTGTTGGTAAAGGATTACGAGGAACGACAGAAGATTTAGACATGACCATGCTTGATAATGTTTACATCCTCGCATTTTGTATGCCAGAAGAACTCAAGCGTGTTGTCGAAAATATCAGACCACTCCTGAATAAATTCGGAGGTACTTGTTACGTTTCCGATGTGATGGAAATTCGCTCTGTCAGATGTATCGCGTCTCTGTAAGAGAGTTATAAATTCAATGAAACATTTCATAGAACGTCGTGACTTTTTGAAGTTAGGAATGACCGGGGCATTTGGAATGATGCTAACTGCCAGCGATTTACTCTGGCAGGTTAAACAAGCGAAAGCTGCCGAAATCCCCTCAAATTCTCCTGAATCCCTCAGTCCCGATGCAGCTTTGCAAAAGCTGATAGAGGGAAATCAGCGATTTGTCGATCATCATCCTCAATACCCCGATCAATCTGCGCTGCGGTTGCAGGAAGTTGCTCAAGCTCAACATCCATTTGCAACTATTCTTAGTTGTGCGGATTCACGAGTACCGGCAGAAATTGTTTTTGATCAAGGCATTGGGGACATTTTTGATGTTCGGATTGCCGGAAATATCGCCACACATGAAGCGATCGGCAGTATTGAATATGCGGTTGTCTTGTTAGGTTCTCCCTTGCTGATGGTGATGGGACATGAGCGTTGTGGAGCTGTAACCGCAGCTGTACAAAACGAGTCGTTACTCGGTGATATTAGTACTTTTGTTAAGGCAATTAAGCCAGCCGTGGAAAAAGTCAAGAATCAGGCTGGTGATGCGGTTGAAAATGCTGTGGTGGCAAATGTGCAATATCAAATTGAACGGTTGAAGCACTCAAAGCTTTTAACCGAGCAGGTACAGTCCGGCAAATTGAAAATTGTCGGGGGTCGTTATGACTTGGATACAGGGAGAGTGACTATTATTACTTAATTCGGCAGATGAGGGGGCAGAGGAAGAAAATATTACCTTATTATTTTCCTCATCCCCCCAGTCCCCAGTCCCCAATCTCCAATTCAATCCTGCACAGTTATTGGCAGACGAATTGTGAAAGTAGAGCCAATTCCCGGCTCACTTTTGACAATAATCTCACCACCCATCATCTGGCAAAAGTGGTGGCTAATTGCCAAGCCCAGTCCCGTACCTCCATACTTTTTCGTAGTGGACGTATCACCTTGTGTAAAAGGTTGAAATAACTGCTGCTGTTGACGGTTAGACATACCTATACCTGTGTCGGTAACGGTGAAAGTAATGCTCCCCAAAGGAGCCTCCGGTCGAAATTCATCCTTTTCTCTGTTGACTGTCAGCGTCACCTTGCCGTTTGTAGTGAATTTACTGGCGTTGCTGAGTAAGTTTAACAACACCTGCCGCATCCTCGTCTGATCGGCGTACATTGTCCCCACCTGCTCATCAAAATCCACTTCTAAAACATTGGCATTTTTTTCTATAGCTGGTTTGACTGTGAGGACGACGTTATGAATCAGCGTCCCAATCTCGAATGTCTCTGGATAGAGGGTCATTTTCCCCGCTTCAATTTTTGACAAGTCGAGGATTTCGTTAATCAAGTGGAGTAGATGTTTACCGGCAGCGTTAATTGTTTCTAAGTCTGTGATAAAGTCTCCCGGTAAACCCAGATCGGTAGCGTCGTCTTCTAAAAGTTGGCTCAAGCCAATGACAGCATTTAATGGTGTGCGTAATTCGTGGCTGACATTGGCCAAAAATACGCTTTTTGCCTTGCTAGCAGCTTCGGCTAATTCTTTAGCTTGTTGTAGTTCTTTTGTTCGCTGAGATACTCGCTCAATCAAATGATTTAGAGATTTGGCAAGTAGGCCAATTTCATCTTCGGTGGTGACGGGCGCTCGCAAATCAAAATTATGTTTCCTCGCCACTTGTTCAGCTACTTGGGTAACAATGATCACTGGTTCAGCGATCGCGCGACTGGTTCGCCAAGCTACAATAGCTGCGATCGCAACCGAAACCAGCATACTGGCGATCACAATAAATCGCTCAACTATTTTTGCCTGCTCAACGGCTCTTTGCCTGTCTTGCTCTTGCTCTTGGGCCGTTTGCAGAATATTAGTCAAGTTTTGCGAAAGCTGATCTAGCCGCACGGCTGTTTCACCACGCATAATTGACAATAGCTGCGATCGGGCAGAGTCAATCTTCTGAGGCTGGACTTTTTGAGACTCAATTTTCTGTAAGACAACCTCGATTTGGTCAACGTAGGCTTTTAAATTATTCTTGTAATCTAGCAATAACGTCTGTAAAGTCGAACTTGTTGCTGCTAGCCTTTTAGGTTTACTGTCGATAAATCCGCCAATTTTTGACTCTATCTCCTTGGCTTTTTCAACATTCTTCAGAAAATCAGCTTTTTTGCTTTGCAGTTGTTGTGAATCTTCCAATACAGCAACTAGGTTAAAGCTATGCAATTGCGCCCCGACTACTGCATCTTTATAATTACTCAGTAGTTGTCCTTGCTGATAAGCTTGATTGAATTGTCTGACTTCCCTTCCCCGGTAGTAGTTGGCGATTACTAACCCAGTCAGTGAGCCAAAAAAGCCAATTCCGATCGCTACAAAGTACCCATAGCCAATTTTTTGGTGGATGCGCCAAGAACTAGCTTTGAGTTTCCCTCGTGAGGGAAATTCTATGGTTGGGAGTTCGTCTGTCGATGGCTCTTCGGCTGACACTTTTTTGCTTTCTGAACTGCTGTAAATAGGAGTTGGCTTTGGAGTTGGCATTTCTCAAACCTCCTTGCCTTCCCGCAAAAATTACCAGATTAGTCTAGCTTATTCAAACACTTTAATTGGTGATCAACATCTACATTATCTTCTTTTATCGCAAGAGAAAATTATTGCTTACTACATGATTAAGATAAACTCATCCAACACAAGTGCTTATTATATCAACAGTATAAAGTATAATTACAGAGAATAACAGAGTTCGTTTTTTTCAGCAGGAACGATATAGTTTCTTGCACTAAAGACCCACCTGAGAGTGTCCACAGTACTTTTCTCAATATGCAGTTGAGAAGTAATGAGTTCTTGCCATCAGCTACGCCATTACTCTACCTTACTGCTTCCTTGTAAAATCAATACAATCAGGAAACAAACAAAAGGTTGAACACTTGTTGGGCATTGGGATCAGACAAGGTAGAGACTTTTTTAATAATTCCTTCTTCCGAGTCCTCAATCCCTAGGCAGCCATATCATAAAATAAGTTAAAAGTCTAGTATATGTGAACACACAAAAACTTTTATTACGTATTAATATCAATACGAATGGGTTAATTGACGAAGGCGGCTTAAGATAGCTTTAATATCAGATAAAATCGGCTTCTAGACTTATATAAATGAGAGGTGGACTGATTTTTGCATGATTTGTACTTAGATTTAGTACGATTATGAGCAAATGACACGGAATGGGATAATCACAACCTGAGGATTCCAGTTGATTGCAGAAAATAGAACTCAGGAAGTTGATTATAATACATCCTGCTACCTTCTGAGTTCTATTCTCCTACTGACTGTCTACCTTATAGTTGATGCAGTAGATATTACGGGGCAATTATGCTTACAGGACACTAAAACCCTCTTGTGCCCTTGAGCCAATTGTACTAATGCACAAGTGCATCCCTAATCAACAGCCTTTTGGTTGTGATTATCCAGATTAGAAAAACTCAACTGTCAAATTTATGGGAGTGAAAATGCCAGAACAAGATTTTACCGAAACCGTATCCAAAGAGACTACAGTGGCAGAGATCAATAACCAAACCGGAACTATCACCAAACTTCAGCCTCCCGCGCAGTCTCAAGACGAATGGCTAAAATATGGGGAGCAAATTTCTACCTTTTTAGCAACATTGCCAGAATATCTGGGAAGCTTCTTTAATCAATATAAGCAACCTCTGGTAACTGTTGGTTTAATTGTGGGATCAATTGTTGGGGTTAAAGTACTCTTGGCAATATTAGATGCTTTGAATGATATCCCTTTGGTAGCACCGACTTTTGAGTTGATCGGTATTGGTTACTCTGCCTGGTTTGTTTACCGCTATTTACTCAAAGCCTCAACCAGGAAAGAGTTAACTAGTGAAATTACCACTCTTAAATCACAAGTTGTCGGTAAACAAATTCCAGAAGCTTAATATCTAATTATCGCTTCTCTACGAGACGCTACGCCAATGATCTAATTCAAAATTCAAAAAAAGATTTTTAATTTTGAATCTCTAATTTTGAATTTTGAATTCCCCTACAGGGGGTTGACTAAGTAGGTAGGCGTAAATAATTATCGTTGGGATAAGGCAGGCAGCAGGGGCCAGGGAGCAGGGGGAAAAAGAGTTTGAGCCTTCTTTACTTTTCTTTACACAGTGTGGTTTTATTGTGCCCACTTACTTATGCCAATTTTAGATTTTCGGTGCAAGCTGCGCCAAAAAATAGGCAAAATAAATTCAAAATCCTGAATTATTGTATCCTCAATGCACATCCTTAGAATAAGCATGTTTAAGCTAAAATCCCATAAGCTCACTGAGACGAATCTCCTACGGACAATTTACCCTTTTGGTTCGATTTTGGAGTCTGCGAAAATTCTGAAGAGATTTTGGGCGATGCCTGGGTTGGGCTAGGCCTACGCACTATATTTGGAGATGTAATTGCCTCCAATTTGCCACGTTTTACTAAAGCTTGATGAATCATCGCCGCCACTTCTGCCCGACTAGCTACTTTGTTGGGATCGAGGATTTGGGGATTTGGATAGTTAACTACCAAACCATTGGTTGTAGCAGCAGCGATTTTGCCGATGGCGTAGGTGGGAATATCTTTAGCATCTTTATAGACACTGATAATCGGATTTGGGGAAGTGGGTGCTTTCAAATTCAATCCACTGACAAGGGCAACTAAAACTTGCACTCGTGAAATATTTTGTTGTGGTTTGAAGGTTTTTTCCGGGTAGCCTTTGAGAAATCCGGCACTGATGGCTTGGTTAATTGCTGGAGTTGCCCAGAATTTTGTTGGTACATCTTGAAATGCGATCGCAGTCTTAGACGGTTCTTGGTCAAAAGCTTTTTCCAGGATGGCAGCAAATTCGGCGCGGTTTACAGGCTGATTTGGTCTAAAAGAATAATCAGAAAACCCTTTGATAATACCACGGGAAGACAAAACATCTATAAAACGCCGACCCCAAAAGTTATCTGGCACATCGTTAAATGCAATTGGCGGCGGAATGATTGATTTTTGTTTTGCCGGAGTTACTAAAGGCAATGCTGATGATTTAATTGATGACTCAAGTTCTGTTGAAGGGGATACAGGTATCTGTGGTTGTGGAGGTTGAGTTGGGATTACCTGAGCAAATGGTAAGACTTCGCGGGAAGGAATTGCCCTGTTAGTTGGCAATGAAGGTGTCTTGGGTTCAACAACAGCGTCAGGTGGAGAATAGGGCAAAACGTTGTTGGGTACTGCATAAGGTTCTACCTTGGCAGTAGGGGAGGGCAATGCTTGATTTGGTTGAACACTTCTAGATGGAGTAGAGTCAGGCAACAGTAGTCCGTTTAAGTTCCAGCTAGAATCCTTGCGGGACAATGACCAAAAAAGAATCGCTCCGATAGTGGTGAAGGCAACCAGAATGGCTATAAATTCATCAAAGCCAAGGGCAGTTTTTTGGGATGACTCCGGTTCGGAAGGAGGTCTATTTGTCATCGTGATTCCCCTGGTAGCAGTAAAATTCGTGTCTAAACAAATTAAGCCACAGATGACTCTTTTACACCAGCCCCTTTTAATTTACAATTCGTAACTTATAGAAAAATATTAGTTTTCTGGTTCAATGCCGAGCGATGTCTAACGACAAGCCGCTTCGCGTCTACGCAATTGGGCAGCTAGGCGATCGGCTCTTTGACGTTCTTCTTCGGCTGTTTGACGTTCCTGTTCTGCCCTTTGGCATTCCTGTTCTGCCCTTTCATCGCCAGTCAACAACAAATTACCTTGTAAATCCCACCAACGCAGCCAGGGTAAATCCACATTCTGATAAACTCCTTGCCATAAACCTAATTCAGCACCCAAAGAAACTATGGGATAATGTCCTCGTTCATTTGCTGATAACACCTGATACTGTCCTTCAATCAGATGATAAACTTCTAGATTGGCTTTACTCGCTTCATAAATGCCGTAGAAGGGAGGGCGAATCACCTGCTCATAAATCCAAAATTTACCCTTCCAAGGAGTTTTATCTCGTTCTTCACTACCGTCCCCAGAGACAAATTCCAGGACAATCAACGGGGCAATAAACTCTCGCCACAATACATAAGAACGTCGTGTTTGCCCATTGAGCAAAAACGGTACATTCGGTACATAAAACCAATCTGGTGCTTCTGCTCCTTTTTCAAGGGGATCAGTCAAACGCCAGTAAATGCCTAAATCCTGTTATAAATTGCCCGCCAATTGCTTCCAGTGGTCTAAGAACGATTTTCACCTGGAAGGGGCTAGTTCCACTAGATACCTAAACCAAAACCGAATTTCGAGAGTGGCGGAATGTAAAATGTTAACTTATTGTTTGATCTGTGTTTGTAAAAATTAGGGTGTCTAGTGCCAGAAGAATTCAGTTCCCAAATCTCACCGCCATTTTTGTCTCTTGGTAGCGATCGCGATCTTGGTTTAGATTCAACTCTCCAAGAACTACCAATGTACAACTTCTCGGTGGAAATCAACCACACCGGTAGGGAAGTGGCTAGTTTTTTGGAAAAAGATCCCCTGCTACCGGGAGTAATTTTGGTAGAACAGGGAGAGTTCATTGGGATGATTTCGCGGCGGCGACTGCTAGAATTTTTGATTCGCCCATTTGGACAAGAGTTATTTGGGGAGCATCCATTAGCTGTTCTCTACAGCTATGCGCGGGCACCGATGTTGCTGATTGCTGATACAACATCGATTTTAACTGCGATGCAACTTAGCTTGAAGCGATCGCCAGAATTATTAGCAGAACCAATTGTAGTCCAAACAGAATCTGGTGCTTATAGATTGTTAGATGTCCAAGAGTTAAATATTATTTCTTGGCAAATTCGGGGAATTGAGAATCTGGTGCGGTATGAACGCAGCCAAGCTCAAATGATTCAAAATGATAAAATGGCAAATTTGGGACGTTTGGTAGACGGCGTAGCACACGAAATTTTAGACCCAGTAGGTTTTATTTGGGGTAACATAATTTATGTTTCAAACTACAGCCAAGACTTACTCAAGCTGATAGCGGCTTATGACAAAGAGTTACCATCAGTTTCCCAGGCAATTAATCAAATTAAAGAAGAGATTGAATTTGATTTTTTAGAACAAGATTTGTCGCGATCGCTTGCGAGTATCCGCACAGGAGCAGAAAGATTAAAAAAACTCGTTACGAGCTTGCAAAACTTCTGTCATATCGATGAACTTTATCCGAAGCCAGTAGATTTACACGCTTCTATCGATAGTATTATTTTATTAATTAATAGCCGTCTTCAAGGAGAAATTGAAATCGTCAAATACTACGGTCAATTGCCTCCAGTGTATTGCTTTATGGGACAGTTAAACCAGGTTCTGATGAATATTTTAAGCGAAGTTGTGGATACTTTACTCAATGAAGCAGTGCGGCAGCAGTTACATTTAGAAGAAACAAAAACTGTTCAAAAATCTCGCATTGAGATTACCACAGAAGTTATATCACAAGAAGCCACCAACTCAGATGCACCAGATTCTCGCTGGATTTTAATTCGCATTGCTGACAATGGTCCTGTAATGTCTGAAGAATTACAACAGCAAATTATGGAATCGTTTTCTCTGCAAACAAAGAACAGTAAAAATACTAGTTTAGCCGTAAGCTATCGAATTATCACAGTTAGACATGGCGGAAAATTAACTTTCCATTCCCAGACTGATATAGGTACAAAATTTGAAATATTATTGCCTTTAGTTTGATTGATTCCGAATTACATGAATTCGCGTAGCGTCTGGTAGAGAAGCGGTAGCGACGCAGGAGCATCATTAAGAATTACGAATTATTTAAATATCTATGATCAAGCTGGGTTAAATTTCTGAATAAAATTCCTGCTGGATAGGAATTTGAACCATAAACTCCGTTCCGTTGCCAGGTGTTGAGAAAAATTCTAACTTACCACCATGTTTTTCGGTGATGATTTGATAGCTGATAGCCATTCCCATACCTGTTCCCTTACCAACAGCTTTTGTTGTAAAAAAGGGATTGAAAATCCGTTTTTGAATAGATTCGGGAATCCCAGAGCCATTGTCTGCGATCGCAATTTTCACCCACAGCGAATCAGCGAGAGAGGTACGAATCGTGATGCGACTGGGATTATCCCGGATTTCTTGATAAGTCCGTTTGGCATTAAATTCTTCGATGGCATCAAGGGCATTTACTAGAATGTTCATAAATACCTGATTGAGTTGTCCGGCGCAGCATTCTATATTGGATAAATTGCCGTAGTCTTTGATGATCTGAATTTCTGGGCTTTTATCAGTGGCTTTCAGGCGGTGCTGCAAAATCATCAAAGTATTGTCAATGCCTTCATGAATATCCACGGCTTTGAAATCACTTTCATCCAGGCGGGAGAAGTTACGCAGTGACAGCACAATCTCTCGAATCCGCTCCGCCCCAATATTCATTGAGCGCAATACCATTATCGCGTCTTTCTCTAGAAACTCTAAATCGATGGTTTGGCGTTCAGTTTGAATTTCAGCAGGTGGGTTGGGGAAGTAACGGTGATAAAGGTGGACTAGTCGCAATAAGTCATCGGTGTATTGGCTGATATAGCTGAGATTTCCGTAAATAAAGCTAACGGGATTGTTGATTTCGTGAGCAATTCCAGCCACCATTTGACCGAGGGCAGACATTTTTTCGCTTTGAATCATTTGAGCTTGCATTTGATGCAAACTATCTAAGGTATTTTCTAACTCTTGGCCTCTGTGCTGCAAGTCTGTCTGAGAGTCTTCTAACTCACAAATGACTTTCTTCAGTAAAAATTCCTTTGTAGCAATGTCAGTTTCTAGCTGGCGGCGTTCATTTTCGCAGCGTTCCAGCTTTTTTCGCAAGATGCGGTTTGTCTTTTCCAACTCTTGCATCTGTATGGAATTGTCTTGGTTATCCATACACTACTCATTTTGTCCCCATTAACAGTGTTACAAAGGTTTTATTATGAAATCGTGTTTGACCTCCACCTACTAAAGGAGCAATTTCACCATAAGCATAGAAACCACAACAAGGTAATGCCTCTGGTAAATGAGTTTTGAGAAGCTGATATTCAAGTTTTGCCATAGTCCCAAGAATTCGCCGTCGGGCTGCACAGGAAATAATTAATGCTGCTGTTGGCTCCACACCAGGATAATCGGCAAGAGCATTTTTCAAAGATGTCTCAGAAGCTAACAGAATATTCTCACGAGTCGTATCGGTAATTTGCACAACTGCCTGTTCAGGAATATCCAAGAAGAACTTCACGCTACCAGACTGTTGATCGTAGCCATTGGGTACCCGCAAATAGAAATGATCTTGATCCTCATAAACCGCCAGGGCATGGATGGCATAGTTGGACGCAAATTTTTCTTCACCGAGATAATGCTGATAGAAATCTAAGGCACGCTGTCCATCAATTTCATAGACTACGTTGCCATCTACTTTAGTTACACGGCTACGTTGGCTGATGGGAGTCCAACCACAGGCAACTCCGTGAGAAAATAGCAGTTGTCCAGAAAACAGCAGCACGGGAACTGAATCACTCAATACTTCACCCTGGAAGAATTGGTAGGTTTTCTCAAAGGTATAGTCATCGGCAGTCATTCCCCCAATGATGGGAATATGCTCTCCCAAGCTTTGTTTTAAACCTTGTAAAATTAAAACCTCATTGCTTGTTAGACTATCGGGAAAGGTGAGGCACAATTTTGGTGAAGATGCACCCTTTGCCTTGGCTTGGGCGATCGCTTCTTGGGCTGCAAGGGTTGGATTTTTGGATACTCGTCGGCCAATACCTGCCCGAATTTCCATTTCATCGGTAGCAAACAGCATTAAGGTCACAGAATCTTGCTGAAACTCCAAAATTGAAGAGATTTCTCCATTTGCAGTTCCACCAATTAACTCAATTCCGGGAAAAGCATCTTGGATGCGTTGCAAAATTAACAGATGGTCAAAGTCTATAGCAGTGAATAAAATTCCAGCTTGAGGAAGTGAGCCGGCAAGAGAACGACTACATTCTTCAAGAACTTCTGCGATCGCATTTTGAGAATCAGGATCGTCGCTATGACCAACAACAACTTGAAACACAGCTACCTCATTGTAAGTTTGAATACCAGGCAGCTAATCCAATTCGGATATCAGCACCCAGCAACCTACACTTAGATTTCCCACTTACTTGAACGAAATCTCAATTCACCCAACTTTTTATTTTCCGTCTCCAGGACGGTACACAAGACTCAGATCCCCGACTTCTCTAAGAAGTCGGGGATCTCGTTGTTCACGAATGATTAAGTAGGGCTATAGTACAATACGGTTCAGTTAAGGCTAAAACTCTTTGTTAAAGTCGATTTTTTAACGAACCGCAAAGGACGCAAAGGAAGAGAAGGAAGAGAAGGAAGAGAAGGAAGAAATGCTTAACTGAACTGTATTGGGCTATAGTACTTTGTCAAGCTAGAGAAAGCCCCCAACCCTAAAAGGCTTCCCCTCTGGGCTTCGGAGAGTTTAATTTATCTGCAATAAATTTTCGCCACGTTGATAAATTTGCCGTGCGTAATCAGTCCAAGCGCCTTGTCCCCAATAACGAAAACAACTGGTTTGCAACAAAAGGTTATGTAAAAGAACGTTACGGTATTGAGATTGTTTAGTGAGCGTTTCTGCTGAGTCAGTTTGCAGTAATGGATCAAATTTTTGATGAAATAAACTGCTTAATTGATACATGGGAGACAACACATTTTCATATCCTTTTACCCAACTGATATGATTTGTCCACGAGGCTCCATCCAGATGAAAATTAGAGTTGATTTGCTTTAATTCTTGAATAGCATTTTCTACAGCTTCTGGTTGATTATTGTCTGGTGAAACTCGCTCCCAAATCTGATGTTGTCCCACTGGCTGACAAGTTGGATAGTCTTCCGGTTTGCATCCAGCAGCTTCGATTAATTCTAAATATTCTGTACCACACACCCCAACAACACCTGATTTTCCTCCGCCGTGATTTACCATATCCCACCAAGCTTGTTTAAAAGCGCTAGGAAATTCATTCATCATCACACCGCCATTTTCACCATCTCCAATTTGGCTAACTATTGGTGGTACAAATACACTGCCAATTTGTTGTTTGGATAATGTTTTAGCTTCATAATAAGGCTGCATTTGGGCAACTAATTTAGTATCCGAACCTTGAGTTTTAATTAAGGCTGTGATACTAATTGTTTCGCCTTGAGAATTGCGGGCAATCAGACGATGTGGTAAATGTTTATGAGTGAGAGATTGACCAGTAAGAGTTTCAACAGAATGTTCTTGAACCAGTAGCCAACGATATCCACATTCTTTCAGCGCTTTCACAAATTCAAAGAGAGCATCAGGGTGATTTGGTAAATGCATTTCTGGGGGCGAAAATCCTTTGACTCGCGCTAGTGCTTCCCAGCCAAAAATTGCCGCAAAGTTATGTTGCCATGCGACGATATGCAATTTAATATCTGCTATGGGTGTAGAAGGAATAACCGCATGACCCCACATAGTACCCAGCCATTCTACATAAGGTTGGTAGGTGCGATCGCAAGTAATGCGTTTCAGATTATCGAGAACATCACCGCGTCCCATTTGCCGCAGTCCCCACAGAAGATTACCAGAGTAATCCAACATCACACGGGGATTGCAACCTTGATTTACAAGTTCGGGGATCAAGTCTCCCATGCGGCTGTAACAATGGGCAAAAGCATCTGCATTGTGGTTATCCCCTTCATGGGGATGTTCAAACATATATTGCAGATTGCTGATGAGTGTACCATCATGTCCAGCAGGTATAGTTGGTTGGTGCATGTGTAAGGCGATCGCAAACACAGCATTTACGTCTTCTAAGCGGATATTCGTTGTTGGTAAAAATACTGGTTCATTGTGGTTAACTACAGAGATAACCTCTGTTTCCCAACCAGAAATATTCGGCAAGCCATCAATGATTTCGGGCAAATTAGTTAGGGTTGTGGGGAATGAAAGCATTTCTGGTTGCTCCGAAATAAGTTGTATTACGATATATGCATGAGTATCTAATAGCACCTGACCCAGTACATATCCAATAAATACCCTGAGCCATAACATTTTTAATTTGGTGATTTTCAGTAACTGCGAACTCAGGCAAGTCTAGTAATCATCGGTGCAGTCTACCCAGATACTCGCATCTTTGGGTTCTATTTATTGATAAAGTTTGTTTACCATCTGCTAAGATGCCAGATTTAGCAAAGGCAAAAATATAATTTTACCATTTGTGTATAAAGATGCGCTAAATTATTGATCGCCCTCTCTCCTTGTTGACAGTAGTTATCGCTTGCTCTTTATATAGTTCCATGCATAAAACCTTTGAGGAGTACAAATGGGCAAAAAACTGATCTGTTGGGTGACTTTGGGAATAAGTGCTTCCTGTTTAAGTTTGCCAGTATTTGCCTCAGCATTAGAAGAAGGTTCCTTAGGAAAAAATGGGATTGATGCTCTTCTATTACATCAAGCGCCGTACAATTTAATCGGTCGCAAAATTGCCATCGGTCAGGTGGAAATTGGGCGTCCAGGAATGTTTGGTTGGGATAAAGTCGTATCTAAAAATCGTGCTGTATCACCAGCTGGAGTATTTTTACGCGATGGACGGGCTAAATCGAATAAAGATGTAGATCCCCACGCCTACAATGTGGCAGCAATAATGGTGAGTACAGATAAAGCCTTGCCGGGAGTAGCCCCAGGAGCGCGACTATATTCAGACGCCGTAGGTAATACCAAAAGAATGGGGCAGCGAGAAGAGTGCTTATCGGCACAATACATCGCTTTGCAAAACGGTGGTGATGTTCGCGCGATTAATTTCAGCTTTGGTGAACCCCTGGAGCATGACCCACGACCGGAGGCTGTTTTAGATGGTAATGCTTTACTAACATTATGTGTTGATTGGTCTAGTCGCGTTCACGATCCTTTATATGTAATTGCGGGGAATCAAGGCAAAGGAGGCATTTCAATTCCCACCGACAACTACAACGGAGTGAACGTAGCTTTTTCATCCCAAAGGGAAGAGATTTATAACAAAGTAGCTGTTGACAATTTGGCAGGTGATGGCAAAGGAGTGAGTAGTCGCTTAATTGGCAAAGAGTTTGATATTGCAGGGCGTCACTCTATCAGTTTAGTAGCGCCAGGTAGTAATATTACTTTAATAAACCCAGATGGCAAGGTAAATGTGTCTTCGGGGACAAGTTTTGCTGCACCTCATGTTACAGCTACCGTTGCCTTGTTACAAGAATTTGGCGATCGACAACTGCGGAAAAAACAACCCCATTGGAGCGTTGCTTCTCGGCATCACCAAGTCATGAAAGCTGTATTGCTTAACTCAGCAGACAAAATCAAAGATCAGGGTGATGGCTTACGTTTGGGAATGACGAAAACGCTAATTGACAAGCAGAATCAAGACTGGTTAGCAACTGATGCATATAAAGATCCAAAAATTTCTTTAGATGCTCAAATGGGGGCGGGTCATTTAAATGCATTTCGAGCATATCAACAATTTAGTCCCGGTCAATGGCCGCCGTCTGATGCTGTGCCTGCGATTGGCTGGGATTATCGCACAGTTAACGCTGGAGCATCTGTAGAATATACATTAGCAAAACCATTAAAGGGGAATAGTTTTATTACTGTTACTCTGGCTTGGGATCGCTTAGTAGAGTTAAACGATCTCAATCATAACCACCAGTATGATATCGGGGAGAATTTTCGCGATCGCGGCTTGAATAATCTCGATCTATACTTGGTAAAAGCTAATGCTAAAAGTTCTGAGGTGGGTGTAGTTTGTTCCTCAATTAGCCAAGTTGACAACGTACAACATATCTTCTGCCCTGTCCCGGCTCAAGGGAATTATAAAATTCGGGTTCACTTTCGCCATCAGGTAAATGAAGCAACTCAACCTTATGCCTTAGCTTGGTGGAGTGTACCTATTAAGTAAGTTTTGGTGGCTTAGATAATTCCTACTCAGCACTCTATTGCTCTCAACTCTCAAAACTAGGTCAACAAAATTATGGGTATTCAGTAGTAGTCTGGCAAGTCAACTTTACGGGTTAAATAACCAACCGCAGAGGCGCAGAGAACACAGAGGAAGAGAGGCAGTCCAGTAATCAAAATGCTGATTGAGTTGGGTTGGTTAAGGACTGCTGATTGCGGTCAATCTAGTTAATTTGGTCGGGTACTCCCGTTTTTAGCCTAAAGGTAAAGACAATTGACCGCATGGCGATCGCCTCTAAAAATTTAGGACTTATGTGCTGATAGCTAAAATATCATGTTCTTGACAAGAACAAATCACCGAAACGATGGATTCTTGTCAAAAAATTCAGTTTCGGGATCAGCTTGTTCAGTCTTTCACCAGGCTGTTGTTTTGTTGGCGCTGGCGGAGTTGCTATTCGTAAAATTAGCTCTAGCAACCAAGGGAACAGGCGTTGACACAATACGGCTAAATGACTTTGCCAGCCAACTAAAATTTCTGGTGAATCATTTTGCATTCCGGTGACGAGTGCTTTAGCCACTTCCTGGGAAGTCATGGGGATCACCCAACGAAATAATTTGAAGTCGCGCACCATGTCTGTATCTGTCAGGGAAGGCAGTAATGCAATGACTCGAATATTGTGTTCAGCTAGTTCCTGGCGCAAGGCTTGGGTAAATCCTAAGATGGCAAACTTGGTTGCTGAGTAAGTTGCCATTGTCGGTGCTGCAACTTTCCCCATCAAGCTCGATACATTGACAATTGTCCCTTGTCTTTGGCTGGCCATGCGTCGAGCAATCAGACTAGTGAGGTTGTACATTCCTAACAAGTTCACAGAGAGTTCTTCTTGAACTTGGGGCATTTTAGATTGCAAAAACGAACTTTGGTATGCGACTCCCGCACAATTAACTAGCAGGTGAATCTGTCCGTAATTGCGCCACAGTTGGGCAACAGCGATATTTACTTCAATTGTCTGAGTCAAATCTAATGGCACGATCGCAGCTTGTGTGCCCAGCGCCTCAATTTCGTTGGCTACGTCCACTAACTTTTGGCGATCGCGTGCTACCAATATCAACCGCTTGATGCCTTGTTGCGCTAGTTCGAGGGCGATCGCTCGTCCAATCCCACGAGAAGCCCCTGTAATTAGGGCAACTTTACCTTGAATCTCCATTGGTTTTATCCTCCAAAATTTAAGTCTTACGAAACTCTTCGTTATTGCCGATACACACAATCAAGAGCTACTCACTTGTCGGCACAAGGTAAGACAAATAATCAATCGCAATTGAAATCAAACTGAAACTAAGCCTTTAGCAACGAGATATTTCTTGGTTAATCTGCAATCCCTCATAATTGTCTATACGAGGCAGAACTTTCTCGTTTTTAACCCGTCAAAGCTTAACACACTTGGCTGAATGGGTATAGCTCATAGATTTTATTTCTCCTAGATCCGAGCGTCATCAGCATCGTTGCCATACACACGTTAGCAATTAAATCAAGGTATTGCAATATTCTTTAATCAGGATTTCTTAATAGTTCTTAACGACAAGCATATATATATCAAAGATTTTATTAAATAAGTTTTTATAAATCCCTCAGTACAAATATCTCACTTTCCTGACAAATAGCCTGATTTGGGGAAATTCTTATATCTAATTCATGCCTTAGAAACAAAAAAGACATATAGCGTTTTTGCTTATGGTTGCAATAGTTAGAAGCTCCTAACTAACTCATGAATTGCAACAGTAAATATACTGTTTAAGTAAAAATCAAGGTTGATGATTATTATTTATTAAAAATAATAAAAGACGGCTAAATCATTGTCTTTAATTATCTGCTAAAACTTTAGTAAAAATAGTAATTTGTTTAGGTTTAGCTTTGAGTTCATCAAAGAAATGTTTGAGACTTGCCTCATTTATCGCAAAATTAATCCTTTGTAAACAATAAGATCCCCGACTTCTCTAAGAAGTCGGGGATCTGAACTGTCAGTTAATATGATTCCTAATTGAGGATTCTGCCTAAAGCTGCACTCCGTGTATTTACGTAATTAGTAATTATTGACCCACGGTTTTGCTTGCTCAGAGCAAGGATAGATATTGGCGCAAATGATTTAGATATAGGAGTGAAAATAATGTAGGCACAATTCAGGAATTCTGCCTACCAAGGATTTCGGGCAACACATAATTAATTTCTGGCGATATTTTCCTAACTTCGTAGAACTAACGAGGAGTAGGAGTAGGTTGAGGATTTGATGGTTTGCTTACCTGCGGAGTTGGCCCACTCCAAATTTGATTGAACTCATTTACCGACAACGACTGTAAAATACTGAGATTAAGCGACTCTTTGCTGATAAATATGGCGTAGGATGGCTGCAAATAGGAACGGTATTCAGGGCGGTTGAGAAGATGGGTTTCTAAAAAAGCGACACTGAGGGCGTTGAGATAGGAATAAACAGGAGCGCTATCGGGACCCAGCAAAGCAGGTGGCACAGGTAAGGCACCGTTTCCAGAAGTAGGTTCAGCGATCGCTGAGAAGTGGGTGGCGTTTTCAATCAAAGCCAGGTATTTGTTGGGATCAGAAAGCCAGGTAAAGGGGCGAATTTGCTCAAATACAGGTGGGGCGAAAATATCTTGACTACCTGCTACCAGCATTACAGGCATTTTAATTTCACCGATTCCGCTCTGACCCAAAACTAAGCTGTCAATGGGATTAATCGCTATGATTGCCTTGATGCGATCGTCATTGAGTTCGTAATTTTTGGCGGGTAATTTGCTTGCTTCACACTGCAACAAGAGCGACAAATTAAAGGATGAATAATTGGGATTACAGTCTTGGCGCAGTTGGTTAAAGTTAATCTTTGCTCCTGCTAGAGTCAAAACAGTATAACCACCAAAAGACTGACCAATCGCCCCAACTTGCTGAAAATTGAGTTTTCCCTGGAGGGTGGGATCAGATTTTTCTAGACGCTGGAGTTCATCGAGTAAATATTTGATATCTAAAGGTCGGTTGATAAACTCTGCTGGTTGTGGTGGACCCGCCAAACCTGCAAAGTATTGCTGAAAGCGTTTGGCATTACTACCAGGGTGTTCTAGTACAGCAACAGCAAAACCATAAGATGCTAAATGTTCTGCCAGATAGACAAAGCTAAAGCGGTCTGAAGCCAGACCGTGAGAAATAACAACAAGGGGAAAGGGTGCTTTCTCTTGGCTTTGTGAACCTGCTTCAGGTAAATAGATATCTACCGGGAGACGGCGATCGCGAGAAGTGTCATTTAACTCGAAGCTTTTTTTGTGCCATTGAAATTTTCCTGGCGATCGCAAATCTGGTTGTTTGGAGAAGTCAATTTTAGAAGTGGCTGCTTCTGCGATCGCTTCTTTTTGAAGAGAGGCAAAAACTTCATCCTTTTTTTTGATCAACTGCGACAAATCATCAACGCTCCTTAACACCTGTGTAAAATTCACTCGGATAGTATTGCTAGGAAATTTCCGCAGCAAATTCACAACTGTTAAGCCCTGTGGATCAGCAGCAGCCAAAATTAAAGAGGCACGTATGGCATAGAAGCCGTTTTTTCGAGACTCAGTGAGAAGTAATTCTCCCAGTTGTTGCACTATCTCCTCTCCAACCGGTGCGTATGTCAGCTGAGACACCAAAGTAGGAGTCACATTAAACCTTTGCTGGAGCAGATCCCGCAGTTGAGCGAGTTGGAGAGGAGTAGCACGGCTAGCATAAAATGAAAAGTCTTCATCGATTTTGCCTTCTTTTGCAAAAGTTTCTAGGGAGTCCACCGACAAGGAGAATTCGCCGAAGGGAGGGTAATAAAAGCTAATACGTTCAGCTCCTAATCCGGGAGTAGCAGTCAAAAACGTAGATAGCAAACCTAAACCCAGGTATCTCAAAAATTTTTTCATTAGAAAAACCCACTATCTAACCCTGCCAAAAAAGTTTGGACATAGAGGAAAGCGGGGCGGGATTTATAACCGCTTTCCTGTTTACACAGATTACAAGTACAAGAAAGCAAGTACTTGCACTCATAGTTTCGCACATACGCAATAACTGGCACTGAATTCAACTGAGCGCTCACGCCTAAGTCTACCAGTCTCACAGAATTCAATTCTGTTAGCGGATAGCTAGGGTTTAGCCCATTCTGGCTCCTGACTTATCAGGTGTTGCTGAATCGAGGTATGAATTTGGATGTAGAGACGTTGCAATGCAACGTCTCTACAAGGATTTTGAAATAACGCAAAATTATTTTTCATACCGCAATCAGCAACGCCACTTATCAAAACAGATGGGGAGCAAATTTTTCAGCCAAACAGCATCAGTAGAGGGATAATAGATATAGAGATCAAAATATGTTATATGTCCTTCGCCTCCTCCACCTGTTGTGTTGTCGTCCTCAACCAACAAAAAGAGCAAAATCTCTGCTACCAAAAGCAATGCCAAGATGTCCCAGTTAACGACAGCAAGAGCATCGTTAAAAGTTGTACTGTAGTTGAAAATGGTCGAGTTGTAGTTAAACCATTAGAACCACCAATTAATAAGACTTCCGAGTAACTTTCAGGAATTTAACTCCTTTAATCCAAAGGGAAAACATCGTGGAAGCGGTTGTAATCAATGTAGCGATTTCCATCGGGTGTATGGTGGAAGATATCGACAAATTGATTGTTCCACAAAATCTCATGAGCAGCGTAACTATGACGAGCATGGACAACCTGTGCAACCGTTTCATCAATGCCACTCAAAGAGATGATCAGCATAGTATTTGTCTGGGTTAACGATTCTGGTGTCATCCCATACAGAGGACTAAACTCATCAATGACATGCATCACTGACCAGCTTAAGGTGAAGCTAGCTGTTTGGTTCCTCAGCAGTTTGAGATCGTAAATCCGACGTATGAACTGCCCTTCTAGGGTTACATCGTCGCGCATCAAATAGACTCGCATCTGCGCCTCCAGAATCATATTCCGACGCTGATTAGCGGTGCGAAATATGAGAGTTGGCATCGCATCATGAGATGTAATTACTGCTACACGGCTAAATAGCACACGGGCTGTGGGTCGAGAGAATCGCGCAAAGGCTAGTCCAGTCATCACAGCAATTCCCATCAAACCGATCATTGCTTCAATGGTGACAATAATGTTGGCGTAAGTTGTTTTAGGATACATTGCCCCATAGCCGATGGATGCTAGGGTTTGCACGCTAAAGAAAAAGACATCTAAAAAAGAGCCGGGTTGGGCGTTGGCAATACAATCTCCTCCAATCAAGTAAGCTAGGGCAAATAGAGCATTAATAGTTATGTAGAAACTACAAATCAGGATTAGAAAACCAATCCAGGGAATCGTTAGCAGCAAATGATAGGGATCGCGCCAGTAGGAATGCCATACACCCATACCCATAATCTCAAATTTTCCATCCCGAACTTGAATCTGAATCGGTGGGATCAGACGCTTTCGTTTCTTCAGTGAAAGTCTCTTTAGTCGAAATTTCATTGCAAGTAGCCAAAAGAACGGCAACTGCTTAGTATTGTAAATTAAGTTGCTTTGGAGACATTCTACTTAGCCGCAAGAGAAGGGAAACTTCACGTTTCTTTTCTGAAATCAGCAAAAAAATAGGGTGTGCAATGCCCACCCTACTAATTTATCTGCTAGAAACTTATTTTGATGGCTTTAGTGATTGCCTTTAGAACAACGGTCAAACCACTCCTGGTATTTTTTTTGGTGGGACTCATCTTCAACAGCAATGCTAACACGCACCTGTTTACAGCCGTGATTTTGCTCTAGTGCGATCGCATTCAACAATAAACTAGCAATTTTCGGTGAGCTAAATTCGCCGCTTACGGTTAAACCGTTGTCAAAGCGTGTAAATTCAAGTTTTTCTACTTCCGTCAAGTCAACGCCAGCAATTTCCTCTTGTCCTAAATCAATTTCTGCGAGTTGTTTGTGTTCTGGGCTAATTTGTTCCACAATCAGCTTTTCACGCCGAACAGGAACTTGTATCATCCTGGTTTCGATAACCTTGCGAACAATTACCTCGCCAACCTTCCGCTTACTGTTTTCAATAACTAGTCGTTCTTCTAGTAGACTAATAATCTGCTCTTCAGTAACCTGTTCTAAATTTACTGGCTCAACTGGGCTATTTGGAATTTGATTATTGGCTAGTTGCTCAGTTGGGTTGCCCTCGCCTGGTGTTTCTGTTTCTAAATATTCAGGCATATATTCGATTTCTGATTTGTTTAAGTCTATGAAAACAGATTTAGTCGGCTTGTGAATTTGTTTGATTTTCTGGCTCTGCAATCGAAATAAATAAGGATGTTTATCGGCTATTTGTTGATTCGCCTGGTTAGATATAACTAAGTTTAGCCGACGATTAGTATCCACAATTAAATCATGAACTACTCCTACCAACTGACCTTGTTTATCGAATACGGCAAAATTGTTAACCTTCTTCCTTAAATCTGCTAATGAGGTGCTAGTGCGAGAGTTACCGTTTGCATATTCAATGTTTGTTGCCATCCGTTGGCTATTCATATTCCAAAGTTTATCAACTGCTTTCTACTTAGCTAAATTAAATGCATTAATGGTCTAGATAGCATTTATAAAAATGCTTGCGATCGCTGCATTTATACAACCCATATCCAGAGCAATATTCGCAATCCTAAATCTAAAGTGGCATCAGCGATCGCACTCCTAAATAATTTGGTGAGATTTGTGAATTCTGTTTTTGTTCTCTTTCCCTTGGCCTACTTGGTTCACCAGTCGCTTACAGCGACTGGTGAACCCGGAGGGAAATTCGTCATCATCCAGATTTATCACAACTCAGAGGATGTTTTAAAAGTGTTTTAGTGTGATTTTAGGCACTTAATGATCCCCCCGAGCAAGCCTTAAAAAAGGGGGGAACCGGAATCAAAGTCCCCCAATTTATCGGGGGATTTAGGAGGATCTAGAAGGTTTTGCTACCGACAAGAGGACTATTTAAAACATCCTCTCAGATAGGATTGCTATATTGCAAGCACAGGTAAAGCTAATTCAACAGCCTCACCTGCACTGTGTAGAATTAATTATTAGTCATTAGCTAGTAACTAATGACTATATTTAGTTAGCGTTCTTCGATGGGAAGATTACCAGAATTCACATCTAACTCTTCACGACGCACAGTTTCTTGAGTTTCAACTGTGTCTTGATCTACCACTTTTCTAACTCTGACTTCTTCACGCAAAAATGCTTCTTTACGAACATCAGCAGTTTCTTCGTGGATTTCTATGCGAGCAACTTCGCCTTCACGGAAGTCTGCTTCGCGTCCAGAAACGGCAGTACCCGCATCTGCTGGAGTTACACGTTCAATCACAACTCGTTCTCTTTCCACCGGTACTACAACCCGTGCAGTATCAGTTTCAACACGCTTGCCAATAGTTACTTCCCCAGTTTTTTGGCGTTTTTTACCAGCAATCAGCCGTTCTTCATATAATTTTAGAGTTTGATGATCTTGGTCATTTAACCCATATAAAGAAGGCTCATTTTCGTAAGTGTAGCTATCACGCGCGTAAGTGGGCTTTGTATCCAATGGTACTACAGGTGTTGGTAAAGGGTCTATAGGCGCTAAAGGGTCTGTAGCTGCTAAAGCTTCTAGAGGAAGGGCGTAGTCTGTGGGTTGGCGATATACACCACGCACCCGTTCTTCATAGTCGTAATCAAGGGTTTGGCGTTCATTGAACTCAGGTAAATCTTCTGCTTGTTCTCTAGTCAAGCCAATTGTATAGACGCGATCAACATTATAGTCGATACGGGCACGACCAAGTGGTAGTAATACTTTTTTACCAAAAATCCAGAAGCCTAAGTCAACGACTAGATAGCGAAAATGACCTTCTTCATCAACTAATACATCGCTGACAGTACCGATCTTTTCATCAGTTGCTTGGGTATACACGCCCAGCCCCTTAATGTCATGACCATCAAAAGTATCCTGATAGCTAGGCTCAAAATCTTCTATTTTGTAAAGAACCATTATTTTTAACCTCAAATATTTTTTTCATCTCATAACAACTAAGTTAGACATTTTTTTATTTGTGTACTTCCTTCTGGCGAGTGAATTATTTCCATAGTTAAATATCGAAAGTTATAGATATTTTTGATCAATATGCCTAAAGTGGGCACAATTCATTAATTGTGCCCACTTTAGGCATATTAACGAGATATTTCATAAGTCGGGAATATTATTGTTGAATAAAGAAACACAGGCAGAGAGAAAAATTAACTTTGCCTGCCTGTATGATTATTTCAGATAAATCTACCAAACCAATTGATTAATCAGCTAGTTAAATAACTTCATGTGTAGTGGTAGCATTTTCTTGGACATTTAAATTACCCGCAGTATCAACATCTAACTCTTCTCGACGAATCGTATCTTGTGCTTCCACAGTGTCCCGTTCTACTACTTTCTTAATCCGCACTTCTTCACGCACAAAGGCTTCTTTATGTATCTCAGGGGTTTCTTCGTACACTTCTATGCGTGCTACTTCCCCTTCTTGAAACTTAAGTTCATTGGGATCTACAACCTTTCCTGCTTCTGTTGGCGTAACGCGCTCAATCAGAACTCGTTCTTTTTGAATAGGTACTGCAAGGCGTACAGTTTCTGTTTCAATGTGCTTACCAACCGTTACTTCTCCGGTTTTAATGCGGTGTTTGTTGGCAATTAATCGTTCTTCATAGAGTCTAAAAGTTTGATCGGATTGGTCATTCAATCCGTATAAATCTGGATCTTGCTGGTAATTGTATGTATCACGATTATAAGTCAGAGCGTTGCTTGGAGAACGAAATACATGACGGACATTTTCTTCATAATCCTGATCAACGATCGCGTCTTCTTTATACTCAGGTAAACTCTCTACTTCCTGTTTGCTTAACCCATCAATATATGCGCGTCTTGCCGGATAGTTGATTCGAGAAAGACCAATTGGTAGCAATATTTTCTTGCTGGCAAAATCTAAGCTTGTCTCAATAATTAAATACCGAAAATGACTATCATCATCAACTAAAACATCAGCCACTGAGCCAACTCTCTCTTCTGCCTTAGTATAAACGTCCAGGGCTTTAATATCGTCTCCGCCAAAAGTTTCTCGATAATTTGGGTCAAAATGTTCGAGTTTGTGAAGAGGCATAAGCTTTTCCTACACTTGTTTATAAGGTTTATTTACAAGTATAAAAAATATTTGGCTAAGTCTCGTCCTGCTGGCGACTGAGTTTAATCGAGTTATTTGATGATTTATATTAGATAAATACTCAAGTAAAACCCGATTCATAATCAATAGATATATAACTTTAGTTATAAAAAACCAGATATTGTACTGGTATAAAATCTTTTTTCAACTGGTCGTGGCGATGTCTACGACGGTCACTGAGCGACTTGCCTTGAGCGAAGTCGAAAGGAGCCGAAGTGCGGGCTACGCCAACGCACAATGGCGATCAGCAAATTTCTGTTGACAAAATCCCAAAGAGATCGAATGAAATAGCCCTGCTTTTTAAGGCAGTTGGGGGATCTGCTCTGCGTAACTCCTAATTGAGAGCTAATACTGAAACAATGGGAGTTAGACACTACAGTACCATCCACATTATGAGTGAACTTCCAAATAGTCTTGAAGATGCGATCGCCCAATCTCGTGTAGCCGTCCAAGCTGCCCTTGCAGATGGCTGTACTCGCATACAAGTTGAGTTCCTGTTTCCAGAACTCAAGTTCATGCCGGTGGCGGAACAATTTCTGCCCGTGTTTACAGAATATGATTCCCGCTTGAAGATTTTCTTTGCTGACGCTGGGGCTGCGGCCTTAGCCAGGCGTAATTGGGCTGATACACCATTTCAAATTTTGGATATTGGTACTGGTAGGGCTGCTTCCTTGCAGACAAAAATTCAGCCGGAGGATGAAATTTTCTTATTCATCGCCCCCACTTCCGTAGAAGTACCGCAGTTGGAAAAGTTGTGTGAAGTAATAGGCGATCGCCCCTTAGTCTTGTTAAATCCTCGTTTAGAAGATTCTGGGGTTGTGGGTATTGGTTATACAGCTAGAAAAATCCGCGATCGCTTTCTCAGTACCATTGAACCCGCCTATTACCTACGCCCCGTAGACGATGAAAGTGCCTTATGTCGTTGCTACCCTGGACAGTGGGAAGTTTGGCTAGAAACCAACGGCGAATATCAAAGAATTGCCGAATTACCGACAAAACCATCGGGCGATGAGTTGGATCTCATTCTGATGAAGGGACAACCGCAAACAACACCAGACGGGACACCTGCGAGAAAGCCCAGTGTGTTTAAGAGTTTGCAACGGTTTTTAAAGGCGTTGAGTAGTTAGGATAAATCAGAGGTAGCAGGAGAGAAATTCTTATCGTAAATTAAAGGGTTTAAGACCCCTACATCTATATGTAGCACCCATTTCAGTCGGGGTTTAAATCCCCGTCTGAAATGTCTTTAATTTTGAATTTTGAATTTTGAATTGTTAACTGCTGCCTCATTTTTAGTTTTTTATAGATAAGCTTGATGCTGAAAACCCTGTATATTGTGCGACATTGCCAAGCAGTTGGACAGGAACCTAATGCACCTCTTACATCAGAGGGGAATTTTCAAGCGATCGCTCTTGCTGATTTGTTATTCGGTTTTGGGATCGAGCGGGTTATCTCCAGTCCATTTATGAGAGCATATCAGTCAATTGCTCCCCTTGCTGAACGTCTGGGTCTCTCAATCGAGATTGATAACCGACTTACCGAGCGCGTGCTGTGTGCAACACCGCTTGCTGATTGGCGTGAGCGATTGGCTGAGTCATTTACCAATCTTGATTTATGTCTAGATGGTGGTGAGTCAAGTCGTGGTGCTATGGCGCGTGGGATCGCTGTAATTAATGAAGTATTGCAACAAAAAACAAGCACAATTGCGATCGTGACGCATGGCAATTTAATGGCGTTGATCCTGAAGCATTTTGATGATCGCATTGGTTATGCTGAATGGCAAAAATTGAGCAATCCAGATGTGTATCGCGTACAGTCTCTTAACGGTGAAACACAGGTAGAGCCAATGATCTGCCCTTAAGATATATTTGTCATATTGGTTGGAGTACCAAAGAGTAATTTACAGTGGTCTAAACAGCACTTGCACTAAGAATGCAGGATAGTTATCCCACGGCATAATCTGTATACTGCCGGATATAGAGTGGGTGAAATCCAACTACAATATCGTTTTTTGGTACTCCCATCGCTGTAAGTTGCTCACCTACATCCTCTTCTGTACCATTCCACTGAATCCAAATTTTGCCATTTTTGATATCAAAATGCATCACAGGGCCAAAAACCCTATGTCTATTTTGCCAACCAATATATATCAATTGGTAATGGTCTTGTTCTACGTCAAAAATTGTTTGAGCTTCAATTTCATTATTAGAAGAGGCGCGTTGAGCATATTCTGTAATTAATTGACGAATACACTTTCGATATTTATCTAAATCTGCCATCGGCTAATTTCCTCCGTTTCCACATCATAAACTATCAGATTTATTTGACTGCGCTGGATAATAGTTTTAATAAATGGTTTATTTAAAAAATCGTTATAAATATTTAAAGGCACTGCTAAATACAAAACTCGCTCAGAATCTATCTCTTCTAATGCGTATCGATAATTAATAAACTGTCCCACGGCAGTATGAAACTCATAAATAGTTGAAGTGCCGATGAAACTTTTAACTTCAACCGCTATTATTTGTCCCTCTCTTTCTGCCGCAATAATTCTCTCTGCCCCCAAGTCAATGTACATATCGGTAATATTTTCTATGCGAATTAGCAAGGGGTCATGAGTAATTCGCCAACCGTCCTTTTGTAATGCCGATTTCACAACATTGTGAAATTTATCTCTAGCTGACATAAACTGTTTTCTCAGCCTGTATGAGCATTATAAATATATTTTGCCAAAATCATCGGCGAAAAAGAGGAGTTAGAAATTTTATTATTAACTCCTAACGTAACGTGAGTTCGATGAACCTCTCCCTCCCCGAAACGGAAAGGGAGGAGCAACGAAAAATTCAGCTTTTTGCTCCCCTCTCCGTGTCGGAGAGGGGCTGGGGGAGAGGTTAAATAAGACTTGTCGAACTCACGTTAACGTACAGACGCGATTAATCACGTCTCTCCTAACTCCTAACTTTTTTAATTCCCTTGCAACGGGGCATTCAAGACTTTCTCAATGCGATCGCGCGTTTCCAGTAAATGTGCTTTAGTATATTCATCCTCAGAATTAACCCCCTTAAGTTTCTCATCAAGCTGTTTTAGCTTATACCAAGCTAGAGTGCGAGCATCTTCTGGGACAGATTCTTTTCGCAATACCATAGCCGTCAAAATGTCCAGATATTGACGCTGCAAGCCTCGTCGCAAACTGGCAATCTTTATTGGTTTGCCTTTTGGTTTGATTATTTCTGTCCAGATATCTGATTGTAAAGTGTCAAATAGTTCGGGAAGGGTCAGTGCTTGTCCTTCGTGAGTTTTGAGTTCAATATCCTTGAGGCGAGAGAGGCGATCGCCTGAGAGTAAATCCCGCAACACGGAACCCTGCATAAGTAACACCAAGTCATGAATTGGAAAATCCAAACGGCCAACTTTTGGAGAACTACCCCAATGTCGCCACCGAGAAGGTGCTAATTTATTCAATAGTTCTGGTGAAAAGCTCAAAGCATCTTCTGCAAATACATACTTTTGCAACGTTTCTAAAGCTTGCCGTTGTTCCTCAACGGGTACTGGTTCAAATGGTAATCGGTGTTGGCTGACTCCAGAAGGGATCTCGCTAGGGTGAATGCGATAGAAAGACTGTCCCCCAATGTATTTTGTGGTGTAGAATATTTGCTGGAAATAGTTACCCAATACTGTGCTAAAACGTTCGCTCACATCAGTATAACTATCACCAGCTATTGGGAAACGTTTATCGATACGTTCCCACATCACCCGTGCATTATTCAACTGCCACTGAGAATAAAGCAGCACATTACTGCTGTTATCCCAAGCATCAGCAGTGGGATCAAGGTCATACATATCTTCATCTGTGGAATAACTCAACTCTGGCTTGTAGGATTGGGCAGCAATTTCTTCTAAAATTGGCTTTTCCGCTATGGGAGTTGATGTCTGAATTGGTGTGTAGCCATACTTAATTGCCCATTCATCATAAGGCCCCACCATACTGGGAAAATAATCTCCCTGTTTTGTACCTTGAGGAGCGATATTTGGGGGAATGTAGTCCATTACCGAACTTGTCAAACCTTTAGTTTTGGTAATTTCCGTATTATTCATGTCCTGTGGTGCTAACAGTGTACTACCACGGAAGTTATGACGTAAACCAAGAGTATGTCCAACTTCGTGGGCGATGATTAAACGTAAATATTGATTGATATATTCTTTCACCTGGTCTGGAGTGGTCATAGTCTCAGGCAGCAGTGACATTGCCAGGGAACCAAAGGCAAACTGATTAGCAGCTTCCATTCCATAACATAAATCGTACTCGCCCGCCATTTTCGATAAACGATTTAACAACCCCTGTTGCCCTTGCATTTGCTGGGGTACACCATTGTCTTTCGCATCTAAACCATTAGCGCAAAGTAGACGATTTTGCATCAAAGCTGATAAAGTAATGCGATTATTTTCTGTTTGGCTGGGTTGGATGATTTTGCGATATTCACTCTTGAGTGCCCTGACAAAACTGGCATCTACGAGAATGTCTGCATCCAAAATTTCCCCTGTCAATGGATTAACACGGGATGGCCCCATTGCAAAATAACCATCGACTGTGTTAATCCAACGAATCGTGTTGTAACGAATATCTGCCGGGTCCCAGGTGGCATCATCTGGCATTTGGCGGACTTCAATGGCATCCTTGAATCCCGCTTTCAGAAAGGCTTTGTTCCACATGAGAACGCCTTCTTTCATCGCATCGCGGTATTCTAAGGGCACAGCGTTATCAATCCAGAAGACAATTGGTTTTTTGGGACGAGAAATGACTGCTTTTGGGTCTTCTTTTTCTAAATGCCAGCGATTGATGTAGCGGACAAAAGAATCGCCGCGATCGTCTTTGGATAAATCTTGGTAGGCGGTGATGAAATAGCCAACGCGATCGTCTGCAAGGCGCGGTCGATAATCTTGATCGGGTAGTTGGGAGAGACTGTAGTGGACGCGCAGGGTAAAGCCCCGCTTGTCAGGTAACGACGCAAAGCCTGGTATTTCACTGTTGGGTTCAGTGCCACCAGTGAAATTCAAAACTGACTCAACTTCTAAGTTTTGAGGAAAAGTTTTAGCAGTACCAAAATAGGACTGGTCTGTGCTTGTTGCTACTCCTAAACTTACAGATAATCCAGCTAAGTCTGTGAGTAACAAATCGCCCAAGTCGATCAGAATAGTTTTGCGTTGTGGATGAATGCTTTTAATGGAAATGCTGTAGAGAACAGAGTCACTAAAAGATCGGGCTAGCGATCGCACCTGGGGATCTCCCTCACGAGTGCGAAAATTCACATTGCGGATCACAAAGTGTAGTTTATCATCCACCCGTTGGAAATAAAACAAAAAATCTTGCAGAGGCATACCACTGTAAATACCCCGTTCGCCAATGCCTGATTCTAGGGTTGTGGTAGCTAGGTAATTTTTATTAAGTTGCTCTGGCTTAATTTCTAGATAAATTTTATTCTTTTCTTTATTCCGATAAAGGGTAAATAATCCCCCTGACTTTTGGGTGTCTTTGACTACTTCATCAAATGCCTCTAACTCATCCTTTGTTGTTGGTGTTTTAGTAGGATTAGGCTTGACAGTCGCTTTTTCGGGGGGTTTTGCAACTTGTAAAAATGGCTGCTGTCCTGCTTTTTTAAGGTCTTTGACTATCCAAATAAACGGTTGAGGCTGTGCGTGTTTATTTTGATTAACTACCCAAACTTGCCCTGAAGGTAGCTTTTCTTTCTGAGAAATATTGATATTATTTGGTGATAAAGCTGAGATTTTACTTGAAGAAGTTTCTGTCCTTAACTCACTATGGGATTTCTCTCCACTTCTGGCTGTAAGCAACCCTTCTACAACTTTATGGTTGGCTGAAAACTCTGGATCAACTATGTTAACAGATGCTGATTTTGCGCTAGCTGTTGCTATTCCTAAAAACAAACTGTGTAACAAAATAACATAAAAGGTTAATCTGTTCATCCCATTCATCCCCGATAACTATCCCGTCGTTAATTTTTAACTTTTGCAAAGCCACGCAGCATAAATTCTGCGGATTCTCTAAGTTGCTTTATATTAAACAGCAAACTTGGGAATTCAATTTTAGTTGATATTTTTCAGCTTTGGTGTGCTGTTTTAGTGTCGGATTTTTCCTAACAATTGCTGTCCGACAAACAGGAAGTGTTATTTTTACATCAGACTAGCAAATCTCTTGGCAAAAAAGTATCACAAATTAGCCAAAGCATGAAAATTACTTGATTTTTGAAAGAATTTAGAACTTACGCAAAGCGGCTTACCGTAGGGTATTGCCCCTAAGAAGAAAATTAGGGTTTCGGCTATTCTTTGCATAAGTCCGAAAATTTTTAAGCTAACACTTGATTTACATCACCAGAAGAAGCTTAAGGCGATTACAGATGAGTGAGAAACTGCCCTCCAGGAATGCCGTTGGCAAATTCACAAGAAGTAACCTGCTGTAGATATCGCCAACTCATGATTTTTTGACTATAGTATTTATTTATACTATTTATTTTTGGGAATGAAAAGCAAACTAGCATAGTAAATTTTCAATTGAGGATTATCAAAAACAGTCATTTAAATGTAACAACGGACACAGAAATGTCAACATATTTATCTCAAGTCTGGCAGCTGCTGAGAAATTATGTGAGAGGTACAAGGTTGCAAGAAATGCCAAAGACCACATTTTTAGAAACAGAAGCAGTTTTACCTCTAGAAAAAAGTATTAAAGAACCAGACAAAAGCGTTAAATTTGGTCAAGATAATTTACAGGAATATTTATCCTCTCCAATACTGCAAAAAAGCTTAGGAAAATGGGCAATACCAAGTAGCAGCTTGACTTCTCAGATAGACGATCGCACATTGGGCACTTTACCCTCTGGGTTTTGCTTTAGAGTGTGCGATCGCCAGATGCATGAAGAGATTTATGATTTACTGGGCAATGGCGCATTGAAACCAGAAATAGTCAACCAAGTAATGGAATTGGTTGTAACTAGTAAAAAAATTCGCCCAGAACTGCTTTTCTGGCGGCTAGAAGATTTTTATCATCGTTGGTGTCAGGGAGAATTTATCGATGGGACACCAGATGATAACCTACCTCAGAAAACAAAGTTAAAGTTAGCGACACAAAATATTGTGATCGGGTTGAGACAGGTAGATATATATACAGGGCTAAACGTACTGATTTTACTGTTAGAGTTACACCGCTACGCCCAAGAGCGAGATGAACTCAAACAAAAAATCACCTTTTATCCATCTGCTCAACCAGACACAGACAATTTTTTCACATCCCAACTGTTGCGGATCATCAATTATAGCGATGCCCTGGAAATTGGCAACTTTAGCAGTATAGTCGGGCAATTCCTCAAAGGTGGCAACTTCACCGGTGCTTACCTGGGCGATGCCAACCTTACCGGGGCAGACTTTAGCGGTGCCAACCTGGGTCAAGCTTATCTCGGCGATGCCAACTTAACGGGCGTAAACTTCAGTAATGCCAACCTTAGCGGTGCCAATCTCGGCGACGCCAACCTCAGTGGTGCTAACCTCAGTGGTGCTAACCTGAGTGGTGCCGACCTCAGCAGCACCAACCTGATGGGTGCTAACCTTAGCTGTGCAAACCTGAGCCGCGCCGACCTCAACCGCGCCGACCTTAGCAGTACCAACCTCAACCGCGCCGACCTCAACCACGCCGACCTCAACCGCGCTGATCTCAGCAGTACCAACCTGAGCCATGCAGACCTCAGCAACGCCATTCTTTTCGGTGCGAATCTAAGTGAAGCTAACCTTAGCAGCGTCAGCCTCAGCCATGCCGACCTTTGCCGCGCCGACCTCAGTGGTGCTGATTTGAGTCACGCCATCCTCAATGGTACTAACCTTAGTGACACAATTCTTTTCAGTACCAATCTTAGTGATGCCATCCTTGTTGCCGCAGACCTCAGCTACGCCAAACTTAACGGTGCCAAACTTAACAATGCCAGACTTAACGGTGCAATGTTCTTGGGTGCCGACCTCAGTGGCGTAGACCTGAGTCGGGTGATTCTCAACGAAGCCGACCTCAGTGGGGTGATTCTCAGCGATGCTGACCTCAGTGGTGCCGACCTCACCGACGCGATCCTTTTCGGCACAGACCTCAGCTATGCCAACCTTAACAGTGCTAACCTCAGTGGCAGTAACCTCAGTGGTGCTATCCTCAATGGTGCGGATCTCAGTCATAGTAATCTAAGTTACGCCATTCTGGGTGGTGCTGATCTTAGCGATGCGAATCTCCAAGAAATGACCTGGGGTAAAAAGCAGCAGTGGGAAGGTGTGCGGGGATTAGAAACAGCAGTTAATGTGCCTCCGGCGTTGAAAGAAGAACTGGGGCTGAATTGAGAAGACAGGGGGATAGGGACAGAAACAGCTGCGATCGCCTTTTCTCTTCCTCCGTGTCCTCTGCGCCTTGGCGGTTCGTTATTCTTAATACATCCCATCAACCCCAAATTTTACACTAGACTCTAAATAAGCAGTAATTACAAGAGTCCCAGCGAATGACCAATACTACCTCAAAGCTAGTTCTGAGTTTGCTAACTCTACATCAGAGGGCGATCGCCTGCTTGCTAGATTGTGAGTAGTTCACGTAGAATATAGTGCCATTGTTGCAGCAGTTCTCATGACCCCATCTGCGTCGTTTGACACATTAGAGTCTTTACAGGCGGATATCGCTGAATTGATCGTTCGTTTACCGACATTAAAAAATCGGCGATTTATTCAGCAAGCACTTGCGACTATTGTTCGTCTAGCTGATACCGAAATTGAGCGTCTCGATTGGAAAATCTTGTCGGCTGCGTTAGCAGATATGGAGCGCGGTTTCCAGCTTTTTTATGATTACCGACACGTTCGGAAAGTTACCATCTTCGGTTCTGCTCGTCTAGCTCCAGATACACCAGAATACCAAATGGCCGTTGAGTTTGCTCGCGCTGTTTCTCAATTAGGATTTATGGTGATGACCGGCGGTGGCGGTGGAATCATGCAGGCGGGTCACGAAGGCGCTGGGCGAGAAAATTCCTTTGGATTAAACATTCAGCTACCCTTTGAACAGCAAGCAAACCCTTTTATAGAAGGTGATCCCAAGCTAATTCACTTCAAATATTTCTTTACCCGCAAGCTGTTTCTGCTCAAAGAAAGTGATGCTGTAGCCTTGTTTCCGGGAGGCTTTGGCACTCAAGATGAAGCATTTGAATGCATGACATTAAGCCAAACTGGTAAATTTGGCCCAGTACCTCTAGTTTTAATTGACCATCCTGGTGGTGATTACTGGCGCTCTTGGAGCAAATATATTGATAAGCAATTAGTGCAGAACGGTCTTGTCAGTCCTGAAGACCCCAGCCTTTACACGGTGACAGATAACCTAGATGTGGCTTGCGATGCCATTACTCGTTTTTACCAGGTTTATCACTCCTCTCGATATGTAGCGAATCAGTTAGTAATCCGTCTGAAGACAGATATATCAGACGCTCTTGTAGAGCAACTCAATGCTGATTTTACCGACATTATTATTCAAGGACGGATTGAAAAAAGTCAGGCATTACCTCAAGAAGCACAAGATGAAACTGTTGGATTACCTCGCCTGATTTTGTACTTCAATCAACGCGATTTGGGGCGCTTGTATCAGATGATTGCCACAATTAATCAGATGGGTACTCCTTCACCAGAGGATGCAGCGCATCCAGAAAGAAAGTAGCTAATGAATTACCTCTAGTGCAGGCGAAGCCAACTAGAGGTTTCTACATCCTCTAAGTGGCATCAAACTATACTTAGTAAAGATTCAATCCAATACTTGAGTGCGATCGCCCCTGTATGAGCGATGTCTTGATGCTGGATTACAATAAATATTGTGCCAGAGTTATTCGATTTAACCCATTCGAGTATGGTGAGAGATAGATTTATAGCCAGGTACTCAGATGCGACCCCTAAAAGGCAGATCAAAAGAGTCCACTGAATAATAAACTTGTCACCAAGGTCTTCGTGAGTTTCTACGGTTATAACAGAAGCCGACATTAGGATACACTGGCTTTTGAGTACACCAGAAGTTCATCAATGACTTACTTTGTCGATCGCTGATGGTGACTTAGTTCCTAGCATCCTATGGCCTTTGGCTGTAGGAAACTTACTCAACTCTACGACAAGTCTCCGTCAAGAAGGTTTCTTAGCATCTAAAACTACTGCCACTGTTTTGAGGCTATAGCCTTAGAATATTTACAAGCTTTACTTACAAATTAGCTCTTTCTACAAAAAGTACCGTTTTTGCTGTGCAAGCTGAAATTATACCTGTTTCTATCCAGATTTGTGCAGCTTAACAAATCAGTGCATTCATTAATATTAAGCCTGTTTTACTATTTAGTTTCTTATCCTGACCTATTAGACTCCCTAGTGTTCATTTCATTTTGTTCAATAGCTATTAGCCCTTATCGCTCCCATGCTGACCCATCACCGCAAGCCCGTGTGCTTATCACTTATTTCCACTGACTTACCAATTTGGTCTGTTGTTGAAACTGCCGGGACATTGTATCAAAAAGATACTGATAGATTCCATTTGTTGCTGACCGCACCGCCTGTAATTAGCTGCGAAGTAGAAAGTGTGGTAAGTCCAGAGGACACACTTCCCCAAAGTCAGAGCAAAGCTTACGCCCCTAACAGTCCCAGAATTTTGTGGCTAGAGATTTCCCCTTACCGGGTAATTATGACTATGCAAGGTAACGGTCAAGTGAGTTACCGCCACTTTTGGGAACAGGGCGTTTATGGCATTAGTCGCTATTGGTTGCCAACTGAGTCATTGCAACCTCACAATCCTATTCGTTTACGAAATTTTACTAGTAGCCTAACTCTCAACGGACATCCTTTACCAGAACATTTGCGTCTGGAATATGAATTGTGGGCAGAAAAAGTCCAGCTAGGATGCTACATTCTTAATTTGGAAATTAAACACTGATCGGTGGGGGAGAAATCAATTCAAAATTAAAGATTAAAGAATTTATTTCTGCCTCCTGCCTCCTCTTTCCCAATGCCCAATGCCCCATGCCCCATGCCCAATTCCTTTCAACCAAAATAACTGGGTTGGTTTCCAGGTTTCCATTTTATGTTGCAACCAACACTCGGCTTTTGCTCACTCGTAACAGGTTTACCCGCTAGCACTGCTTCAATGGCTGCGCGTAAATCTGCGCCAGTTACAGGTTTACCATTACTGGGGCGACTATCATCTAATTGTCCCCGATAAACAAGTTGGCGTTGGTCATCAAATACAAAAAAATCTGGTGTACAAGCTGCTGTGTAAGCTTTTGCCGTTTCCTGGCTCTCGTCGTAACATAAGGTAAAATTAAACCCTAGTTCTGTGGAAAATGCTTGTAACGACTCTGGCGCATCATCTGGGTAATTCTTGGCATCATTCGCACTAATAGCAACGATCGCTAAATCACTCGTAAAATAATCTTTTCCTAACTGCACTAATTCTTTTTGGACGTGTTTTACAAATGGGCAATGCCGACAAATAAACATTACCAACAGCGCTTTTTTATCTGCAAAGGTCGCAAGGGAAGTTGCTTTTCCAGATACTACTTCCGGTAGATGAAAATCTGGCGCTTTAGTGCCTAGTGGCAACATAGTTGAAGCTGTTAAAGCCATAATTTACCTGATAACTTAACGCTGATAACTAACGGCTTTTGCTATCAGTATATTTTTACTCTACCACTAAGTTTTCCATAAAATAAGAGGCGGTAAATTTACCGCCTCTTATGTTGAGAATTATATAAATTAGCTTTTACAGACTTGCCAAAACACCGATGATTCCGTGTCCGGTGAATACTTCTAATGCTATCAGAGAGACAAAACCAATCATTGCTAAACGACCGTTGAGCAGTTCTGCGTAGGGAGTGAAGCCAGTGCGATCGCCTTGCTCATCTATATAAACTTTTGGTTCGATCGCAAAATTGTTCAGTTTGCCTTGGTCGTCAATTATAGCAGTGTTTGTACGCATGGATTTTTCCCTGTCTTCTCTTTATGTAAACAACTGTAACAAAGACATTAATATTTGTAAAGTAAAAATAGCGATTGGGTTCTGGAGGAAGCACTAGAGAGAGGCATAACCCTAGCTGTAGCAAGGAAAAAGTGTTTGTAACATTTATGAGAAATTCAACTCACTGGTAAAGACATCCCTTGCAGTATCTCCTGCATCTGAGGTTAACGTGAGTTCGATGAACCTCTCCCAAAGGGAAAGGGAGGAGCTAACGAAAAATTTAGCTTTTGGCTCCCCTCTGTGCGTCGGAGAGGGGCTGGGGGACAGGTCAAAAGAAGCAGGGGAGCAGGGGGCAGGGAGCAAGGGGGAGAACTGAGACGGAGCTTGTACTTTGCCCCAGCAAGAGCGACCACGAAGGAGGGGCTTGTACCCATGTTCCGCTCCGCTTCACGGCTCCGGGGCAGGGATTACTCCCCCAGCTAAGAAGCCCCCTGCCCCGGAGCCTCTTCGGTCAGACAAGACTTGTCGAACTCACATCAGGTTAATTCCAAGAAACAAATTTCCAAACTAGTGTTAATTTCCATTGGATGGTAAACTAGTTAGGTTTTACTTTTAATCAAAGATGACAGGAACGGGTCAAGTAACCCAATTTCATTACCACGCACAGCACAAGCCCAACCAGCTAATCTATGGATATGGGCAAACAGCAGTGATTACAGGGTGGACGGTGAAGCAAGCGATCGCTAAACACCTGCAAGCTGAAGATTATGCTGTCATTGGGCAACTATACTCGCCCACAAGAGGCATAAACTTACTAATTCGCAATTTGCTGTTAAATCCCCACGTCCGCTATTTGGTTGTCCTCAACGCTACAAAAGAAGACAAGAACGCTGGTGCTGGAGAGTGCTTGCTAGACTTTTTCCGTAATGGTGTTGAAGAAAGCTTAAGCGATACTGGGCGAAAATCCTGGGTAATTCGCTCTGCTATTCCTGGTTATATTGATATTGAAATTGATATTAATACGCTAGAAAAGCTGCGACATTCTATAGAGTACAAAGAAGTAAAATCAATTGCCGAAGCAGTTACTCTAGTTCAATCTTATGCTCAATTAGAAGCACTTTCTCCTTGGGGAAGACCTGTAGAATTTCCCATATCTATCATTGAACCAACTGTTTTACCAGGGCCACGCTACGGGCATCGAATTGAAGGTAAAACTATAGCTGAAACTTGGGTAAAAATCATTCATCGGATTAAGACAACAGGAACAATTAGACCAACTGGTTATGATGGGCAATGGCAAGAACTAATTGATTTAATAGCAATTGTTACTGATGAGCCGGCTGATTTTTATTTTCCTGAGCCGAATTATTTGCCAATTGACCGCCCTTTTCTGGAAGAATACGTTTCGCAGATTTTAGATGACGCACCTTATCGGGAAGGGTTGAAATATACTTATGGTCAACGTTTACGTTCCTGGTTTGGGCGTGACCAAATTGACCAGGTGATTCAGAAATTAATTGGGGAAATTGATGCTGCTAGTGCAGTGATGAATTTATGGGATGTCAAAGACCATGAAAAAGGTGGTAGCCCTTGTCTGAATCATATTTGGTTGAGAGTGGTTGATAATGAATTATCACTAACTGCAACTCTTAGAAGTAATGATATGTTTGCTGCCTGGCCTGCAAATGCAATGGGGTTGAGGGCATTACAACGACATATTAAAAATGAAATTTCTCAGCGTTCTGAGTATGATTTGAAAATCGGACCACTTATTACCATCAGTCAGTCTGCTCATATTTATGATGATACTTGGAGCAACGCCGAACAACTGATTAAACAACAGTATGCCACCTTATGTAAAAAAATAGATTACCACGATCCGGCGGGAAACTTTTTAATTGAGATTGCAGAAAATGAGCTAGTTGTGACACAAACAACTCCCGGTAGTGGTGAAGTTGTAGCTTGTTATTCCGGCAAAGATGGATTGAAATTAATTAGAGAAATTTGCACAGCAACGCCAGCAATACGTGCAGATCATGCTGGATATTTGGGTATGGAATTACAGAGAGCCTCTGAATGTTTGAAAACAGGGGCTAAATACATTCAGGATAGTAAATAATGTTTTGTGATGAGCAAAGACCAACATGGGATGAATACTTTTTGATGTTGGCTAAACTCGCAGCAACTCGCTCAACCTGTTTAGCGTTTCCAGTGGGTGCTGTGATTGTGAAAAACAAGCAGGTCGTAGCAACAGGTTACAATGGTTCACCATCGGGTTCGGCTCATTGTACGACTCAAGGATACTGTTATCCAGGGTTAAGTAGCTGTGATGCTAGTAAAACTTTACCATCCAGGGCTGTACACGCCGAAGCAAATGCGATCGCCCAAGCAGCAAAACATGGTACCTCTACAGATGGTGCAAGTATTTACGTCACCCTAGAACCTTGTCTATCTTGTTTGAAATTAATTATCTCCGCAGGAATTAAGGAAATTTTTTATGAAACTTCTTTCAATAGCGGCGATAAAGCCTTGGTGAGAGATTCCTTTGTGAATGAAGGTTTAGTTACCCTGAAGCAAGTTAAGCTTTCTGAAGCCACAGCAAAAAGAGCCGCCTCGTTCCTGCTATCTTCTACATCTGTTGTCAGTTTTGACATTGTACAAAATTCCTAAAGGAGTTTCACCGACGAGCATTAAATAATTATTGTCAATTTTTTCGATCGCTTGCTAATCAGTCAAAAGCTTGACGATAAAAGTATTTGAGGTGTATTTTTGCTGAGATTTTGGATAACTTAAGCATGAATTAGAGCCGCCATGCAATGTCTAAGGTGTGCATCAACTCATAACCGTAAGAATGTCCAAAAATATGGTAAACAAAATCATCGCAGTGTTGGGCTACTCGCCTGATGAGAAAAGCCTCTTAACAGAAACTGAAACGTCTGGGAATGCTAGTGGTGTAATCATTCCCTCCTCAATAGTATATTTTTCAACGTAATTACCATCTTGAGGGTTTTTTAACACAATTATCTGTTTAGCAGATAAATTTAAAACCCAATATTCTTGAATTGCAGCCTTTGCATAAATTGCAGCCTTGATCTCCAAGTGTTTCTTTAAGCTAGTCTTAGCAACTTCCACAATCCAGAAGATATCTTTAGGAGTAGGATGGCGATCGCTGTAAGATGACTCTGGAAGTCGAACAATGGCAATATCCGGTTCGGGTTCCGAGTCGGATAGTGTAATCGGCCCATTGAAACGAACATCAGCTTTACCTGAGAGCAACTCTTCTAAATATTTTGCACCTCGTTTTGCTGTGGTGTAGTGAATTGGCGTTTCTGGACTCATCTCAACAATTTCGCCTGCTAGCAATTCCAGATGACGACCACGCAGAATGCCAGCCTCAACCATGCGATGATAGTCGTCTACAGACCATTTAGCCAGGGTTTTCATAGCAGAATTGCTCACATTCTTGTGATAGACCTAGTTTAATTTTATGGGGTCTTGGATAAATAGGCTTGAGAATTACTCGTAGCGCACCTTCTTAGATTTAATCACCTCAATTACATCATCATGTCTTTGCCCTTCAATAACATCCTTGAGATGAATTTGCCCACTAATGTATTGAACGTGGATACGCCAGCCTGAGACTTTATCGATATCAGCACGATAAATTGCTTGCTTCACACCCTTTACTTTGTGCAGTCTCGTTTTGGGAAATTTTCTTGTTCTGTGACACTCGTTATCCTCAAGTTCTGCCAATGCTTCAAGAAAACAAATCTTTAGCTCGTCATCTGGCAAAATCTTCATGGCTTCGTAAATAATGCCGTATTCATCACAGACAGTAAGGCTTTGCACCATAAATTCAACTTACGGCTTCTGGGCAATTTTTCGATTGTTATGGACTAGCTCTTGATACAAAGATTCTGCTACACCTTTATATGCTTTATCGAAGTCATCGTGTTTGACTAGTCGAAAAAGAGTAAAAATAACTTGCCCAAAGATTGGATCTTCGTCAACTGCCAAAATCATCCTTAGTTTTTCAGAAACCCGTAGCGTATACAGTGAGGATTCGTAACCATTAAGATATGACAGTTGAGGAAGACGACGCAGCTTACGATAAACATCACCTTTTTGAGTTGGGAAAAGGCTAGCACAATCGTTAATTTTTTGAATCGCTGTTGCTTTCTCTTCTTCACTTAGTTTAGCAATATCTTTCTCAAAGCCTCTTGTTGACTCAATTAGAACATCCACGTTACGAACCGCCAATCTAAATTTAGCTACTTGCCTTGATGATTTAACCATAACAACAAAACATTGTTGCCCAAATAGCCCTGCGAGAACTTAACAACCCTTAAGTTGAAAGATCGTATAAGCAACAAGAAACATATACTGCTTTGTGAGTACGTCCAGGATTCAGAAATATCGATAAAGCCATTACGAAAAGAATAGACCTGATCAAAGCTCAATTTATGAATTATAACTGTACAGACGGGCTATCACGCTCCTAACTCTTTCTTGACATTATGATATACAAACCCCCTCAACCAAAGCTGTTGAGATGGATTGCATTGTTCCTAGTTGGGACATTTCTGCAATTGTTGTTTTACATCCCGACGCCAGTCTTATCCCAAAATTCCAATAGCTGTAGCAATATTACAGCCCCGCTCACATCTGAAGAGCAAACTTATGCTCGTGGTGCTTGGCAGTATTTTGTCAAAAATTATCAGCCAGCAACGGGATTTACCAATTCTACTGGGGGTTATCCTTCGGGTACACTCTGGGATATGGGTAACTACCTGATGGCGTTGAATGCTGCACGCTGGTTGAATCTTACCGATCAAGCAGACTTTGATAACCGCATTAACAAGTTTTTAACGACTCTCAACAGCCTGAAGTTATTTGAAGATGCGTTACCCAATAAAGTCTATAACGCAGCTACCGCAAAGATGGTTGATTATGGTAATAATCCGGTGGAGCAGGGTCTTGGTTGGTCTGCTTTGGATGTTGGACGAATACTGGCCGCCTTTGATGTCATCCGTACCTGTCACCCTCAATATAATGATTGGCTCAAAGGGATTGTAGCAAAGTGGCAGGTGGCGCGATCGCTCAAAGATGGAGAACTTTTTGGCGCTATTGTTCTCCCAGACAAAAAAACCTTACTTGTGCAAGAAGGACGACTCGGCTACGAAGAATACGCCGCTAGAGGTTATCAACTTTGGGGTTTCTCTGCAACCAAAGCTATTGCTTTAGAACCCTTTAAGTTAGTTGAAATTAATGGTGTCCAAATTCCCGTTGATACCCGTGACTTTCAAAGCACCAACGCCAATAATTATGTTGTGAGTGAGTCTTATATCCTTGATGGGATTGAATTTGGCTTGCAAGGTAAGTTAGCTGATTTTGCTGCCAGGGTTTTAGATGTGCAAAAACGGCGTTTTGATACCACAGGTCAGTTGACTGCGGTTACAGAAGATAATATCGACCAAGCACCTTATTTTCTCTACAACACCGTCTACGCAAACGGTGTAAACTGGGCAACAATCACCGATGGCAACCAGCCTTATCCACAGTTTCGCAGCATCAGCACCAAAGCTGCTTTTGGCTGGCGTTATCTATTTCCAGATAATGCTTATGCCCAAAAAGTTTTTGATGCAGTCAAGGATCTCCGCAGTCCTGATGATAGTGGTTACTATGCTGGTATCTATGAAGAATCAAAACAACCCAACAAAGCTTTAACAGGTAATACTAATGGGTTAATTTTAGAGATTTTATACTACAAATCTAGGGGAAATCACCCTTTAATTGCTTCCACTTCTGCGAGTGTGTCTATTGGTAAGCCTAGTGAAAATGCTTCTCCTGCAACACCCGCAAATCAAGCGAATTCTACTGTCAAGCCCAGTGAAAATGCCTCTCTGACAACACCCGCAAATCAGCCGAATTCTACTGTTAAACCTCCGATCGCAACCCCTGCGGATACTTCTAAAGTCATGGAAGTAACCGTTCCACCGATTCCACCAGTGGATAGTCCCCAGGCATCATCCAACCTGAAACTAGATCGACCACTGACGGTTATTGAACGGCGTTATGGGGAAGCGGCTTGGCGATATTTTCAAGCGAATTATCATTCTAAGAGTGGGCTGATAGACGATCGCAGTGATTTCAAAGGTGCAACCCTCTGGGGATTGGGAGATTACCTCGCAGCACTCCATGCAGCGCGATCGCTCGATATAATTACCCCCAAGGAATTTGACGGGCGCACCCGCCATCTGTTAGCAGCCTTGACAAAGTTACCGTTATTTGGCGGTGAATTGCCAAGTCGGAGTTATGATACGCGATCGCTCCAACCAATAGATTATGGTGGAAATCCAGTTGCAGAAGGAAACGGTTGGTCAGCTTTAGATTTAGGTAGAATGCTGGCAGCCCTTTATAACTTAAAGACTTGTCATTCAGAATACACGGCTGCCGTAGATAAAATAGTGCTGGATTGGTCATACTTGCGTGTGGTGCGCGAGGGTATTGTCTCTAGTGCGACTGTCACCAAAAATCAAGAAGGGCGATATCTCACCCGCGTTAACCCAGAAATCCGCTTGGGTTATGAGGAATATGCAGCTCGTGCTTTTCAATTATGGGGGTTTAATGTTGAGCGTTCTGCTGTTGGAGGTGAATATCAAACTGCCTCAGTGGAGGGTTTGAAAATCCCAATTCAACGCCATCGCACAGATACTAATTCCAAAGTTAACCAATATACAGTTAGCAATCCTTTTGTACTCTATGCACTGGAGTTTGGACTAGATCCACAAATGCGATCGCTCTTTGAGCCAATTTTCCAAGCACAAGCTGAACGTTACCGTCGCACCGGTACCTTCACAGCCTCAGCCACCACCTTGATTGATCGTAAACCTTACACTGTCCACAGTACAATTACTGGACAAGGTGAGCCTTGGGTAGCTTTAGGAGATGACGGTCAACCGATACCAAAAGGGCGATTGGTAAGTACAGCGATCGCTTTTGCCTATAATGCCCTGCTTCCAGAAAATAAGTATACTCAACAGTTACTCCAAGGAACCACTGACTTATATAATCCATTAGCTGGATTTTATGAGGGCTTCTATGAAACTACTGGTAAAACAGCAGTTGGTTTCACCAGTAGTACCAACAGTGTGATTTTGCAATCCTTGCTATACAATGTGACGAATCGACAACCCTTAATTCGTCCGACTACCACTATGAACTCTCTTTGGTGGCAAGCAGTTACCGAGGGAAATTCTGGGCGAGGTCTACCAAACATCGCCGCACAAAAAAGCAAGTTAATTTCTGATAGTTCTGGAAGTTATTGGGTTTCAGATAGTGAAAAGACTGACCTAGTAACTGGTGCAAAATAACATAACCGAAAACATGATTTTCACGTAGGGGCAATTCATGAATTGCCCCCTCAGTAGTTTTACATAAGTCCTAGTAATACCAAAATTCTTGTAGAGACGTAGCAATGCTACGTCTCCACATCCAGGCTCATAGCTCAATTCAGCAACGCCAATTTTAGGTTGATCGAGAAGAGGTTGTTAATTAAAAACTAAAGTAGGGAATACTTGTTTTGAGGGGATGTAAATACATTAAGGCGATTTACAGCAATAAATATACCACCGCAGTTGGTTTCGACTTCGCTCAACCAACTGAAAGATCGAGAGTTGAGCGAAGCGATGCACTGAGCGTAATCGAAGTGTCGAAACTCGCCAACACAGGTATTTTCTTTCTTAGAAATCACCTAACTACCGATACTAATACTAAGATGACTTCAGTTCCTATTACAAACTTTTCCGGTAACAGCCGCTCATTTCTCAAAAAAAGAACGCTGCTATTTCGTTATCTAGCAGAAATCAATTTAATTTTTGGCATCTGGTATTTGCAATGGCGCATCACTCATTCCATCAATTTTGATGCCCTCTGGATTTCTATTCCTTTGCTGATAGCAGAGATTTATAGCTATTTCGGTGGCGTAATGTTTGTAATTGGCTTATGGCGACCTTTAGATCGACAAATTAAGTCTCTTGACCAGATAACTCCACCTATACCTAGAGCCGACTGGCCAACAGTGGATGTGTTTATAACCTGCTATAACGAACCGCCAGAAATTGTCGAAGAAACCGCCAAAGCCGCCCTAGCAATGGATTATCCGGCAACCAAGTTACGGGTTTATGTGCTGGATGATGGTAACTCGGCTGATATGCGAGCAATGACAGAAAGATTATATATTAAGGATTTGCAGTCAGCACAATTACAGCAAGAAGTACAGCGAATTGATGCAGAACGCTATTGTTTGTTAGAGCGCCTAAAGCAACTGGAAAATCTCACACCTAATATTCAAACTGCTGAACAATGGCTGCAAGCATCATCACAACCGATAGTTAACGAGTCTGCTCCTGGATTTGTGCAAAGTCTGCGACAGTTAATTCTTTGGCTAGCTCCAGAACATTATACTATTAGCGATCGCCTAACTACTGAACGCAAAGCCTTAGAAGAATCTATTCGCAAGAAAGAACTAGAACTCTTTGAATTTACTCGCTTTTCTTACATTGCTCGCCCCAAAATTGCTGGTATACCCCACCACGCTAAAGCCGGGAATCTCAATCATGCCATTTTTTCTGGAGAAACTTCTGGACAGTTTATTCTTACCCTAGATGCTGACCATATTCCCAAACCCCAATTTCTCAAACGAATCTTACCTTATTTTTATACCTATAATCTTTTCACAGGCAAATATGACCAGAATAGAATTGCTTTTGTCCAAACTCGCCAGGATTTTTACAATATTCCTGCGGGCGATCCCTTTGGACATCGAGCAAATTTATTTTATGGGCCACTTCAACAAGGCAAAGATGGCATGAATGCTGCTTTTTATACAGGCACAAATGCAATCTTAAGGCGGGAAGCACTAATTAGTGTTGGACTACAACATTTTGCTGATGAATTTGCCAAAGATGAAAAACGTTTAGATGAATTTCAATTAATTGGTGGCGTATCCAGCAACAGTATTACAGAAGATATGAATACAGCTATGCGTCTGCATGATGCTGGATGGAAATCTATTTATCACCATGAACTTTTGGCAGAAGGTTTAGCGCCAGATGATTTGAGTTCTACTCTTAAACAGAGGCTACGTTGGGCACAAGGAACTATCCAAGTACTACTGAGAGAAAATCCTCTCACCAAATCAGGGCTAACATTTTGGCAAAAGTTGCACTACTTTAAGACCATGTATAGCTATTTCTCTGGTTTTGCAACCCTGGTTTTTATTTCTTGTCCAATTATCTATTTTTTTACAGACATTATTCCAGTTAAAACCTACGGATCTGACTTTGCTATACACTTTTTTCCCGCTTTTCTAATCAACCGTCTCACTTTCCTCGCAGCCACCTGGGGCATTCCCGCTAGGGAAATTTGGCGATCTGAACAATATGCGATCGCTTTATTTCCCTTATTCATCCAAGCCGTATGGAGTGTATTCACAGGGCAAAAACTCAATTTTCAAGTCACACCTAAGCAACGGCAATCTGGGATTTATCTCAAGCTTGTTTGGCCTCAGTTGGTTGTTTTTGCCCTGACTATCCTGGGAATATTATGGAGCCTTTACCGCTTTTTTACAGGCCATCTAAATTATCCTGAAGTTCACCTAATTAATGGTGCTTGGGCTATCTATAACTTATTACTATTGTCGGCTATTATCCGCGCGTCTGTTTGGCAACCTCCAAAAGAGGTCTAAAAGGATGTTTTAAAAGTCGTCTAAACGGTAGCAAAAAGTTCTAGATCCCCCTAAATCCACGCCACTTGCTTCAAGTCGGGGAACCCGCCCAACGCAGTGGCTCCCTTTAAAAAGGAGGACTTTGATTCCAGTTCCCCCCTTAAAAAGGGGAGCCAGCGCGGTCTTGGGGTCTCCCCAAGTGGAGCGACTGGCGTGGGTTAGGGGGGATCTATAAGTGCCTAAAATCACAGCTAAATACTTTTCAAACAACCTCTAAGAGGTAGGGGGGTTAAAAAGAAAAAAACTAGTGTCTACTGAATCCTAGTTTTGCCAAGTTTAGATTTTGAATTTTAGATTGAAGGAAAACATAAAACCTAAAATTGAATGGCTCCTTATTAATAAATGCAATCCAGTAAAAACAGCTATGAACACTTATTCCGAATCAAATAACTTTGGTCAGCGAACTGTCTTAACAATTTATGCTCATGCTGATGATGAAGTTCTACCTGCTGCTGGTACTCTCAGTCTGATGTCTAAGGCAGGATGGAATGTTCATTGCTTAATTTTGACCGATGGCGGTCTTTCTAGTTCGCCTGTTAAGGGAACACGTCATCAAGAAGCAGATGCGGCTGGTAAAATCATCGGTGCGGCTTACGAGTTTCATGCACTTGAGGAGTGTAATTTTTCAACACAAGCAGTGATTAAAGTTACAGAAGAAGCTCTTGAGCATTGGCAACCGGATCTGATTATTACTCACGCACCACAACCGGAAAAATATGGACATAGAGATCATGAAGTGTGTGCGATCGCAGTTTCTAATGTTGCTACCCGTAAAAATATCCCTTTATGGTATTCAGCACCACCTGTTTTTCTGCGCGGTTTTGAACCCAACTTTTTTGTTGATATCACCTCTGTAATTGAAGAAAAAGTTGCAGCTATCGGTTGTTATGAATCAGAGTTAAATAAAGCATTTATGCAACTTGATGCCATCCTGATTTTGTCTCGTTTCTGGGCGCGAGAATTAGGTCAGAAAGATGGCTATTTTGAAGCTTTTGAAATTTCTCGGCAATGGGTTGATGCTAGCTTCTTTGCTGCCATCGCAAATAGTAGTAATCACCAAGCAATCAAAAAAACCTAATTGCATAACAACACAAAAGTATTTCTATATCTATTGCAGTTTGCCTGATGTCAATGCCAAAATATAAATATATATTTTTCAAGCCAAATAATCGGAAACTAAAGCCATGAACTTGAATGTAACAGTACTAGAATTATCTGGAATTTTAGATGGAATTAGAGGTAATGAGCTACGTCGTGAAGTTAGCGATGTTGTGGCAAAGGGAGCCGATATTTTGTTACTCGATATGAAAAAAGTAACCTTTATTGATAGCTCTGGTTTAGGTGCTTTAGTATCAGCGATGCAAGCGGTACGAAACGCTAAAGGTAAACTTTTTGTCTGTTCTATCAGTGATCAAGTGAAAATGTTGTTTGAATTGACGAAAATGGATAGAATTTTTCAAACCTTTGCTGACCAGGATGAATTCTATCGCCAAGTATTGGCAGCATAATAAGCTGTTACGTAGCTTATCTCATATTAGTTTGAGCCTTAGCATACAAAAAAACCGAATTGGCACATTGACCGATAAATCAAAGAATAAATAATAAGCTGTCGCGCATTTAATTTGCAGAACTAGGGCGCTCATGTTGCCCACCCCACAAGAGAGTTGTTTTTTGGAGGATGCAAATTAAAAGATTTTTAGCTTATCAGGTTCGGTTAAATACTTATAATATCTGTAGGCTTGGTTTAAGGAACGAAACCCAACATTTTATCCTTGTTAACGTTGGGTTTTACTGCCGTTAAACCCAACCTACATTGATAGATTTTATTATAATTTATCACCCGAACTTTATATCACAAGCAGGGACGCGGGTTAAAAATTATGTCGGCAATTGCCATTAATTAAAAAATCTTGAATGCGATTGATAAATTCTTCTAACTCCGCGATTAAATCGACCATAGCAGCGATCTCATATTTAAGACTGAGTAGTTCTAATTTCTCTGCTAATTGCTGGATAATTTTAGCTCCTATATTACCGCTAGAACCTTTAAGATGATGAGATTCCCGCGCGATTTGGTCAAAGTCTTGGGTAGCGATCGCAGCTTTAATAGACTTTAAATGACCTTGGCTATCTTCTAAAAACACTTGCAATAGTTCTAACTCAAACTCTGTATTATTTTCTGAAAGTTCATGTAAGTATTCCCAATCAATTGCTAGTTCGAGTAAATTTCGCTCTTGACTATCTTCAGATGTTGGATCGGGAATAATTACTGCCTGAGAAGTAATAATTATTTGACTCCAATGCTCTAGTACTGCTGCTAAATCTTTTTTATTTACTGGTTTACTTAAATAGTCATCCATCCCTGCATCTATACAGTTTTGTTGGTCTTCTTTCATCGCGTTAGCAGTGAGAGCAATTACCACAGGTTGCCGATGGCTAGCAAATGAACTTGCTGACCGACGACGAATTTCTCTTGTGGTTTCCAAACCATCCAAAATTGGCATTTGATAATCCATGAAAATCAATTCATAAGGAATTTTATCTAATACCTGCAAAACTTCTTGACCATTGGCGACAACATCAGCCTTATAGCCTAAGTTCTGGAGCTGCTTGACGATGACTTTTTGATTAACCAGATTATCTTCTGCTAACAACAATTTTAATTTTGGCTTAGTCGAATCATCAATTGGTTGTGCCTGGATTGGCACAGACGGTTGCTCAATTTTATCAAACTGAGAGTTATCTAATTTTGCTTGGCTTTCTAAGATATTCATGATCGTGTCCAGTAACCGCGATGGCTTTACAGGCTTGACCAAAAAACTAGTAAATCCGATGTTTAGTGCCCTTTGTATTTCATCTCTTTGATTAGTCGAGGTCAACATAATTAAATGGGTATCAGCAATAGCAGAGTTTGCCTTAATTTGTATCCCCAGCGTCATCCCATCTATTTCGGGCATTTGCATATCAATCACAGCAATATTGTATGGTACTCCCTGCTCGACACCTTGCTGTAAAGCTTGTAAAGCTGTAGTTGCACAACTAGCTTCATCTACGTGCATCCCCCAACGGGTAGCTTGGTGATAAATAATTTTGCGATTAGTCACATTGTCATCTACGACTAACAAACGCCGTTGATTGAGAAGCTCATGTTCCTGATTTTGAGAAACAGATTGAGGCTGTTTGGTGAAAGGTAACTCAAACCAAAATTCCGATCCCCTACCTATTTGACTTTTGACCCCAATTTCTCCTCCCATCAAATTCACCAACTGTTTACAGATAGATAATCCCAAACCTGTACCACCATACTTGCGTGTAATAGAAGCATCTACTTGGGTAAATGGTTGAAAAAGTTGACTTTGGTCTTGTGATGCCATACCAATTCCCGTATCTGTAATAGAGAATTTGATCGTAGCTGTAGTGTCGTTTTCTGATTGGAATTCTGCTCGTACTATCACCTCACCAGTGCTGGTAAACTTAATGGCGTTACCTATCAAGTTCATCAGAACTTGCCGTAGGCGATTAGCATCTCCTTGGAGATGAGTCGGGACATTGCGATGAATCAAGGCAGCAATTTCTAATCCCTTATGATGAGCTTGAGGAGCTAATAATTCTAAAACTTCTTCAACACAAATGGATAAGTCAAAATCCAGAGTTTCCAGCATCATTTCCCCAGCCTCCAGCTTGGATAAATCCAAAATCTCATTGATTAGATACAAAAGCGCGTCTCCACTCACACGAATTGTTTCTGCAAAATCTTGTTGTTCTGGAGTTAAGGGAGTGTCTAACAGTAAACCAGTCATTCCCAAAACAGCGTTCATGGGCGTGCGAATTTCATGGCTCATGTTCGCTAAAAAACTACTTTTGGCAACAGAAGCCAATTCAGCTTGTTGATGAGCAACTTCAAGTTCTTGCCGTTGTAGGGTTTCGGCTTCTAGTAACTTCGCTTGAGCTAAAGCAATGCCTATTTGATTAGCTAGTTCTCGTAAAAGTTCAATTTCCCAAGTTACCCATTGTCGGGGATGACTACATTGATGGGCAATGAGAAATCCCCAAAGTTCATGTTTGAGGACAATGGGAACAACAATATTGGCTTTAACAGCAAATCTTTGCATTAATTCCATGAGGCAAGGTTGGATATTAACTTGTTCGATATCGGTAGTAGTTTTTATCCGTCCTTCACGGTATTTTTGGATGTATTTCTCCGTGAAACAATTGTCGATAATGTTCTCTCCCATAACTCTGGAAAAGTTGGGAAGCACTGCTTCTTGAACTGTAATTAAAGAATTCTTTGATTGTAGCTGAATAATTAATACACGGTCTGCTTTTATCAGCTTTTGCACCTCTGTAACGCTGGTTTTGAGGATTTCATCAATTTGTAAAGACTCACGAATTTTTAGGGTAATATTGGCTAACAATTTCGCTCGCAAGCTTTGCTGTTGCAATTCATTCTCTGTTTGCTTTCGTTTGATAAACTGACCGATTTGATTACCAATAGATGTCATAATCTCCAGCAAGTCTGCATTCTGTGGTTCCTGATTCTGATTCAAGAAAGCCATGACACCAATTATTGTTTTGCCACTACGGATGAGAAAACCACAAGCTGTATTAAATCCTACTTTGGCAGCAAGTTGCACTCGCTGAAAATTCTGCTCATTACCAATATCAGTCAGCCACACAGGTTCAGAGTTAGCCCAAATCTGCCCAGGTAATCCAATACCTTGAGCTAAAGTCGTTTGTCGAGTCACGGCTTCAAACTCTTCTAATTCAGGAGATTTTCCACCATACCAAATATCAAAACAACGCAACACATTTGCTTGTTTATCCACTAGCCAAATCTCAGCCCAATCCCATGCTAAAGTCTCACAAATACCTTGCAAAATTCGGGGAGTAGCCTTACTAATTGTCATTGACTCAGCTAAGGCACAGCTGATGGCATATTGTATATTTAAATACTGTTCAGAACGTTTGCGTAAGCGAAGCTCGTCGTAGACATCGCTGATATCACGGCAAACACAAATTAGCCCCCCATTCTCTAGCCCTGTTAGAGAAAGTTCTTCGGTAACTGTACTACCGTCCTTTTTTTTGGCCGTTATCTCTCCATGCCAGTAACCTTGTTCCATGAGTACAGGAAAAACATTCTCCTCAAACCATTTGATTTCTTGTGGGCGGTAAAGCTCTTGCCAAGTTTTGCCTAAAAGTTCAGTAGTATTACTATATCCAAACATCTTGACGTGAGCGCTATTAAGGTAAATGTAGCAACCCTTTTCATCACAAATAGCAATACCATCAGTTGCAGCTTCTACAGCAGTTACTTGCTGTAGCAGATAAGACTCTGAATGCTGGCACTCACGGATTTTACGAGATTTGAGCAAGTAGTAAGGCACTACAAAAATTATTAGACACAAGCAGATAGCGATCGCAAGTACAATCGACATACTTCTGATATCATCAAAAGCAGCTGCCGATGAAGTTTGAATAATTTTATCCTGTAAAAATGCCTTGATTATTTCTGATTCGCTATTAAGTAATGATGTTTTCATATTTGACTATTTAAATAAGTAGGTGGGCATTATTTGAGAAATAATGTCTCAATTTAATTAGCAGTCATATCAATTTAATGTGAAGTTGCACATATCTTGATCCCCCTAAATTCCCCTTAAAAAGGGGGACTTTAATAGATGTTTTTCTGGTTCACCCCTTAATAAGGCTTGCTCGGGGGGATCGAATTATATGCAGCTTCATAAAAAACTGGTATAAGCGTTTCATTGATTTGGAATGGATGGTTTATTTACGCTGTGCTTTAGTAGATAGGCATTACAGCGCAAAAAAAGATGATTTTAACCAAAGTTAACTTTTACTAAAGAAAAGTCATCGTCAAGATTATCTTGAGTATTTAAGGTGAGAATTTTAGCTAATATTTGATTGAGGTTGTAGGGATCTTTTTGACTATATTTAGTTAATAATTCCATGAAAGCATCGATGCCCCAAATTTTCCCATCTGACTGATTAATTTCATAAACACCATCACTAAAGATGTATAAAGTACTATTTTCTTCGATATCAAAAACAGCATCTTCAAATTGAACTTCCGGTAAAAAGCCAATTGGTAAATCTAAAGAACTTAGCTGTTTAACTTGAATACTTGTGGTAGAGGTATTAGAAAATAATAAAGCTGGTGGATGTCCGGCGTTGGCATAAATGAGTTGACGTTTAAGGCGGTGATAAACTCCATACCAGATTGTGAAGTATTTATCACCGTGCTTGCTCATTTGGAAAGCGTGATTGAGGGCTTTCAGGACTTCACTTGGTTGACAAAAGTTAGTGTTCGGTAGAGATTGCGATCGCAAAACATTCAGTACCGATACCGATAGGAGGGCTGAACCCACGCCATGACCTGATACATCTAACAAATAAATTGCCAAATTATCCTCGTCAATCCAATGATGGTCGAAGCAATCACCCCCTAGCTGGGCTGAGGGAATAAACAGATTTTCTGTTGTTACTAATCCTACAAGGGGTGAGGGGAGAAGCGATCGCACATAAGCTGCCGCCTCAGACAATTCTGCTTCCAAAATTTGCTTTTGGGCTGACAAATCTTGATTTAGTGTCTCTAAAGCTTGTTTTCGACTTTGTAAATCCTGATTTAACTGGTGTAACCTTAGTCCTGCTCTTACCCGCGCTTTCAATTCATTCATCTCTATTGGTTTAGAGATAAACTCGTCTGCTCCCGCGTCAAGTCCCCTAACTCTATCTTCCTCCTCTCCTCTAGCTGCTCCCCTAGCCGTCAATAGAATAAAAAAAGTAGTCGCTAACTCTGGATCTGTTTTAATTCGACGACACACTTCTAGTCCATCTAGATGGGACATCATCCAGTCACAGATAATCAGGGCAGGATGTAACAGTTTTGCTTGTATAATTCCTTCTTCGCCATTACTGGCTACAGTAGTCTCATAACCCTGCCTTTGGAGTGTACTTTTCAGTACTGCTCGCACTGTTGGGTCATCATCAATAACCAGAATTTTAAACATAGATTACACTTTATTAAGTAAAATGATGGATAAAAAGTTGCTTTAATTTAAGTTATATGCAATTTAATTTTTAATGTATAGTAAAAATACCCAAATTAAATAAATTAATTAAGGAATATGATGGTTGCAAAATCTTTTATTGGTTAAAAAGTGAATAAAAAAATTCATCTAAAAGTTAACACAGACCTAACAGCCTCACCTCAAGTATTGTCTTGGTTCGAGCAGATGAATCAACCACCTATTCCTGACAAGGAAATTTGGTGGCAATGTCAAACACTTTTGATGGAAGGCTTTACTAACATTGTTGAACACGCTCATAGAAATTTACCTATTGAAACTCCTATTGAGATAGAAGCTGTGCGGTTTGAGGAATACATAGAAATTCGCATCTGTTGTCAAGGTGAACCCTTTGACTTAGAACAAAAACTACGGCAAACAACTGAATTTGAGGAGAATGATCAAGGCCGAGGTCGTGGTTTAAAAATCATGTCCACTATTGCTGACAAGTTGAGTTATGAGCCGATAGCAGATAATCGGTACTGTTTATTTTTTATTAAATATTATTAAATATGTCGTTGAGAGGAATGGGGAATGAGGAAAATTGTTATAAATCCTAACTCCTACAGCAGATTGCGCTCTAATCGAATATACGTAGAGACGTAGCAGTGCTACGTCTCTACAAGGTTTTGGGTTTTATATATGTACTTCATTTACCTGAAATCTGCTGTAATTAAAAACTCTCGGATGCGTTTAATAAACTCTTCCAACTCTAAGATTAAGTTACTGCTACCTCGACGCTCTTGCTTATAAGCGAGCTGTTCTAGTTTTTCTGCTGCCAGAGACATGGTTGTAACTCCCATATTGGCACTAGAACCTTTAATTTGATGTCCTTGGAGCGCTAATTGCTCAAAGTCATCAGCTGCGATCGCTATTTTAACGGCCTCTAGACGAGGTTGAATATCTTCAACAAATATTTGCAGTAGTTCCAATTCAAATTCTGGGTTATTTTCTGATAGTTCATGCAAGCGTTCCCAATCAATTGGGAGGTCAACTGAATCTACATCTGTTGGAGAAACTATCTGCTCGAAAGCTGTTTCTTTTGCCAGGAATATCACCCTTGCCCAATGCTCTAGCGTCGCCGCCAATTTTTCTTTCTTTACTGGCTTGCTCAAATAGTCGTCCATTCCGGCATCTAGGCACATTTCTTGGTCTTTTTTCATGGCATTAGCTGTCATTGCAATTACCACAGGACGATAACCACTGGCAAAGCGGCTTTCTGGCCAACGATGAATTTCTCTCGTGGTTTCTAAACCGTCGAGAACCGGCATTTGGTAATCCATCAAAATTAAATCGTAGGGATTTTTTTCTAATAGTTGCAACGCTTCTTGACCATTACCAGCGACATCAGCACGGTAGCCCAGATTTTGGAGTTGCTTCAAGGCTATTTTCTGATTCACCAGATTATCTTCAGTTAAAAGAATTCTTAATTTATGAGAGTCAGTAAAATGATCATCACCATTGTTTTCGTAACTTTTCACTCCTGAATTCTGACTCCCCTCGGCTGAGGTTCTGGGAAGCTTGAATTCTGACTCATGACTCCCCGCTTCCTCTGAAATCACAGAAGCGGCAATCGTAAAGTGAAATTTACTACCTGTACTAGGTTCACTTTCAACCCAAATTCTGCCACCCATTAACTCGCACAGTTGCTTGCAGATAGCAAGACCTAACCCAGTACCACCATACTGTCGAGTAATGGAGGAGTCAACTTGACTGAATGCTTTAAATAAACGTTCAAGGCGATCGCGTGGAATTCCGATACCTGTATCTTTAACAGTAAACTTAATTTCCTCAGTATTTGCCGCAGAAGAATGATTAATATCAATATTCTTGCCGATTCTAACTGAAACTTCTATACTTCCAGTTTCGGTAAATTTAATTGCATTACTGATTAAATTAATCAAGATTTGGCGCAGTCGAGTTATATCCCCCACAATTGTAGTAGCAAGTTGAGGAGTATCTAAAAATGTGAGTTTTAAACCTTTTTCTCTAGCTTGAGGCGCAAGCATATAAAGAACCTCATTAATGCAAGTTCGCAAAATAAAAGGTTCCTCTTCTAGTTCCAAGTTGCCCGATTGTATTTTAGAGAAGTCAAGGAAATCGTTAATAATTTTGAGTAAGGAATTTCCACTGCTATAAATGATTTCAATAAACTTTTGCTGTTCAGCAGTCAATTCAGTATCTAGCAACAAACTGGCCATACCCATTACCGATGAAATCGGAGTCCGAACTTCATGGCTAATCATTGCTAAGAATTCCTGTTTAGCAAGTTCTGCCTGCTTTCGTTCAGTCATGTCTCGCAAAATGTAAACATAACCTTGAAAATGTTCAATTTCTGTTTTAACTATTGAGGATGAAAAAGCTACGGGAATTTTTTTACCAGTTTTGGTATAGCAAACAGTTTCTATCTCTTTTACTAAAGGAATTATTTCTTGATTATGGGATATGTCAATACTTTCTATATCTCCAATTTTGAACAGAGATATATCTACTTGTCTAATAACTTTTGTGATAGATTGACCCAGGAGTTCTACTTCGTCATATTCTAATAAAACTTGTGCGGCAAGATTTATTTTTTTTATATTTCCTGATAGCGTTGTCACTAGTAACGCGTCTGCCATTGATGTCACAACTTGGTCAATATATTGTTTAGAAGCCTTTAAGTTACGTAATAAAAGATTTGCTTCATTTGCACCTTGAAACAAAGATTGCTCAAGAACCATTCGTTCTGTCGCGTCTTCGACAACAATGATTAGCCGATTGCTAGAATAGTCCGCCTGAATATTATTAGTGATCCGAATATCAATATACAAAGGAAAAGCCATATCTGGCGATCGCCTAATTCCTTTTAATGCAAAATTATCTTGCTCGCCCTGTCGAATTGCATCAAAAACATCTTCAAGTCCCTCCAATTCGGGAAACACAATCCGAACATCCTGACCTGGCTTCACTTCATTAGGAATATCGGCAAAATGATTTATTCCCAAAGACATCTCTAGAATCTTCAAGTTTTCATCAATTATCAAATATTCAATACCACATATAGATAATAGGTTTGTCAACAATGAGTTCATCTTACTAAATTAACCGATTGGCTAAAGTGTGAAATATTTCATCAACATTATTACCTGTTTTAGCTGAAGTTATATATGTATCTAATATATTATTTTGAGTAGTGAAATTATACATTTTACGGATGTTTTCTAAATATTCAGCTGCAATCATGTCTGATTTATTAAGTGCAACGACAATATAGCTTTTAGGATTAACAGCTAAAAAAGTTTGAATATGCTCCTGGATATGATTGAGCGTTTCTGGTTGTGTCACATCACCAACTATTACAGCACCTTTAGAACCTTGAAAATAATTTTGAGCAACTGCCTTAAACTTATTACTGCCTTCAATATCCCAAATTATCAGCTGCAAATCTTGTCCATCAAGTAGGTCTTTTTGAGGAACACCAACCAATTTACGAGATAATTTTACTCCGACAGTTGAAAGGTATTCGTCACTAAAGTTAGACTCTACAAATTGCCTAATTAAACTAGTTTTACCTACACCAAAATCACCAAATAAACATATTTTTCTAGAGATTGTAGACATAATTGGCAAAAAAGAGGAGATGTTTTATAGTAATCATTGTTGCTATCAGATTAGAATTACTTATTTATCACTTCTAGAATGACACAGCGACTTAACCATGAGGGGTTAATTGCATCAATTCCTGGTGGTAAATTTGTCCTACCAATAGTTTCTAGACGAGATGGCTCAATACCTAATTTAATCAGTGCTTGTTGTACAGTATTTGCTCGCATCAGTGCCAATTTTTGAGATGCGATCGCACCAGTGTTGCCATAACTATAACCGATAATTTTTAAATGTTTATTTGGGTGCTGATTTAGGAACAACTTGACATATTGAACCTTGTGTTGTGTGTCGGTTTTCATTAAACTCGCTGAGTCGGGTTGAAAGTAAAATCGAACTTGAATCTGTGCTGGTTGTACTCGCACTGCACTAGATACAAATTTTACACCGGGAATTTGTTCAAATGCATTAGTAATAATCTGAGCATCTGCAATCCGGTTGACGGTACCTTCAACAACTACTTTACCAGTGATGTATTGAGCGGAAATTGCTATACCGTCAGTTTGATTTAAAACTGCTGTGACTCGTTTGACTTCAGCAGCAGCTAATACCGGATCTGCTGGTACTTCTACTAATAAAATTTGATTGTCAATCAACCAATTAGGAGAGTTTATTTTGACAATTTGCTCGGCTTTCTGGCGAAGAACTTGATTAGGTAATCGTCCCATTAATTTTAATTTATTGTGTTCTACTTGTACGGTGAGCCGATATACGGCTAGTTCTGGAGTAGAAGTTAGAGCCAATGAAGTTTGATTTTCAATGGAATGTATCACTCCACTATGGTATTGCCAAATGCCCCAAGGAATTAAAATGCTGCTGATAACTGTTAAGCCTAATATCAATAGTGGTGATAATTTCGCTTTATTTTTCTGCTGAATAGCTGTATCTTTTAGTTCTTCTAGAAGTGTATGAACTTGAATAGGAATTAAATCTGGATCGCCATCAAATCCCTCAATTAAATTACCATATTTTCTAATAATTGTGCTTAAAGCTTGCCGCATTTTCCAAATAAAACTTTTGCTCGGCTCTCCTTGGATAACGATGGCTAAGTAACAGTATCCGGCAACTTCTAAAATTATTTTTGATGCCCCATATTCAATTGCATCTAATTCTGTCATGGTTCCAGATTGATTGATGCAATCATTGGCAAAGCTGCGAATTGCTGTCAGCATTCCTGCTACCATTTCAGCCTCTAGCTGCTCTACATTAGAGTGCTGAATATCTGAGATAACTAAACCAGATGCTTTATGAATTAAAAAAATGGCTTGAATTGTAAATGGTAGAGCTTCTTTAAGAATTAATTCTGCTTCCGAAACACCCTGTAGCTTGGCGCGAATTTTGCGTTTGATGCCTTGAACACTGAGGGCTTCTTCAACTTGTCGGTTAATTGCACGGATTGTCTCTGCCATATATTTGGCTATGGTACTACCAATAATTGGGTAGAGTGCATCCACAACGATATTCTCTTCAATTTCAATTTGCTTTTTTATGGCTCGTCCCATTGCCGGAGCGATCGCGTCTGAAACTTCTTCTGGCGCTATAATAATCTGCTGGGAGATAGCTAGGGGAATCGCAGGTGCGATCGCAGCACCCATACTAGTTTTATCCTGTTCAGTGCGACTGCGAATAGTCTGATCGATAATCGGAGCAATTATTTGTACAATTTCCTCTCTAGACTCTGCAATCGTCAGCTTTAAAAGCTCAGAAATCCAGGGTAGTAGTAGATTGATTAGCTCTTTAGGGTCATAAATTTGATGTTCTAATTTTGTGATTTTTTGTTCAAATTTAGCTGTAATATTGTTTATTTCTGCTAACTCATATCCGACTAATATCTCGCGTAATTTTTGTAACGCATCCTCTGAGTTGTCTAACTTTTCCTCAAATGTTGCAAATATTTCAATAGATTGTTCTAATTCTTCTTGAGTAATGTGTGAGTAATTAGATATATTTTGATGAAAATTAAAATCTGACTCTAGATAAGCTTCACATACTTCTAATGTCACTGGAGAAAGTTGCAGTAATTCAATTTCTTCTGGAATATACTCAGGACTATAATCAGTTTCCGATGGTAATAAGGGAAAAGATGGCTCAGGTGATTCGATAATTTTTAGTTCGACTAGTAAATCCAGTAAATTTTCAAGTTGTATATCATTTTCTGTCTTCAAGTTAACAGATTGATAAATCGAATTTTCCACCTGAGTCATACTTTTAAAATTGCTGAGTTGGGAATTGGGAGTTATGCCTTAATTATGAATGTAATTCTGCCGTACTATTGGAGTGAGTTAACACTTTTGACAACTTTGTAGTTTCTAGAAGCGGTACAGCAGTATAGTCGTCACTGCGTTCATCGGCTGCTTGTCGTAATTTAGGAATGAATTCAGTTTCTTTCAGACGCATTCCCAACGCAAACAAAGTTTCAGCCATATCGTCTTTAGAAACCTTAGTGTCTGTTAACTGTGAAAAGCGTCGATCTATTTCTTCTAAAATTAGATCGCGTAATGCCGTCACATCATCTTGTAAGTGGACTTTAGTCTGAAAGATTTCATCTCGAATCGAGGTAGTTTGGGTATCTAATGTCTCATCAAGGGACTGAACGCTGCTAGAGAACTTTTTATTGAGTCTATCAACCTGTTGCCGTAAATCAAGAGTTTCTTCTTGAGTTGCCAGGTTGAGTGATTTCAGCTTTTTATCCAGCGCCTCAAATCCTGCCTTTAGTTCAGCCGAAAAGTTGGACTTGAGTTGATCGACATGCGATCGCATCTGCTGTTGCAGGAGAGATATATCTGACTCCAGCTTGCTAAATCGATTTTCGTACTCTCTTACCTGTGTCCCCAAAATAATATCGCGGATCTGATCGATATTGCCAAGGCGTTCTCGTACATCGTCTTTATTCATCTGACTCATCAGTAAAACCTCGCTTTTCGGGAATCAATTAGGGATAAGAGGTGATGCATTCAACTGATTTTTAGGCTAAAAGTTCTTAGCATAAGATGCAGCTAACTCACCGAACCTGCTTTTAGTACATTAAAGTTATTATTCCCATTTGTTCACAAGTTATATCAGTTCAAAAACTCTTGGATGCGTTTAACAAACTCTTCTAACTCTAAGATTAAGTTACTAGTACCTCGACGCTCTTGCTTATAAGCTACTGCTTCTAGTTTTTCTGCTGCTAGATACATGGTTGTAACTCCCATATTGGCACTAGAACCTTTAATTTGATGGGCTTGGTGCGCTATTTGCTCCAAGTCATTAGCTGCGATCGCTATTTTAAGGGCCTCTAGACGAGGTTGAATATCTTCAACAAATATTTGCAGTAGCTCCAATTCAAATTCTGGGTTATTTTCTGATAGTTCATGCAAGCGTTCCCAATCAATTGGGAGATCAACTGAATCTACATCTATTGGAGAAACTGTCTGCTCCAAAGCTGTTTCTTTTGCCAGAAATATCACACTTGCCCAATGCTCTAGCGTCGCCGCCAATTTTTCTTTCTTTACTGGCTTGCTCACATAGTCGTCCATTCCGGCATCTAGGCACATTTCTTGGTCTTTTTTCATGGCATTAGCTGTCATTGCAATTACCACAGGACGATAACCACTGGCAAAGCGGCTTTCTGGCCAACGATGAATTTCTCTCGTGGTTTCTAAACCGTCGAGAACTGGCATTTGACAATCCATCAGAATTAAATCGTAGGGAATTTTTTCTAATAACTGTAATACTTCTTTCCCATTAGCAGCGACATTAGCACTGTAGCCCAGGCTTTGGAGTTGCTTCAAAGCTACTTTTTGATTCACCAGATTATCTTCAGCTAAGATAATTCTTAATTTATGGGAGTTAGGAGAATGATAGTTATTGTTATTTTCATAATTTTTCAGTTTTAAATCCTGACTTCTGTTAGCGTAGCGGGGCGTAGCCCATTCTGACTTCTGACTTCTAACTCCTGTCTCTTCTTGCTTGTGCGTTCCTAAGACAGTCATGATGGTATCGAGGAGTCGGGATGGTTTAACTGGTTTGACTAAATAAGCCGCAAATCCTATTTTGAGCGCTCGTTGAATTTCATCCCGTTGATTAGTAGAGGTAAGCATAATCAAAGGTAGCCCAGCGATCGCTGAATTTGCCTTAATTTGTTCTCCTAAAGTCATGCCATCTATTTCTGGCATCTGCATATCAATCACCGCAACATCATAGAGATTTTTTTCCTTGGTAGCCTCCTCAATAGCTTTGAGGGCAATAGTAGCGGAAGCAGCCTGATCTACCACCATCCCCCAACGGGTAGCTTGATGATGGATAATTTTGCGATTAGTAGCATTATCATCCACTACTAACAAGCGCCGATTGAGCAAAAGTTGGTAATCGTCTTCTGAAGAAATCGGGTGAAGTTGCTTGGGTAGTGTTACTTCAAACCAAAACTTAGATCCTTTCCCCAACTGACTTTCTACACCCATTTCTCCTCCCATCAAGTTAACCAGTTGCTTGCAAATGGCTAATCCCAAACCTGTGCCGCCATATTTACGGGTGGTGGAAGCATCTACTTGGGTAAATGGCTTAAAGAGTTTGCATTGGTCTTCATGGGTAATGCCAAGACCGGTATCGATGATGGCAAAATAGATAGTGGCTGTTGTCGAAGTTTGCGATCGCAATTCGACCCTTAATACTACCTCTCCATTGCTGGTGAACTTGATCGCATTGCTGATCAGGTTCATCAGAATTTGCCGCAGGCGGCCAGCATCGCCTTGAAGGTGGGTGGGAACGGTGGGATAGATTAATGCTGCAATTTCTAATCCCTTATGATGGCCTGGGGGAGCCAATAAATCCAACACCTCTTCTACACAAGTAGATAGGTCAAAATCTAGAGTTTCTAGGGCCATTTCCCCAGCTTCAAGTTTGGACAGATCCAAAATTTCGTTGATTAGGCTTAAGAGAGCGTCTCCACTAATGCGAATTGTTTCGATAAAATCTCGTTGCTCCGAGTTGAGGGGAGTTTCTAACATTAAGCCTGTCATCCCCAACACAGCATTCATCGGAGTCCGAATTTCATGGCTCATGTTGGCCAAAAAGGCACTTTTGGTTTGAGAAGCTAATTCAGCTTGCTGACGGGCAATTTCGAGTTCTCGTCGCTGTTGAGTTTCTGCGTTTAACATTTGGGCTTGGGCTAAGGCAATACCTACTTGGTCAGCTATTTGCCGTAACAGATGAGTTTCAAAGCTAGACCATTGGCGGCAAGTGCCACATTGATGGACAATCAGTAAACCGGAGAGTTCTTCTTTAACAAGAATGGGTATGACCAAATTGCACTGGACTCCAAATTCTTGGAGTAATTCAATATGGTTTTTTTGGACTTCAGCGATATCCAATTCTGCCATCCCCATATTCGGTTTTTGACGGTACTGCTGTAGATAGTACTGCTGGATGTATTCTGCTTGAAAGTAAGCATCGGCAAGCTTTTTCTCTTTGATTGCCAGCCAGCCAGAAACTACTGCCTCAACGATGTTGGCTCCAGAACTATCTGCCAAAGGTTGATAAATCAAAACTCGATCGCTATGGAGGATTTTTTGTACCTCGGTGACAGTGATTTGGAGAATTTCTTTGATTTGCAAAGACTGACGAATCTTGAGGGTGATTTCAGTAAATAGTTGCGATCGCAAATGTTGGCGTTGGAGTTCTTCTTCTGCCTGTTTGCGCTCAATAAACTGCCCTACTTGCTCACCAATAGAATTCATCACTTTTGCCAAATCTGGGTCAGGTTGCTGAATTTCATGGCTAAAACAGGTAATGACACCGAGAATTTTTTTACCACTACGGATCGGAAAACCGAAAGCTCCGTGCAGTTCTGCTTGGGCAGCGATTTGAGAGCGGATGAAACTCTGATCTTTAACGACATCAGCGATCCAAACCGGTTCAACAGTAGCCCAGACACGACCAGGCAGCCCAATTCCTGGTGCAAAGGTGATCTGCCGACTGAGGATGTCAAATTCTTCCATCTCTAAGGAGATTTTATACCATATATTTAATAATCTCAGTAGATATTCTCGCTGATCTACTATCCAAAATTCACTTAAATCCCATCCCAAACTTTCGCAGATTCCTTGCAGAATTTGGGGCATGGCTTCGTTAATTGTAGTAGACTCTGCTAAGACGCGGGTTGTAGCATACTCTGCTTTGAGATGTTGTTCAGTTCGTTGGCGTAAGCGCAGTTCCTCGAAGGCATCGCTGATATCGATACCTGTGGCAACAATGTATTCAACGTCGCCCTCATGGTCTCGTAAGGTAGTGTTAGACCAAGAAATGAGCCGCCGACTGCTATCCTTAGTTACCCAATAGTTTTCGTATTTGCTAGGGCTTTCACCAGTTCGTAACTCCTCAAAAACTGCTTTAACCGGTTCTATCTCTTCGGGAACTAGAAACAGGTTCCAGAAATGCCTTCCTTTCACCTCATCAAATGAGTAACCAGTGGTTTGTTCACAAGCTTGATTGAAGCGAACGATTTGCCCTTTAGGGTCAATCACTATTACCAAAGCGCTGGTTGTATCAAGGACTGCTGAGATAAAGTTGCGTTCTTGGTTCAGTGTTTCCTCTGTTAATTTCCGTTCTTTCCCCTCTCGATAAATAAAGTAGTAGACTATAGCCAAAATCAGAAAACTTAGGCAAATAGCGATGGCCTGCGTCAAAATCGTATTCCCGGCACTGGTTTTTGTGATTTTTAACTGCTGCTGAAGCTCCTTCCTCTCTTTGTTTTCCATCTCACGAATGATATTGCGGATATCACTCATTAAGTTATTTCCCTGATTTGTATTTATGACCTCCAATGCAGCATCTAAGCCGATATTCTGGCGCAAGTCGATAGTCTTTTTCAGTTCGTCCAGTTTGACTGCAATCAGGGGTTCAAGGGTGTTGAGTTGATTCAGTTGCTGAGGATCATCTGCTGTTAATTCTCTTAGCTGCTTAATTTCTGGAGCAAGTTTGGCAAGTGCTGTCTGATATGGTTTTAGGTACGCATCTTGTTTCGTGAGTAGATAACCGCGTTGTCCCGTTTCCGCATCCTTGATGTTAGATAACAGTTCTTGCAATCTGTTGATTGCAACTTGGGTGTTGAGCAAATTTTTATTAGTATTAATCAACACTCCCGTACTCTGATATGAGAGTATGCCAATCAGGACTAAAATTGCCAACGCCAACCCAAACCCGGCGGCAACCTTTTTTAAAAATTGTTTGCTTGCCTTCTGTGCCTGTTTGCGTGTATCACTCGCCAATACCAAACTTGCTAAACTGCGCCGGATTTCTAGTTGCTTGATTACCTGGCGACCGAGAATTCGTAATGCTTCAAGTTGTTCTGGAGAAAGTTTTCTTGGTACATTGTCAATTACACAAAGTGTTCCGAGTGCATATCCTTCAGGGTTAGTCAGGGGTACACCAGCATAAAACCGAACATTTGGATCAGAGGTGACAAGGGGGTTTGTGGCAAACCTTTCATCTTCAGTGGCATCAGGCACAACAAAAATTTCAGGTTGCATAATCGCATGGGCGCAGAAAGCCACATTTCGGGGTGTTTCTAAGGCATCAACACCAACCTTTGACTTGAACCACTGGCGATCGCTATCAACTAAACTGATTAAGGCAATGGGAGTTTCACAAATATATGAGGCTAAACGGGTAAGGTCGTCAAAGGCCGCTTCCGTTGGAGTATCGAGGATCTTATACTGCAAAAGAGATTCGATTCGCTGTGTTTCGTTATCAGGTAATGGTGCTTTCATTGTTGAGCCTTATACCATTTGGGATTTTAGATTTTAGATTTTGGATTATTTATCGTAAATTAAAGGGTTTAAGAACCTGCAATCTATATGTAGCAACCATTTCAGTCCTTCTCTACGAGAGGCTGCGCCAACGGCTACGCTCAGGAAGCATCGGGGTTTAAATCCCCCGGAGTTGCTCCTCTACAGCGCTTCTCTTCGAGACGCTTTGCGAACGCGCATCCTACGGCGGGGGAGACCCCAAGACCACACTCCACAAGTCTGAAATGTCTTTAATTTTGAATTTTGAATTTTGAATTTTGAATTTTGAATTGTTAAGGGGTTTGCCTCCTGCCTCCTGCCTCCTAAAATTTGACCCGCAACTGTCCTGTCAAGGAATTACTACCGTTGGCACTTCCCCCAGGATCTTGACTGCGGACATTACTAAAGCTATAACCCAAGTCTGCTTCTAAATTGGGCGAAAACTTTACCGTACACAGCGTTTGATAGGTATTAGCGTTGTCAAATACTCCTTTAAGTCGCTGTCGTCCTAAGTTGGCAGCGAGGCGACAGCGTAAGAAATTAGCAATATCTCCCTCCCAAGCCACCTCACCGTTGTAAAGTAGGAAGTCTGGTGGAGAAAAATAACCACTTGTACGTTCTAAATCGCGATCGTAACTTAAAGTGAATAAGTTACCTGCCAAAGAAAATTGTCCGAACTTGCGCTCTAACCGACTAAAAGACTGCACCTCGGAATTGCCATCGTTGTAGTTACCCAAACGCAATGATGAAAACAAGGTGGTGTCACGGTCAATCTGCCAGTATAAATCAGGCCCAAATCGCCAAGCAGTAATTTGATTGTCTAAAGTTCGGATATTGGATTTATAAGGTCCTTGTTCTAAATTACCTGATAGTACTACTAGCGATCGCAATTGACCTGATGACGAAACTTGCGGCGGCGAAATAGTAGCCTCCACCTTAGCATTGAGATTGATCGCTGTGGGTAAGCGATTGAACACATCGACTCCAACTGCTGTTTGCAGAGTCACTTCCCCAATTTTTCCTTGCCATCCAACTTGCAAAGGAAAATTGCTAATTGATTCAACACCCCGTTGCTCAAAGAGGTTAAAACCTGTCTTGAAAAATATTTTATTGCCATTACTCAATCGAAACTGAATCGTTGAGTCGAGGAAGAAATTAGTTTGGCCAAAGCTGTCTGAATCATAATGATAGTCTGTATCAATACTTTCTAAAACTGCATCCGGGGTTGCTGGTTTGGTGGAAGTTTTTGGTGGGCTACTTGACAAAACTGCATCTGGCTTGACTGGTTCGCTGGAAGCTTTTGGTGGGCTGGGATTCTGCGGTGGTTCAGGTAACACTGTCCGTAATCGCAGATCCGGATTGAAGTTTTCGGGTGCCGCCATTAAAATAGGTTTTGGCTGAAATCGATAGGGGGGCGGCATCGAAAGTTTTAAATGATCGAAGTTAACTTCGCCCTTTTTTGCTCTGGTGTCCGCTCTGACTTCTCTATGAGTTCCAAGTTTTGAGTATTGCTCTGCTGACTCAGGATTTACTCTGGTGACTTGCTCAGTTAATTCTGAACTTGATTTCCATTGGGCAGCTTGTAACTTAGCTTCTGATAATATCCAAATACCTGTGCTACAGATTACTCCCAATTGAATCTGTAGGCATCCCAAAATCAACTCAGTATACAAACTAGATCGAGAAACAAAAAAATAACGTCTAAAACTATCTGCCATCGGTTAATACTATAGTTGTAGATGCAAAATTTGCTGCCAAAAAGGTTCCTGGCTGCTAGCTGATGTATTCGGCTTGGGATTATGATGCCCAGAATAGATGCTTGTTAAGACATCGGAAAGAAAAAAGATGTCCCAATCTTGTGGGGTGGGCAACATCAGCACCTTAGCTTAGGGGCGCTGATGTTGCCCATCCCAAAGAAGTAGTTGAGTATTTTTTATTTGTCAGTCCCTTATTGTTAGCCGAAGCCAGGGAGACAAATCCCTAACTTCGGCTAATTGTCTAAGAAGCGCCGGACTGTAATTTTTCTAATCGTGCCAGCACTTCTGAACTGTGAACCGTTGGATTGACTTTGACAAAAGTCTCGCGCAAAACGCCCTGTGGATCGATGATAAAACTATGACGCATAGATAAAAAGCCTAGCCACGAACCATAAGCTTTACTCACTGAACCATCAGTGTCAGCCAACAGGGGAAATTTTAGTCCCTCTGAATCACAAAATTTGGCGTGGGAATCAATATCATCAGCACTTACGCCAATAATCTGAGCATTTTTTTTCAGGTATTGAGATAAGTCTTGCTGAAAACGACGAGCCTCTATAGTACAACCAGAGGTGAAGTCTTTAGGATAAAAGTACAGGACTAGCCATTTACCGCGCAAGTCAGAGAGGGAAATTTTGCCTTCACCTGTGTTAGTTGGCAAAGTAAACTCTGGTGCGGGTTGATTAATTGCAGGAAGTTTACCACCAAGAGCATCAGCAGCAGGGGTAAAATTCAGCCAGCTGATGACAGAAATACAGCTGGCAAATAATATGCTTAAAAAAGTGCGGCGGGAAATCATGGTGCAAACCAGAATCACAACTTTACACAAGTTTACAATTCTTGGTTGCGATCAATCTTACTCTAAGTGAGATTCTGGAGGGGTATCTGTGCTTTCGATGTATTGACTATCTAGGAGAAAGGCTCCCCTAGTAAAGCGAATACCCCAATATCCACCGGGTCTGCGGTCAATAACTATACCCTCTTCGCCAACCTGAATTACATTGGGGGGGCGTAGCATGGGCATAGGTTCAGCAGTTTTGACGTAGGCTGGTAGTGCCACAACGCGGACTTTACTACCAATTGCGAATTCTTTAGACATCTTAATCAAGCTAGGAGTTTTGATTAACTCATAACTCATAACCATCTTGAAAGTCTAGTGACACACTCCACACACTGACAGGCGTACAGGTACAGTGTGGGCTTCTCAACCAATCCGGCTATTGCTTATTCAAAGAGGCTCTGCCTCTGATCAAGTCACTGGAGGCGGAGCCTCCCAGAATGGGTTCCCAGCATGGAGGCTGAGAACCAGTGAGGACAAGCGTTATATCTTAATTTAGTGCTATTCGGGTATGGGATAAATATGGGAAAGGGAAAGGGGATGAAGTTTTCCCCTTTCCGCATCTTCTGCAAGAAGTCTATTAATTTTTAATAATGGAAAATAATCCCTGGACATCAGTCAAGTGTAAGTGCCAGAGCAATTCTGGTTGCCAAGTATCTGGATCAAGGTGGGAGTGACAACCACGTTGATATGCTTGCCATAGTCTATCCCAGGTAAATTCTTGTCGAGAATTTAAGTCTCTATGGATGACTCGCAACAGTCCTAGCCCCAGCATCAAGTTAGTTATGCTAAATTTGGTTCCTAATAAAAATGCCTGGACTTCGGCTTCACCAATGAAGTCTGTGCCATAACCTGTGATGACATGAACCCCGTCATGGAGTTGTTTCCTGCGGCTACCTGTAGTGAAGGGTTTGAAATTGTGTTCATTGAGGAAGTCTGCCCAAGTTTTGCCAAAAGTGCCAGTAGGGAGAAAACATAATCTCTGTATTTCCACAATCTGGGGAACATCTCGCCCCTGTGCTTGGGCGAAGCGATCGAGTAAATCTAAAACCTGTTGCAGATGAGGAGCGGGATTTGGGTAAGCAGTGAGCGGTTGCATCATAATTTATCTTGGGATGAGATGGGCAGCATTGCCCACCTCAGACTTATGAAGTATTTTTTCAAAGATTGGGGATTATCCGGGATTTCTTTGTTGATGATTTTGACGGAATTGCTCTAGTTTTTGGCGCTGTTCGGGGGTGAAGACTGCTTGAATCTGTTGTTTTTCAGACTCGTGGATTTGTTTGATTTCGGTTTTCTGTGCTTCACTCAGATTTAAGTCAGCAAAATCACCTTTTCCGCGACCATGATGCTGTCCTGGTTGACCTTGACCTGTTTGGCCTTGAGCCTTACGCGCTTGCCACTCAGCCCGACGCGCTTGTTTAGCCGCCTCTAATTTTGCCTTTTGTTCTGGGGTAAAAACTGCCTCGATTTTGGTGCGGCTATCGCGGCGAATTGCCTGAATTTGGGTTTTTTGGGCATCTGTTAGACCCAATTCTTTCCAAGGGCCTCTTTCTTGATGTGGAGTTTGTGCAAGTAGCACGGGTGAAGGAGAGGCTGTTTGGGCGTGAACAGCAAAGGAGGTTGCAGTTAAAGTTAGAGCGATCACTCCAGCAACTAGCGATAATACTTTGAGTTTCATTACTTATCTCGTGGGTTTTTCCTGGTTGGATGCCACTATCATAAGAACTTATCTTCAATAGTTACATGAGGAGAAAGTCATGGTTCTACCCATGACTTTAGTCATGATTGACAATAAATAGTTAGGAGTGGGAAGTTAAGAGTTAGGAGTTTGCAGAGACGCGATTAATCGCGTCTGTAAGTTAGGAGTTAGGAGTTAGGAGTTAGGAGTTAGGAATTAACAGTTAATAGTTAGAAGTTAACAGTTAATAGTTAGGAATGATTAAGATTTCTATTATGATTAATTTATATAGTAATCCTATCTGACTTGCGAGAATTGTTTGGTTTTGATATCCTGTATTTCCTTTTAATTTCTCACTCAGCGAAAAGTTTAAACCCCAGAATGTGACGCTCAAATTTTATTCCCAACTCCCAACTTCCAAATCATTCATAACTGGAGCGAAGCCATTGATGAGTCGTCCAATTCAAATTAAGAAACATCCTTTTCCGTCTCTCCTTTATCTGGAGTGGACACTACTAGCTATCACTGCATTGACGGCAGTTATACCACCTCCGTTACGGCATTTTCATCCTAAGCCTCCAGAACTATCAATTTGTGGTGTATTTCCAGACTTTTCAGCTTGTAGCATATTGCCAGAACTATCAATTTATAGTCTGATTATTTTTGCGGTAATGGGCTTAAGATTACCGAGAAATAACCAGGTAAATAAGGTAATATACACAGCTATTGAAATTTTATTAATTTTAATAATTGGACTTTTTGGGGAAAGATTTGCTCGGCTTTTTCCCTTTCTCTACATAATTTTAGTGACTCGAAGTTGTCTGATTTTTCATTTAAATGGGCGTTTATTCGTTACAAGTTTGTCATTTGCCTTATTTTTAGTTACTACACAACTAAAATATCAGTTATTCAATTTTCAAGCATCGGCACAAGCACAAGAGCGATATCGATTTTTGATTTTGAATTCGTCGCTGGTATTTGGCTTAAGTTTGGTTTTTGTGTTGTTGATGATGAATGCAGTATTATCTGAACGGCATAGTCGAGAAAAGCTAGCGATCGCTAATGAAAAACTCCGCCAATATGCCCTGCAAATTGAAAATCAAGCTACTTTGGAAGAACGTAACCGCATTGCTCGTGAAATTCATGATTCATTAGGACACTCTCTGACTGCTTTAAATTTACAATTAGAAACTGCTTTAAAACTATGGCAATCTAACCCAGGTAAGGCTGAAACGTTTCTAGCAACAGCTAAAGAATTAGGCTCAAAAGCCCTAAAAGATGTCCGTCAATCTGTTTCTACTATGCGTTCTAATCCCTTACAAGAACAGTCTTTAGAACGGGCGATCGCTAGTCTTTCAGAAGATTTTCATCGCTCAAATGGTATTTTACCAATTTATCAAATTAACATTGAATATCCTCTGCCACCTGAAATCAATACCGCTATTTACCGCATTACTCAAGAATCATTGACTAATATATCTAAATATGCGTATGCAACAGAGGTTAAACTAGAACTCACGACGACAAGAGGAAATTTAAGATTGATAATTCAGGATAATGGTAGAGGTTTTAATTTAGGACAAAATACTACCGGTTTTGGACTTCATAGTATGCGCGATCGCACTTTAGCACTGGGCGGTGAATTTAATATTGATAGCGCTCTTAGTTCTGGTTGCAAAATTACAGTTAATATTCCCTTAACAAGGTTGAGATGATGATTAAAGTGTTGCTGGTAGATGACCAAGGTTTAATTCGTCAAGGATTAAGAGCGTTATTAGAACTAGAACCAGATATAGAGATAGTAGGAGAAGCAGAAAATGGGGAACAGGCGATTAATTTGGTTGCGGAATTTCAGCCAGATGTGGTATTACTAGATATTAGAATGCCCATTATGGATGGAGTTGCAGCCACACGAGAAATTCAAAAACATTTTCCCAAAACTAAGATTTTAGTACTGACGACTTTTGATGATGATGAATATGTGTCAGCAGCATTAAAAAATGGAGCAATGGGTTATTTATTGAAGGATACACCTTCAGAAGAATTAGCTGTTGCTATTCGTGCCGTTCAGAAAGGATATACTCAACTCGGCCCAGGTATAGTTAAAAAATTGTTGACTCAGTTTTCTCGTGTTGCAACAACTCAGTCACAGCCTGTACCATCTAGTTTAGCCGAACTTACTCCTAGAGAAAAAGAGGTTTTGCGGTTAATTGCTACAGGTGCCAGTAACCGAGAAATTGCTCAGGGACTTTACATTTCTGAGGGGACGGTAAAAAATCATGTTACGAATATTTTAAACAGGTTAAATTTGCGCGATCGCACTCAAGCTGCAATTTGGGCAAATACATATTTATCTTATTTGAATGAGCCAAGTTAAATAATTCGTAATTGGTAATTTTAATCTTTATAGCAATCCTATTTAACTTGTGATAATTGCAACCAGCAGATCCCCGACTTATTCAATAAGTTGGGGAGCTAAATCTAGCTTATTTAAATAACTCCAAACATTCATTTTTTAAAACGCCTTTGGTGACTTTTATATTTCTAAATGACTTAGCTATCACCTCTTCGCAAGATATATTAATTTGTGATTGATTTGCACTTATTAAATCTTCAATTGAAGCACCGTATACAATTTCTGATAAACCACTCCAAACACAAGCAGTTGCACACATCGGACAAGGTTCGCCAGTTGTATATATGCTATAACCTTCTAAAGAGGGGTTTTGAAGTTTAGCTGTTAAACTACGAATAACGTTGATTTCCGCATGGGCTGATGGATCATTATCCCTCCTCACGGTATTATGAGCTACGGCAACGATTTCGTTATCTTTAACAATCACTGCACCGTAAGGCGAATCGCCTTCTTTTGCTTGGGCTAACGCTAAACGCATAAAATCTTCTGGGTTCATATAAGCTGGGGTTAACATCAGGATAATGGTTAATAATATCGTATTTCTAATGCTATAACTTGGAATTAAGATGTATTAATGGTCGAATATGTTACTGAGCAGACAAGAAACAGAATTTTACTTAAAAGACCTGGAAACACCAATAGGTAAAGCGATTAATTTAACACTTGCCTTTTTGGTGCTAATATCATCAGGAATATTTGTAGCAGAAACATATAATATTCCTGATTATACGCGGTTTCAGTTGAATGTCGCGGATACTGCGATCGTTATCATCTTTGCGGTGGAATACTCACTGCGTTTGTGGAGTGCGGAAAACAAAATTAAGTATATTTTTAGCTTCTATTCAATTATTGATTTAATGGCGATTTTACCATTTTTTCTAGGAATGGTGGATATTAGTTTTATCCGCCTACTCCGATGGTTTCGGATTTTGCGATTAATCAGATTTATAGATAGAAAATTTTTATTCGCCAGTGTCAGTACCGAAGATGGGATGATTTTTGCGCGAATTTTATTTACATTATTTGCAATTGTTTTTATTTACTCTGGCTTAATTTATCAAGTCGAACATCCGGTTAATGCTGAAAATTACGGTACATTTTTGGATGCCTTTTATTTCTCTGTTGTCACAATGACAACTGTTGGATTTGGCGATGTTATTCCAATTTCTGAATTAGGGCGCTTGCTAACAGTATTGATGATTTTCACAGGAATTGCACTGATTCCTTGGCAAGTGGGAGATTTAATTAAGCGAGTTGTGAAAACTGCTAATCAGGTAGAAATAGTTTGTTCAGGTTGTGGTTTGGCTTTCCATGATGTAGATGCTGGGTTTTGTAAAAGGTGCGGGACTAAGTTACCTAGTCGCAGGGTTGATTGAGATGCGATCGCAATCTGCATAATACACTTCACGCTAAAATAATCTTTCTCCGGCGATCGCTCAGGCAAGACAATACAACCAATGGCTAACCTTAACCTCCTTTCAGAATATAAAAGCTTTGGTGGCAAACTCGGCTTTTACAGTCATCACTCCTCTACCTGTAACGCCAAAATGCGCTTTGCTGTCTATCAACCACCACAAGCAACTCAAAAACCTGTGCCGATTCTCTATTTTCTCTCTGGATTAAGTTGCACCGAAGAGAATTTTATGGTAAAGGCGGGAGGAGTGCAGCGCTTGGCGGCTGAGTACGGTTTGATATTGGTTGCACCAGATACGAGTCCGCGCAATACTGGCATTGCAGGTGAGGATGATGACTGGGACTTTGGCACAGGTGCGGGCTTTTATGTTGATGCGACAGAGGAACCGTGGTGTCAACACTACCAAATGTATAGTTATGTCGTCCAGGAATTACCTGCTTTAATTACCGCAAACTTTCCTACGCAACCTGAAAAACAAGGTATTTTCGGTCATTCAATGGGGGGACATGGGGCGCTTGTCTGTGCAATGAGAAACCCAGAACTGTACAAATCAGTATCAGCTTTTGCACCTATGACTGCACCGATGGGTTGTCCTTGGGGTCAAAAGGCTTTCAGTGGTTATCTTGGCAGCAATCAAGAAAGTTGGCGTGCTTATGATGCTAGTGAATTAGTTAAAAAAGTAGGATATCACAGTTCGATTCTCATTGACCAAGGGACTGCTGATAAGTTTTTAGCTGAACAATTACTGCCAAAGGTGTTTGAGCAAGCTTGTGCAGATGTTAACCAGCCGCTAAACTTGCGTTACCAAGAAGGCTATGATCACAGTTATTATTTTATCGCTAGTTTTATTGAAGATCATATCCGCCACCATGCGATCGCTTTATTACAGCAGTTTTGATTTTAGATTTCTATCGGACTCCTATTTGATACTTGAAGAAGCGTCGTTTATATTTATACTTATGCCTGCCTACGTCTGCTATTTTCTTAATTTTTATATTGTAATTAAACAAATAACCCCCGAAATCAAACAGTACCCTGTGATGCTGTAGGAAAATCAATCAGATAAAACTTCAAATGATACATACAAATACCTGGGTAGGGGCACAGCAATCTTCCCTAGGAGAAATCTATATGTATCAAGGTTTGTGTGAAATAGTATGAGCGATCGCTCACCCGATTTTGGGTGATATCCCTAGATATGGTGATCTCAGTTTTGATCAACAATACATTTGCAACTCATTAATCAATTAAATCTCAGGAGAATGACTATGTTAGATATCGATGAAATGGGCACAAAAGAGATACATGAAATCTTGCAGAAAGTAGGATATGGCCACTTAGGTTGTGCTATCGAAGGACATCCCTATGTTGTGCCTATGCGCTATTATTTCGACGAGCCAAACATCTACATCTTCACCACCGTTGGGATGAAGACCAAGTATATGGATGCGAATCCACAAGTCTGTTTGCAAGTTGAAGAAGTTCACGATCTCAAGCATTGGCGTAGCGTTACTGTGACAGGTATTGCCGAACACATCACAGTGCAACAAGACATCGATCGCGTGATGCAATTTGTCAAAACAGAAAATCCAACGCTTTCGCCCGCTATTAATCGCACCTGGATTGATTCCTGGGGTCGTGCGGAGGTGATGGCGCTCTACTGTATCCATCCCAGTGAGATGAGCGGACGAACCACTGATGGAATCAGCAGTAGGTAAGAACCAAAATACCTCAAGAAAGCAATCTAAAATCCAAAATTGATGTTTCATAAGGAAAAACAGGATTATGGTTTCTACTGTCGATCTCAATACTGTGGCTGGCTTATCTGAGCAAGAGGCACACGGCTTGCCGTCTGCGACAGCGATCGCTCGGCTCAAAGACGAAGGCTACAATGAACTCCCCTCGTCGCGATCGCGCAGTATTTTATCGTTCGCTTGGGAAACCGTTCAAGATCCGATCTTTCTCTTGCTGGTCGGTGGTGGTGTCATCTATTGGATTTTAGGCGACCGACAAGAAGCCTTGATTTTGCTAGGTTTCGTCTTCTTCATCACCGGAATTAGCCTTTACCAGGAAGGTAAGACTGAACACGCCCTAGAAGCCTTGCGCGATCTTTCCAGTCCTCGCGCCTTGGTGATTCGGGATGGGGAACGAAAAAGGATTGCGGGGCGAGAAGTTGTTCGGGGAGATATTTTAGTTTTATCTAATACATACTTAGTATTGACAAAAATGGTTTGGGGATGACAGTAGCTGATGCTGACTGTCTAATTTGCTACCGTCGCGTCATGGGTGACAATTGCGATCGCCGAAATAGCAAATGCAGTCGCAAAAGCCATTTCAGCGACTCCCAAAATAGCAAATGCAGTCGCAAAAGCCATTTCAGCGACTCCCAAAATAGCAAATGCGACACCTGCTTTGGGCGTAGCGATCGCCATTTCCATCCCTTTAATTCAAAGCCGCGTATCTTTGCGCCTCATGATGTAACATTGTTTTGTATTTGCATAAATTATTAATTATTTCCGATAACTATATAGGTATTACCGCAGTTTATTTAGACTAACGCAGAAAAAGCATATCCTTTGCCCCTTTGCCCACATCTAAACGATGCTTCTCTTACACTTTTACCTAATTCGGCATTGAGCCGAGATTCGCTAATAGGCATAACTAAAGCTTAAGTAAGGCTTTAAGTAAGCAGCAATCTGTTCTTGTTTGAAGTAGCCCAGTCAATGGTAAAAGTGTACTTGATCAGTTTCATTCCATTGCTTCTTGATAGAATCAAACAATTTAGGAGATGAGTTTATGGACCCTATTTCTCTTATTCTTGCAGCATTGGTAGCTGGCGCAAAAACGGCTGGTGGAGCTGTAGCTCAGGATGCCTACAACGGCTTGAAAGCTTTGATTAAGCATAAGTTTGAGAGCCAAGGTAAATCAGATTCAGCTACTATTCTGGATAAGTACGAACAGAAGCCCGAAAAAACGAAAGCTCTTTTAGAAGATGAATTAACTGAGGCTGGGGCTGATAAGGACGAAGAAATTATTAAACTGGCTCAAAAGTTAATGAAACAATTACATCCTCAAGAAGCAGCAGAGGGAAAGTTTAGTGTTCAAATTTCTGGGGGTACAGTTCAGGGTTTGACACAGCAAAATACTGGAACGATAACTCAGAACTACGGCAAAGATGCTTAGAAAATGACTGACGATAATTTTGTCAACATCTCTGGGGGTAATGTTCAGGGGTTTATCCAAGAAAATAATGGAACTGTTAATCAAAACTTCATTACCCAATATGCTGAGTTGTATAGTGGGCAAGCACCCGATGCAGAAAAACTGACTCAGGTGGAATACCGCCAGAGAAAAGTTTTACTCAGTAAAGTCAAACAATATTGGATTGAAGGGGTTTTAGAAAAGTCATTGCATATCAAAGCAATGATCGAACTCGGTCTGGAAAAGCGATCAGATGCAGTAGAGCGTCCGTTTAGTGGCTTCGAGGAACTACCAGAAGAGTCCAGACAAATTTTGCCTACAGGGACAGGCGCAACTGAGGTCTTCAATCAAATAGGAGAGGGACGAACGCTTTTGATTTTGGGAGATCCAGGAGCTGGAAAAACCATAACCCTCCTGAAACTGGGACAGAATTTAATTGCTCGTGCTGAAGAAAATGTGAGTCGCCTGATTCCAGTGGTGTTTAATTTATCTTCTTGGGGAAGTAAGCAACAAACGATTGCGGATTGGCTCGTACAAGAACTTTCTAGCAAATACCAAGTTCCCAAAGCACTTGGTAAAGATTGGGTTGAAAAGCAACAATTACTACTGTTGCTGGATGGTTTGGACGAGGTAAAGGCAGATCGGCGGGAAGCCTGCGTCAAAGCTATCAACCAATTTATGCAAGGGCATGGACAGACTGAAATGGTGGTCTGTAGTCGGATTGTAGACTATGAAGTTCTTTCCCGTCTGCAATTACGAGGTGCGATCAAAATTCTCTCTCTGACTCCTGAGCAAGTTAACCAATATTTGGACACTGCTGGTGAACAATTAGAAGCAGTCAAAACCCTACTAAACGAAGATACCGACCTGCAAAAGTTAGCGAAGTCTCCTTTAATGCTTAGTATCATGACTCTGGCTTATCAAGGCAAAAAGGTGGAAGAACTACCTCAAACGGGTTCAATAGAAGAACGCAGTGAACATCTGTTTGATGAATACATTAAGCGGATGTTTAGCCACGAAAAAATTGGCAAGCCCAAAGAATATAAATCTCCATATCAGAATCAGCAAACTAAATCGTGGCTTACTTGGCTGGCGCAACCGATGAAGCAAGAATCTGAATCTATCTTTTTAATTGAGAAAATGCAGCCGACTTGGTTATCTCCGACCGAAAAAAGATATTATCTCATCGGAAGTACTTTAACAGTTTGGATATTTATCGGTATAGCTTATCGCTTCTTAAGCGTGAAAGAAAACCCTAATATCTTTCTATCAATTGTTCTAATATTGTTTCCTTTATGTTTCAGAATTTATATTGCTTATTTCAGGGCATGGTTATTTGGTCCATTTCCATGGAGCAATGGGGAAATATTAACTTATGAAAGCATAGTCCTTTCATGGTCAAAAATAAGGGAACTTATTATTAGAATTCTTATACCAGGCTTTCCATTTATTAAAAGATATGTCAGACAGATTACTATAATTTATATATTAATTATCTTTGCTTCATTATTTAATAGGGATAAAAATTATATTGTATTAGCACTTTCCTCACCTTTATTATATTCATATTTCGTCAATATATTTCGTATTTTTGACTTACCAGGTATTGTAAACAGTGTGCTAAAAGGGGAAGAGATAAAAAAGAAAATGAAGCCAAATCAAGGTATTTGGATAACGGGCAAAAACGCTATTATTTTGGGAGGAATAAATATAATATTCTTCGGCTCCATAGGATCTATATTCTATATTGCAATTACATTCTGTGATCTTTTGTTGGGATCTCATCCTTTGTTGGATACAAAAAACTTCTTGTTAGGTATTTTTGTATTTGTACTTCCTTTTGGCGTAATTGGAAGCTTGAGAGGTGGTCTCTTAGACTGTATTCGTCACATACAACTACGTCTTTTTCTCACCATTAGGAATCATGCCCCTTGGAATTATGCTCGCTTCCTTGACTACGCAACTGAGCGCCTTTTTCTGCAAAAGGTTGGGGGGAGTTACATCTTCGTCCATCGGATGTTGCTAGAACATTTTACCCGCATGGAGTGAATTTGGGTAGAGTGCAATGGCTACGCCGATCAAAGGTACGCTGCTTTCGTAGCAACTGGCTTGAAAGTCAAGCGATCGCCAAAACAGCAATTGCTGTTTCAAAATCTATTTTGCCAACTCTCGAAATAGCAAATGCGATGCCTGCTCTGGGCATAGCGATCGCCATTTCCATCCCTTTAACTCAAAGCTGCGTATCTTTGCGCTTTCTCAACAATCAACGAGCAGCAATGAGAAATTATTTGTCAGAGCAATTATGTTTTGAAAATGGTTTAGATTGGAATGGCACCAAGAAAAGATACAGCCCTGCCGCCTCCAGTAGCTTGAGAAGAGGCAGAGCCTCTTTAAATACATTCCCAGTCTGGAGGCTGAGAACGAGACGACACAAGCCTTTGGGCTTTTCTTAGTGCCATTCGGTTTAGATTGTGTGTGAGTTGTATAACTTCTACTAAAACATTCAAAAGGTAGAGGTTAGATTGGGCAAATTTTGTAAATATAAAATGTGCGGCGACACAAACTCAAGCTGAGATTCAATCTTAACTTGACGATAATAGAGCCAAATTTCAGAAATTCAACATAACTAGAGCAATTATCATGAGTACTGAAATTGATAACTTCACCAAAAATCTTCATGACAATTTAGAAGCGGTTCAAGATCGGGTAAAATCGCTGAGAGAAAGTATTCAATCTGCTCCGAAAAAAACTCAGCTTGAGATTGAATCTCAAATTGATGAGGCGAAAACAAAGCTAGAAGCTAAGAAACAAGAATTCGATGAGTATCGGGCAAAGCTCAAAACTCAATTCGAGGAAAAAGAATCTGAGGTGAAGTCCCATGTCGAGGAATGGAAAACGGGTCGCAAAGCAAAGAAACTCGAACATCGGGCAGATAAAGCTGAAAACCATGCGGCTACCGCAACCTTCTTAGCGATCGCCACAATTCAAGAGGCTGAAAAAGCCACCTTAGAAGCGATCGCCGCCAGACTAGATGCTGAAGCTGCTGCGGTAACTACAAAGAAGTCAGACACGATTAACCTGCCAACATTAGACATCCGGTGAAAAAAAGAATTGTTTTGACATAGCAGTGCTACGTCTCTACAAGGTTTCTGGATAACGCATATTTAACTTCTGGAAATATTTAAAGGAATCATCATGGTAAGTAAAATTGACATCAACAAATCTGTGCCGCGTGAGCGATGGGGTGAATTTTTTGATCAGTTTTCAAGTGGTAATCGTGGACGGCATATTTCAATCGAAATCATCGATTCAGAACTCGGTGACGAAGAACTGATTCAGGACGCACCTTTAATGGCAATGGTTTACGATCGCCCTGGAAAGGGAGATGATTTGGTGATTGAAGTCGGTCAACATGAAGTAACCTACGCTCACACCATCGATTCACCAACTGAAGTTTTAACAGGACAGAACTCAAACGGTGTGATGATCGCGATTTGGATTAGTGATGCTGCTGGGAGAAAAACGTTGATCAAGCTACAAGCTAGTTGATATGCTTGAATAATGCTGGGTTCAACTTAAACAGCACCCAATGTTCTATAGGGACTTCCAAGAAATAAATTACTCAAATAAACGAACCACAGAGACACAGAGAGAAGTTGTGTGCGCGGGTTCCCCGCGTTGAGCAAACTTCGGGAGAACACAGAGAAATGAGGAGAAGAGAGTTTTTTGGGTATTTTTTTATTTGGAAGTTCCATAACCCACACACAATAACCCGCAAGAATCAATATGTCTCTTATTCAAAACAAAGTGGTAATCATCACCGGAGCCAGCAGTGGTTTAGGTGAGGCGACCGCAAAGCGACTTGCTGCTAGTGGAGCAAAATTGATGCTGGCCGCCCGCCGCGAAGATCGGCTCAAAGATTTGGTTGCAGCGATCGCTAAATCAGGAGGGACTGCAACCTATCGAGTGACAGATGTAGCAGATCGCGCCCAGATGGAAGCCTTAGCCAAGGAAACTTTGAGTGCTTATGGCCGGATCGATGTACTAATCAATAATGCTGGATTGATGCCGCTCTCTCCCCTCGACCAAGTAAAGGTGGAGGAGTGGGATAAGATGATCGATGTCAACATCAAGGGTGTTCTCTATGGAATTGCTGCCGTGTTGCCGATTATGCGTCAGCAAAAGTCTGGTCACATTATTAACCTATCGTCAGTAGCTGGACATAAGGTGTTTCCGGGGTCAGCAGTCTACTGTGCAACTAAGTACGCAGTGCGAGCGATCTCTGAAGGGCTGCGGCTAGAGTCAAACGGTGAAATCCGTTCGACTAATATCTCACCAGGAGCGGTTGCTACTGAGTTGACTACCACAATTAGCGATAAAGATACAGCAGCCAGAATGAATGAATTTTATGCGATCGCTATTGATGCAGATGCCATTGCCCGGGCGATCGCATACACCATTGAGCAACCTGATGATGTTGATGTGAATGAAATGATCATCCGTCCGACACGTCAAGAACTTTAGAGGATGTTTGAAAAGTCCTGTTGTTGGTAGCAAAAAGTTTTAGATCCCCCTAAATCCCCCTTAAAAAGGGGGACTTTGGTTCCGGTTCCCCCCTTAAAAAGGGGGGTTAGGGGGGATCAAGAGGTGCTGAAAATCACAGCTAACCACTTTTCAAACAACCTCTTAGATTTAGCTGACAAAATATCTAAGACACGATTAATAAGTCCAGTTTTGCTTAGTCTGCAAACTATAGGTTCCATCTTTCACGTTCACCCGCTCAGGAATCAGATTTAAATCTCTAAATATATTTGCTTGATGCTGTAGGGCGTTGAGCGATTGGTCGTCAATGGGGATAATGGCGCGTTCGCCACTATGTTTCTGTAAAGTTTCTACGATGGATGGATCGATTTCATGGTGTTTTGCCAATCGTTGAACAGCTTCTAATTCCTGTCTCTTAGCCCAAGTTCCAGCTTCATTCACCTCTTCTAAAATCACCTTCAGTAGGTCGGGATAGTCGCGTACCAGTTCTGGAATCGCGTAGTAATAGGTGGGAACTTCCACGGAGGTTTTTTCACCAAATATGCTCTCTAAGTCTGTAATCGATCGCCCTGGGTAAGCGCTTCGGGCAAGGGTAGCTGTGTAGGGAACCCAAATCACCCAAGCATCGATTTCACCCCGGCGAAATAGTGGTAGCGCTTCTGGTTGTGTCAGATAAACTGGCTCGATGTCGCTAAAATCGAGGCCGACTTTTGCTAGCGATCGCACAAGTATATAATGTGCGCTTGAGCCTTTGTCAAAAGCGATCTTTTTACCCTTCAAATCGCCAAGAGTCTGAATCGGCGAATCTTCCGGTACCAGAATCGCTTGACCTTTGGGAGCGGTATATTTTTCCTTAGCCACCCGCACAAATACATGATCCGCCGCTTGCGAGAAGATGCTGGCTGTGCCACCGCCACCACAGAAGTCAATCGTCCCGTTGCTGAGTGCTTCGATCAGAGAAGAGGCTGATAAAAAACTTGTCCAAGTGACACTCAGCCCATAAGGTCGCAAACGAGTTTCGAGCAAGCCTTGAGTACGGAGAACTTCTAGATTTGTCATCCCCTCTGGATATCCGATTTTGAGTTGCTTGAGCCGCCGCGCCTGTTGGGCTAAGGGCGTGTTGGTAGATCCGCTAGAACGGTTAGAAAACCAGCGATCCAAAACTATACAGAAAATTATCCCCCCCATAAAAAGTCCCACAGTTTCCAGTAACTGGGTTATTGAGTTTTTGGGTAGTTTAAACTGATTCATTAGAGAGGAGAGCTGATTGCCAGATTCAGAAGCCGCAACAGCATGACCGTCAAAAACTACAGTCCAGATCCAAATCGAGACAAGTCCCATGCAAAATCGAACTGCAAACCTATAGGTAGCCGATCTACGAGTGGCTGATCTGAACAACCGTAAGATGTTTTGACCTGTGTATCTAGATAGGAGGTCAATCAAACGGCTAATCATAATGACTCCTTTGATAAATATAGGTGATGGAGATTGCCCGATGAATTGGAGATGGAGGATAAAGTCAAAGCACCGCTTGATATCTACAAACTACCAGATTTGCTCTGAGTTACACCCAATATGCGATACTCACATTATCATATCGATATTGTGGTAATTCTCTAGAAAAGTTGAGCGATCGCTAGTTTCGGTCAAAGATGGGTGTTGAGTGAGGAATGGTGATGGATTGGTTAATTGCAACAATTAAGATCGGGCTAGCTGCGGCTGTGGCAACAACATTTGATGACAATATTTATCTGACTGCCTTTTTTAGTGAGGTTAATCGAACTTTTCGTCCTCAGCACGTTGTGGTTGGTGAGCTTCTAGGGTTTACGGCATTAGTGGCAGTAAGTTTCCTTGGTTTCTTACTCGGTCTAGCAATTCCTGAGACTTGGATTGGTCTACTAGGGATTCTGCCGATACTCATTGGCTTGAATAATTTGCTCAACCTGAATAAGGATGACTCAGCCGAAGATAAGTCAACCAATCTGAAAAGAAACTCTAAATTTCACGGATTTGATTCCAGAAAGCGATCGCTCTGGGACGTAATCCGCGATCCCCAGACTTATCGCGTCTCTGCGGTCACAATTTCCAACGGCGGTAACAATCTTGGGATCTATATCCCCCTGTTTGCCACTAGCTCAATCCAAAATCTCAGTGTGATCGTACCAGTTTGCTATTTCATTGTTTTTTGCTGGCTGTTTATGTCCTATCATCTGACTCGTCTACCTGGCATCGCTTTGGTACTCAGCCGTTATGCTAGCAAGATTTTTCCCTTCGTGTTGATGTGGTTGGGTTACAGAATTCTGATGGACAGCGAATCATATCGTCTTTTTCTACCAAAGTCTTGACCGCATCCAAAAAATTTATTAGGATTCGCAGAAAACCCCACGCTCTTAGCTTGGGGATGGATAGCGGTCTTGTTATACTGCGATCGCTTTTACTCACTTCCGATCAGCCAGAGATGTCTTCAACATAACTGATCGCTGGGAATTCTCTACGAACTGTTTGCCACATTCCTTACAGCGATAGCACTGTTTACCCCTTCGATACCCATTTTTGGATAACTCCTTCGATTGACAGTGGGGACATATCATTACTTTCATTACATAACTCAACTGAGTGTCACCCATATACGCCTCTAAATATGACACCATCAAGTCCTCAATCTGTTGAGTCAACAGTTTGCGGTACTCTTGATCTGGGCTGCGAAGTGCCGCCAGCATCACCGCATTGCTACTATGCACACACACTTCTGCTAGTAAACTGTAATGTTCCTCCCTCAGTGCGGGATTTCGCTGCTTTAGCATATTTGTCATGAAGTTGATCGCCTCTTGGGTCATGCTTTCATCGATCGACTGGAAAATCTCACGTGCCATAAAAAACTGCACAAACACCACCCGCGATACTGGCTGTTCAAATAGTTTTGCAACAGTCGTTACAAGCCCATGAATCATTTGCCGGAGTGGTAATTGGACAATTGTGGGGATGTCTACCTGTGCCCACATAGCCTTCACCCGCTCAACATGACGTAACTCCATCGCCTTAAAAATAGCAGCTTTGTCAGGGAAAAATTGATAGAGAGAGCCGATGGCTGTCTCTGCCCTGGCTGCAATCTGATGAGTTGTTGCTGCTTCATAGCCGATTTCATCAAATACAGCCGCCGCCGCATCTAGGATTTTTTCAACTCGTTCTTTACCTCGCTGCTGTTTGGGTTGGTGGCGCAAGCTACTTGACAAATGTGAATGTTCTGTCATATTTTGAAAATGCGACAAATCTTTCACAATTTTATCTTGAGGAGAAAATTCTATGCAATCTATGCTTCCTGGAGCGCCCTGGTTATTAGCGCACAAGTCTATGCTGGCAGTGAATCAACCCCGAAAAATTTCTTTGTATGGTGCTGACTATGTGATGTGGAAGGATACAGTTGGAGAGATCCATGCCTTACCCAACGCCTGCCCCCATCTGGGAGCAATGCTATCAGAAGGATGGTGCGAAGCCGAAAGCGATGGCACAAGTGCCATAGTTTGTCCGTTTCATGCCCTGAAGTTTGATGGTTCAGGCTGCACTGTGTTACCCGGCTCAAGTAAGAAAACATTACCCCAATTGAAACCCTTAGAGCTAACAATTCAAGGCGATTTTGTCTGGTCTTATGGGGAATATGAGCCAAAAATTTCCATTCCCACTGTGCTGAATGAAATTGCCAACACTTACTACTTTATCGGGCATACCGCAGATCGAAGTGTTGAGACAGATTTACTAAGCATGCTGCTGAATATGCACGACTACAATCATCAAAACGGCACTCACCGCGAATTATTTCGGATTACCGGGGTGGAATTTCATCAATTTATTGATGATGGGCATCACTCCCAGGCGTTTTATGATATGCCCACAGCCCCTTACAGTTTAGTAGAAAAACTCATAAAACCGGATTTGTTTCTGCTACCCAGCACGATTAAAGCGCATCTGGAAAATCATTTTCCATCCCTGGTGATTTTTCATGGAGAAATGCCGTTGGGTAAAGCGGCACAGTGTCACATTTTTGTGCCAGAAGCTGAGAATCGGACACGAACCTACATTTTGCTATTCGGTCAAGCCAAGCACCCTGCCTTTAAGGTTTTTGGTAACACTTATCTCAAGTTTGGCAAAGTCGTAGTCGATCAAGATGCAGATATTCTCAGAAAAATTTATCCAGATACACCTCAGAAAATTAAACTTAGCAATGAAGTGGGTATGGATTGGGTACGACGTAATTTTGAAAGCTTCCCTAATGTAGTTTCACCTAATTTTTCAAAGTTAATTTCGGACACACCTTCATTACCACGATAGCCGCTCGTTTTAGCTATAATCATTCCCTGTACACCTTTGCCAACCCTGCTTGGATTTTAACCGTTGCCGTTGAGTTTTGTGCTAATTCTGGGGGCGATGTGGTGTTCTACGTTACTGCCGCCAAAAATGTGAACCGAGTGGTTGAGAGCAGTGTAAAATTTTAGTCGTCAAGGCACAGCAGGTTGATTTATTATCAGCAATTCCACAAGCTTAATATAATAACTCGATCTACCACAGACTAAGTAAGTATTAATTAGTCAAAATACCACCCACATATAAAAAAACCATGACTACTAAACCGAAGATTTTCATTGATGGGGAATCGGGAACTACAGGCTTACAAATTTACTCACGCCTCAACCAACGGGATGACATCGAGTTAGTTAGCATTGATGCATCTAAACGCAGGGATGCAACTGAGCGAGCCAAACTAATCAATAGCGTCGATGTTGTGATTCTCTGCCTACCTGATGATGCAGCCCGCGAAGCTGTGAGCTTAGTCAGTAATACTAGGGTTAAGATCCTTGATGCTAGTACTGCCCATCGCACGGCAAAGGACTGGGTATATGGCTTCCCTGAACTAAATCCAGGACAGCGAGAGAAAATTGCCAGCGCCCAATTTGTCAGCAATCCGGGCTGTTATCCCACAGGATTCTTGGCTTGTATTCGTCCGTTGATTGCCAAGGGACTGCTGAAGAGTAATTTTCCCATCACGGTTAATGCAGTGTCAGGTTACTCTGGTGGTGGAAAGAATCTCATTCAACAATACCATAGCTTCCACGAGCAACAAGCTGGGGCAGAATCGCTGTACCCTTATGGCATCTATGGTTTACAGTTTGGGCATAAGCACGTTAAGGAAATGCATCATTACTCAGGGTTAGCATCGCCGCCGCTATTCGTACCAGCAGTAGGGGATTTTGAGCAGGGGATGTTAGTACAAGTGCCTTTGCCGCTAGGGATTTTAGATAATCCACCATCAGGAGAGGTTATTCATCAAGCGATCGCAAACTACTACCAAAGTGAAAAGTTTGTGCAGGTTGCTCCATACCAAGATTCTACTCTGCTGAGAGACGGAATATTTCTAGATGCGATTGCAATCAACGGCACGAATATTGTTCAGGTTTTCGTATTCGCCAATGACACTACCAAAGAAGTGTTACTAGTTGCTCGTCTTGACAACCTGGGCAAAGGTGCATCGGGAGCCGCCGTCCAAAACCTAAACATCATGCTCAGTTTTCCAGAAGAGTTGGGATTGTCTTGAAAGGCTCAGATTTAGGTAATGGGAAAGAAACTTAATAGACATCTGGTAGAAATTAAATGTGCCTTACCCAGAAACCTTGTATAGAGGTAGCATTGCTACCTCTATACATTCATTTTGACTCAATATCTCTATTTTATTTTCTTCTTAGGGCAATTGATGTAGACGCAAAGCGTCTTCCCGCAGGGTATTGCCCCTACAGCGTATAGTTTTGCGTAAGTCCTAATAGAATTGGTACAAGGACAAAACCTCACTCTTAAAGCTTATGAACGCCATCACTTTGAATATTCCCAATCTGGGTATCGAGGGGTTTTATGAACTTTGTCAAGCTAATCAAAATTTGCAGTTAGAACGTACTGCAACTGGAGAAATCATAATTATGCCCCCGACGTATCCGTGGACAGGTAAGAAAAATTTTAGCCTAATTGGTCAACTTGCCATTTGGATTGAAAAAACCGGACTTGGTATCGGTTTCGACTCCTCCAGTGGTTTTACATTCCCGAATGGTGCAGTTTACTCACCGGATGCTTCTTGGGTAAGTAATGAAAAATGGGAAGCTTTAACCCAAATTCAACAAGAAGAAGAATTTTCTCCTGTTGCACCTGATTTTGTGGTGGAATTGCGTTCTAGTAGTGATTCTCTGAAAAAACTCAGAGAAAAGATGCAAGAGTATATTAACAATGGCGTTCGTTTAGGTTGGTTGCTAGATCCGAAGAATAAAACAGTAGAAATTTTTCGTTTCGGGAAAGACGCAGAAATATTAGAATCTCCGACAACTGTATCAGGTGAAGATGTTTTACCTGGGTTTGAATTGAATTTAAATAAAATCTGGTAAAAAGCGCACTCTTCTACTTTTCGTTGATTTACTTAAATTAGGACAAAACCTCACTCTTAAAGCTTATGAACGCCATCACTTTAAATATTCCCAATCTGGGTATCGAGGGGTTTTATGAACTTTGCCAAGCTAATCAAAATTTGCAGTTAGAACGTACTGCAACTGGAGAAATCATAATTATGCCCCCGACGTATCCGTGGACAGGTAAGAAAAACTCTGGTTTGAATGCTCAACTGTGGAACTGGAACGATCGCACAAATTTAGGTATTGTATTTGATTCCTCCAGTGGTTTTACATTCCCTAATGGTGCGGTTTACTCACCCGATGCTTCTTGGGTAAGTAATGAAAAATGGGAGGCTTTAACTCAAATTCAACAAGAAGAAGAATTTTCTCCTCTCGCACCTGATTTTGTGGTGGAATTGCGCTCTAGTAGTGATTCTCTGAAAAAACTCAGAGAAAAGATGCAAGAGTATATTAACAATGGTGTTCGGTTAGGTTGGTTACTTGATCCGAAGAATAAAACAGGAGAAATTTTTTGTCTAGGGAAAGAGGTAGAAATATTAGAATCTCCGACAACTGTATCCGGTGAAGAGGTTTTACCTGGGTTTGAATTGAATTTAAATAAAGTATGGTAAAAAGCGCACTCTTCTACTTTTCATTAATTTGCGTTACCCAAAACCCTTGTAGAGACGCGAAATTGTACTGGGCTTCTCTGCGAGACGCTAAAAGCGAACGCCCCGCTTCGCTAACGCGTCTCTACATTTTTTTTCACTTGTTGTGTCTATTGTTGCAGACACTTTATTTAATTCTTGCCCGGAAGCGGATAAACCCGTAAGAATTAATTGGTGTACCTGGTGCAGTTGCATTTGGTACATTTCCCAAATTCACAACCACTACACCGTTAGTATTGCTGCCATCACATTTGATATCAGGGTACTTGGTCGTGGGGTCAATATCTGGGGATAAATATTCTGCTGTATCATCATCCTTGGCATTAGTTAGGGATTCAGTTACACCATTGTTTTGCCAAATGATACCGCGATCGCCACTTGGAAGACCAGTTGTATTTTTGGTGGGGAAACTATTAAATGCAGTCGGCATGAAAGTGGCATTATCAGGAATGCGATCGCAGATCAAAACATTATTTGCTGTTCCATTACCTGCGGAGAGGAAATAGACAGTATATTCGATTTCATCACTCGGCTTGACTTTACCGCCATTGATGCCACCGAGCATGAAACTATTCAAGGATGGCCATTTGTCTGTGTCCTTGGGCGGGTCTGTTGGTGTCGGTTGGGTGGGAATGGTGATGGTATTATCATCATAGGCATTAGTTGGAGAATCAATATAACCGACTAAAGAATCTCCCCCAAATGTGGTAGTGCCGCCATTAATCGCTGTAATCCGTTTCACCAAGAGAACATTCGGGTTAGTACAAACCTGAGTCGTGGTGGCTTGAACACCCAGAAAGAAACCAACTCGATCGGGGCCAGAATCGACGATGACTTCAATAGTGTTCACCCCAGCTTGCCAACCATTGGTGATGTTAACCGATTTCAATGTGCCATAATCAGCAGCTATGGGATTTGCCGCCGGAGTCGGCACGAGATTTTCCACCCCATTGACCTTAATGCTGACAAATTGATTATCAATCGCTACGCCAACGGGTAAGGAAATTGCGATCGTATTGGCATTACTGGGCAAAGTCAGCTGGGAGGTGAATTTCAGTCGCACATCATCAGAGGTGCCAGGGCCAGAGAAGCCACTATTACCTTCCCCATTAATTCCATCTAAATCAGCATCATTATGAACGCCATTGCTATTCACTGACAATCGGAAAGGATAGCTAATCCAGCGAGCATTGGCTGGCTCATTTATCCAAGCACCAGGGGCGAGGTTGCCAACTACCACCGCTGGCATTACCCCCACCGGGCGCGGCGGGGCATAAGGGGTTCCCGGTCCGCTAGCGGGGCCTGCAATCCACTCAGCAGTCCAGTTTAAGTCATTTGCTCCAGTTGCTACCTGTCCACCAGCAGCAGTAATCCCTGTATTTAATGCAGTTCTATAGTCTGGGTTACAGATTATCGGGGCGATGTCTGCTGCAATGCTGTAGGCTTGACGAATCCCAAAGTTTTCATTGGTAAGATTGCTTGTAGTCGTGGTCAGGGCAATATCGCCCAAAGTGGTAATTACAGGATCGATTGTGCCGTTGAGGTTTTCGCCTGTGTAATACCAGCCACTTGGTATACTAGGGGCTGTAGGTGCGGTTGCCCCAATTGCCACTGTGGAGTCATTAGATAGCCGCAGCGTGAGACTGGAATTTTGCGGGACATTAGTCAGAGTGTAGGTTCCATTCGCGGCGACAGTGGCTTTAGCGACTACTTTGCCAGCAGTATCAATAGCATAAATCGTCAGGTTTGCTGATCCGGCATTGGTTCCCGCATCGCTGCCGTTGATGGTTACATCTGCATCGGCATCGCTAAATACAGTCCCAGTCACGGTGACAAAAGAAGGAACACTAAAGGGCATAGTCACTGAGGCTGAAGTTGGATCTACTTGTCCAGCACTATCGACAGCCGCATAGGTAAAACTAACCGTGATGGCTCCATCGTTAGGGTCAAGCTTCAATAACGTTGGGTCATAGTTACTAATAACCTGCCCTGTTGTCACCGCTACGTTGTTGTAAGTCAGCGTCCCGTTGGTCGGTAGGGTGACAATTTTGAAGCTTTTGCCACTGCCTAATGCGCCATCTTCTGAGTCAGTGCCTGCGAGGGTAGCGACTTGCACTTTTGTTGTGCTACCGGGATTGGTTTGGGAAGATGCGGTGACATCGGTTGTATTCGGGGGTTGTTCGATGCCAAAATTTACCCCAGTTACATCGACAGCCGCTACTGTGATCGAGGTAGTCCCATTGACAGTACCATCGCCTGCTGCTGCTGTTCCTTCACCCGTATTGACCCAACCGGAGGGTATGCTAGCTGCTGGAGCAGTGGAACCCTGTACTCCAGCCGTTGTGCTGATGGAAACAGAATATGAACCTGCCCCGATCGCCAAAAATGAATAAGTACCATTGGCTGCAACGGCAGTACTGGCAACAACATTGCCATTGCCATCCACTAAATTTGCGAACAAACCACCGGCATTGCTGCCTGTCCCACCAATTGCATTATTGGTCAGTCCGTTAGCATCATCAAAAACTGTTCCTGACACAGTAACTGGTTTTGCAATAGACACACCACCAAAGAGAAATTTATCACCATTGTAGTTTCCTGCCGCAGACCAAGTACCTGCTGCATTATCACCTCTGAGGTAAACCTTAAAAGTAAGAGTCTTAATGTTAGTACCTGCAAACTTAACGCTACCGCAAGCTGCACCAGAACCGCAAGTTGCAGCCACGGTGGTAGCACTATTAAGTATTTTATTATTCGTAACATTAAGCTCGGTGGTGCCAGATAACTTGCTAGCAGTAATCCCTGGAGTGACTAATTCAAATTCAGCAGAATGTCCATGAGTACCGTTAGTCCCACCAAGTCCGACTATTTGGATTACTGGGTCGGAAAGAGGTCGGCTAAACGTTAGGGTTAAATCTCCATAATAGTATCTACCATTTGTAGCAAGGTTGGCTTGATCTAACGGCTCAGTCGTCGCAAACATTGAAAATGCATAGTTATCTGTTGTTGATATTCCAGTTCCAGCAGTACTACTGGGATTTGAGGTAAACATACTATTGGTAGGCGTGCCAATCACAGACATTTTGTCAAAGACTGGCTGTGCAACTGGAGTTTTACTTGCGGCGTTAATCGTAGCTCCAAAAGTCAAACCATTTGTATATGTTTGATTGGAAAAAGAACCTGTCACCGTAATTGCGGGCGTATAGGGTGCAAAAGTAGTGCCAGTAGTATTTTCCAGTAAAGTTGCTGTTAGCGGATTGGTTGTTGGGCCATTCGGAATCGGACTCATACTACCGGATGAAAATTCTAATTCCCCTGCGAATGTCTTAGTGGGAGCAAGCGTAGTCAGGAGTAAATAACTGAGTGCTGTACCCCCGGATAATAGTATGGGCATCCAGAGTTTATTCAACATTCCCCGGCTTTTGGAAATATTGCGAACAGTTATAGATCGTTTAGTTCGATCGATATTTTTTTGACCTGCAAATATTGTTGTGAGTATTCCCTGCAACACGAGTCGATGCCAAATTCTGTATGAGCCAAGTAACTGATTCGATTGACCTCGATCGCCTTTTCCTGGGATAGCGATCGCTTTTAAATTCTTAAATAAACATTTCATAATTTAGTTCCAATACTAGAAATCGCACTAAAGCGATCGCCCGGTTTTAGGTTTCCCAATTTATCCGAGAATCTACCATCTAAACTCACATTTACCGAATTTAAATATCATTTTTCGGTTTGTAGAGACGTAGCACTGCTACGTCTTTACAAATAACCGTTTTAGATTTCACGCTTTTGTATCCCCCTTGCAGCCTTGAGTCTACCCACCAAAGTTTTCATCGCAGATTCCTGTGGCTGGCGTGGCGGAATTTTTTGCTGTCCAAAACCGTCAAACAATTCGTTGAGCTTAACCGTGAAGCCCAAATACGCCCCTCCCGCAGAACGTGTACCAGAGAAATCCCGGTCATCAACTTTACCAAACACATATCCAGCAGAAAGGCGCAGGTTAGGAGTCAGATAGTAACCTGTTTCCACCACAAAGCCTGTTTCGCTGTAGTTAGACTGAGTAATTAAACGAGCCTCACCCACCAAATCCCAGCTATATCCCAAACGATAGGTAGCGCGTAATTGCGCCAAATTAACTGTGCTAGTACCAGCTAAATCGTTAGCTATGTAAGAAGTACTGTTACGCAAAGCATACTTACCATAGAATTCCCATTGCCAGTTAGGGGCATAAATAGTTTCTAAGGCGAAGGTATGGTCTTGAGAACCCGTACCACTTCCTAACAGAATCGTGTCAGGGATGGTTGCTGGATTTTGGCGATATTCATAACGCAATAGAGCATTAAAGTTATCGTTGTTAGGGTCACGGTAAGCTAAACCCAGCTTTAAGTTAGCAGTATCTCCCAATCCTGAAAGCGTTTGATTGGAAGAACCGGCTTGTTGATAACGTACCAAGGCTGTGAGAGCCGGAGAAATTTTACCCGCAGCACCTGCGGTAATTACTGTATTCCCCCCACCAGAAGATGAGCGATGCTCATAACGGGCGCTGGCTTGAAACTGTGGATTATCACTATATTCCAGTCCTACACTGTAACTATCGCCACCATCAAATCCGATCGCCGATGCAGATTGACCAACAGCGAAGGGTTGGGCATATTGTTGGCCTGCTCCAGTCCTTCCCAAGAAGTTGCCAAATACGTGTTCGTAAGCAACATTCAGCCGTAATCCCGAAGCAATAGTCCAGCGATTATTTAGACCAATCGCCCCTTGGGTTGTCATTTCGTTAGCGCCACCCAAAATTGAGTAACGACCGGTCAAGGTAGTATCTGATCCGAGTTTGTGTTCACCGTTGACACTCAAGCTGGTAATAGAGTTACCCGAATATTGACCGCTACTATAATACTGTTGAGCTAGACTGACGCTGACACCAGGAATTAATGCCCAGTTCAACCCTAAAATAGTCCGGTCTGGGTAAACAGTATCTTTTTGGGAAGATAAACTCAGTTCATTTTGCGCCTGGAAAGTCAGGTTTTGAGCAAGAGGAATAGAAAAACGCGATCGCAGTTGATCAGAATTACCACTTAAGGCGCTGTCGGGGATGCGGTCTTCCCGATGACGATGAATCCAATCCAGATCCAGAGTCGCTTTACCCAAGCGTTGTTGAATCCCGGCGGAAATCGTTGTCAGCGAATTATCAACTTTACTCCCAGGTATGGCTTCAGAACGGGGTGCAAAAAGTTCTTCAAAGGTGTCTAGGGGTTGGGGAGCAATGCCAAAATTGTCTTCTTGGTCATATTGCACTCTGACGTTAGTGCTTGAGGTCACTTTAGCTGTAACCTGCGCTCCATAACGAGTTTGTCCTGGGACAAAGCTGATAGTGGCATTATTGGCAAAACCTGTATCAGCAAAGCGATAATAGGCGCGACCTTGAATCCCATTGGCAATTTGTCCTTCAGCTTCCAACCGATATGCATCACCCCTGACTTTTCCCACCACATCAGAATCATTACTGGAATGGGCATATTCTGCAATTAACCGGCCCTGATCACCTAAAGCAATCAGCGCATCTGCACCATAGAGTTGGAAATCACGCACTCCCTGATTTTCTTGGACGTAAGTTGCTCCAATCCAACTTTCCTGGTTCAATTTACGCGAAAGGTTATATTGCAAACGACCGGCATAGATACTACTATCAGAGTCTTGGCTGTCGTATTGATAGGTAACAACAATCCGACGTACTAACACTTGTCCAGCCTCATCAATATCAGTGCGAAGAATCGGTTCGCGGAATATTAAGGTACCGCGATCATAGTCGATTTCGTAGTCTGGCCCTCGGTTTAGCTGCTTCCGTTGTAATACAGTCCCAGGACGATTGAGTTCTTCTAACTCGATAAAGACATTTTCGCTACCGGCTTGTAGTAGTCTGCGAGAGAGGAAGTAATAACCACTAGTGCCATCGGGAGCAATGGTATCGCGTTGAAATGCTTCTAAGTGGTTGCCATATAAACCTGTAATTTGGAGGTTTCCGAAGTTGTAATTAGCTTTAAAGCCGTGCAGTTGACGGGTGATGGAAGTAAATTGCTGCGATCGCCGAGCAAATTCTTCTGTGTTATAGTCACCCCACATGGCATAATCAGGATCAGAGCCAGTTATACCAGTTGAACGCTCAAAACGTAGATATACACTGTCAATGGAAGGAGTGATGACATCAACTTTTGAGCTATCGCCGTAGACAGGATAGTTTTGTTCACTGGATTGGTAAGTCCTAAACAGGCGATTATTGCAGTCGCAATCTTCATTGAGGCTACGAGAACTGTTATATGCACCTGTAAACAACCATTCGCCGATGGCACCAGTGGCAAATACTGCTGAGTGAAAATCTAATTGGGTGCTGTTATCTTTGTTAGGAGGGAGGAAATCACGGAAACTGCCGTAATAATTTGTCCCTCTAGCGCCCAAACGTAAATCTACTACCCCTGTCACCAAACTCGGACGCAGTGCGGTTTCAAATTGCAGTTGGGTAAAGGCTTCTAAATCATTAGCTAGGGCGCGAATCGTGACAGTTTCGGCTTTGAGTTGCGATCGCAACTTAGCTGTAAATTGTCCCCCTTTCGCCTCCACTTGGAATCCAGGTTGATCGGGTTTGAAGTCTGTCCCAATAAACTCCCCAGCACTAGGTATCAAAGTGACAACAGCATCGCGGTTAGAGCGATTACCACTAGCATCGATCAGTTGACCCTTGATTGTAGCCGTAGAACGTCCATCGGCTGGAATACGTGACTCAACTGTTTCTATGGTTATTTTCTCTGGCGCTCCCCGAACTGCGACTTGCACAGTTACAGGGGGTTCTGTTCCACCAACAACTTGTGCAGAGATGGTGTTTGCACCTTCTTTTAATGAGACACCATACCATGTCTGTGTTACTAAGTTAGTAGTGGCATCAGTTTCTGTTCGTCCAATCAAGGAAGAGTCTACCAACGCCCCATTCACCCGCAATTCTACCTTACTACCAACAGGAAATTGCACAACCACCGTAGTAGCTTGTACATCTACAACACTTTCAGGCGTTGGAGTCAAGATTTTGATTGCTGTAGATATAGGGACAGTGGGAGAGGCAGGGACTGTCGGAGGGGGGGATATCGGCAGATTTTCCCCCTGTGCCTGGGCTTCTTTGTTGACTACTCCGGCAATTTTGCCTAAGCCTCTAGGTAAACCTACGGACACTGCTGGTTCAAATGTTTGTATTTCTGTTGTAGAAGCTGGAGTCTCTTGGACTTTATCTTTCTTGTCCTCAATTCCGGCAATTTTGCGTAAGCCTCTAGGCACTTCCACAAAAGTTGCTGGTTGAAATGATTGTATTTCCGTTTCACTTGACTGGACATCTGAAATTGAAGTATCAGTAGTTGAGGCAACTTCGATGAGTAGAAACTGCTGCTCAGAACTTGCCAAAAGAGCGGAAGAATTTAAGCGTTGCTGAATTACTCTCCTTAGCTTTGCGCCTTTGTCTTGAAAATTTCTCATTGTCGGCTTCCAGCGATCAGACTTTTCGGTGGGTATTTGCGTGGGCTTTTGGTATCCTGAAACACCAACGCCAGAATTTTTTACATCTATACCTTTTTCAGAAAATTTATCTTGATCGGTTTGATCTTCAACAGCCTTCTGTGTTTGCAAAGGGGAATCAGGAAGAAGCAGATTTTCGTTGGTGAGTTCTGCTTTGACAATAGTAGGATACAAAATGAGGCTGAGAGCTACTGGCATCGCCCCCATCAGTTTCAGATTAAATATAGTTGTATTGTGTAGTCTGGGTTTCATTTCTTCACTGGCTCCTGAAATGTGGGGGTGACAGCGAAGTTCATGCGTACCAAGCCACCAGGCTCTAAACGCACCAAGCGAGATTGGCTATTTCGTTCGCGGAATTTTTGGTTGGTAGCTAAAGTGTAACCAGGGATACTACTGAGGTCTAATACCCCTGTGTGGTATCCAGGTAAGGCATTAGCTAAGGAGAACAAACCATTAGGATCTGTAGTGATGCGGTTTCCATCCTCCAGAAAAATCACTGCATTTGGTATTCCAGGTTCACCAGGTTGTTGTTCACCGTCAAAGTTTTTATCAACAAAAACTCGACCGATAATCGTGCCACAATCAGAGACGATTCCTGGATTAATTTTCAACTGGTGGGTTGCTGGTCCATCCTTGACGCTAAAACGGTTATCAGCTCGTTGGGCATTAGCGATCGCACTATTACGACCTGTTCCCCGTACTGCATCGGGTGTTAATTGAGCAGCGTAGGCAATATTCAGGACTTTCTCTGTGGGAATTATTACATCTGTGCGGAAGGTCACTGTGTTACCATTACGTTCTGAGGCGATCGTGACTGGTTGACCATCCACTTCTCCCCGCACAGCTTTTGGCAAAAACTGGAATCCTAAAGGTAGGTTGTCGGTGACAACTACATTATTCAAACCAGCATCAGCGAGATTTTTTACCGAAAGACGGTAGATTACCGTATCTCCAGGTTCAGCAGCAGCGCGATCGCTTGTTTTGATAATCTGCAACTGATTGGCTTGACACATATTGGTAGTGAATTCAAAGGCTGATAAGTCCAGTCCTACTGTTTCTGCATTAGCAACCAAGACAACTGTTTGCTCTACTCTGGTTTGGCCTGTGAGACTGATAGGTTGACCATCTAGAGAACTGGCGACATACCGCACCACACCATTACCTTGTGTGCCAGTGCTAGCAATGATTTCAATCTTGATACGTCGCTGTTTGTAAATAGAATTTGGTGGTGGATTGACTACAAAAATATAGGTTCTACCTGGATCAGTTTGACCCTTATTCGGATCGAGGAGGAAATTGTAGACACCCGCAGGGTTATTCGTCAGAAAGTAGGGGTTACTATTCTCGGTATTTGGCGATTTACCCCCAGGAACATTGTTATTAGGAACATCTGGTAACTCTGTTCGAGTCAAAGCAGCCAAACCACCCAATTCTGTTCCCGTTGGATCGCTAGGGTTAGGTTCGTACACCCCAACTGAAAAACCTGTATAGTCAGGTAAAATTGCACCAGCGCAACCTAAAACCCGTCCTAATGGGTCAACTAATGGTGTGGGACTAACGTTAAGCTTACTAGTAGTTCCTTGATATTCATGATTACTAGCAGAATCCGTATAAGTATAAGCAGCTTGATTTATGAATGGCACCGACGCAAGCAGATTGTTAGTCTGTTGTGCGATCGCTGGTAGAATTATAGTAGTATGCAAAATACTTCCCAGGAGAACAGTTGTTGTTAACCGTCGCCACCACTTATTGCTAGAAATAATTTGCTTTTGGTTTTGAAGAGGGCTCACTGAACACACCTCCTCTGGTATCCCAAGGTTGTTAGTAATAAAAACACTGCTTTATTTGGGTAAATCTAAATGATTAGATGGTACTTGCTAAACATTTCCAGAAATTATGCTTAATCCAGAACCCTTGTAGAGACGTAGCAGTGCTACGTCTCTATATTTGGCACTTTTGCAGATATATCTAATGGTATTTACTGCAAGTTCACTGCTACAGAAATCCGATTTGATTAGTCAAATAATGTGTGAAAGTCCTTCTTGATCATTTACTAATTACAAAGGACAAATCACCAAAGACAAACATAATTTCAATCAACGCACTTGGGTTTGATAAGTCGCCTTGATTGTTGTCTTGGCTGCAACTGACGGAACCTGTAAACGGATGTGGGTGTAAGCAATGGCTGGTGCTGGTTTAGTTTCCACTTTCCCGTCACGAAGAGTAACTTTAACAGTGGGATTTTCGACAAAGCTGCGCCCACCATCAATGCTATAAGTAATTTTTGCATTATTTGTTGCACTGGTGGACTTAAGTACGTATACCATTCCTTTGGGAATTGGTTGATTAAGAGTCAAATTGCTCACCGAGCGATCGCTCTTATTTTCGCCACTTAAGGTATATCGCAACACATCGCCTGGTTGCACCACAGCTTGACCTTTCAAAGGTTGCCATGTTTTGCTTTGCTTACCTTGTTGATCCTGTGCCACCACTTGCTTTTCTGCCTCTAAGTGCAATTGAATTTGCCCTTGAGTTTTGACATTTTGAGCAACAGCACTTGTAGAATGCCATACAGAAGCCACTCCCGGCACTTGATGGACAAATGGTACTGTCGCAATGAGGGCGATCGCTCCTAAACCTGCAATAGAAAGACGCTTCATAATAAATAACCTCAAAAAGCTCACAAAATGTTGATTGCTGATTTATCTTTCCCAATTTTGCTGAGAAACAATCAGTTCGTAGTTGGCGCTTTAGTGTGAAATCACCAACTACAAACACAGATGGGCGATTTCAGGCCTCTTTGCAAAGAGGCCTGAGGTTAAACTATCTAGTTAACCTTGCGTTGGAAGGTAAATGTTCTTTGAACACCTGGTGCAACTTGTCCGGTAGATGTATCTACATACTTGGTGACATCACTGTTAACTGTCGTTCCAGTTTGATCGATAGCAGAGCTACTAGCGGGGTTACCACTGAAGAACTGAATAGTTGAAGCCCCAGAATCTTTCGCTGAACCAACAATGTTGCTAGTATCAATTTGAGTGTTGGTATCGTTGTCTAACGCCCAGTTGTTGGGGCTTTGCGTACCATCTTCACTAATCACAACTTTGTTAGCATTCAAAATCACGTTACCGGTTCCAGCTTGAGCATCAGAAATATTTTTGTAACGAATCTGATACTCAATAATGTTGCCTGGAGAAGGCTTTCTACCTACATCAACAACGCCTGAATTCGGATCAATAATAGTGCCATTAGCATTGGTGTAAGCTGGTGTAGACTCAAAATCATCTTGACCTGTACCAACAGCAGGCCCAGTTCCTTGTAAAACTCGTGACACTTTCATCAGTTGCAAGAAGCCAGTGTAGACGCGATCGATGCTAACGTTATTGACTTCCGTAGCAGGATCAAATACACCATTAGTATTGGCATCAATGAAAGCAGCGATCAGCACAGGGAAGCCCTTACCAATATCGGTTGAGAGCTTAGTATTAGCAGGTAGGTCAACTTCTACACCATAGTTGACGCTTGCACCAGGAGCAACAGCAAGTACTTTAATTGGAGTTGTACTAGTTGTTGTAAAGGTTCCTGTTGCTTGCACGTAGTTATAGACAACAGAATTACTACCATAGGTAATAGTTACCTTTGTCTGATCTGGTAAATCTGTGTTGTTTGTTGGCTTCGTTGGCACGATTGTAACGTCGTTAGGGCTAGTGCCATTGTTCTTGATGGTGTTAGTGAAGCCAACTGATTGTGGATCAACTGTGCTACCAGGTGTCGTACCAGCAGGAACTAGAGAAGATTTGTTGGTAAAGTCATCGCTGGTCAGACCCGATGGACCAGTTGCATCAGGGGCACCATTAGGTCCATTCAAAACTGAGTTTGGTGAGGCAACTGAAATGGTATATGTGTTGACATACCCAGTAGTAGAAGGAGTACCTGAGTTGTTATTACCTGTGTCAGTTTGAGCTGTAGTAACTGGATTCGGGTAATAGCCCTTGTCTGGTGTAGCAGCCGGTTGTCCAGTAGCGGGGTCAATGTTATCTGGATTTTGGTCACCTGAATCGTCGAAGAGTAGGGTGTTGGTTGTATCTCCAGCAGTTGTACCAAAGACTTGAGCAATGTTGTTAATAGCGGTCGGAGTCGAAGCTGTAACACCAGTGGTCTTCACTTGCACAGTAAAGCCTGTAAGGGTTGTTCCAGTAGCAACGGAGGAAATAACGCTAGGATTATTAATGAAACCAACTCGTTTAACTACACCACCTGTTACTTGAGCAGGGTTAGTTTTCCACAAAGCGTCATTAGCATTTGTAGCTGTAGGATCTTCACCGGCGTAAACTACTATCCACCCTGAAGGAGCGGTTGGGGTGCTATTAAGAGTTGTCGATGCTGGAATTGCATCAGAAACTAAGATATGGGGACTTACAGTACCGTCTACATTGATTGGTGTACCAGATAAAGCTCCGGGAGTTAGCCCATGATTGGTTACATCGTTGCTCTCTACTCGTAAGCTCAAACCATAAGTCAAGAGATCATCATTAAGGACAGAGGCATCACCAGCGTTATAGCCTGTACGAGTTTTTAGGATAGTGGCTAGAGCGATAGTTTTAGCACTGTTCCCTACTTTAATCTGCTGAGTGATACTAGCTTCTCGTACACCATTAACTGGTGCGCCAGCAATTTCCCCAACAAGAGCTGGAGTATCTGGATTATCTACAGTATAAACGTCACCACCATCGGGACTCCGTAGTTGGTTTTGAGCGTCTCCAGGAGTGTTACCAAGAGTAACGGTGATGATGTCGTTGGTTTTGGCACCAGCTTGTACGGTGACTGGCACACGAACCAACACAGTACCACTAACCGGAATTGAAGGTGTATCTACACCACCGGCTGTTACGTTTGTCCAAGTTGTACCACCATCAGTACTGTATTGCAGTGTGCCACTAGCTGGTATTGCACCATTTTTATCAGGATCAAGTGTACCAGAAACTGTACCCGGCCCAGTTGTTGTTGCTTGGTTGGGAATATGGAATTTGGTGGCGTCGTTACCTACGTTGGTTAGGGTGTAGGTGTAAGTTAGTAAATCGTTAACTCCAACAGTGCCACCATTCTTATCTGCAACACCCGACCCAGTGACGGTCATACCAGCCACTTCTGCCACAGTTACGGTAACAGTGTTAGAGGTGGAATTTATAGTTGTCCCTGGATTGCTAGGATCTTCGTAGGTCGCTGTCGCCGTGTTGCTGATTGATTGACCCGCAGCTGTACCGTCAGCTAATACAGGTGCAATAAATTGGAAAAGGCTACTACTTAATAATGCTGTTGCTACTAGAGATTGGTAAGGGTTACGCTGCTTGTTGAGAGATTTTTTTGGGTATACCATAGAAATAGTTTGTTTGTTTGCTGAACTTGTATCTTGGATTTTGAGACAGGATTGAGTTCGGCAATTCCTTAAGAATTACCGAATATCGCTGTCTAAAACTTCAAAGTTTTCTTCGGGGATGTATATTTAAGGAGTTAAATGATTGACACTCCCTAAAAATGATATTGAGGCAATAGGCAAAAATAATTTATACCTATTTGTTTGATGCTGACTCTTGACAATCAAAGCTAGTCAGGGCAAGTATCCCTGAGTTTTGATTGTGTCTTTTGAATTGTCTAAGTAAGTCGGCACAAAAAAACTAAACATACGAAGAAAGCTAAACAGGACTAAAACTGCTTTTCCCTGCTCCCTGCCTTATCCCAACTATAATTATTTACGCCGAGTTACTTATTTAAATAGAATGTAACTTTTTTAGCGAAAAGAGTCTTCAGTATATATGAGTAACTTCCATAGCTGTGAATCAGCGCATCAAAGCCTAAAAATTAACTTTAATTTTGCAATACAAATAGCTTTAATTAGATGCAAAAAATCCTAAAGCCTATATATCAAAGTACTTTTGGGTATTTACTTTCATAATATACAGACTACCCTGTGGAGTAATTTAGATCAAAAAAGATCAGATTTGCTAAGTGATCTAGATCACTAAAAGAGTGATCGGATTTCAAATTATGCAATTTAATCATATATTTAATGCAGTTTAATCATAAAGCTGATCAGTATTAAAACTGAACATTAGAAAGTAGTATCTTTTTTGTAACATGAGCCATTACAGTGTAAGTACTAGATATAGTGATTACTGGGATTAAAATTTTACAAGAATTATTTCTTTCATTACTAGCTATACCCGATAAAAATAGTCGGGTATGTTTGACTGGTATTTTTGCTCGTGTTAGTATCAGGCGACAGTGACAGACAAACTTATTAAAGCTAGTTTATGACTCAGGCAATCACAACCCAAACCCAAACCAGCACTGCCTACTTTCAAGCCTTGAAGTGTAAGGAATGTGGTGCAGAATATGAACTCAAGGCCAGTAATGTTTGTGAATTATGTTTTGGTCCATTAGAAGTCAAGTATGACTACAACGCCTTACGCCTGACTGTCACTCGTGAAACAATTCAAGCTGGTCCCAATTCAATTTGGCGCTACCGTCCCTTTTTGCCCGTCGCAACTGATAATTTTATTGATGTGGGAACGGGTATGACTCCCTTGGTTCGTTCCCACCGTCTTGCCCGTCGCCTGGGTCTAAATAAGCTTTATATAAAAAATGATGCCGTGAATATGCCCACCCTGAGCTTTAAGGATCGGGTGGTGTCAGTTGCTTTATCGAGAGCGCGAGAGTTAGGTTTCACTACTGTTTCTTGTGCTAGCACTGGTAATTTGGCAAATTCTACAGCTGCGATCGCAGCTCACGCAGGTTTAGACTGCTGTGTATTCATCCCCGCAGATTTAGAAGCCGGTAAAATTATTGGTAGTCTGATCTACAGTCCCACCCTGATGGCCGTCAAGGGCAACTACGATCAAGTAAATCGTCTTTGTTCAGAAGTTGCTAATACATACGGCTGGGGTTTTGTCAATATTAATCTGCGTCCTTACTACTCTGAAGGTTCTAAGACCTTAGGTTTTGAAGTTGCGGAACAACTAGGCTGGGAACTACCCGATCATGTTGTTGCTCCTTTGGCATCTGGTTCACTATTTACAAAAATTTATAAAGGGTTCCAAGAATTTGTCGAAGTTGGTTTGGTAAAAAACAAGAGCGTTCGTTTTAGCGGCGCTCAAGCTGAAGGTTGTTCACCCATCGCCCAAGCTTTCAAAGAAGGACGCGACTTTATTAAACCAGTTAAACCGAATACAATTGCGAAATCGCTGGCGATTGGTAATCCAGCAGATGGGATTTATGCTGTGGAGTTAGCTCAGAAGACTGGTGGTAACATTGAATCAGTCAATGATGCAGAAATTATTGATGGCATCAAGCTACTGGCAGAAACCGAAGGCATCTTCACAGAGACGGCTGGTGGTACAACCGTTGCCGTGCTGAAAAAATTGGTAGAAGCTGGCAAAATTGATCCAGATGAAACTACCGTGATTTACATCACCGGCAATGGTTTGAAAACCCAAGAAGCAATCCAAGGCTACGTTGGCGAACCCTTGACTATTGATGCGAAACTCGATAGTTTTGAACGTGCCCTAGAGCGATCGCGTACTCTGGAACGCTTGGAATGGCAACAAGTACTCGTTTAGTTAGGAGTTAGGAGTTATGAGTTTTTTATTCCTCACTCCTCACTCCTCACTCCTCACCCCTCACCCCTCACTCTTAACTTTCTACTTCTATGGCTGTCAAAGTTTTAGTTCCTACGACTCTTCAGAGTTTTACTAATAATCAAGCTACTCTAGAATCCACTGGTAGCACTATTGGCGAATTGTTGGAATCCTTAGAAAAAAGCTTTCCTGGGATTAAATCGCGGTTGTGCGATGAACAAGGTAAGCTACGTCGGTTTGTAAATTTTTACGTCGATAGCGAAGATATCCGCCATTTAGATGGTATCAACACAACTCTTAAAGATGGCGATGAAGTAAGTATTGTCCCAGCTGTGGCTGGTGGTTAACACCAAATAAAGTATAAGCCTGACTAGACAAGCCTTTGAGAAATTGCCTCGTTCCCAGTCTCAGACTGGGAATGCCTATTACTCTTTCTGGCGGCAGAGACGATGCAGCCAGCATTTTCTTCTTAGAGGATGTTTGAAAAGTCGTATTATCGGTATCAAATAGTTTTAGATCCCCCTAAATCCCCCTTAAAAAGGGGGACTTTGATTCCGGTTCCCCCCTTTTTAAGGGGGGTTAGGGGGGATCTAAAAGTGCCTAAAGTCACAGCGAAACAGTTTTCAAACAACCTCTTAGATCCTAGAAACGGGATTTTATCACGTATTTTGGCTGAAGATAAATAATACCTCACCATTTATGTTATCAGGCTTGTTTTACCTGGTTAACTATGCAGCAATTATCTGAGCAAGTCTTTGTTGCCAAGACTCATTGTGATCAATAGTTAAGATCATCCGCTTGTAGGATTCATCTCGCAATTCAATGGTTAAATAATTTGTCTCTCGATTCACATACCAAAACTCTTTACCTCGGTTAGTGTAATAAGTTCCAGCCTTAATCACTCCAGGAATAAAACTACCAGGGGCACGCAATTCCCGCCAATTGCTTTGGGGTTCGGCTGTCGTAACTTGTTCAATATGGGCTAGTGATATTTGCCAAAGTTTATTGAAGCGAACAGCTAGCAATTGCTCATTAAACGTAAATTCTATCTGCAATTTATCATCAACTATATTTAGGTTCATGATGAACTCCATCGTCAGTAATTTTTTCTCTAGTATTACCCACAAAAGTCCTATAACAATCCTATTTGATTTGTAAAAATTGCAAACAGGAGATCGCCGACTTAATTAAAGAAGTCGGTGATCTTATTTCTCACGAATGATTCAGGATTGCTATAGCTATCAATTAACGTTATTTGTTAAAATTTGACCAAGCTTTTGCGATCGCCCATCTTTGATGACTTTCCACCTTCCCGACTCTCTGATTCTCAATACAGCCCTTTCGGTATCTGGATTAACTGACTATATTCGCTTGCTGTTAGAGCAAGATGAACAATTGCGGCAAGTTTGGGTAACTGGGGAAGTTTCCAGTGCTAATCACCATCGCAGTGGTTTATTTTTCACACTGCAAGATACCGATCGCACCGCCGGAATTAAGTGTGTGGTATGGAATAGTCAATTGCCAAAACTTGCCCAAATGCCAGTTGCCGGTGAGCAGATAATTATTTTGGGTAGTATTCGCGTGTATCCGCAACGGGGAGAATATCAGTTATCAGTTTGGCAGACTTTACCTGCTGGTGTTGGTTTACAGGCGTTGCGTTATCAACAATTAAAAAATCGCTTGCTGGCTGAGGGGTTGTTCGACGCGCAAAGAAAGCGATCGCTCCCCACTCATCCCCAAACCATCGCTGTTGTCACTTCACCAACGGCTGCTGCTTGGGGTGATATTCAAAAAACCCTGAAGCAAAGGTATCCCGGTTTACACGTTTTATTTTCTCCGGCGACAGTGCAAGGTGAGCAAGCACCGGAATCTATCGTCAAAGCAATTGAGCGAGTGGAAAGAGATGGACGTGCCGAAGTGCTAATTTTATCGCGGGGTGGTGGCGCGGTGGAAGAGTTAGCTTGTTTTAATGATGAACGAGTGGTGCGATCGCTTGCTAGTTGTTCTATTCCGGTAATTACTGGTATTGGCCATCAACGGGATGAATCTTTGGCAGATTTAGTTGCAGATGTATGTGTGCATACACCCACTGCGGCGGCAGAAATGGTTGTGCCAGGACTTTCAGAGTTGTATACTGAGCATCGGGGGCGAGTTGTGGCTTTACATGAGGCAGTGCATGACTTTAGGGAAAATGCTCTTAATAAACTCCAAGTATTGCGGAATCGTTTGCGACGTTTGCGGTTAGATCGACAAGTGCAGCAAGAGGTGGACAAGTTAGCTTGGAAGCGTCAGCATTTGGTGCAAATTACCACGGGGCGATCGCAGCAAGCAACTCAACATCTAGAATTATTACGGCAAAAGTTGGCTAGTCTTGATCCGAAAGCGGTGTTACAACGTGGTTATGCGGTGGTGAGAAGGGAAGATGGGGCGATCGCTCGTTCGGCGGCGGAGTTGGCTGTGGGGGAAGAGTTAGTGATTCAGTTGGGGCAGGGTGGGGTTAAAGTAAAGGTGATGGAAGTAAACGAACCGCAGAGGCGCAGAGGACACAGAGAGGTTGATGGTTAAACGTAAGAGTGCTTCTAGTTCTGAGGAAGGTTGGAATTATGAGGCGAAGGTTGCTGAAATAGAGGGAATTATTACTCGCATTGAGGCGGGTGAGTTGGAATTGTCAGCTGTGTTTGATCAATTTGCAACTGCTGTGGAGTATTTGCGTCAGTGCGAAGGTTTTTTGCAGCAGCGACAGCAACAGGTGGATTTGTTGATTGAAACATTAAGCGAAGAGTAGAAACCAGAGACTTTAGTGTGATTTCAATTATCGGGCAAGTCTGTGGAGATTATAACCCAATACGGTTCAGTTAAGGCTAAGACCCTTTTTTAACGAACCGCAAAGGACGCAAAGGACGCAAAGTAAGAGAAGGAAGATAAGGAAGAGAAGCTTAACTGAACTGTATTGGATTATAACCGCCTTCAACAGATCCTTTGGAACTTACGTTCAATTTCCGCTTGCTTTGAGTTTTGGGCAATACGAGCAGTATTTTTTTATCCTATATATTTAAAGATAAGTATCTGCTCAAGACAAGTTGAATCACAAAATGAAATGTCCCAGGTGCGAATCTACTTTATATCGTAAAAATGGTCGTCGGAATGACAAGCAGAATTACCTCTGCAAAAGTTGTGGTAGACAATTCCTTGAGCCGACATTCCTTCCTTCCTTGGAAAGTGACTTGGTTGCTAATAAAAATGGGCATACTAAAGCGTCTACGGCTGAAGGGACGGAACTTTATTTGGTAGAAAACCTGCCAGAAGAAAAAGTTACAGAGAAAAGTCTTGGCTCTTTTAGTTTGACATTAGCTGAAGAACTACTGCAAACGATATTATCGCCTGATTGCCTAGAATCTGCCGCCTTTGGTCAATTACTCCTGAAAATTCAGCAAAAAAACGAAATTCAACACAAGTTAGAAACAGGAATCTCTCTTCTACTTTTGGATGCAGAAAACTTAAAATTAGATATTAATACCGAATTATTTTTAGCTAGTATATGTGAGTATTCTCTCCAAGTTAAAATGGCATTTGCTAACTGGAGAAATCCCAATATTGGAAAGCAAGATATTGAACTATATAACCGTGGTTATCAACTTATTCATGTACCTGGAGGTAAAGACAGCGCTGATGCCAAAATGATCGCACTTGGTGCTTGTGTTTTACGCTACTATCCAACAGTTAAAGAAATCTTAGTCTGTTCTGGCGATGGAATTTTGATGCACCTCTGTAACGAACTCCAAAATCAAGGGTTAATTGTCTATTGGGTACGTAGACAAGGACAAAATTTGCATATAGAAAATCGGAATACTGGCAAATTAACTCATTATTCCTTAGCAATGGCAAAAGAAGTTCCATCCTTTGAAAAAGTGGTTGAGCAAATTCAAGATTTAATTAAAAATGAACAGGAATCAATCAATGCTAGATTAAACAGTTTAGTGGCTATTGCTAGTTTATTTCAAGAAAGATGTAATATCAATATCAAAGATAATCCCAAAAAAGCAGAAATTGAGGAAATAATCCCTGCTCTAGATAACTCATCCACACAATCCATTCAAGAGGAAGAAAAAAAAGAAGATTCTGTGGAAATTTTTAATGGAAAAACATTAGATAAATTACTAGCGAAAATTATTCAAGATATACAAATTAAGTCTCCCCAAACTCAATTATCTGTATCCAAGCTAGGTTCAGAGTTACAGAAAATAACCGGAGAATCTCCTAATTCAATTATCAAAAAATTAAAGTTAGGTTCCAATTTTACCAAATATCTAGAATCATCTCCTAGGTTTACATTAAAGGCGAGTGGCAAGGAATATGAGGTAATAGCGCTACTCTGCGAGTAAATAAAATACTTTCTGGATATCTACGTACAAACTCAGCCTGTAATTCAGTATTATGTAAAGAGATGTAAATAAATGTAAATAGTACGATGCAGGATAAAGTCGTTGTTATTGTCGGTGCTACTGGTGGTATTGGTTCAGCTTTAACACACAAACTTGCGCCGACTGGAGTCCGATTGGTACTGGCTGCCAGAGATGGAGTTCGTTTAACAACACTGGCTGCTGATTTACCAGGTGAAGTTTTGAGCGTTCCCACCGATATTACTGACCCCCAACAGGTAGATACTTTAATTAAAAAGGCGATCGCTGAGTTTGGTCAAATTGATGTTTTAGTGAATGCAGCCGGTGCTGGTATCCTCAAGCCCTACAACAGCCTAGAACCTGCTGATTTAGACAAAATGCTAGATGTCAACTTAAAAGGTAGCTTTTACACCACTCAGGCGGCTGCTGAAGAGATGCAAAAGCGCAAGTCTGGTCACATCTGTAACGTGGTAGGAATTCTGGGCAAGCATTCGATGGCAATGGCGGCGGCTTATTCGGCTTCTAAGTTTGGTGTTGTCGGTTTCAGCAAGTGCATGGCAGAGGAACTGAAGCGTTTTGGTATCAAGTTCACGCTATTCTACTTTGGTGGGGTAGATTCTCCTTTCTGGGATAACGTCAACCTAAAAGTAGACCGGAAAAAAATGCTCAGTCCTGAAACTGCTGCCAATGCGATTTTCTTTGCCCTTTCTGCCGAACCGCAAGCTGTGCCAATGGAAATTAACATTCAACCTGATAGTCATCTTTTCTTTTAACGTGAGAGTACGCTTACATAATTCTTGCTTAGGAAGGACGTGAAAATCTAGCAAAAAAGGCAAAATTTACAGACATATAAACTTTTATGCTGGATTTTCAGTAACTATGAAAATTGATCACGTTCATTTCTATGTAGAAAACGCCAAAGTATGGCGGGATTGGTTTGTCCACCATCTTGGTTTTCAATCAGTAAGCGATCGCATTATTTCATTTCACACTTGTACAGAAGTGGTGAAAAGTGGCGATGTCTGCTTTTTTCTGTCTTCACCACTGTTGCCTACAAGTCCAGTCGCTGAGTTTCTGCGTCAATATCCACCGGGTGTGGCAGATGTCGCTTTTGCTGTGGAAGATGTGGAAGCGGCGATTGCCCTAGCTCAAATGCACGGTGCGACAATTTTACAACCCATCCAGGAACGCCAAATAGGTACGGCATTCGTCAAGTGTGGCAAAATTGCCGCCTGGGGTGGACTGACTCATACGTTGATAGAAAGGTCATTGGTCATTTGTCCGTCGTCATTTGCAACTAAAACAAATGACAACAGTATTACCGCCATAGATCACATCGTGCTAAATGTGGCAGTTGGTGAATTAGAGTCTGCTGTCGCTTGGTATGAAAAGATCCTAGATTTTCAACCCCAGCAAGCATTTAAAATTAAAACCAATCGCTCTGCTTTACACAGCCAGGTGATGGTTTCGCGCAACGGTAGCGTCCAATTGCCAATTAATGAACCGGCTTCCAAGAATTCTCAAATTCAAGAGTTTCTCGATGTTAACCGGGGGCCAGGAATTCAACATCTTGCCTTGCGGACGACTAATCTTGTGAGTGCGATCGCTAAATTTCGTGCCAGTGGTTTATCCTTACTCTCAGTTCCCGAAAGCTACTACTCACAGCTAAAACAGCGACCAGGACTTACCCTATCATCTTTAGAATTGGATGCGATCGCTCAACAGGAAATTTTGGTGGACTGGCAAGAATATACTTCCATAGGGGGAGGACAAACCGCGCCTCTACTACTACAAATTTTCACCCAGCCCATTTTTGAACAGCCGACATTTTTCTTTGAGTTTATTGAGCGCCGTTGCCAAGCTCAAGGTTTTGGCGAAGGTAACTTTCGCGCCTTATTTGAAGCCATTGAAAGCGAACAAATCAAACGCGGTACCCTGCAATGATGCCTGAGTACAAAATATCCATTGAAATTCAGCCAGACTCCAAAGAAGTTGATTTTGTAGACAAGCAACTTCAGAAATTCAATGTAGGCAAAATTGGAGATTACCAATATACGCCACTGTTTCTATTGCTTCGTGATTCCGAAAAAAAGGTAGTGGGTGGCTTGGAGGGTTTTATCGGCTTGGGATGGCTTCATATCAGTACTCTCTGGATTGCAGAGGAGTTAAGAGGTTGTGACAACTCTCACCGCTAACTGCAAGCAGTGTAGCGGGAGCATCTCAGATTTACATCTCTAGACTTGCTGCTTCACGGGCTGACTAATGTCTAAGCCTCCACAGCCAGGAATCGGTAGTCCAACCGACCCACTTGCGGTGAGCGCAGTCGAACTGCGCTTTAACAAATTCAACGCGCTGTTCCAATCGCGGTCAATGACCAACGAAAGCTAAATATTCTGTGTCCTCTGACCAACGGAGCGATATCTTTGATCTACAGCTATATCAAACGGATGATTTAGCTTTAATGGACAAAGATTTTGCCTCTTGAGGTGATACCATTTCAGCACACAATTGAAAACTGCTATCACTTTTTCCCACTTCCCACTTCCCAATCTTTACTGTTAAGCTTTTACTGAGTATTTTTTTAACTGAATGTTCAAAAATAATTACTTAATTGCTGACAGATACAAAAATCTATGAAAATATAGTGATCATTCAATTGCCAATTCTTCCCCTACCCTTTTTGCTTACATTATGTTGATACTATCTTTGCATTATCCCTTAATTGTAAATATGACATAATACACGATATGCTTATTAGGCATATAATACTTAGTATTACGGAGACAAGATGAGCAAAGTTGCTCAATTAACACTTTTTCATAAAAATTCATAGGGTACAATCACGGAATATTGCTCAACTCTTTTTGAAATCAAAAGTAGGATTTTTTAATGATTAGCTTAAGTAATTCGGAAAACAGTACAGTTAGCACCATAGCGGCGACTAAGAGGCTGGCAAGGGCGATGATGGTTTCTGGTGGAGAGTTTTCACTGTTATTGGCGTGTTGTAACTGTGTTCAAAGGCAGCAGCAAGTGCTGAATTTGTTAACAGAATTTTCATCAGCAGATATCCACGAAATTTTGCTCTCACCTGGGGCTGACAAACTGTATACAGCTATTACAACTGAAATTGGTGCTACTCAACCCGAAGCTTTGATGATACGGGGTTTAGAATCTGTAGTGGCAATTAATCAACTAATCATTAGTACCAATATCATGCGAGATGAGTTTCGGAAAGAGTTTCGGTTCCCCTTGGTGTTGTGGGTAAATGATGAAATTCTGCGGAAGTTGGTCTGGTTAGCACCGGATTTCAAAGACTGGGCAGCTAGTACTATTAGATTTGATGTACCTAACAATCAGTTAGTTGAATCTGAACAACAAGCCATCAGCGCCTAATATTGCCTGAGATTACTTTCAAAATCTTGTATACGCTAGGTTCAACCGAGAAAAACCTAAGCCATAGTTCTGTAGCGTTCTCTTTTATAATTACTTTTATTGAATCCTCGCTTACGAAGGTGAAGGAAAATAGCTTGCAGGTTATTTTCTCAGTTAGGGGTGTGGATTTTTCTCTCCAACAAGCTTTTCATCTAATAAAGCCTTAGCTTCTTAGTTCTTACTTGATTGCTGTTAGACTATAGGGTGTTGTAATTGAGTGTATTTTCAGCCAGCATTTGTATACAGCAGATTTCAGGTAAATGAAGTACATATATAAAACCCAAAACCTTGTAGAGACGTAGCAGTACTACGTCTCTACGTGTACTCGATTAGAGCGCAATCTGCTGTAAGGAACAAATAATTACTATATCAGCGTCTGTCTTTATATCTGTTTAAAAAGACAGATATTAAATTAATTCCGACTAGTGAATTTCTGGAATTATATTATTATGAAATTTATGCTGAAAAACTACTTCAATAAAAATCAAGCGCGAATTTTCACGGCTTTAATTTTGACTGGAATTTTGTCAGTTGCTAGTGGTTTAACACTTGTCAAAGATGCTACGGGTGCTTCTGCAAACTCCTCGCTAGAAACAAGCAATGAAGCGATCAAAGACAATATTAAACCAAGCCGCCTGCCGCGTTCAGTAGCTAACGCGGTACTGCAAGATTTAGCCCGCAGACAGAAAATTTCTGCCACAGAACTGCAAATTATTGATTATAATCAGCAGACTTGGCGCAATGGTTGCTTAGAACTGGCTCAACCTGATGAAATCTGCACCCAAGCGTTAATTCCGGGTTGGCAAATTGTGGTATCTAATGGCAAAGAAAACTGGACTTATCATACTAATCAAACAGGTTCTGTACTCAGGCGGAATCAAAAGGTTAATGAAAGTACACTAGCCCCTGTGCAAATTCCAGTCAGCGAGTTACCACCACCATTAGATCGAGATGTAGTGTTTCGGCAAATCTCCAGTGGTGGCTTGGCTGGCAGAACTTATGAGACTGTTTTACTCAAAGATGGGCGATTGATTCGCGTGCGGATTGGTGATGCCAATGATTCAGAGCGTAGTATTCGCCGCGTTTCTGTGCAACAGGTGCAACAATTTGTGCGATCGCTAGAACGTTCCAAATTTAGTAAATTCCAGAATTTGAGTTACCCAGCCCCCAGTGGTGCTGCTGATTATATCACCTATACTCTCACCAGCCAAGAAGGTACAGTTCAGTACAACGATATTTCTCGAAATAACCTGCCAAAGAATTTACAAAAAGTAGTCAAAGCCTGGAATCAGCTTGCAGCTAGCGCACAATCATAAACCTCATTAAAGGGACTGACAAATAAAGCGTTAGCGAGTCGGACAGAATTCAATTCTCTTAGCGGTAGCGGGGCGTTTAGCCCATTCTGGCTCCTGACTCCTGAATTCTGTCTTGTGATAGTAACTTTTACAAATTTTGCCCAAACAGGCTTGTATATTGATCAAACATTTGAAAGAATAGCTAAAAGAATCATCAGTGGCACTGAATTGTTAATTCTTAATTATCGGTGTGATAGTAGAGCGAATGAAAATAACCTGCTATCAAGTGCTTTAATATCATCCAAAAATTACATGGAACAAGTGATTACTTCAATAGCAGATGCTTTGTTAGTAACGAGTCGTACAGGAAAAATTAAAAAAGTCAATCGTGCTGCTCAAGAATTATTTGGTTTTCGGGAAGAAGAATTAATTAATCAACCAATATCACTGATTATTGATAATAATCAAGTATTAATACAAGCTATTTATCAGCATTCTTATTTGAAGCGAAACTTACAGAATTTAGAAGTAGTTTGTCGAACAAAAACTAGAGAAAAGCTGTTGATTGCTTTTTCTTGTTCAGTGATTGCGAAAAAAACAGAAGAACTAGAAGATATTGTCTACATTGGTCGAGATATTACTGCTTGGCAGCGTCGAGAACAGCGTACAAGTGCCCAGTATGCTATCACTCGCATATTATCAGAATCCCAAACTATAAAACAGGTAATTCCGCAAATTTTGCAGTCGATTTGTCAAAATTTGGAATGGGATTTAGGCGAACTTTGGACACCAAATCAATATATTGGCACTTCAGTACAAGGACATAGCCTAAATGCAGTACTAAGATGTGTGGAAATTTGGTCAAGTCGAGTAATTTCTGTCCGAGAATTTAAAGCAATTACCTGGCAAACTACCTATATACCCAGTGTTGGCTTACCTGGTCGAATTTGGATCAGACGTTTGCCCTTGTGGATTAAAGATATCGCAGAAGATCAAGACAAAAGGCGATCGCAACCTGCGGCTGAGGCTGGATTGCACACAGCTTTTGGCTTCCCCATCTTAGACGATAGTGAAATCTTAGGAGTGATGGTTTTTTTTAGTCGGGACGTACAACCAAAAGATAAAGACTTATTGCAAATGGTAGGTTCTATTGGTAGCCAAATCGCCCAGTTTATCAAACGTAAACAAGCAGAAGATGCTCTTGTAGAAAGTGAAGAAAGATATCGAGATTTATTTGAAAATGCTAATGACTTAATTCAATGCGTCAATGCATCTGGTCATTTTTTGTATGTCAATCGTGCATGGCGAGAAAGTTTGGGGTATGGCGAAGCTGAAATTGCGAATATGAATATTTTCGATATTATACATCCAGAGTTTAAACAACACTGTTTACAAAGGTTTTATCGCGTGATTTCAGGAGAAAAAATTGGGCAAGTAGAAGCCGCATTCGTTACTAAAAACGGTCAAACAATCTTTCTAGAAGGTAACATTAACTGTAAATTTGTCGAAGGTCATCCAGTTGCGATTCGCGGCATTTTTCGTAATGTCACCCAGCGACTAGCAGCAGAAGCAGCACTGCGCCATCAGCAGGAAGAAACCGAACGTTTATTGCTGAATATTTTACCAGCAGCAATCTTAAAGGAACTGAAAGAACAACCACCTAAGATTGCTGAAGACTTTGCTGATGTCACAGTTTTATTTACAGATATCGTCCGCTTTACCGAAATTGCTACTTCTATGAGTGCAATTCAACTAGTGAACTTACTCAACGGAATTTTCTCAACTTTCCATCGCCTCACTAAACGATATGGTTTAGAGAGAATCAAGAACATTAGTGATGCTTATATGGTGGTTGGTGGCTGGCCGATACGCCGCTCAGATCATGCTCAAGCGATCGCGCTGATGGCACTGGATATGCAAACTGCGATCGCTCTATTTAATACTGAGAATAATCAAAACTTCAGCATCCGTATCGGCATCCATAGCGGTTCTGTAGTGGCGGGAGTAATTGATCTCAACAAGTTTACTTATGATCTCTGGGGAGATACGGTAAACATCGCTAGCTGCATGGAATCCCAAGGTATTGCTGGTAGAATCCAGGTTACAGAAGATACTTATAAGTGCTTGTGTGATGAATTTATATTTGAAAAGCAGGGTGACATTGAACTTAAAGGCAAAGGGAAGATCACAACTTATTTCTTGATTGGACAGAAAGGATGAGGGGCATTGGGCATTGGGCATTGGGCATTGGGCATTGGTTATTTTCCCCCTGCCCCCTGTTCCCCTGCCCCCTGCCTCTTCCCTAATGAGTATTCGGAATCAACCTACCACAGGGATAAGTAGCTGTTTGCTGTGAAGCACTTTCTGCAACGGCGGCTGGAATCTGATCCGATGATTGGGTTTTGGCTGCTAGATAGTCTTTTTGCAGTTTATCGAAAATGGCTTCTCGCTTGTCGTATATCCGCTTCAGGGGACGAGGTTGGCATTTGTTCAAAACGTATGCAGTCACCAATGGTAGAGCGATGGTGCTATCGGTATAACAAACGATTGTGTTAGGTAACTCATCTGGGTCAATCTTACCCCAGCTGACAGCTTCCGATGGGGTTGCTCCAGACAAACCGCCTGTATCTGGACGCGCATCAGTAAACTGCACAAAGTAATCGTGTCCTCGTTCTTCTAACCCCAAGACTTCGTGAAGTTGCGGTTGAGTTTGTAGCAAAAAGTTCTTAGGACTACCGCCACCAAGAATTACAGCCGCACTTTTACCACCTGATTCACGGGCATTATATGCGATCGCTGCTGTCTCATTCACATCAATTGATGGATCTATGACTAATTGCGAACCTTCCAAAGCTAAAGCCGCCACGTTCATCCCAATTGAGCTATCTCCCGGAGAAGACGTATAAATGGGTACGCCATATTCATAAGCTGTCGCCAGCAAACAGGAATGCTGCACACCCAATTGCTTTTCTACTTCCCGGACATACTTACCTAATAAATGATGAAACTCAGCCGTTCCCATCCGCTTTTGAAACGCTTCTCCTTGGAGAATCTTACGGATGAACGCATCAGTTTCTAACAGCACATCGTAACCAAAGATAATATCATAAATACGGATGGTTCCTTCCTGGCGCAGTTTCACATCATCCAAAAATGGATTACCAGCAAAGAGTTCAAAACCCAATCCGTAGTGCATATCGTGGTAAAGATTTGCACCAGTGCTAATCATCCAATCAATAAAGCCATTGCGAATTAAAGGTGCAAGGGCTGAAACCCCGAAACCGGCTGGTGTCATCGCACCGGAAAGGCTAACTCCCACGGTGACACCTTCCGTTAACACATCACGACTCAGTAGTTGGCAAATTTCGCGTAACCGCGCTGAGTTGTAAGCGGTGAAGTATTGATCGATCAAATCCACCACATTGATATCATTTGATATAGGTGTGGGTGCGATTTTTTGACCAAGTTGTTTAGACATTTTGGCACTCCTGAACAGTTAACACGAATCTAATGTTAACTATCTTTCAGCAAATTCTCTCGTCATCTTTAATTAGGAATTACGCAAACAATAGCTAAAACCCTGATTTTTAGGTAGGGGCAATTCATGAATTGCCCCTACAGCGTGTAGTTCTGCCTAAGAGGTTGTTTGAAAAGTAGTTAGGTGTGATTTTAGGCACTCGTTGATCCCCCCTAACCCCCCTTTTTAAGGGGGGAACCGGAATCAAAGTCCCCCTTTTTAAGGGGAGCCACTGCGGTCTTGGGGTCTCCCCAAGTAGAGCAAGTGGCGTGGATTTAGGGGGATCTCCAAGGGTTAGGTGTATACAAAAAAACTTTTCAGACATCCTCTAAGTCCTACCTCAGATGATGAAATTACTGAACCATTGGCAGGATAGCAGAGGCTATATTCAAAATCACATCATTCATTTCAGCATTCAAGGATATGAGTGCATCTACTGTTGATTATGAATCATACAACAAAATCTTGGCAAGAAGTTCGCGCCGCTTTTCAAAAAATCTGGGGTTATGAAGATTTCCGTCCACCACAGGGAGAAATTGTCAGCAGTTTATTGGCACAAAAAGATGCGCTGATTATCATGCCTACAGGTGGCGGAAAGTCCATTTGTTTTCAACTTCCCGCACTTTTACAAACAGGATTAACTCTCGTAGTTTCGCCCTTGGTGGCGCTGATGGAAAACCAAGTACAGGAACTACGAGAAAGCCACCAAAAAGCAGCACTTTTGCATAGTGAATTATCTTCATCACAACGCCGTGCAACTCTGCAAGCTTTGGAACGTCAACAGCTAAGATTACTGTATTTATCGCCAGAAACTCTGCTCAGTCCGCCAGTGTGGGAAAAATTATCTCAGCCAGAATTGCAAATTAATGGCTTAATTTTAGATGAAGCCCATTGTTTAGTGCAGTGGGGTGATACTTTTCGCCCAACTTATCGCAGATTAGGGGCGGTGCGTCCGGCATTGCTAAAATTAAAACCACCAGGAACAAAGATTAGTATCGCCGCTTTTACCGCGACTGCTGACCCGTCAGCGCAAAAAATTATTCAAACAGTTTTACAATTACAGCAACCAGAGATTTTCCGTTTGAATCCTTACCGTCCGAATTTGCATCCCAGCGTTCGCATTGCTTGGACACCACGAGGTAGAAAACAACAATTATTAAAGTTTATTCAAAATAGACCGCAACAATCGGGATTAGTTTATGTTCGTACTCGGAGAGATAGCGAAGATTTAGCCCAATGGTTAGCAGAGATGGGTTATGCTACAGCTAGTTATCATGCGGGATTGGGTGCAACCGAACGCCGTGCAGTAGAAGCAAGCTGGTTAGGTGGTAAAATACCTTTTGTTGTTTGTACCTGTGCCTTTGGTATGGGGATAAATAAAAGTGATGTTCGCTGGGTGGCTCATTTTCACGCGCCACATTTGTTATCTGAATATGTGCAAGAAATTGGCCGGGCTGGAAGAGATGGGAAACCGGCAGAAGCGTTAACGTTAGTGAGTGAACCTACGGGATGGTTAGATCCAGAGGATAAGCAAAGACAGGAGTTTTTTCACGAGCAAATGCGATCGCAACAACAAATAGCGCAGCAACTTGTGAAAAAATTACCAAAACAGGGAGAAGTGAATGTAGTAACCCGACAATTTCCCGAAGGTGCTACGGCGCTGGCTTTACTCCATAGCAGTGGTCAGTTAAACTGGGTTGATCCTTTTCATTACAGCATTGGGCAAAAAGCGGGAAATCAGCCACCGACGCAATTACACGCCGCTAAACAGATGCATCAATATTTGACTACAAAGCAGTGTCGTTGGCAGTTTTTGTTAAATGCCTTTGGTTTTGACAAAGAAGCTGCTAACTGGCGTTGCGGACATTGCGACAATTGCCGTTAAAGTGGGTTTGCGATCGCAGAGGAGTTTCTCGCCAAATACTTAGATGGTAGATTTGAACCTTTGGCAGAGAAGCTGAGAAGAAAAGTTTTGGATTCGTAAATAATAAGCAAAGCATCCTGAAGATTTTTTCAGGATGCTTGCCGCTATCTTTGACCCTGCTTGACCCTCCTTTCTAATTCAGCTTCAGCCTCTTCTATCGACATTAGCTGTGGATTTGGATTGGCTGCGTGCAAGCGATCAACGTATGCGTGAAACGCTTCACTGTTGTTAGGATTTTGCAACACGTAAACTCGTAACTCGGCATCAGTCATATCCACAAAGTTGGGTTGTGTCATTTGGTAACTACCTCTCCATTGGGATAAATTTCTATTTCTATTGTCTCTCCCACCAACATCACTATAGGTTTTGTCCTTTCGTCCTTCACACTAAGTTAATTGGTCGAAGTAAATTGCTCATCCTCACCGACATTTGGTAAAAGCTTCGCAATTGTTCTATTGTTGGTTGCAATTTCACCTCATATTCAGTTTTCAAGGTTTGGTCAAATCATCGAAGCTTACTTAATATAAAAGTTCGCGTGAGCGAAGTTAAATCGCTTTTCGATTCAATATTGACTGATTATTTCAAGCGATCGCTTCCCTAAAATTGTTGTAAAAACCGCAAATCACTAGCATACAACCGACGAATATCATCAATTTGATGTAACACCATTGCAAAGCGTTCTACACCAAAACCGGCAGCAAACCCTGTATAAATTTCTGGGTCATAACCCACAGACTTAAGTACATTTGGATCGACCATACCGCAGCCCATCACCTCCAACCAGCGCCCATTCCACTGCAAATCTACCTCAGCCGATGGTTCGGTAAACGGAAAATAACTAGCGCGGAAACGAATTGGTAAATCCCCAAATATTGCTTGTAAAAATACTTTAATTGTGCCCTTGAGGTCTGTAAAAGTTAGTCCCTCATCAATGGCTAAAAGTTCTATTTGATGGAAAACTGCTGAGTGAGTCGCGTCTACATTATCTCGCCGATAAACTCGCCCTGGAGCCACAACCCGAATCGGTGGTTCTTCTCTCTCCATGTAACGAATTTGCACTGATGAGGTATGAGTGCGTAAAAGATTACCGTCTGGCAGGTAGAAGGTATCCTGCATATCACGGGCGGGGTGGTCAGGGGGGGTGTTGAGAGCCTCGAAATTATAGTAATCTGTTTCCATCTCTGGCCCTTGAGCCACGGTGTAGCCCATACCAACAAAAATATCCAGTGCCCGATCGATAATACCATTGAGGGGATGAATCCGACCTTGGGGGCTGTAAATTCCCGGCATAGTTACATCGAGAGTTTCCGCCTCTAGCAAAGCTTGAATTTGGGCGGATTCTAAGGTAGCACGTTGCTGGTCTAGACTAGTTTGCAGGGATTCTTTAACTGTATTAGCGATCGCACCAATTTTCGGTCGTTCCTCTGCACTCATTTGCCCCATACTTCGCAACAGTGCCCCCAATTCCCCTTTTTTACCCAGATAATTAACTCTGAGTTCCTCCAGACGTTCTAGGGTGTCGGCGGCGGCGATCGCTTTTTCTCCTGACTGCCGCAGTGCTAAAAGTTGAGCTTCTAAATTGCTAGTCATTAGTTATTAGTCATTGGTCATTAGTCATTAGTCTATAGTCAAAAGCTGTGAACTGGTCGATAAATAAACCCCTCAATTAACCAGACAAGCGGCTAGACTTGGGGATTGAGCGACTTGTCTTCAAGGTAGGCAAACTTCTCCCATAGTGTACTAGTGAGTATGTATGTTTTTTGCTGCTTGTGACCTGCGACATTGACAAATGGCTAATAACAAATAACAAATAACTAATGACCAATTGCCAATACTTCGGCTTCTCTACGAGACGCTACGCGAACGCTCAGTACAAGTGACCAATGACTATGAAATTACTAGTTAGCAACGATGATGGCATTTCTGCCTTGGGGATTCGTACCCTAGCCAATTACTTGGCAGAAGCAGGTCATGATGTGAGTGTAGTTTGTCCAGATCGAGAGCGATCGGCAACTGGACACGGGTTAACTTTACACCAACCCATTCGCGCCGAAATTGTTGAAGGGATTTTTCATCCCACGATCAAAGCTTGGGCTTGTGATGGTACGCCTTCAGATTGCGTCAAATTGGCACTGTGGGCTTTGCTAGATACTCCCCCCGATTTGGTTCTCTCTGGTATTAATCAAGGTGCGAACTTGGGAACTGAAATCTTGTATTCCGGCACTGTTTCGGCGGCAATGGAAGGTCTAATTGAAGGCATTCCCAGCATAGCACTGAGTCTTATTAGTCACACATCTAAAGACTTTCAACCTGCTGCTAAGTTTGCCAAAATTCTTGTAGACCAGTTAGCCCAAAAGCCTCTGCCAGATTTAATGTTGCTCAACGTCAATATTCCTCCGGTCAAATGGTCAGAAATTGCCGGCGTTACTCTTACCCGTCAAGGACTGCGGCATTACATTGATGTATTTGATAAACGAGTTGATCCTCGTGGAAAAACTTACTACTGGTTAACCGGAGAGGTAATTGAGGATGTAGAACCGCCAGCCGGATTAAATCTGCCTCAAAATGTACCGACAGATGTAGAGGTTGTACGTAATAACCACATCAGTATTACCCCGTTACAATACAATCTAACTTATGCAACTGGGCTAGATAAATTGTCGGATTGGGAATTCAATTTTTCGTGAATTATTTGATTTATCAGGACAAAACTGGAGTAATTCAAATGCATCACAGAAAAATGTAGGCTATAACGTAGGGGCACTCTTGAAATAACTGATACAGATCCACCCCAAAACCTGGAAAATTCTAACTGATAGTATTTCGTCCACATTTACACAATCAGCCAGAAACAGGGTATGCTGTTTTACCAAGAAATTCTGCCTCTACCAAAATCGGTGAGACAGCATAAACTTAGACAAAATAAGTAGCAATTTTCCAATTATCGCCCGCTCAGTCCAGCAAGCAATACCATGTCTAGGATAGAGAACCAATTTAACGTACAATTTTGGGGCGTTCGCGGCAGCATCCCCAGTCCAGGGCCAAACACCGTTCGTTACGGCGGTAATACCCCTTGCATATCAATGCAAGCGGGCGATAAACGCTTAATTTTCGATGCTGGCACGGGACTACATGTTTTAGGGCAATCTTTGTTGCGCCAAATGCCGTTAGAAGCTCACATATTTTTTACCCACTCTCACTGGGATCATATGCAGGGTTTTCCCTTCTTTACCCCAGGGTTTGTGAAGGGGAATGACTTTCATATCTACGGGGCGATCGCACCTGATGGTTCTACCATAGAACAGCGCCTCAACGATCAGATGTTGCACCCGAACTTTCCCGTACCCTTGCAAATTATGCAAGCCAATTTAAGTTTCTACGACATTCGACCAGGGCAACCAGTCCACATTGATGACGTTACCGTAGAAACAGCACCTTTAAACCATCCAGGTGAAGCTGTAGGATACCGCGTCAACTGGCGTGGTGGTGCTGCTACTTACATCACTGATACCGAACATTTTCCCGACCGACTCGATGAAAATGTGCTGTGGCTAGCTCGTAATGCCGACATCTTGGTTTACGATTCCACTTACACAGACGAGGAATACTATTCGCCCAAATCCCCGAAAATTGGCTGGGGACATTCTACCTGGCAAGAAGCGGTGAAAGTGGCACAAGCTGCTAACGTGAAAACTCTGGTGATTTACCACCACGATCCCGCCCACGATGACGACTTTTTGGATCGTGTCGGCAAAGAAGCAGCTGCGAAATTTCCGGGCGCTATTATGGCACGGGAAGGATTGGTACTTCAGATTCCCACCTCAGTAGCTTTATCAGAATCTTTTCCTGTTAGTAAGTTTTCTACCTAAAGATTGCGATCGGAGGAATTGGAGATTTTAGATTAGATTGGTGATCAGAGGCTTTCAGCGCGAGAGCATACCTGTTGGCTCCACAGTGAGACAGCGCTGCCCAGAGTTGTCAACCAATTTTGGATTTGGGATTTTGGATTGAAAGAGACCACTGTCTTCTCTACGAGACGCTGCGCGAACTTAGCAAGACGAAGTTCGGGTACTTGGCTCTGACGATTTGAAATTGAGGATTTTGGATTTGTTCGCTCTTAATATGGGGCATGAACCAAAAAATCTAAAATCTAAAATCTAAAATCTAAAATTCGTAGTCAAGTTGATAGCACAAGAAATAAACCATCTTGGGCAACTTCCCGTGGGTTAGGCTTTTGGCTGATAGCTAAAAAGGGTGGCATCAATACCCTAGCTGATAGCACAAGACCTCATGGGCAGTTGGTGAATGTCCTCCTGAAGGCGGTTTACCATAGGGTAGCTTCCTGCTGATAGCTAAAATAAACCTAAAATCTCAGAATCCACGTGCTAAATTTGTCTAAAAATGGGTGTTCTGTGCGAGTTGCTTCTTCGAGCGAAGGGCTACTAACGCCGACTGCTGTTGCCCTTGGCAAGTTTGATGGTGTTCATCTTGGTCATCAAAGGGTAATTCAACCAGTCTTGCACGTTGGTAGTCAGCAGTCAAAAGAAAATCAACAACTCACAACGGACAACGGACAACTGACAAATCAAGAGTATACCTACTCAACAGTTGTCACCTTTGACCCCCATCCACAGGAGTTTTTTACGGGTCAACCCCGGACCTTGTTAACGCCACTGGATGAAAAAGTTCAACAATTGCGATCGCTAGGGGTAGAACAACTGGTACTACTACCCTTTGACAAAGAATTGTCTGCTTTGACCCCCGAAGAATTCGTCGAAAAAATTCTCGTGCAACAACTGCGATGCCAACAAATTAGCATCGGGCAGGATTTTTGTTTTGGCGAAAAGCGCAGTGGCACTGCCAAAGATTTGCAATTAATCGCCGCCAAGCACAATATCCCCGTTACCATCGTTCCCTTACAAACTTATACAGGTGACTCGCCCATCGAAAGTACTTGCGTCAGTACTACTGCAACTCAAGATGCCCGCATTAGCACTTCATTGATCCGCGAAACCCTTGAGCAGGGCGACATCGAAAATGCAAATCTCCTGCTAGGACGCTCCTACACCCTCCTTGGTGTAGTTGTTCAAGGTCAACAGTTGGGCAGAACAATTGGCTTTCCCACGGCCAACCTGCAACTACCAAAAGACAAGTTTTTGCCCCGTCAAGGAGTTTACGCTGTCCGCGTTTTCACTCTCGGTGAAACACCAGATGCCATTCCTAGTGAGAGCTTAGGCGTAATGAATATCGGTAATCGCCCAACTGTAAATGGTACTTATTCATCTGCGGAAATACATTTATTGGATTGGTCGGGTGATTTGTATGGTAAAAACCTGGCTGTGGAACTAGTTAAATTTTTGCGCCCGGAACAAAAATTTCCTTCTCTAGAAGCCCTGAAAACACAAATTCAACTTGACTGCGTTGTTGCTAGAGAAGTTTTGAGTGCTGGAGCGCAAACTTAAAAGTTAGGAGTTAGAAGTTAGGAGTTCTGAGTGGGAACAATGTATTTAGGAAAATTGGGCATTGGGCATTGGGCATGGGGCATTGTGAAAACTCTTCCCTCATTTCCACTCCCCAGTCCCCAGTCCCCAGTCGCCAATACTTCGGCTTACCTCGGCTCCGCCCTTCGGCTACGCTCAGGACAGGCTCGGCACAAGTCGCTCAGTACAAGTCCCCACTCCCCACTCCCCACAACCAATGAGAGAAAAAATCGACGCTTTAACACAAAATCTAGCTCTTGCGATCGTTGGCAAAGCTGAGGCAATACGCTTAGTGCTAGTTGCCTTGTTAGGTGGTGGTCATGCTCTCCTCGAAGATGTCCCTGGTGTTGGTAAAACCCTCCTCGCTAAATCCCTAGCTCGTTCACTGGATGGCAAGTTTCAACGGCTACAATGTACCCCTGATTTACTGCCAACTGATATCACTGGTACAAATATCTGGAACCCAAAAAGCGGCGAATTTACTTTTCTGACTGGGCCAGTCTTTACCAATGTGCTACTAGCTGACGAAATCAACCGCGCCACACCCCGCACTCAGTCAGCGTTACTGGAAGTTATGGAAGAGCATCAGGTAACAGTCGATGGTGTCTCTCGTGCAGTTCCCCAGCCGTTTTTTGTCATTGCCACTCAAAACCCCATCGAGTATCAAGGTACTTTTCCCCTGCCGGAAGCGCAAATGGATCGGTTTATGTTGTCGCTGAGTTTGGGCTATCCTTCGGAGGCAGAAGAACTCCTGATGCTGCAAAATCTCCAAAAAGGTGTGAAGGTTGGTGATTTGCAGCCTTGTATTACCTTGGCAGAAGTACAGGAATTGCGTTACTTATGCTCTCAAGTAAAGGTGGCGACTTCTTTGCAACAATACATCCTTGAATTGGTGCGGACAACACGCCAAGATGAGGAAATCGCCCTTGGTGTCAGTCCGCGTGGCACATTAGCATTACAACGGGCTGCCCAAGCGCTAGCTTTTATCTCAGGGCGTGATTATGCCATTCCCGATGATGTGAAATTTCTCGTCCCTCATGTTCTTTGCCATCGCCTTATTCCTAGAGGAGGACGCAATGCCAGAACTGTTGTTGAGCGATTATTGCGATCGGTTTCTATTCCTTAATAAATGGCGATTAGCTTAAGGTGAATTCGACTCGTTAAAAAACCGCTATCCGGGGTGGCGGTAACTCTACTTATTGCTGTGGAGGATTTATGATAGTTTGAGAAATGCGTAGAATTTGCTTGGCAGACATGAACTTCAGTTTCCTGATATTGCTGGAATTTGGACGTGTTAGGATCTCCTACAAAATCAGGTAAATAACAAATGAAAGCGATCGAAGTTACCGGCAGGATTGACTCTCAAGGAAACATCTATTCCAAATCTGACCGAGAAGATATTGATTGATGCAAATGAAATCCGACACATCGTAGCTGATTTTGAGAGTGGGCAAGGTTAAAATTACTAGGAAATTTATTGCATAGTTTCAGTGGTTCGCTCAATAGACAATTACTGTTGTGGATATGAAAGATGCGTTGCTTGCCAAAACTACTTACGCAAAATCACAAAACACTGCCAATACTCCGTAAGTCTTATGATTAGCACAAGCGCCACTTTTAAATATCTGGGAATGTGAGGAATGTCAATTTTTGTTAAGCGCAAAACCCGCGATGCCTACGGCGGGCTACGCCAACGCCAAACGCTACAGCCAAGTGCCGAACGTGAATTCAAACGCCAATTTTTCGGTTTACTTTTGGTAATTATCACCTGGAGTTTAGCTATGGGCTGGCTTCTAGCCTTGGCAACTAACGCCCAAAGTGCTACTCCCTCCGCCGAAATTGGCACTGTTGACGTAGTACCTGCACAATACAAACTAGGGCAAGAACTGTATTTAGAAAATTGCTCCACCTGCCACATTGCCATACCACCAGCCGTTTTACCCACCCAAACTTGGAAAAATCTTCTGCAAGATTCGCAGCACTACGGCGCACAACTTAAGCCTTTAGTCGATCCGCCACGCATTTTGGTATGGAAATATCTTTCGACTTTCTCCCGTGTCAAACTAGACGACGAAGAAACACCGTATCGCCTCAGTAACTCTCGTTATTTCAAAGCTTTGCATCCAGGAGTTAAGTTACCACGTCCCGTTCCCCTTGGCAGTTGTGTCAGTTGTCATCCCAGTGCTAATGATTACAATTTCCGCAGCCTGACAGCAGAATGGAAGTGAAGAGAGAGAAGTTAGGAGTGCGAAGTTAGGAGTTAGGAGTTGAAAAATTCATAACTCCTAACTCTTAACTCCTAACTCTATTCCCCCACTCCCTCTCCGGCATCATCTGGGGGCAAAATGATACTATGAAGAAAGACTAAATATAAGATAAGAGTTAAAATCAATCATTTAGTAAACTGATTGACTAGTTTTTCTCCTGTTTTTGAGGTAATTCTCATTTCACACCCATCCACAACCAATATGGTTAGGTTGGGTTAAATGTTTATAATCAATGCCGACCCTTTAATTCCCATCCCCCTTGATTCAGTTCTATAACCTGCCATGCTAAAACTTTTGTTGGGCGACCCCAACGCTCGTAAGCTTAAAAAATACCAACCTTCTGTTACGGAAGTTAACCTTTTAGAGGAAGAAATTAAGCCTCTTTCTGATGATGAGTTAAAAGGTAAAACCGTTGAATTTAAGCAACGCCTCGCCAAAGGCGAAGCCTTGGATGACATCTTGCCAGAAGCTTACGCCGTTGTTCGGGAAGCAGCACGGCGTGTATTAGGCTTGCGGCACTTTGATGTCCAACTCCTTGGCGGGATCATTTTGCACGTAGGGCAAATTGCCGAAATGAAAACCGGTGAGGGTAAAACACTAGTCGCCACCTTGCCGAGTTATTTAAATGCCCTAACTGGTAAAGGTGTACATGTCATCACTGTGAACGATTACCTCGCTCGTCGTGATGCTGAATGGATGGGACAGGTGCATCGGTTCTTGGGGCTGACTGTGGGGCTAATTCAGTCAAGTATGACTCCCAGTGAACGCCAGAAAAACTACGACTGTGATATCACTTATGTTACCAACAGTGAGGTCGGCTTCGACTACCTGCGGGATAATATGGCGACATCAATGGCAGATGTGGTGCAACGCCCGTTTAATTATTGCGTAATTGACGAGGTGGACTCGATTTTAGTTGATGAGGCGCGGACACCGCTAATTATTTCTGGACAGGTGGAAAGACCTACAGAAAAGTATCTACAAGCTGCGGAAATAGCATTCACACTCAAAAAAGACGAACATTACGATGTAGATGAAAAAGCTCGTAACGTTCTATTGACAGATGAAGGGTTTGCGGAATCGGAAAATCTTTTGGGAGTCACAGATTTATTTGATCCAGAAGATCCTTGGGCGCACTTTGTTTTCAATGCAATTAAAGCCAAAGAACTTTTCCTCAAGGATGTAAATTACATCGTCCGCAATGGTGAAGTGGTAATTGTGGATGAATTTACTGGTCGGGTGCTAGCCGGTCGGCGTTGGAGTGATGGATTACACCAGGCCATTGAAGCGAAAGAACATGTAGAAATTCAGCCAGAGACTCAAACTCTAGCGACAATTACTTATCAAAATATGTTCTTGCTGTATCCAAAACTCGGTGGAATGACCGGAACGGCAAAAACCGAAGAACCGGAATTTGAAAAAATTTACAAACTCGAAGTTGCGGTAATTCCCACCAACCGCGATCGCAGACGAGAAGATTTGTCTGATATGGTCTTTAAGACAGAACCAGGCAAGTGGGGTGCGATCGCTAAAGAATGTGCCGAAATGCACGAACTCGGCAGACCAGTATTAGTAGGAACCACTAGTGTAGAAAAATCCGAACTTCTCAGCCGACTGCTGAAGCAACTAGAAATTCCCCACGAATTACTCAACGCCCGACCGGAAAACGTGGAACGGGAAGCGGAAATCGTCGCCCAAGCCGGACGCAAAGGTGCTGTTACCATTGCTACTAATATGGCTGGTAGAGGCACAGACATTATTTTGGGTGGTAACTCCGAATATATGGCACGTCTGAAGCTGCGGGAATACTTCATGCCCCGAATCGTCATGCCAGAAGATGAAGATAGTTTTAGCGTGCAAAGACCAGCCGGATCACCCACAGGACATGGCGGTGGTCAAGGTTTTGCCCCGGGTAAAAAAGTTAAAACTTGGCGGGCTTCACCAGAAATTTTCCCCACCCAGTTGACCAAAGAAACAGAAAAACTACTCAAAGAAGCAGTAGAAATTGCGGTGCGGGAATATGGCGATCGCAGTTTACCGGAATTGGAAGCAGAAGACAAGGTAGCTGTAGCCGCAGAAAAAGCTCCCATCGATGACCCTGTAATTCAGAAACTGCGGTCAGCATATAATCGCATTAAGCAGGAATATGAACAATTTACAACCCGCGAACATGATGAGGTAGTGGGAATCGGTGGTTTGCACGTAATTGGTACAGAACGCCACGAATCGCGGCGGATTGACAACCAGTTGCGCGGACGTGCGGGAAGACAAGGCGACCCTGGAACCACGAGATTCTTCCTCAGTTTAGAGGATAACCTACTGCGGATTTTTGGTGGCGATCGCGTGGCTGGGTTAATGAATGCCTTCCAAGTGGAAGAAGATATGCCCATCGAATCTGGGATGCTTACCCGCAGTTTGGAAGGCGCACAGAAAAAAGTCGAAACCTACTACTACGACATTCGGAAGCAGGTATTTGAGTATGACGAAGTGATGAATAATCAACGTCGTGCTATTTATGCTGAACGCCGCCGGGTCTTAGAAGGTCAAGACTTGAAAGAACAGGTAATTAAATACGCTGAAAAAACGATGGATGACATCGTTGACTTCTACATCAACATAGACTTGCCCTCGGAAGAGTGGGAGTTAGAAAAGTTGGTTGAAAAAGTCAAAGAATTCGTCTATTTGCTAGCAGATTTGCAGCCAAATCAATTAGAAGATATGTCTGTTACTGAGATTAAAGCCTTCCTCCACGAACAGGTGCGAATTGCTTACGATCTCAAAGAAGCGCAAATTGACCAGGTTCAACCCGGACTGATGCGCCAAGCTGAACGTTTCTTTATCTTGCAACGCATTGATACACTGTGGCGGGAACACCTGCAACAAATGGATGCCTTGCGCGAATCAGTGGGCTTACGTGGTTATGGGCAAAAAGACCCATTGATTGAGTATAAGAGCGAGGGTTATGAATTGTTCTTGGATATGATGGTTAACATTCGCCGAGACGTTGTTTACTCGTTGTTCATGTTCCAGCCGCAGCCTCAGCAGGTGATGCAAGCTTCATCTGAGATGGTGTAAGTAGGGAATATCTCATGCAGAGACGCTAAGAGACAACGATTTCTTAGCGTCTTTGTATATATAAGTAAAACGCTGTTTTTGGATATGAGTCAATTTGTGAGTTCAATTAACCTGCAATTATCTCCAGATTCCATAAGTCAAGGTGAGGAGGCTATTTGTCAGGAAATTGCCTTGCAGTTATACGACCAAAATATTTTTACTTTTGGTCAAGCACGCCGCTTGGCTAATCTATCTGTATGGGAATTTCAGCAACTTCTAGCGCAACAAAAAATTCCCCGCCATTATACTGAAATGGATTTAGCAGATGATATTGAGTCAATTAAAACAGGTTCTTGGTAGTTGTGATAGTTATTTGCAACGCTACGCCTTTGATTAACTTCGCTGCTATCAATCGTCTTGATATTTTACAGGCAGTGTTTGGGACATTATCTGAGTGTATTGTAAGCGACCATCTCAATTCAGAAGGGGCACTATGAAACAGAACAATAGAAGTGATTTCACTTACCGTCAGCTGGAAAATAATTTAATACATATTTCTGAATCAATTATTCAGGGTTTAAAATCTAACAAGTGTGAATTAAGAACTTCTACTGACTATGAAGAAAATGATGCATCTATAAGGTTATCTGAAATAGATGTCAGTCTGGAAAAATCTTTTATTGAGCTAGGAGTTTACTTCAGTTGGCCAAATGATATGTATATAATTCGTGTATGGGATAAAAGCATTACTCCTTCAGAGAAAGACAAAAAAAATTGGAAATCAAAAGAACCATGTCCTGGGCATTTAGTATGGCAACATGAAGACGAAGATTTATCATCAGAGCAAGGATTTTCAAATTTTGATTCAGATTTGCACAAACTTGTTTACGAGTACGTTAAAAAAATTCAGGATTTTTATTTATCTGCTGGTGGTGTAAGTCCTGAAATAAGGAATCTATTGTAGTAAAATTTTTATGTTAGAGATATAACAACTTATAATATAGTTAGCAGTCAAGAGGTCTGACTTTTTCAGATCGCGGAAGCTAGGTCTTCCCTTGACTGATTTTTCTTGTCTAAAAATATAGAACAGCCATGTATTTGCTGTATGCAGATGAGTCTGGCACAACGCACGACTCAAACCAACAATATTTTGTACTGGCTGGATTTTGTGTATTTGAGCGCCAAGGATATTGGATTTCTGATCAGCTTGACCAAATTGCTGCTAAATTTGATCCAGCTGATCCGGTATCAGTTGAATTACACGGTAGTCCAATGCTGAGTGGTAGAGGAAAGTGGAGGAGCTATCCTAAGAGCGATAGAGAGAAAGCCATTGAAGATATTTTGCAGGTTTTCCTACAGTCAAACCCAACTAATCGACTATTCGCAAGTGTGATCAAGAAGACTGTAGTATCACCAAAAGACCCTGTTGAAGTTGCATTTGAACAACTGGCTAGTAGGTTTGATAGGTATTTGATCAGGCTGCACAAAAATGATAATACACAGAGAGGCATCATAATTTTTGACAAATCTACTTACGAGACAACAATTCAATCTTTAGCAACTGACTTTAGAACTATTGGATACAGTTGGGGTGTTATCAGAAACTTTTCTGAAGTACCTTTATTTTTAGACTCAAAAGCTTCGAGACTAATTCAACTTGCTGATATACTCGCTTACGCAATTTTCAGACATTTTGAAAAGGGAGATAGCAGGTTTTTCTCTATCATTCAGTCTAGATTTGATTCGGAAGGCGGTATAGTTCATGGATTACACATACAGCAATAAAATTATATTTGTCTAACACCACACTCCAGTGCAACTTTCTGAAGTTCAACAGATGCGATCGCTTATACTTGGCGTAGTTTTGGGGTTGTCTGTGGTGCGATCGCAGAGTAAAGTAATTTATCTGAACTCCTAACCCTAGTCCAACTAGAATAAGTTTAGGAAACTGGAAAGGAGAAAAAATGGATACATCTATTCTTGCTCAGGTGATTGAGCAACTGAAAGTTATGCCTCAAGACTTGCAGTTGCAAGTGCTTGAGTTTGCACACACCTTGGCAGGTTCAACAATTCAAGGTGTTCCAGGTCAGCAACTAAGTAGAGCGGCGTGAATAATTCAAGGTTTGTAGTGAGGAATTTAGTCCTCAAACAAGGGCTGAAGCCCTTACTACGAACTAATTTCAATGTTTTTTACATTACTTAATATAGTTTGATTTATTCTCACCGACTTACTTACTACGTTTTGCAGGTTCAATACCAACAGATGACATACAGTTAATCCGCGAAGCAATTCAACAGGACTGTGAGCAGATTGACACCAATGAATGGTAAATACTTGCTGGACACTAACATTATTATTGCTCTCTTTGCCGATGAACCAGCAGTCAAAAACCATTTATCACAAACAGAGCAGGTATTCATCCCAAGTATTGCAGTGGGCGAGTTGTATTATGGTGCAAGAAAATCACGACGATCAAAAGAGAATTTAGAACGTATCGAGGAATTTATAGCCAACAGTACTGTACTTGGATGTGATGTAGAAACTGCTCGTCATTATGGTAATGTCAAGAATAATTTACGTCTCAAAGGGCGGGCGTTACCTGAAAATGATATCTGGATTGCAGCAGTTACACTGTAATATAATCTGACGTTAGTTACACGCGATGCTCACTTTCATCAGGTTGAAAACCTACAAACAGTCATTTGGTGAAATGAAAAAGCTCTTATTTATCTGTAGTAAGAATAAACTGCGAAGTCCCACCGCCGAGGCTGTGTTTTCTGAATATGAAGAATTTGAAACAGACTCAGCAGGTTTAGATCGCTCTGCCGAAGTGCCATTATCAACGGAGGCGATCGCATGGGCTGATATGATCTTTGTAATGGAAAAATCCCATAAAAACAAACTATCGAAAAACTTCCAGCCTTTTCTCAAAGATAAAAAAATTATCTGTTTAGATATCCCAGATGAATATGAGTATATGCAACCAGCTTTAATTGAGTTGTTAAAACAGAAAGTTTTACCTTTATTAAAAATAAAAAAATGAATATTCAAGAAGCTTTTAATTCTGCCGCAGTCGATTACGATAACTTACGTCGGATTTTTATTCCCTGTTTTGATGACTTTTACAAAACTGCCGTTGAAATTATCCCAGGCGATCGCACTGCACCTCTGAAAATTTTAGATTTAGGTGCTGGTACTGGACTTTACTCAGGTATGGTTCAGTCCGTCTTCCCTAATGCCGAGTTTACCTTGCTAGACTTAGCCCCTGAGATGTTAGAGAAAGCTAAGTCTAGATTTAGCAAAATGGGTAAATCTCCCAAAATATTAATTGGTGACTACCTTGAAACTGACTTAGGTGATTCCTATAACCTGATCATCTCAGCCTTATCAATTCATCATCTCTCAGATTTGGACAAAGAACGTCTTTATCAAAAGATTTATGATGTTCTCAATCCTGGAGGGATATTTATCAACGCCGATCAAGTTCTTGGCAAAACTCCTGATTTAGAAGAACTTTATCGCCAACACTGGTTAAATTCTGTCCGCGCTAAGAATATCTCAGAGGAAGATTTCAAAGCTGCACAAAAACGGATGGAATACGATCGCATGGCAACCCTTGATATTCAACTTAGCTGGCTAGAAGCGGCTGGGTTTCAAAATGTCGATTGTTGGTACAAAAATTTGAGCTTTGCTGTTTTTGGTGGTTCTCGACCAACTATATAAAAAATGGATAAAAGAAAAAATATCTGAAATTTTCTTGTGGGATGGGTGTCCCCACCCGTCCCAGATTCAGGGCGGGCAGGATGCCCACCCCACAGGACTTATGTTTAATTCGGTTATGCAAATTAAATGTTTTTCAGCTTAACATCCCGGCAATGCGATCGCTATGATAGCGACAAACGACTAGCTGAACGCCGCAGAATACGCCCAGTAACTAGTTTAGACTTGCCGTAGGTATTTACTTCCTCTCGTTACAATGATGTGAAGGAAACTTTTCAGCAGAACATTAAATGCTGAGAATTAGCCTACAAATATCATCAGGTGCGATCGCAGGAGGCAAAAAATGAGCTTGGCTGGATTAAGAATTGTGTTGGTAGAACCAGCCGGGCCGATAAATCTCGGCGCGATCGCCAGAGTCATGAAAAATTTTGGGCTAGATCATTTAGTATTAGTAAATCCCCAATGCGATCCGCTATCGTCGGAAGCTTTGATGATGGCTGTTCATGCTAAAGAAATTTTAGAATCTGCGGTATTAGTGGCGACCTTACCAGAAGCATTGCATGGATGTGTCAGGGCGATCGCTACCACAGGTCGCGCTCGCAGTTTGGAAACACCCCTAGAAAACCCCCGCACTGCACTACCCTGGTTACTGGAGGAACCAGAAAAACCCTCAGCACTGATTTTTGGTCGAGAAGACCGGGGATTAACCAATGAAGAATTAAATTATGCACAGAGGTTTGTTGGCATTCCCACAAGTCCAGATTATCTAATCCTAAATTTGGCTACCGCCGTGGCAATCTGTTGTTATGAATTGTCACAATGTGCCCAGCAACCTGATACTCAAACCTCACCCCAAACTGAACTCGCACCCTTAGATGTTGTGGAAGGATATTACCAACAATTAGAATCACTATTACTGAAAATTGGTTATGTATATCCCCATACGGCAGCTAGTCGCATGGGAAAATTTCGCCAGATGTATAATCGCGCTCACCTCAAAACTGGGGAAGTAGCCATGCTGCGAGGAATTTTGCAGCAGGTAGAATGGGCGATGAAAAACCAGAGTGATGGTGAAAACTTGTAATTATTCGTTTACTATATACGCAATCATCCCCCCAAAATATTTAATATCGCTGAAACTAAACGCAAAAATGCTACTTAGTGGCAAAGTAGAATTTAAGTATTAATATTGCTTAAAGATTTAAGTTTTGGGTCAGGAGTCTGCAAGAAAACAGTCAAGTGGGTCACAAGGAGTAATGGTGTCAGAGTCAAGTGACGAACTAACAGCTTTCTCGCGGCGTCAACCCTTAAATCGCCGCCAACAGCCACAAAAAGTTCAAAAAGTGGCACAGAAGAAAGTTAAAACTAACAGCCAGCAGCAAGCTGCCAATGGACAAAAAGGGGCACTAACACGCCCAAAAAATCAAATCAGTCCTCCCCCAATCCCTGGTGCTACACGTAGGGTAAAATCAGGGTTACTCATGCCAGCAGCAGTAAAACCAATACCTCCTAGTGTAAAGGGGAAAATTCCTCCCTTGCGATCGGGTGCTGTGATGGTCAAAACAGTGCGGATGGAAAAGCCAAAAACAGGCAGACGCTCATCGCGAAAAACGCGGTTAAAGCCAATGGCGAAAACCATATTGTATGTTTTGCGGTTATTGATTGTAGGTGTTGGGATGGGTGCAATTGTCGGCACGGCGTTGTCAGTATTAGACCCGGCGAATCGCATCACCACAACTGCGCCGCCATCTAATAGTAATGTGGTGCGATCGCAGCCGCAACCCGGCCAAACTCCCCCAGCCGCAGCTTCTAGCTTATACCTATCACAGGAAATTACCCCATTGAAAAGTGCCGTGCAAAATTTGGCGGTCACTAACCCAAATCTCACACCCGGAGTTTTCTTAGTAGATTTAGATACTGGTAATTATGTAGATGTCAATGGCTCAACCAGTTTTCCGGCAGCTAGCACCATTAAAGTGCCCATTCTGATTGCCTTTTTCCAAGATGTCGACGCGGGTAAAATTCGGCTGGATGAAATGCTGACCATGCAGCAGGATATGATAGCTGGCGGATCGGGAACTCTGCAATATAAACCAGAGGGAACCCAGTACGCTGCTCTCGATGTCGTCACGAGAATGATTACAATCAGTGACAATACGGCAACAAATATGCTGATAGCCCGATTGGGAGGCATAGACGCTTTAAACCAGCGTTTCCGTAGTTGGGGATTGACAACCACAGTAATTCGTAATCAACTCCCGGATTTGCAAGGGACAAACACCACTAGCCCCAAGGAACTAGGGAATTTGATGGCGATTGTGAGTCAGGGAAATTTAGTGAGTATGCCATCACGCGATCTCATGCTCGATATCTTACGTCGCACCCAGAGAGACACTCTGCTACCATCAGGTTTGGGAACAGGCGCAAGAATATATCACAAAACGGGCGATATTGGCACAATGTTGGCAGATGCAGGTTTAATTGTTGTTCCTACTGGCAAGCGCTACATCGCCTCTGTCATGGTACAACGCCCCGAAAACGATCCTCGTGCCGAAAAATTGATTAGCTCAATTTCTCGTGCTGCCTACCAAGAGTTTAGCCAGAATGCTGTCACACCCAACAGTACCACAGGGACGGTACCCGTAAATGGTTATCAGCCCCCTGTTGTGAGTCCGGTTTTACCCAACAGTACCACAGGGACAGTACCCGCAAATGGTTATCAGCCCCCTGTTGTGAATCCTGTACCCAACGGTATGGGAAGTACTGTGCCGCCAAACGGTTATCAATCTCCAGTTGTTAATCCACAATATTATCCCCCAAGATAAGTAGGTCGGCAAACTATCAACCAAATAGTCATTGCTCAAATTCAAACGTTTGCAACAAATATTCTTCCATATATAAGAAACGCTTAAGTATTTGTTGCAAAGGTATAATAAGTTGCAACAAATTCTTAATACTTTGCAACAAATGCTCTTTCATGTATAAGAAACGCTTAAGTATTTGTTGCAAAGGTATAATAAGTTGCAACAAATTCTTAATACTTTGCAACAAATACTCTTTCATATATAAGAAACGTTTAAATCATTGCAACAATTGTTGTAATGAACTTATGAATTGATTAGTTATTGGTTATTAGACTTCTTGCAAAAGTCCCTAAAAGGATGTTTGAAAAGTATTTTTGGTAACATCAAAGCCTCAGAAACCTAACCCCCCTAACCCCCCTAACCCCCCTTCTCTACAAGGGAATGGGAGTTTCAAAGCCTCTCGACCTTTCGGGGAGAGGTTTGGAGAGGGGTTTCTGGTATACTTTACGACTTTTCAAACAACCTCTAACACCTCTCCTCTAAAGACAGACAAGTTTGATTACCCCCCTTAATCCCCCCGATGTATTGGGGGGAAACAAGAAAGAAATAAATCTAGTTCCCTCCCCTTGTAAAGGCTACGGTGTACACACAAGTTGGTTAAACCCATATCCCGCCAGCGATTTAAATCGCTGGCTAACAGCACAAGTCCATTTTAATGGACTCCCACGCCGACAATATTAGTCATCTTTTAGATGACTTTGGCTATTAGACAACGGTTTACAACCGTTGGCGGGCTGGGTGTGTACAGCGCGCGAAATTATGCATTTAGGCAATTCTATGACTTGTGTGTACACCGTAGCTTAAAAAGGGGGGAACCGGAGTCAAAGTCCCCCTTAAAAAGGGGGATTTAGGGGGATCTAAAACTTTTTGCTACCAACAACAGGACTTTTCAAACATCCTCTAATAAAAAAATAATCAATCGTTGTGTAGGCAGAGGAGTAGGATGAAAAGAAAAATATCATCTGAATAAATTGGGTAATTTATCGAACAGAATAAAGGCGCCAGTCGTCAGAATTCAGCAATGTTTTCTGACCGAAAAAGCGGATAGCGCCGGCGGCAAGCGAGTCTTCTCCCTTGCCGCTAGCCTCTCCCTTTGGGAGAAGGGGAGACGCTTTAGCGCAACGAGCGTCTTGATTCTGACGCCTCGGCGGAGCGTCTCCGGCTCCGCTCCTGAATTCTGACTTCTGAATTCTTCTTCAATTGTTAGAAGTCCCTAAACTAAAGTTGTTGTCTTTTAACTCTTAACTTTTTTGATACCGCATTCCTGGTAATTGCGAAACAAAACCCATAAGTTCCAACTGTAATAAAGCGCCGGAAACTGAGCCAGCAGCCATGCCGGTTTGTTGGACAATAAAATCGAAGGGTAAAGCTTCACTTGTAAACGCATTCATTACCGTTTGCAATTCTGGTGATAAAGTTGGTAAACTTAACTGCTCTGGCGCTGTAGAAGTCTCAATTCCATCAATTTGTGGTATTGCTCCTAGCATTGTTAACAGTTCATCTAATTCTTGGAGCATGAAAGAAGCTCCCTGACTCAGTAACTTTAAGCACCCTTGGGATGGGTAATCATCTACTCTACCAGGCAGTGCATAGACATCTCTACCAAATTCATTTGCGTAGGTAGCAGTAATTAACGCACCAGATTTTAACGGCGCTTCCATTACCAAGATAGCGCGGCTTAAACCTGCAATAATCCGGTTGCGACGGGGAAAGTGAGTGCGATCGGGTGGGGTTTTTGTGGGGTACTCACTCACGACTAAGCCAGCCGTCAAAATTTGCTTGTACAAATCTCGATTTTTATGGGGATAGATGACATCTACACCAGTTCCCAAAACTGCGATCGTGCGTCCACCTGCTTTCATGGCGGCGATGTGGCTTTCTGTGTCAATTCCCTCTGCCATCCCAGAAACAACTGTAAAGCCATTTTTAGCCAAAGCTGTACTAATTTGGCGAGTCCAACGGATACCATATTCTGAGGGTTGGCGGGTTCCGACAATTCCAACCATCGGTTTTTGTCCGAGATTTTCTTGGAGTTCGACTTCACCGCGATAGTACAAAATCGGCGGTGGACTGGGAGTTTCTAGCAGTAAGCGGGGATAATCTGCATCTGCTGGTGTCCAGAAATGGGAATTTTCTTGCTGGTGCTTAGTAAATAGTTGTTCTGGGTGTAGGCGCGATCGCTGTTGTACTACTTTTTCTAGTGTCTGATAACCAAAACCTTCCACCTCTCCCAACTGTACCTTAGTAGCATTCCAAGCAGTTGCCAGCGTCCCAAAATGCTGTTGCAGCCGTCGCAGTAATACCGGCCCAATTCCCGAAATCTGTGCCCAAGCTAGCCAATATGCGCCTTCTTCTACCACCGTTCCATCCTCACACCTATTGCATTGAGTATTCCCAAATTAGGGTTGGGTGTTGATGTGGAGAGGGAGATGAGGGGGACAACCGGAATAACCAATGCCCAATGCCCAATCCCCAATCCCCCTTGACTATTGACCCTTAACCATTGACTATTAACTATTGACTATTTCACTATCTTCTCTGATGAAATATTTCTATCGTCTTCTAATAAGCCTATCTGGGTGCTTAATATTTTTACTGCTGCATAGTTGTTTTGGTTTGTTGCCTAGTTTGGCAGCCGAAAAAGTTACTGTCAGGTACGGATTGTTTGAGCAATCGATCCCGGTGGCAGATATACGCAACTATGGCGAGACGCAAAAGGTTTCTGCGGATCTGCAATCTTTTTTAGGTTATCTCAACACCAAGCAGAAACAGAAGTTTCAAGATGCCCTTCAGGTGAAAATGTCTCTTGATATTGTGGCTTTAGATAAGCTGATAAACACAGGAATGGGCAAGCAAATTTTATCTTTTGCTTCTGGTGCGACTGTCTTTCCGACACGCTCCGCGATCGCCCGTCGCGATCAAGCTAGTATACAAGCCCTACGAGCTGCGATTATCTTGGGAGCAAAATCACCAGAAGGTCTAGGAATAACCAGCTTTCTAGAAGCCTATCCCAGTAATCAACTAGTCGTTGACGTGTCAAAAATTTCCAAGCTAGTCAGCATGGCAAATTTATCTTCTGGTTCTGCTGATGCACCCCCGAAAGACGATGTAAGTTCTTCACCCTTAGGACGAATTGCACTGCAATATCAAATACTCGCTACCCAAGGTAAACAGTTCTCAGGTTGTCTATTTGGCGATTCTGTTTCGGCTGAACTTGGTAATACTCTTGGGGATGGTACTTTTAATTTTGGGTTAAATGGTCTGAGTACAATCTCATTAGTGGAACAACTGAAAAGTTTAATTCCTACCAAGGTGAAATGTGAAAAAGCGATTATTGCCGTAGGTGGAAATGATGCTTGGTATAAAATTAGTGATGAATTATTTACCAAAAATCTGCAAGAGTCCCTCGCACTTGTTCGGACAATGGGAACTAAAGAGATTTTTCTCATTCCAGCTTTTTATTCAACAGTTGCAGCTAGCTTAGATCCAACTGTATCAGCCCCGCTTCCTAGAGTTGAACAAATTAATGTTCTAATTAATCAAGTTGGTGAAACAGAAAAAGTGCCCGTTGCAGCAGCAGGATTAGCACCCTTGTATGAGAATAATGTTCTTAAAGAAAATTTGACCAGTGATGGCGACCATCTGAATGGAGAGGGTCTCAAAATTTATCGACAAGCATTATTACAAATCCTGGGTAAGTAATACCATTTTGGATTTTGGATTGAATGAAAAATCTAAAATCCAAAATATCAATGTTACGCTTTCCAATTCAAAAACCGTGCATAAATATAAGCGATGCCTTCATCAAGAATTGTCCGCACACCTTCGCTAGAACCCCACCATTTGCTTGGATTGTAATCTTGCGTTGTGGCAGCAATCACACCAACTTTAATGTGAGGGGTAAGTATTTTTCTAAAAAGAAACCAACTCCTACGGGCATGAACATCCAAGGAAAAAAGATTAATTGATTCTATCTGTAAATTTGAATTGGATAGCCAGCGATAAAATTCGGCAGCAGATGCATAACTACGATCTTTAACTACAAAAGGTGTCGGCACAGCTATTACTTTTTCTGCTTCTAAACCGAGTTTTATGAAGGTGGCGGCTGACACTTCTGCAAAGTCCTTGTATCCAATAAGATAACTTCCTTTTCCTAATGTACCTCCGGTAGTAATTATTTGACGATAAGAACCGATTTTAAATTCATTCAAAGCTTTTTCTATAGCATAATCTGGTAGCCATCCTTCAACAACTAATACTTGTGCTGATTTAATCGGGGAAGTTACGGCGAGAAATGAGTGTACATGAGTAATAGTGAAAAATATGAAATAAGCAATCAAAGCGATCGCAATCGTCCACCCATGAGTCGTAAGTGTCCACATTTCTTGGCGTTTGATTAGTTTGACTTTGGGAAATTTTTGACACCGACGATTTTTTATCTGCATTAAACCTTAGCTAAATGTTGTTCTTTCAAGTAGGTAAATACAGACTTATCTCCAATATCAGCAGGAATTGCTTGCACTGTCTTTCGCAGGGCAAATACCAAAAATAACGTCGCCCAAATTCCTAGTAAAATGCTTTCTCCCTGAGTTGGTAAAATTCCCGCCAAATGTCCTAACAACAGTAGCGGTACTATTGGGGTCAATATTTTGGTTTCGAGGCGATTGAAGCAAAAAGCCTCTTTAAAATAAATACCTGTCAAAGCAACAAAGATAAAACCAACTCCAAATAGGGTAATCGGCTGATTGTAAACGGCAAGAGCCAAAGGTTGACTACTAGAGATTGCCAGAATCACTGATGCTATACTACCGATCGCCCAAAAAATTTGCAAGGTTCGGTGCAGTGATGCCATGTAAATATGAATGGTAAATAAACTCACGCCGAGAGCGAGACTAAAACAAACATATAGAGGTGTCAGTGCAGTTATAAGAGTCGGGTTATTGTTGAATAAAACCAAAGCACTGCCTATAGCAAAGCTCAGTGCTGCTACCATTAATCCAGCACGGTAGATAATTACACCAGTGCGATCGCTCTGAGTAATTGTAAATTCCCCAAACTGACCTTGATAAACTTCTGGTGCAGAGAGTGTTTGTGTAGTCATAATTTGCTGAGGACGATTGTTTTGTGTATGTATTAATCTTGACAATTATCAAAAAAAGCTAAAATATACATCTATCATTTGGTAGCGGTTAGACTAAATTCGACCTGGGGCTTTCAAGGTAATCAAAGCGTCAAAAAAATGGCAAAGAATAATCAGACTGTTCTGGCATTAACTTTACTAATCACAGCAAGTCTTATAGGTATATTTGCTGTTTTAGGCTGGATTGGGTATTCGTTAACGCGGTCTAAGTCTGAGATCAAAAACCCAGGAAACACTGATTTAGTCAACACAACTATTAATTCTAGCTCATTGAAGCAAATAGAAATTACCACAGCCCGCAATGTCGATTACAGCCAGTTGCAGAAATATTTGCAAAGCAAAGATTGGCAAGCATCTGATCGAGAAACTTACCTGAGAATGCTAGATGTTGCAGGGGCTAAGGCACAAGCGGAGGGTGCGATTGGGAAAGATGAAATGAATGCACTTTCATGTGTTGATTTGAAAACCATTGACAGGCTTTGGAGTGCAGCCAGTGATGGTAAGTTGGGCTTTAGCGCTCAAGAAAAGATTTTGAGGGAAGAAAAAAACGACTATCGCAAGATGTATGACGCGGTTGGATGGCAAACCTTAACAGGTGAGTGGCTGATTCAGTGGAACTATAATCAGCAAACTAAAAGATACGAGTATAAACTTGGCAAGGAACCAAATTTTAAAACCTTTCCCCCAGGACATCTGCCAACTGTGGAAAGAGGATATAACTTTGGTGTTTCTCTTGATGGGGCACTGACAAGGTGCGGTATTTAAGGGATTTCCAAGAAATAAATTATCCATCTTGTGGGGTGGGCATCCTTGCCCGCCCGTATACAAGGGCGGGCGAGACGCCCACCCCACAATAAGTAGTTGAGTGTTTTTTAATTTGTCAGTCTCTAAGTGAGTACAACTTGAAGCGTTTTTTGCCCTAACTGCAACTGTGAGTGAGCATTGCCGCTATTAATGGCAATTTCTACCCAGCCGTGACTGCCAACTAAAGCTAGTATCTCTCCAACCTTCACATCACTGTAAGTTTCACAGCCTGGTATACTCAAGCCAGCTGCTTGCACACACCAAGTTTTACCTTGCACGTAACTCGCTGGAATGTTGCTCACTAGGTTGCCAAAGCGGTCAATATATTGAATGCAGCCCACTACACCAGTGTTTGTCTGCTTGCATTCGTCTATATCCAGCTTTACCAAAGTTGCTGGATCAATTTCTTGTCCTAGCTGTTTGAGGGGGACACCACTAGCAAGATTAGCTCCCACTGGTGCAAAGATATCTCTACCGTGAAAAGTCTTGCTTGGTTGAGGAGTTCGCCAATAATTAAGATTTGTGAGTTCAACGGCTGCGCTCGCTGGACTTTGACTAAGTACGCCGCTAAATATACCATTATCTGGGCCGACCAGAAACCCTTGAGCAAATTCTATTGCGATCGCTCGTCGCTTGCTTCCCACACCCGGATCAACTACTGCGATATGCACTGTCCCAACTGGGAAATAGGCATAAGCATTCATCAGGTTAAACCTGGCTGCGGCGATGTCTTGCGGCGAAATTTGGTGCGTTAAGTCTACTACCGTCAGTCTAGGGTTGATTTGAGCGATGACTCCCTTCATTATGCCTACATAAATATCGCGATCGCCGAAATCGCTCAGTAAAGTCACGAGTGGTTGTTGACCGATCTGGTTCTGAGACATATTTTTTGTAAAATATATATAAAAATATTTTTCTGTAGCAACAGCTACAAAATATGTGTTATGTTAACAATACAAGACATAAAGCGAAAAATTAAACCAAGTAATCAGTATGAATCAAAATAGACTAGAAAGTGTGAGCAAAGCACGAGCAGCTCACAGAGCAAGTATTCAAAAAAGCCTGGAGCATCGCTTGCAAATAGCCAGAGCAAAAGGCGACGAACATCTGATTCGTCAACTAGAAGCTGAGGCGAGGTATTCCAGCTAAATCAAGTTTTCATTGTTCATAGTTTTGTTGTGTAACCCGCTACGGCGGGTTTTTTCTTTTTAGGGTGTTTCCTAGCAATTTTGCTCTTACAGCATTTTGCAATTAATTGAATTACGCTGAAGTTCCAACCATTGTAAAACCCGATTCCATGCCCACCAAGGATCAGAGTCTTGTACTTGACGCTGGCACTCTTTACTACTCAAATAGCCAACATGGCCGCCATACTGGGTGAGGAACAAATCTATTACGGGATTGCGATCGCAAGCAGCTTGCAATTCCGGTATGATAGCTGGGTCAAAAAGTGGATCGTCAGCAGCATATAAAATCAAAGTCGGTTTCGAGATTTGCGGCAATATTTGTAAAGCACTACTAGCTTGGTAATACGCTTCCACTGAAGAAAAACCTAGTCGGCTAATTACTAATTCATGATCAAAACCCCAGATACTATTTGCCCGTTCAATCGCTGCGGGGTCAATGCTTCCAGGATGGGCATCATGTATCTTCCATGCCAGTTTTTTTAAATTTTGGGCAATTCCCGCTTCCAAATATCTACCGAAGGGCTTTGTAACTAGATAAGATAGCGATCGCTCCGAATCCAAACTCGGACAAATCACCATCCCACCGCCAATATCGCTATCTTCTAATCCTAAATCTTCATACTCCCTAATCACTTCAAGAGCGACCTTCACCCCCCATAGCGCCAATTGCCCTCCTAAAGAATACCCTGTAAACCAAAATTTACCCGGACATCCCATTTCTTTCGCCCCCGCCGCAATGCGAACAAAATCTTCTCCTTCATACAAACCATCAGAAGTCAGAGTCGGCGACAATTCGGCCGTTTTGCCGTGGGCACGCCAATCAAATAACACCATCGCGTATCCTTGAGCGTAAGCCTTACGTGCTAGCACTCTCAAAAACCATTCCGTCTCTAACTCTCCAGTAATTCCATAAGTACCGATAATCGTGCTATGAGCATTTTCAGGAATGGCAACCAAGCCAAAAATTGGCACACCTTGGCAACCAATAAAGATTTTCTCGTGATAAGAAGGTTCTTGTAAGAGATTAGTACTTTCACAGTAATCTTTTCCCCACAAAGCGGTGTATACAGTCATCATTACACCGTTTTGTAAAAACCAAGACGGATTGTAGGGGGGAGTATAACACATCATAGACTATAAGATTTCATTTAGTTGAGTCTTGATTTCACAGTCATTTAATCTTAATATTTATGTAAGATTTAAAAACTTTTTCATCATCGATTCAAAATCTTTGTATCTATCAAAGGTTGTTAATTATCCTTAATAAGTAGTAATAATTTTTTAAGAATGCCGAGGATTCTTGTCATAGACGATGACCCAGCGATTTCAGAACTAGTTGCCGTCAACTTGGAAATGGCTGGCTACGATGTTAGTCAAGCTGAAGACGGCATCAAAGGTCAAGCGCTGGCTCTCCAGCTACAACCAGACTTGATCATGCTCGATTTAATGTTGCCCAGGGTAGATGGGTTTACCGTTTGCCAACGCCTGCGGCGCGACGATCGCACCTCTGAGATTCCCGTGTTAATGTTGACGGCTTTGAGCCAAACTCAGAACAAGGTGGAAGGCTTCAATGCTGGCGCAGATGACTACCTCACCAAACCTTTTGAAGTTGAAGAACTGCTGGCGCGGGTGCGGGCACTTTTGCGGCGGACTGACCGCATTCCCCAAGCAGCAAAGCATAGTGAGATTTTGAACTATGGCTCACTCACCCTCGTTCCTGAAAGATTTGAGGCAATATGGTTTAATGACACAGTGAAATTGACTCACTTGGAATTTGAGCTACTTCACTGCTTGCTGCAACGCCACGGTCAAACAGTTTCTCCCAGCGAAATCCTCAGAGAAGTTTGGGGCTACGATCCTGATGATGACATAGAAACGATTCGAGTCCATATTCGCCACTTGAGAACCAAGCTAGAACCAGATCCCCGCCACCCCCGCTATATCAAGACAGTGTATGGTGCCGGATACTGTCTTGAGTTACCCGGTATACCTCCATCAAATGAAGGGGCTTCAGTAACAGTCGTTGAATGAAATCACTCTAAATTCCCTTAAACTTTGCTATCACTTAGGCAATAACTCTTAGAAACTCTGTTTACTTAAGGTCATTGGTGAGGTGTGTAGAGACGTTGCATTGCAACGTCTCTATAAGCGTATCCGTAATAATTTAAGAGAAAGTTTTTGCCTACATAACTACGCATGATTAAAGGCTGTTGGACAATGGCAGTCATTGATGAGAGGTTAACATAAATGACAAAAGTGCAATTACCTTAACCTCTCACTGATGCGACACCTTGGTAAGGGGGTTATGACTATCTCAAATTCTGCGTGTTTGATTTAGGACTGCTATATACCTACAGATAAACTAGGCGATTGTCTAGAAGTTTAAAATATCTAATGATTCTTCTATTTCTAAATCTAATATTCTTTCTCGTGTATCTTTGAGTGCTTCTAGTTTACCTTCTTGACGATAGATGTCTGCCGCTTTTTGAAAATCTTCAATTGCTCCCTGTTTATCTGCCATTTCTAAACGAATATTACCCCGATTATAATAAGCATCGGCATAACTATGATTAATCTGGATTGCCTGAGTATAATCTTCAATTGCTCCCTGAAAATCTCCTAAATCTGAACGCGCATTACCACGGTTATAATAAGCATCGCCATAACTAGGATTAATCTGGATTGCTTGAGTATAATCTTCAATTGCTCCTTCAAAATCTCCTAAATCTGAACGCGCATTACCACGTTTTTTATAAGCTATAGCATCTTGAGGATTAATCTTAATTGCTTGGGGAAATCCCGGTTGAGAGCCTAATAAATAACGAGCAATCCCACGATTTTTATAAGCATCGGCATAATGGGGATTAATTTTAATCGCCTGGGTATAATCCTCAATTGCTCCTTGGTTATCTCCGACATGATAACGAGCTTCGGCACGGTTTTTATAAGCTACCGCAACATGAGGATTAATTCTAATCGCTTGGGTATAATCATTAATTGCTTCTTCTAATCGCCCCAGTTGATATAAAGCTAAACCTCGTTTATTATAAAATTTAGCATCATGAATATTCATTTGCATTGCCTGAGAATAATCTGCGATCGCCGCCTCATAATCTCCTAATTGATAGTGAGCTAAACCTCGCTTATAATATAAATTAACATCACCATGATTAACTTCTAAAGCTTGATTATAGTTGGCAATTGCATTCGTATATTCTCCTTTCTCGAAATATTCATCACCCATTTTTACATCTTCAACGCTATATTCAGGTTTAAAAAAAGATTTGCTCACCTGATTAATAGTTGGCTTAGATGAAATTTCTTGCTTCGGGAGATATTTGTAAATTGCTGGTTGTTGCCGAGAAGAATTATTTAGAGAAGATTGTAACTGTTCTAGATAGCACCATAAACCACCACCATATAGCAGTTGTTCTATACCAAAGGAAATTTTACCAGTCTTCAACTTAATCATCCGGGTTGGCAGAAAGCCAGCCAAAAAAAGGTGATACTCCGATTGTGCTTCACTCACATCTTCTTGAATCAAAATGCAAACTACAACTGCATTTTTTTCAACTTCTTCAGAACTAACTGACCATCTAACTCTGTCAATTCGACCGTGGCGAGATTTAACCTCAATACCAATAGATGGGTCAGAAGTCAAGGTAAAATCTATATTACCATCGCCGCCGAATCGCTTTTCATAATCGACTTCCGTAATCAAATCAGCTAAACGTTCTTTGACAACTTCCTCACCCAACTTCCCTTTAAGATAGCTAATAAAAACGTCACGGACTGGCGAAACACGCTTATATTTCTCAGCCATCAACCAGCAAAATTCCCGTAGTGCCTTTAACCTTTCTCCAGAGATGATAGTTAATTCACTATATTGACCTTCTGTTTCACAATGAAGCAGACAACCAGATGTTAACCTTTTAATAAAATCAGACTGTAGCGATCGCAGTAGTGTAATCCAGTCCATTTATATTTCTGCGAATCTTTTGATGAGATTATTCTATTAAAATATCCAGTTGGCTTGACACTCCCCGCTCTAAAGAGACGGGGATTCTTGAATCAAAGACATGACTTGCTCATGCAGGATTACTCCAGCATGAGTAGCGGTCGTATCTCCCCAAGCGTTGCTTACGTCTAGCGCAAAGGTTCCGGTATGCCCTACCGTACCCAATCCCCGACTAAGGATGTTTCTAGCTGCATTTTCGTCCCTATCCATGACACATCCGCACGAACATACGTGCGTTCTAGTGGATAGAGTTTTCTTAACAACTTCACCGCAGCTAGAGCATTCTTGACTCGTGTATTGCGGATTAACCGCAACCGTGACACGCTTAAATACTTTCCCAAAGTACTCAAGCCATACACGAAACTGATACCAAGAAGCATCATTAATAGACTTAGCTAAACAATGATTTTTCACCATATTTTTAATCCTCAAATCTTCGTAGGCTATCAAGTCGTTAGACTGAACTACGCACCGCGCTAACTTCACAGCGTGGTCTTTACGTTGCCTACTTATTTTGAGGTGGCGCTTACTTAAAATGCAGCTAGCCTTGCCTCTATTATTTGAGCCTTTTACCCTTCTAGAAACCCTACGTTGTGAACGCTTGAGAACTTTTTCACCAATACGAAGAAACTTTGGGTTTTCAACCATTGTTCCATCAGAGTCGGTGTAGTATTCTTTCAAGCCAACATCTAAACCTATTGTGTTACCAGTCGGTTCTATATTCTCAGAACGATCTACGTCAATGCAAAATTGCACATACACACCATCTGCACGTTTTACCAGTCTTACCCGTTTAATCTGGTTTATTTGGTAGAAGTGCAAATCACGAGTACCTTTGAGCTTTAGTCTCCCAATCCCCTTTTTATCACTGAAAGTTATGGATTTACGATTATCTGCAAGCTTCCACCCAGTCGATTTGTACTCAACAGAACGACAGTCTTTTTGAAATTGAGGATATCCCTTTAAACCTGGGACACCCTTACTTCGACTTCGCTCAGTACTAGTCTTGCAGTTGTCATAAAACCGAGAAATAGAAGACCATGCCCGTTCAGCAGAAGCTTGACGAGCCATTGAATTAAGTTCATTGGCAAAAGGGAAATTAGCCGCAAGCACAGCGCAATATTTCTGCAAGTCGTTTTTACCTGTACCTTTAACGTCCATCCATAAACGAATACAGCTATTACGAATAAACTTTGCAGTCCGAATTGCATCATCTATTGCAACTAATTGCGCTGACTTCCCATAAGCTTTGAACTCAAAAACAAGCATCTTTCTACCTCCCACCTTATACTACCATGTTTGGTATAAGAACTTAGGTTAGTTCAAAAAGTTTACACAATATTCACGGTGGCTTAAAAGCCACGCCCGTCGTCTTTCATCCCCTTATCTATTGAACGGAATACATTGCTACGCAATTGTTCCTCCGGGGCTTTCAGACTCCCGTCTGTTTCTTGTAAATGGGATTTTTCTAGTCGCTCTTGCCTAAATAAATCAAATATATCAGCTTCTGAGTCAGGGCTACCGTTTGAAGTCCTGAGCTGCTAAACATGGCTGAAATACCTCAATTGGGTGTAGTACAATTTTCAGAGTTTTTCTTCCGTCGAACTCAGGTTTCTGGGATCTCCCCGAAATGGATCTTTTCTAGCTAAGTAGAAAACTCCAATTGATGTGCAGTACCATCATCTACAAAGCTCTGTTCCCCAACGCCGACTAGTTCCACAATGATTTCACGCCTTATAGGTGAAAACTCACCTTCTCTGGCTGCTATTGTAACAATGGTTCTTTGCTGTTCGGAATAAACATGGCAAGTTGTGGTGCAAAAGGCTCCTGTTTTGTACTCAAAAGTATGACCATCATCTTCATAAAGGGTAAATTCACCAACGCCCTTCCAAATCCGTAGTCTCATTTGGTCTATGGGATGTTCATCGACATATTGCATTACTGGTGCGATCGGAATAATCGAGCCAGCACGAACATATAACGGCATGATCTCCAATGGTGCGGATGCCAGAATGTGAGTTGGTCCCTTAATTGTCTCCCCACTCCACCAGTCGTACCAACAACCTTCAGGTAAGTACACAGCACGGTGTTCAACGCCTGGGCGGGTAATTGGCGCTGCTAGTAAGGAGGGGCCAAGCATTACTTGATCGGCAAGAGAAAAGGTTTTTGGGTCATTGGGGAAATGATACAGAAGTGGGCGAAGAATTGGTGCGCCAGTAGTTGCAGCTGACCAAAAAAGAGTGTAAATGTAAGGTAGTAGTTGATAACGGAGTTCAATATACTGGCGGCAGATTTTTTCGACGCGATCGCCAAATACCCAAGGCTCATGCTGTGCAGTAGTTAATGCTGAGTGTCCCCGCATCAGAGGGTAAAGCATTCCTAATTGCATCCACCGAGCAAATAGTTCCCCAGTGGCGTTTCCTGCAAACCCCCCAATATCACTACCGACAAAGGCAACGCCCGATAGACCCAGGTTACAAAGCATTGGCAGAGACATTTCTAAGTGTTCCCACAGAGATTGATTGTCTCCCGTCCATACCGCCGACCAACGTTGAATGCCAGCATATCCAGCGCGTGTCAAGATAAAAGAGCGTTCAGTCGGACGAGATATTTTAGCTGCTTGATAAGATGCCTGTGCCATCATTAGCCCATACAAGTTATGAGTTTCTGTATGGGTAGTTATCTCATTAGTTGGCCCCTGGGGTGCATCAAGAGGAAAGGAAATTTTGTTACCAGGATCGCCGAATGGACGGTCATCAAGTGCGGGTTCATTCATGTCGTTCCAGATGCCGGCAACACCAATATCAGTTAGACTGTTTTGACAATTTCCCCACCAATCTCTAACTTCAGGACGCAGGAAATCAGGAAAGACAGCTTTATCCGGCCAAACATAGCCGTGAAATAACTGACCATTAGTTTTTCGGATAAAATAGTTGTTGTTTAATCCCTCGTCAAAGACTTTGTAATCTGCTTCTGGCTCGTATTTGACCCCCGGATCAACAATCGTCACTACTTTAAAGCCATCTTGCTTGAGATTTTGGATTAATTCTTGAGGGTGAGGAAATCGCTTGGGACTCCAGGTAAAAACCCGGTAGCCATTCATATAGTCAATATCTAAATGGATAACATCACAGGGAATTCGACGCTGACGAAATTCATCAGCTAGTTTGCTTACTATATCTTGTGACTCGTAACTCCAGCGACATTGGTGATAACCTAATGACCAGCGAGGTGGCAAGGGCATTCTACCGGTTAGTTGGGTGTAAGTCTGCATAATTTTTGCAGGTTCAGGCCCATAAATAATGTAGTAATCCAGTTCACTCCCCTGAGTTTCCATCTGCCAGACTCCGGGTTGCTGTGCGCCCAGATCAAATCGGCTCCAAAAAGTAGTGTTGAAAAAAAGCCCGTACCCCAATCCCGGACGCAACCCGATAAAAAAGGGAATCGCCTGATACATACTGTCTGTCATGATCCCGTAATCGATGGCATCAGATGTCCAGCTTGTTCTTACTTGAGATCGCTGATCGAGTAAACCAGTCGGTTCACCAAAGCCATAGAAATGTTCGTCAGATTCAATCCGTTTCCATCCAGCAATCGCACCAGTCCGCCACCCCATCCCCAAGTCTGTATCCTGAGCAAAGGGCTTTCCTGCTGAGTCGAAGCACTGGATACGACACGGTGAGCGGGACACGACAATAGATAATTGCTCAGTTTTAATTTCTATAGCCTCTGCTTTTTCCTGCACTTCAAACGGCACAGTCGGCCATTCTTCATCCGCAAGTGCCACCGCCCACGATCGCCGGGATAGAAATTCACCAGTTGGGGTCATCCGCACCCGAATTAAGTTTGGTGCTAGCACACTAATTGTGAGACTAGGATCGCCGCACTGGAAGAGGATATGGCGCTGATTCTGTTGTATTGTTTGTACTGCTCCCAGGATTGACCAAGGCGCTTCGGTTGTGTGCAGTTGTCCAAAGTATTGCGGCATAATCCCTGATTCCAAGATCACTACTTTCCCCAATAGGACTTACGCAAAAATTGCCAAAAAGCTTAATTTCTCGTTCGCGTAGCGTGCCGCAGGCATACCGCCAAGACGCCAAGAACGCCAAGAATTCGTAGAGAATGCGTAAGTCCTACCCAATTGAGATTCACATAAACTACTGCTAAAAAGCGTGTATCTTTAGGTATAGCGTATGATGAGTGCCACAGCAGCCTTAACACGAACATTTGCATCTATGTCTTGGTTTTGTGATTTTTAACTAAGAGAAGAAATTTCGGGATGATTGGGGCTTTATACCTGTATCTGGTTTCTTGCTGCTACTGACAACCATAAGCAAGGGAAATATTGTGTAACTGCTGCCAATAATCTCCGAAATGTCTTGCTATCCATGAGTTCACTTTGTTGGGGGTCTGCCGAAAGGTAGAGTCGAAAAGAGGCGCTAGAGTCTTAAAGCTGTTACTTATTACAACAATAATGTTGCACTAAGTGGGTAGATGCGATAAAAAAGCGATTTTACAATTGAATACATCACAATCGGGTAGTAACAGATGATCAACGATCGATTGAAGATGCAAGATCCACGTCGGCAATATCCAGGTCCGCCCTTCCCCCGTCAGCCGCAGCCTGCACCGGGACTTGGCCAAGAGATGAACCCTCAGCCGGATCACGGCGAACAGAGCTATACAGGATCTGGAAAGCTTGTAAACCGAAAGGCATTGATCACCGGAGGAGATTCCGGTATCGGGCGTGCCGTAGCGATCGCCTTTGCGCGTGAAGGGGCGGATGTGGCAATCTCCTATCTCCCCAGTGAGGAGCGGGACGCACGAGAGGTGATAGAACTGATCGAACAAGCAGGACGCAAGGGCATCGCTCTGACTGGTGACATTACGGATGAGAGTTTTTCCCGAAAACTTGTGGCTGATGCGGTAGAAGCGCTAGGCGGTTTAGATATTCTTGTCAACAACGCCGGCTCACAGAGTACTCATCCCTCTCTTGGCGATATCAGCTCTGAGGAGTTCGATAAAGTACTCAAGACCAACCTATACGCGCTATTTTGGATTACGCAGTCGGCAGTGGCGCATCTAAAACCGGGCGCTGCTATCATTAATACAGCTTCTATTCAGGCTTATGAACCTTCACAGAGCATCATTGACTATGCGCTCACCAAAGCAGGCATTGTTGCTTTCACCAAAGCACTCTCCAAAGAAATGATTGAGAAGGGTGTGCGCGTTAACGCTGTAGCGCCCGGTCCGTTCTGGACGCCGCTACAACCCAGTGGCGGTCAGACTCAGGAAAAGATTGAGAAATTTGGCTCTACGGTTCCGTTAGGACGACCCGGACAGCCTGTAGAGATCGCTCCTATATACGTGCTACTTGCTTCACAAGAGGGAAGCTATATCACAGGAGAGGTTTATGGCATAACGGGTGGTGTCGGGATCGCATAATCTCCGTTTGTACTGTGATCTGCCAATTGGTTGCTCATGTAGTGGAGGATATCCGGGACTGTAGAGTAAGTTAAAATACAGCCCTTGGCCAGAGCCGAGACAAGCTTTTGGGCTTTTCTTAGTGCCATTCGGGTCTGAGTCTCCCACTTCTACACCAGTGGTTCTCGTTCAGGTGGGGTTGAATCCCCATCTGAACTATCCCCCTTGCTCCCTGCTCCCCTGCCTCTTCTTCAATGTATTAAGCTGTCGTGCATTTAATTTGCACAGCTAGGGCGGGCAAGATGCCCACCCCACAAGAGATTTATTTTTTAGAGGATGCAAATTAAAATATTTTCAGCTTAACAATAAATTCATCAATGATCAGAACACTCTTAACCAACGGTGAAGGTGGCGTTGGCGTACCTCCTGCTGTTGCCCCTCTGGTGGCTGGGAAGTCTGCCATTACCGATGTTGAAATTGGCATGCGGCTTGTAGAGGATGATCTCAAGGTAACAGTTGTTGGTACAGATGGGGAACTTAACCTTCTTGGTGAAGTAGAGTGTGATGCCTCGATTATGGCGTAAGTGTTTGGTTGATTTGGAATGGGTGGTTTATTTACGCCCTGCTGTACTAGCTTTTAACAGGCTGATGTTTAGCGCTACACGCTACGCATAGTTTACTTCACCAAAGGGTTACACTAACGCACATCTGGAAGCGATCGCTACTAACTCACTTACCTAAATCGACAAGATTGATCTATAGTCGGAGTCTCTTCAAATTGCACCATTATTAGAACAGCTGGCGCATCGCCTACTGTTCCAGATAAGTGACCTTTATGACCTTGCGCGTCTGCTTTCGTACCCTGATCTTCTCCAAAGGAAATTTCGCCAACACCCATCTCGACTCGCTGTCCGTCCATAGTTTCCACAAACCAACGTCCCGACAAAGGGATGATCCACTGGGGTTTCGGGTTCTCATGCCAGTTACCAACCCATCCCACAGGTAGCACAGTAAAGGTGATTGTAGCACCGGACTGCTTCAAATTAGAAAGCCACTGTGGTGAGGTATCTGGGGCTATGCCTTTTTCCATGAAGTCTTCAATTTGACAACGGGATTGGTGACTTATACCGTCGTTGTCAGTCCAGACGTGCCAGTATTCAATTGTTGGTTTGGGTGATGAGTTATTCTGCATAATAATGGCTCTTTTTGCTCCGAAATGTATTGAAAGGCGAATTAGAAATTAAAAATTACGAAATTGCAACTGTATAATCGCACCCTTCCCATTTGCTGCTTTCAATCCAGAAAAAGGTAAAGTTGATTGGCTGTTGCTGATGATCAGAAATAGAAATATCTACAAAATTAACTCCTAATTTTGTAGAATTAGCAGGTGTATCTTTTACGGTTTGCCAATTATCATCTGACCAATGCAAATGAAAAGATGCTAAAGCGTGAATTCGCAATGTATAACCTTTTTTAACTTTGTCTATTTGACGGTTGAACTTCCAAATTTCCAAAGATTTACACTGCTTTCTCTCACCTAGATATCGATTGGATACCTCTGGAATCAAATCAAATACCTGACCATCATGATTTGACCGCAACAGTTTGATATACTCCGAATGCGCCCACATCAAAGGCATTGCAGAACCTGTTGGTTTTCCTAAATACAGATGGTTTTCAGGTATATCTGCTTCATCCCAAACCTGTTCGGGTAGTAAACAAGTATCTGATGCAAATCCTTCCATCGCCTTGATATATGTTTTGACATCGCCGCCAACAGCTAATTCATAATGTCCCCGTTCTCCTGTTAAGAGAGGCCAAGCGCGTCCCTTACCAAAACTGGTATAAGGACTGCTGTCTTCTTGTTGTCCGTAGCCGTCGTGGTTGTAACGATGCCAACAAGGCCCAGCAGATGTATCTACTTTTAAAACTGCATCAATTACTTTGACAGAATCAACAATAATCGGGTCATCAGGCTTGCGAATTCCATAGCGTACTAATTGCAAAAACCCACCATCAACAATTTCCTTCGCGGGAAATTCTGACGGTTCACCAGGTGGTTGACTGCTGATAACCAGAGTTCCTTGGTTAGGATTTTCGTTGGGTTGAGGATTATTAATATCTGTAGGAGTAATCCGAATGTAATGGCGTTTGATGCCAGAAACTAAAGTTCCTTCAGTAGTAACTGTCCAAGCTTCGATGTGAGATTCTAAAAAATCAGCGTATTCTTCGATAAAGTTTGCTGTTGCTTCATCGCCACGTTCACGAACAAATTGAGCAGCACAAATTAAGGCGGCAATATTAGATGCTAATGTTGATGGTGAATAACCACTATTTTCTTCCCAGCGCTCTTGTTGGGTAGCTGGGCCGTGACGAATTAAATAACCCGCCGCCCGTAAAATCATCGGATAAATATCAAAGTTTAAACAAGTTTTCTGTTGGTGCAATAGCCATGCTAACAGAATAGGAAATGCCACCTCATCAAGCTGGATACCTGTCCAATAAGGTTTACCATCAACCCAGAAATTTTGGGGAAAACCGCCATCTTCCTGCTGACTCGTGGCGAGATAAATTAGCGATCGCACTGCTGTATCAGTTTCCCCAGCAGCCACTAAACCTGATACACTACTAACCATATCCCGCGTCCAGACAAGGTGATATCCTCCTTGATCTTGGTCGTCTTTGGCTTCACCCCAAGGGATAGCCAGAGATGCAATTAATGCACCGGGATAAGTCTTGTCTTCATGTGCCAACAACAGACTAATGCTGTTGTGATACAACTTGCCATCATCATAAGAACTATTTTCTAATGGTTTGATGCGCTCACGCGATCGCTTCCACTGTTCGTTATATAGCTGTTTCTGCTTTTCAAAAGGAATATTGAGTGACTGAAATAGTGTGGAAATTGCGTTGTGCAGATTTGTCCCAAATGCCAGTCCTAAAGTAAACTCTTTAGTGCTATCTAAATTTAGTTCTCCAGTTAAAGCAAGGTTGCCATCTACAGCACTATCAAACTCCCAATCCATCTGAAAATTATCAGCTAAATCTGTCCAGCCGTCACTTTCACCGACGTAGCCACAAGAAAGACGGGTAAAGGGAATTGTTGCACCCAGCGCTAACCATGTTCCTCCTTTCTCGGCTGTGAGAATTCGATGTCCAGCAACTTGTACAGCGTAACCATTATTACCTCTACCTCCAACTTCCAGATGCGGCGCACATAAAGCGTATAGTCGGAGTTGGGAAATAAAATCGCTATCTCCTGTTAACTTTGTATGTTGTAAAATACAGGGTAAATGAGGGTCAGCAATTACTTCTTTGATTACAGAATAACGCCCTTGTGGATCGGAATTAGTGATGCGATATCCTAAACCATGAGTCCACATCGGTTCAACTTTTGATTCAAGATGGCGTTTCTCTTCGTGAAAAAAGCTTTTTCCATCAGAAATTAGATACTGTAAATCTCGAACTTGGGGTTTATCTACTGTGGGATGGTAAATTTCAGTGACAACACCATTCCAAATAGTAAACCAAATGTTACTAGAGGTAGAGTAAGCTGTTCCGACTCCATCTTTATTGGCATGAGTCCATCGAGGCTCGATACCCGGTGAGCCAAAAGCCTGTCCTTGACCAATAATTTTTACCATAATTTTTTGTCCAGTTCAGCGCTGTAGTTGATATTTATTTGATTAGAAAATTATTGAGGACTTTGATAAGATTTGCGAGCAGCAGTTAAGGATTTAGCTTCAATAAAAATTTGTTTGATTTCGGGATGCTTTTGGCGAATACTTGCTTCTAAACTTTCTACAGTTAAAGCTATTTCTTCACCTGTAAGATTGTGAGAAAATTGAAGTTCTAAGTTGAGTAATACTTCTTTTGGAGCAAGTTGCATTGTTAGCACCCGGATAACTTCTTTCACTCCTGGTTCTGTTTTTGACAAAGAACGGATATTAGCTATAGTTTGAGGAGCGGCACTCTCACCAACTAACAAACCTTTACTTTCTCTCGCTAGTACCACTGCTACGATAGCTAAGATAATGCCAATAATAATTGAGGCGATACCGTCAAAATAAACATTATTAAATAAATGTCCGAAAAATATTCCGATTAAGGCAACGAGTAAACCTAAAATTGCGGCAGAATCCTCAAATAAGATGGTGAATACTGTAGGATCTTTACTATTTTTGATAGCTTGCCAAAAATTTTGTTTCCCCTTTGTCGGCAAAAACTCTTTTAAAGCTACAGTCCAAGAATAACCCTCTAATAGTATTGCTATACCTAACACAATATAATTCCACCTTGGGTCTTCTAAAGGACTGGGGTTAATTAAATGAGTAATTCCCTCATAAATCGACATCCCGCCACCAATACCAAAGATGAGGATGGCAACGATAAAAGTCCAGAAATAAAGTTCTTGGCCGTAACCAAAAGGATGACTATCATCTGCTAGTTTTTTGCTTCTGCTAATTCCCAGCAAAAGTACTAATTGGTTGCCAGTATCTACAACTGAATGAATACCTTCAGATATCATGGCGGAACTGCCAGTAATAGAGGCGGCGATAAATTTAGTAATAGCGATCGCTAAATTAGATCCCATCGCCGCAAAGATTGTTTTTTTAGATGAATCAGTTGCCATGTTCGTAAATATTAGCTCTTAAATAGGTAGGTTTCTCAGAGATTTATTTCTCCTCTTTCTCATAGCATAATGCATCATCTTATGGTGTTCACTATGTTCTTGCTTGCTGCTATTCGTCATTTTCAGCCCACCGATTTTAAAGAACCGTGCAACTAATAATATTGCTAGAGCAAAAAACAAAATATTCAACACTGTAGTTTAGTTAAATTGGATAAATGCCTCAATTACTTTGGCTTTGTTTCTTGTGGTATTAACCCCCAAATCTAGAACAAAATTTTAATGATTAGCGCCGCATTTACCATTGCTGTGTAGAAAGCAAATTATTTTAACCATTCTCTGTAAATCCTGGATACAAAGTCATACCACCATCTACAAACAGTGTTGTCCCGTTGACATAATCAGAGTCATCAGAAGCTAACCAAACTGCTGCTTTGGCGATATCTTCTACATTTCCCACACGTTTTGCTGGAATTAGTTTTAGTAACTTTGTTTCTGCTTCTGGAGTATCCCAAGCTGATTTGTTAATTGGAGTTTTAATAGCACCAGGAGCAATACTATTAACACGAATTTTGTGAGGAGCAAGTTCTTGGGCAATACTTTTCATCATCATATTAATGCCGCCCTTGCTAGTAGCATAATTAACGTGACCTGCCCAAGGAATTACCTCATGCACAGAACTTATACAAATAATCTTACCTGCGGCAGATGAAATATCAGGCTTCACACCTCGACGTAAGAATTCCTTTGCGGCTTCCCTAGCACATAAGAATTGTCCCGTTAGATTTATCCCAATCACTGCATTCCATTGATCGAGGGTCATATCTATAAATGCTGAGTCTTTTTGAATGCCCGCATTACTTACTAAAATATCAATAGTGCCAAATTGTTTAAGCGTCTGGCTGAACATTGCCTTTACTTCGTCTTCTTTGCTGACATTGGCTTGAATAGCATAAGCTTCTCCATTAGCAGCTTTGATATCATCAACAATTTTTTGGGCTGATTCAGCTTCAGAATGGTAATTGATCGCGACTGCTGCACCTGATGCAGCCAAATAGCGAGCGATCGCTTCACCAATCCCTGAACTAGCACCTGTCACAAGTGCTTTTTGACCTTTAAGCAGATAAGGATAATAACTCATAATAATGTCTGATAATTTTTGCTCATTTGTAAAGTTTGAGGACAGATGATATTCAAAACTTATGATTAAATCCAAATTGAAGTAAGTTTCGCTACGCTGAACTTTTTATACTAGTTATGTGTTTAATTTTTTAGAGCTACTTGTTGTGATTCTGGCATTACTTTAGAGGTTTGCAAGAATAAACGCTTCTAGCTATTGGAATAATAAATATCTCTACCGAAAGAACTATAAAAATTTCCTAACGATTTTAAAGGATGAAGTCAGTTGAACGTCTTTCTTAAGGTGAATTCTAGTAATAAATTTACCATAGCCGTTGGTTTCGACTTCGCTCAACCAACTGAGTAGTCGAGAGTTGAGCGTACCCCTGCGGGGAAGCAAGCTACGCGTAGCGTCTCGTTGGCGCAGCCTCTCGTAGAGAAGATAAGTCGAAACTCATCAACATAGGTATTTTTTTATAAGAAATCATCTAAGCTAAAGATAAATTTTATAATATTTTTTATATTGATTTATAAAAGACTCAGATTGAATTTTTGTGAAGCTAGTACAGAATAAGTATAAAGGCTGTTGAATATGTCTAGCAAAGATGTGCAAGTACAAAAAATTAGAGCTATTGGGTTAACAGTGACAAACTGCGTAGGCGGTCTTAAACATAGCTCTTTGGATTTCTATACACAGGCACTTGGTTTTGAACTCGTTTCTGATATTACTGTTGAAGGACAGGATTACAGTGATTTAGAAGGCGTACCTGGAGTAAAAATTCGCATTATCACCTTGCGACTTGGAGATGAATTTATCAAGTTGATAGAGTATCCAAACATTCAGGGTAAACCCATTCCCAGCGATTCACAAAGTAATGACCTGTGGTTTCAACATCTGGCAATTGTGGTGAGTGATATGGATCGCGCTTATGCTCACTTGCGTTCATTTCCCATTGAACCAATTTCAGTTGCACCGCAGACAATACTACCTGATAATGAAGCATCTGGTGGTGTCCGCGCCTTTAAGTTTAAAGACCCTGATGGCCATGATTTAGAGTTAATTTGGTTTCCGCCTGGTAAAGGACAAGATAAATGGCATCAAAACAGCCATAGCTTGTTTTTGGGAATCGACCATAGTGCGATCGCTATTTCCAACACCGAGCAGAGTCTACACTTTTACCGCGACCTCTTGGGAATGCAAATTGATAGCCGCAGTTTAAACTGGCGTGCAACCCAATCTCGCTTGGATAATTTACCAGGAGCCAAAGTCAAAATTACAGGACTGCGACCTGTTCAAGATGGTATGGGAATTGAACTGTTAGACTATATTGTGCCGGGAAAAGGTCGGACTATACCGAGTGACTGGAAAAGTTGCGATATTGCACATATCCAAATTGAGCTTGTTGTAAATAATCTTGAGCAGTTAGTCGATAAACTACGGCATAACGGCGTTCAGTTTGTATCGTCGCGGATTGTACAGTTTAGCGATCGCTCATTTCCTTATCGGCAAGGTTGTCTAGTTAAAGATTTTGATGGACATTCTATTTTACTAATTGCGGAATAGCTAGATAAACGTCTCCAATATAGTCGAAGTCTAGACTATCTAGCCCGGATTTCTCACCAAGTTCTTGCAACCTAAGTCCAGAGGTTGTAGGGGCGGGTTTAGGGAGATATTCATGAATGATTGAGCTTATCTGTAAACCCGCCCCTACTGCTTGTGAGAAATGTGGGCTAGTAAGGTTATCAGTTGAGTGCAATACAGACCTAACCCCTACGAGCGTTGGGGAGTAAGATTCAAAACCTCTCTCCTTTTAGGAGAGAGGTCAAACACTATTGCTTCCATTCGAGAACTGCTATATTTAACCTTCACCGTCCAAAAATGAGAGCATCGAGCGAATAAGCACCAGGGCCTAAAACCGCGATCGCAATTAGCATGACGCAATACATAAAAGCCTTTTCCCAACTTGGTGGTTCACCTTGTCCTAAAGCACCCTGATATTGTTCTTGAGGAATTAAGTATGGATCTTGGGCTACAAAAGGCTTATTTCCAGTGATGTGCAAATATATCGCAAAAATCATTGAGCAGAGAATGGGCAAAGTTGATAAAAATGTGAGGAATCCAATAATCAGAAAAATTCCGCCACCTAACATTGATGCAGCTGATAAAAAGCAAAGAAAGATAGGCGTTTTTAGAGACTCTGCCCACTGTTGAAGATGGGTTATTTTGGGATAGCCGTGTAATATAAACAACCAACCAAGGCTAACTCTTAGTAGTAAAAGTGCTAATCCGGGAAATCCGTCGGGATACACAGGAGAAAGTGAACTTAACAACTGTGGACTTAGCTGTGGGAAATTAAATGCAGCTAGGAAAAAAGCGATCGCTACACCCAACCCAAATTGATAAATCATCGCTGTACACCACAAGTATTAAGGTCGATAACATATAACGAATGACCGGCTGTGATAAATAAGCGATCGCGTTCGCGTAGCGTGTCCGCAGGACTCAGTGTCCCTAAAAGGGAATCGCCTTTTTTACCCCCGAAAGTCAGATTAGCAGATGTCTCCGGTACAAAAATCTTTCCTAAGCGAGTTCCGTCGGGGGCGTATATCTGTACGCTATCTTCTGAACTCGTAAAAACATTACCATGTTTATCAACCCGCAGTCCATCGGGTTGTCCTGGTTCAATGACTGCAAACACGCGGCCATTTTTTAGATAGCGCTTGCCTACAACCTCATAAACACGAATATGATGAGGCCCCCCAGGAATATTAAACGCAGCTGTATCTGAAACATACAAAAGGCTTTCATCTGGACTGAAAGCCAACCCATTCGGGCGCACCATATCTGTTACTACAGGATAAATCTCAGCAGTTACCGGGTCAAAGCGATATACATAACTTCCGGGTTGTTCTTGTTCGCCACCGTAACCTTGGTTTGGTTCGGTAATCCCATAAGGCGGATCGGTGAACCAAATTGTGCCGTCACTTTTGACTACCAAATCATTTGGACTGTTCAGGCGTTTGTTGTCGTAGCGATCGACTAAAACCTTCCATTCACCATCATGTTCGCGGCGGATAATGGCACGCAAACCGGAGGAACACGCAACCAGACGACCTTCTAAATCGCGGTAATTGCCGCTTTGATAATCAGATGGCGATCGCAAGACACTTACACCATCAGTAGAACTCCAGCGTAACAGGCGGTTGCCGTGAGCGTCACTCCATACAACGCTATCATCTTCGTGGAAGTAAACAGGCCCCTCGCTATGAACGGCACCGTTGTCTAGCTGCTGAAGTGAAGCATCGGGGCGTACAATAGCAAGGAGGCGATCGTCATCAATCTCAATGGCTTTAGCCATAGGAATCTCCTGTTATTTAACTTGGTTACTCGCAAGCAATGGCAGGTTCGAGTTAATACAAATTTAGTTTTTATAAATATCAAATATGTATGATTTACATCATATATAAACATAAATGAAATTGAAATGAAATCTTAGCCTTTCTTTAGGCATAAATAAAAATTAAGCCATTGGATAGAGTCTAAAACTTTAGATCGGTGTTGCCAAAGGTTACTCATAGCAGTTATAGAGTTTCTTCTCTTGTTGGCGTTCTGAACAGTTCAATAATTTCCATAACTCAAATAGGATTGCTGTATGTCTAAAGGCTGAACTTATAATTTTAGGGATATACCATTGATGAGTTGAAAAAATCGAAGTTTGTGACATAAAGTAAAGCGTGCAAGCAAAAACTATCTGAATATTTCTCAATTAATCAGCTTTGCATAAATTGTTCTTAATTAAGAAATAGAGAAGCTAGAGTTTATGGATCTTGGTATTAAAGGGAAAGTCGCTGTAATTACTGGAGGTGATTCCGGCATTGGGAAAGCGACAGCGAAGCTACTCGCCCATGAAGGTGTAAAGGTTACTATTCTTGATAAAACTTCCGAAAATCTGGAACTCGCGGCTCAAGAGTTAAGAAAGTTTGGAGAAATATTTACAGTTCAAGCGGATCTCACTAAACCTGAAGAAGTCGAATCTGCTAAAGAGCAAATTCTGAAGCGCTTCGGAACCGTTGACATCCTTGTTCATGCAGCAGGAATTACAGGTGCTACGGGAGATTTCCTCGAACTGAGTGATGAGGAATGGTACAAAACAATTGAGGTTGATTTGATGGCGGCGGTACGCACCTGTCGCGCGTTTATTGGGGCAATGCGTAAAAATGGTTGGGGCAGAGTTGTCCTCATCAGTTCGGAAGATGCACTACAGCCTTACCCAGAAGAAATACCTTACTGTGCTTGCAAAGCAGCAGTGCTGAATCTTGCAAAAAATTTATCTAAAGCTTATGCAAAAGATGGCGTGCTGGTAAATGCAGTTTCTCCCGCCTATATCGCCACCCCAATGACTGACGCAATGATGGAAAAGCGATCGAAAGAGCTAGGTGTTAGCTTTGATGAGGCAATTGACAGTTTCCTTGATGAAGATCGCCCTCACATCGAACTCAAACGACGTGGCAAACCCGAAGAAGTCGCGGCTGTAATTGCCTTCCTTTGTTCTGAGCAATCAAGCTTTGTAGTTGGTTCCAACTATCGGGTAGATGGTGGCTCAGTTGCAAGTTTGTAACCAAAGCAAATTTAAAGAAAGCTGCTAGTCCATCAATGGATGAATAAGTTCGTAGTAAGGGACTTCCAACAAATAAATTACCCAATATTGTGGGGTGGGCGTCTCGCCCGCCCTTGGCTATGGGCGGGCAAGATGCCCACCCCACAAGAAGTAGTTGAGTATTTTTTTATTTGGAAGTCCCTAAGGAGCATCGATTCAGTAACTACGAATTACTAATTACGAATTACGAATTATTTAAGGGTTGATTATGAAACAAACAGAAGCAGTTGTTACCAAGATTAACGATTTAAATGATGGTGAAATGCAACAAGTTTCTGTCGGCGAGACAGAAATTTTACTGAGTAGAATCAATGGAAAGTTTTATGCTGTCGGCGCACACTGCGCTCATTATGGCGCACCACTGGCAGATGGAGTGCTAAGTGGAGATCGTGTTGTTTGCCCTTGGCATAATGCCTGTTTTGATGTGACGACTGGCAATCAACTAGAGCCACCTGGCTTAGATTCTTTAGCTCGTTATGAAGTACGCATTGAAGGTGAAAATGTCATTGTCAGTGTACCAGAGCAAACCCCAGGATTACGTAGCTTGCCGCCGCAGGCATCGCCTGCAATGGCTCAATTCAACCCCAACGTTGATGGACGCACATTCGTTATTTTAGGCGCAGGTGCAGCCGGTATTCATGCCGCAGAAGCTTTGCGAGTAGCTGGATATCAAGGGCGAATCGTCATGATTACCCAAGAAGACAAACTGCCTTACGATCGCACCAAACTAAGTAAAGCTTACTTAACTGGTAAGGCATCCCCAGAGGAGATGCCCTTGCGAACGCCTGATTTTTTCCCAGAACACGCCATTGAAGTGCTGTTGAATCACCAAGTTGAACGGGTGCAAACCACAAATAAAGCGATCGCCTTTACTAATGGTGATTCGTTAACCTATGATTCCTTACTGGTAGCAACAGGCGGAAAACCACGCCAGCTAGATATTCCCGGCGCAGACTTGCAAAACATTTTCACATTACGCAGTTTTGCTGATAGCGATCGCATTTTGACAGCCATCAAGGAAAAAGGAAAAGCGGTAGTTATTGGCTCCAGTTTTATCGGCATGGAAACAGCAGCGAGTCTTAGTCAGCAAGGCTTACAAGTAACCGTTATCTCACCGGATTCTGTACCTTTTAAGAAAAACTTGGGCGAGGAAATCGGCAAAATCTTTCAGCAAATCCATGAAGAAAAGGGCGTTTCCTTTAAGTTTGAGAGAAAAGCGGTAGAATTTGCGGGAAGCGACAAAGTAGAAGCTGTCATTTTAGATAATGGCGATCGCTTGCAAGCAGATATTGTCATTGTCGGCGTTGGTGTACAACCTGCAACAGACTTTCTTGAAGGTGTCGAATTGCATCCCAAAGATGGCAGTGTTGTTGTTGATGAATACTTATGTGCAGGTGATAGCATCTACGCCGCAGGTGATATTGCCCGTTATCCCGATTGGCGGACAAGCGAATCGATTCGCGTTGAACATTGGCGAGTCGCAGCCCAGCAAGGACGAATTGCAGCTCATAACATGGCAGGTAAAGCAGTTAAATTTAGAGGAGTTCCCTTTTTCTGGACGATGCAATTCAAGTTTTCGTTACGCTATATTGGACACGCCCAGAGTTGGGATGAAATGATTGTAGATGGGGATTTGCAAAAACAGCAATTCGTTGCTTTTTACATCAAAAACAATCAAGTCTTCGCAGCTGCAACCAGTCATCGGGATACAGAAGCAGCAGCTATCTCAGAATTGATGCGCTTGAACCAGATGCCAACTGTTGAAGAATTACGACGTGGTAAAGTTGATTTGATTCACAAACAACCTCAAGTTAGTAGCAAGCGCTAGCAGAGTTAGTAGCAAGCGCTACCCTACGGGAAAGCTCCCCTAACAGCACTGACTAGGAACCAGTTAGACTAATTAAGTTCGAGATAAGAATAATTTGCAACCTCCTGCATATATGACGAACATCACAGAACACTACGACATCATCATTATCGGTACAGGAGCAGGTGGAGGTACACTGGCTCACCGCCTCGCACCCACAGGTAAAAAAATTCTCGTGCTGGAACGAGGCGACTTTTTGCCGAGAGAAAAAGCTAACTGGAATCCAGAGGAAGTTTATCAAAAACATCGCTATCATACAGATGAGCAATGGTATAACAAGGAAGGCAAAGCCTTTAAGCCTCAAACAGGCTACTGGGTTGGTGGCAATACCAAACTCTACGGTGCAGCCCTAATTCGATTCCGGGAGCGAGATTTTGAAAGGGTAATTCATAAAGGAGGAATTTCTCCAGAATGGCCTTTGAAGTATCAAGACTTTGAGCCATACTACACGCAAGCAGAAAAGCTATATGACGTGCATGGACAGGAAGGAGAAGACCCCACCGAACCACCTCGCAGCGAACCATATCCCTATCCGCCAGTGAGTCATGAGCCAGATATGCAGTCTCTCGCTGATGGCATTCGGGAACTGGGTTATTACCCATTTCACCTACCATTAGGATTAAAGCTTAATGAAAGCGATCGCCTAAATAGTCCCTGCATTCGCTGCGATACTTTTGATGGATACCCCTGTTTAGTACAAGCAAAAGCCGATGCTGAAGTCAACGCCATTCGTCCGGCTCGTGAAAAGTATGCCAATCTTACCCTTTTAACTAATGCCAAAGTCTTGCGGCTGCATACCAGTGAGTCGGGGCGAGAAGTAACGAGGGTAGAAACTGAAATTGCTGGGGAAAAATATTGGTTCACAAGCGATGTTGTGGTTGTTGCCTGTGGTTCTGTCAACTCAGCTGCTTTGCTGTTACGCTCTGCTAATGACAAACATCCCAACGGATTAGCAAATAGTTCCGATCAAGTGGGGCGGAATTTCATGAAGCAACTGGAAACGGCCATAGTTTCCATACATCTAGAAGTGAATCACGCCAACTTTCAAAAAACCATCGCCGTCAATGATTTTTACTGGGGAGAGCCGGATTTCCCCTATCCAATGGGCATGGTGCAGAATACAGGTAATGTCCTAGCCGATATGATTCCCGGAGAAGCACCTCCACTGATGGCTCCATTTGTCAAGCTGATTCCTCATTTTGAGCGCCATTTGTTAGCCGAGCGATCGGTTGGCTGGTGGTTGCAGACAGAAGATTTACCAGATCCGAATAATCGGGTTCGGGTGGTGGGTGAGAAGATTCATGTTGACTATACACTGAACAATACCGAAGCAAGCGATCGCTTAATTCACCGATGGACATCTGTACTCAAGTCAATCCCCCACTCTGCTAAACACGTCTTGCCATTTAGCCTTTATCCCCGCACTCAGATACCAGAACAAGCAGTCGCTCATCAATGTGGTAGTTGTCGATTTGGCACAGATCCCAAAACCTCAGTCCTTGACATCAATTGCCGTACCCATGATGTCGATAATCTTTATGTGGTAGATAGTAGTTTTTTTCCGTCAAATTCCGGTGCTAACCCAACACTCACTATTATGGCAAATGCTTTGCGCGTAAGCGCTCATCTAGCTGAACGCTTGAAGTAAAAGGTGATAAAAACAAAGGGACACAGGATTGATTGATTATTTCCAGGATGGACAAATTTATGAATGAGCAACAGACTGATTTAGAAACGCAAAATCAAAATTCTCCAGAAACATTATCCTCTAATACTCATCCGATTGCAACGGGATTAGGAGTTGTAGGAGGCGGGATTGCTGGAGCCGCACTAGGTCGCTCAATTGGTGGTAAAGTTGGTGCTGCGATTGGTGGAGTTGCGGGTGCGATCGCTGGTGGAGTTGCAGCCAATGAACTGGTTGTTTATGCAGAAGAATTTATTGAGGAACTTCAGCCGACTATTAGTTTGGGATTAGGTGCTGATCACAAACCAATTGAATTACCTCTTCATTACAGTTGGGAAGAATTACAAGCACTATCAAAACCCCAAGGTGAAAAAATGCAAGCTACATAAACAAAAATTTTAATTATGAATTACGTAAAGCCTCCGCCATAGCTACGCTGAGAGCGTAGTGGGGCGTAGCTCATTACGAATTAATCCCAAATAATCATGCCAATAAAGGCAACTCACAGCCATAATTGAGTCATATTCTTACCAACAAAATATTTCTTGTGACAACTATGTTATTGATAGTTGTCACATTGTTTATAAAATAGCTATAACGTTTTAGTTCGGTGCATGAAGAACTACCATTTCCCAATTTCACAGCTGACTGTGCTGTTTCTGAACTTAATGAAATTGCTGAAAAAATAACCACGGAAATTTCGTGGCAAAAAAGCGATATTTTAATGATTGATAATACAAGAATACTTCATGGGAGAAGAGATTTTGCTGATGATCAAAGAGATATTTATATCAGGTTATGTTCTCCAGCTTTTTAATTTATAATAAAATCTATCGGGAGTATCCCAAATGTACAAAAATCTTGATAGCCCTAAATCTTTAGTTAATTTTGGGTAAGTTTGACTGATAAAAATCAGTTAACCTGATAGGTAGCAGAGATTTTTACCAGTTTATATCTAATACATTACCTCATATCATAGCCAAACAAATTCGGGTCTACTTCTCCTAACTGCAACTCTGCCAAACCATACTCCGCCCATCGTCTCTCTACCATCGCCGCCACATCTGGATCAGATTCCAAAGGCGAACCCCATTCATGGTTTGTTTCCGGCGGAATCTTTGTAGTTGCATCAATTCCCATACGTCCACCTAAGCCAATCTTTTCACTGGCAAAATCCAAGGTATCAAAAGGTGTATTCGGCAAAATAAAAACATCACGCACTGGGTCAACTTTGGAACTAATCGCCCACACAACTTGACGCGGATCGCGAATATTTATGTCTTTATCTACAACAATTACAAATTTTGTGTATGTAAATTGTGGTAAAGCACTCCAAAACGCTAAAGCCGCCCGTCGCGCTTGTCCTGGATATGCTTTATCAATGGAAATAATCGCGGCTTTGTAACTCAAAGCTTCCATTGGTAGGAAGAAATCGACAATTTCTGATACTTGTTGCCGCAGTATGGGAGTATATATGCGATTTAGTGCGATCGCCATCATCGCTTCTTCTTTAGGTGGACGACCGCTAAATGTTGTTAAGTAAATCGGATTTTTCCGGTGCGTCATACACTCAAAGCGTACCAACGGCGAATCTTCCACGCCGCCGTAATAACCCATGTGGTCACCAAAGGGACCATCTGGTAAAACTTCCCCTGGTGTAATCGTTCCTTCCAAGACAAATTCTGAATCTGCGGGAACTTCCAAATCTACAGTTTTGCATTTCGCCAACTGCACACCCGAACCGCCGTAGAGTCCAGCAAACAGCCATTCTGATAAATCTACAGGGATAGGTGTGGCAGCTGCCATAATAATTAGAGGATCTACACCAAGTGCGATCGCAACTTCTAATTTTTTCCCACGTTCGGCTGCTTTTCGCAAATGCCTTGCGCCACCCCGCACCGATAACCAGTGAACCGTCATCGTATTTTGAGATTGTAGTTGCAAGCGATACACACCTACATTTGGTGTACCCGTTTCACAATCTTTGGTAATTACTAGTCCCAACGTGATAATCTTGCCAGCATCACCAATATAAGGACGTATCAAGGGCAACTTGTTTAAATCTAAATCATTACCTTTAAGCACAACTTGCTGACAAGCAGGGAAAAAGTCACGTCCTGGTTTCGCCTTCACCACGTCAAACAGCACTTTTCCAAAATCTATCGCCTGGGAAATCTTCTTCGGCGGTTTTGGCTGTTGCAGCATACTTAGTTTTTTCCCCAGAGTTTCCAACTCCTCTGGATGCTGCATATTCATCGCCCAGCAAATCCTTTCCACAGTTCCCATCAAATTCACCGCCACCGGGAAGGAAGCGCCTTTGACGTTTTCAAACAACAATCCTGGACCACCTTTTTGCAGCATCCGGTTGGAAATCTCAGCAATTTCTAAATCTGGATCAACTAAAGCTGAAATTCGCCGTAATTGTCCTCTTTCTTCCAAAATTTTCATGAATCCCCGCAAGTCTCTCGCCATTGTTCTGATAAAGCTGATTATTTAAGAAGTGTGAAGGGCTTTCTTATATTATGGGGCATTGGGCATTGGGAAATATTTTTCCGTGTGTGTCCCCATCTCCTCATTTGGCAATTGTTGGTTTTAATTAGAAATTAACCTATTTAGTAACTTTTCTTAACTGTGTTTTCGAAAGGATTTAGTTATTGTATCTAGGGATACGCAATTATTTTTTACAAATAAGCGCTAATCTAATCAAACATGGCCGGAATATACTATACCTTCCTGGCAGGCGGCCTTGTTATATCGCCCCTGCTAGGTTTATTTTTTACAAGCTTGGACTAGGATTGCTATAAGTTAGAGCAATGAATTTAATTAATCTTCAAGACTATCAATAAAAAATATTTTATAAGTAACAATTTTTTATAACATTATTAAACTAAAAATCTTCCGCCTAAAAAGGGTGAGATATTCAAGTAAGAATGTTGACTTTACCAGTATCAATATCGTAACAAGCACCAACAATTTTTAGTTTACCTTCATGGAGCAATTTAGCTAAAATTGTTGAGTTTTCCTGCAATTTTTCAGTTTGATACTGAATGTTGGCTATAACTGCATCCTGCATATTATCACCCGTTCTGAACTTTATCCTTTCTAGAGATGGTTTGATCCCCTCAATAATTAAACCAATTCTGCCAGGAAGTAGTTCGTTTTTAATTGCTTCTGTTACTGCACCGCATCTTCTATGACCCAAAACCACAATCAACTGCGAACCCAATACTGCTGTAGAATATTCCAGACTACCTATAACCGTGTCACTGACGACATTACCAGCAACTCGCACGACAAATAAATCTCCAAGTCCTTGATCAAAGATGATTTCCGCAGGTACTCTAGAATCTGCACAGCCCAATATGGCGGCAAAGGGATACTGAGCTTTAGCAACTAATCGCAGATGTTCTAATGATTGATCGGGATATTGACGTTTTTGATGGATAAATCTTTGATTACCATCCAGCAACCTTCTGATGGCTTCATTTGGACTGATTGAATTAGGGTTAACTGGGTGAATATCAGCAACAGCAGTTTGCTCTGGATTCCAAAAGCTATCACCAAAAGCAGTAGCCGCAATACCTACAATACTGGCGAATTTTAAGAAATCACGTCGCCCGACAAATCCATTAATTCGACTCATCAATCTACCTGACAACAACAAAGCTGTTCCCAAGAAGATATCAGACTTAAGCATGGTGCAAGAGTACCTGATGACACGGTTTAGTTTTAACCTTAACTTGACACCAATGGTGAGACACCCACTCTAGAAGAAGTAGTTGAGTATTTTTTATTTGGAAGTCTCTAAGTAAAATTTTCCCTCTCCAAGTCGGAGAGGGACAGACTTGAACTAAAATTCAAGGCAGGGAGAAGTTCGTTGAATTCAACGCACTGGTTCCCCTACAGTAATTACTTAACACCAGATAATAAGCCAAACCGAACTAACCCGCGCTCATAACCGCGACGCATCAACCCCAACGATAACGCCCCTTGAATGGTAGTCCAACCGGCATTGAGTAAGCCCCAAAGCGCTTGGGGAGTGAACGCCGAATCAATAACTACATTCCAAAAGGGGGCGACGGCGGTTGACCAATCGGCGGTGCGGATATTATGTAATGGTAGTTGAAGTGCGATCGCTTCATACTCTGGCAAAGAAATCACATAAGGCAAACAATACACCCGATAAATATCCTGCAAATGCTTTTCCTCATCCGCCGTCAGTGGTAACTTATCAGTCGGTCGATGACACCATGTAACCATAATTAACTTGCCACCAGGTTTCAACACCCGATAGCACTCCTGGAGAAACTTAGTTTTATCTGGCATGTGTTCACCACTTTCCAGCGACCAAACCAAATCAAAAGAATCGTCAGCAAAGGGCATTTCTTGAGCATTGGCTACCTGGAACTGAGTTTTCAGACTCAAATTAGCTTCCATTGCGCGTTCCGTTGCTCTGGCAGCTTGTACAGGACTCAATGTAATCCCTGTAGCTTTAGCATTAAACTTTTCTGCCAGGTATAAAGAACTGCCACCAATGCCACAACCCACATCAAGGATATTTTCTGCTGCTTCTACCCCTGCCCAATTGAGTAGTTCTTCGATTAAATCAATTTGAGCTTGACGACGGTCTTTTTTCTGGCTACCATCAGCGCCATAATAGCCGTGGTGCATGTGTTCGCCCCAAATCTGTTCCCACAGACCAGAGGAAGCATCGTAGAACTGCTGAATTTGCTGGTAAAGTGTTGCACTCATGAAAAAAGTAGTATTGAGAGATGTGACATTCAAAAAAACATACTGGTGGTAGGCTACCATGTATGTTTTTAAATGAGGTCAGAATATTAATTTTGAATTTTGAATTATTTGTTATTGTCTAGGACTCGTTGCAGCCGGCTGTGGTTCAACTGAGACAGGCACATCGCCAGGATTTGCGGGCATTTCTGGTTGATTTGACATCTGTGGCTCAGGTGTTTGTACTACATTACTTGGAGTAGGTGTTTGACTGGTTTGAGGTTGCTGTTGTCCACTTTTTTGGGCAATTTGCTGCATTAGCTGCTCAATTTTCTGGGCTTGTTCAATATTGCCTTGCTCACTATACTCGTTATGGGCACGTTTTAAGACTCCATTGGCTTTCTTGAACTCACCCTGATTATATAAAGTGACTCCCAAGTTATAGTAAGCTGAAGCGTTTTTAGGATTTTGGCGAATAGCTTGCCGATAAGCGGAAATAGCCTCAGAAGCTTGCCCATGAATTGCCAGCAAACTTGCCATGTTGTTGTAGGCTGTGCCGTTTTTAGGATCTAGCTGCAAAGCTTGGCGATAAGTAGCGATCGCTGACTCTATTTTTCCTTGTTGTTGCAAGGCGATCGCTAGGTTAAAATAAGCATTGGCATTGCTGCTATCGAGACTAATTACTTTTTGGTATGCTGCGATCGCATCCTCAACGTGTCCTTGTTCATACAGCAGCAAACCCAGATTATACAGCGCTGCTACCCTTGTGGAATCTATCACCAGGCTTTGGCGATAAGCCGTAATCGCGGCATCTTTTTCTCCTTGTCGGTGCAACACTAGCCCTAAGTTGTAATAAGCTTCGCTAAAATTAGGATTAATTCTAATGGCCTCTGTATATTCTTGCAAAGCTACATCCAGGCGGTTTTGCTCCATGAATATATTACCCAAATAATTTCGCGCCGCTCCAAGGTTAGGATCTCGTTCCAATGCTTGTCTAAAGGCATATTCCGCACCCTGTAAGTCTTTGCGGTTATAGCGCGTTACTCCTTGCTGGAAAAAGATCGCTGCTTGAAGATCCTGAGAAATTGCGGTTTCTGCCAGCACCTTGCTGACTGGGAAATGAGTAATTGTCGGTGCAACCAAGACCAAAAATGTAGAGAAAGCAAACAGAAATCTGAGAGGCGGTTTTTGCTGAACAGGGTTTCGGTGAGATGTCACCTTAAATAAGCGATGAAAGTACTGATGGGGTTGAGATTTTTTAGACATGAGTGACATAGCTGTACTTCTGCTTAGATGTTTATAAGTCAGAGTACCCACCACAGCATAAAAAATTACAAATCAAAAAATTAAGAATTCCTCATTTTGGGAGCATCCCACTTTTTTACAAATACTCTTGTCATTGTTCAGTTGACTTACCTACCGTAATTAGTGCGGTATTCTACAGGTTTTGTCATCTGGTAATAAACAAATTTAAACCAACTGCTCTTTTACTTTCACGCCATCTCTCTTGATTATATAAGCTGGAACACCGACAACAACACAATTACTGGGAATATCTTTGACGACAACTGCATTTGCTCCTACTATGACATGATCATTTATAGTGATGTTCCCAATGATTTTTGCTCCTGAACTTATGGTTACATTGTTGCCAATTGTCGGAGGAAAATTATCTTTACTGTTATATCCTATTGTCACCTGTTGATTAATCCAACAATTATCACCAATGCTTTTTGCATTTACTATAGTACTAAATCCATGTTGAATAAATAGCCCACAACCAATATGATCGCAATATAAAAATAGGCTGGGACATTCTTTATAAAATAATTTTATAAAATGCATGAGTACCAATCCCAGAAAGTTACCTTTTTTAATTCTGTAATAGTAAAGACTTCTAAATTCGGGATATTTATAAAGCAAATATAGCAAGTTAACCCAGTCAGAAGTATCACTTAGCTCAACTATCTTTGCCCATCGTCTTACATCGACAAGAATCACTTCTTTTTTTGTAGTGACGATAAATAATATGAGCATCGGGGCATTCATGATCTGGATGATAATTTTCACCAATTTAATTGTGAAGTCACGCATAAAATTACTCCTATGGGACATTAAAATTCTGTAAAAAAAGTAAAATTTGCTGCTGTTCAGCAACGGGAGCATCCCAATGAGAGCTTAAAATCTTTTCCCTCACCCCCAGCCCCTCTCCCAAAGATGGGAGAGGGGAGACATAATTCTAGTTCCCCTTCTCCCAAAGATGGGAGAAGGGGTTAGGGCTATCAAGGTTTTTGCATATTTGGGATGCTCGCTTCAGCAACTCTAAACTAACATCAAGTCGAATATACCGAAATTGGTAATCTCATTTTCCTTGTTGACCAAAGTTTATCGCTTTTGATGACAGTTAAACCCCCATGAGCATTTCTAGAAAACTCACAAATAATGGCAGTAGAGAGATTAAAACTTCAGCAAACCCTATTGCCCTCATCCTTGACTCAAAGCTCTTATAGCTTCGGGCAAAATTAGCATAGCATCACCGAATGAATAAAAGCGATACCCTGAAGCGATCGCTTCGTTGTATATATTCAATAATCGTTGTCTGCCAATTAGCGCACTTACCAACATCAGCAAACTGGAACGTGGCAGGTGAAAATTAGTAATCAAACCATCCACCACCCGCCATTGGTAGCCGGGATAAATAAACAAGTCTGTTTTACCGCATAATGGTTGCAAATTCCCCGATTGAGCCGCCCCTTCTAAGGCGCGTACCGCCGTTGTTCCCACCGCAATAATTCGACCACCAGCTGCTTTAGTGGCGCGGATTTGCTCTACTGTGGTGGCGGGAACTTCAATCCATTCTTCATGCATCTGATGGGTAGTTACATCCTCCACTTCCACAGGGCGAAATGTGCCCACGCCAACGTGTAGTGTGACAAAAGCTTGATTGATTTGGCGATCGCGCAACTTTTGTAATAATTCTGGAGTAAAGTGTAATCCTGCCGTTGGTGCTGCGATCGCTCCTGGCTCTTTAGCATAAACTGTCTGATACTGCTCATCAGCAACTTCTGAGGCAGTAATGTAGGGTGGTAGCGGTACTTCACCAAATACCTCTAACAGTTGCACCAAAGTCTTTCCCTCTGGCACATCAAATTGCAACAAACGCCCCCCGGTTGCTGCATCTGTTTCTAAAACCGTAGCCGTGAGTTGAGGATTGGGTACTGGGAACTGGGGACAAGGGACTAGGGAAGAATCTTCCCAATCCCCAATCCCTAATTGCCTTGCATCAAAAATAATCTTCGTTCCCTGTTTGAAGCTTTTTCCTGGCTTAACTAAAGCTAACCAGCAGTTATGCTGCCGTTCTTCCAACAGCAACACCTGAATTTTAGCACCAGTGGATTTATGACCATAAAGCCGCGCTGGAATCACTCTTGTATTGTTCATAACCAACAAATCGCCAGAACGCAGCAGTGCAGGCAAATCATGGAAAATGTGGTGTAAGGGTGCTGTTTGGGTGCCTGTAGTGGGAGAATTAACTACCAGTAACCGCGAACTATCTCTAGGAACTGCTGGATTTTGGGCAATGAGTTCTGGAGGTAGTTTGTAGTCATAGCCAGCTACCGAGCAATCTAATTCCAAATCTTTTACTTGTGGGGCAGAGGTGTCTTTCAAATTCGCTTCTACTAGTTTTTACTTTATCTAGTATTTATACTCTCTCAAAAAAGCTGGTTTGAGTTTTCCCTGATCAAGGAACTTTAAGGCATCTTCGCTCAGTTTTGCCTCTAGGCTATAAGATTGTTACTATTAAGTAACACGGAAAACTTAATATAAAAATTGGGTAAACCTCCCCATCTAAAAACGGGGGCTTTTACCCTACCGGGAACAGGCACTGATTGACGAATATAGATATGTAGGATTGGCTTTGATCCCAAGCACCAACAAACATGGAATACTTGTACTATCTGGCAAATGCCAGTCTAACCCTGAGGGTCGTTCAACACCTCCACGCTAGACCCCAGACACCAGTTTCGTTCGTCACCGTAATTCATCAAATTGATGGCTGGGTGGTTAGGATCAAACTCAAAGGTCAAATCTCAGCCCAAGAAGATGGCGACTTTCGGGCTTTTCTAAATGAATTAGGAATCAGTTACGAACCGCCAATGAGGGTGCAAATGGCACTTTGGAGTTTGGAATCAGGACAGTGCCCTGTGGACGTGATGCGTCGTTATCAAGTAGCGATCGTTTCTCATGGTAGCCCAGAGAGAGACGAAATTGAAGCCTTCCGGCAACAGTTTGTCCGGGGCTTAGGCTACTGTCCAGAAACTTTGGCGTGACACTATTTGGTTGTAATGCCACTACAAAATTATGGTTAATTGGTAATGAAGATATTTTATCCATTACCAATTAACCATAATCAATTAAAGAGTCGAAAGCTGCCGGAATGTATTCTTGCAGCTTAAACTTATATCCGTCTACTGATGAAGTAGCTAGAGCTTCCTGGTTGGCTGTAACCCCAATCAGATTTTTTGGTATCTTTTGACAGTAGACAATAGCAACATCAAATCGACAAGAACAATCTGCCTTTTCAGGGTACTGGGCTAAGAATATTCCAGCTGTCCGACAGATTTTTGCTTGCTTTTGTGGGGTAATAGCGCTTCTTCCCCCTGCATCCCAACTACCTGAACTGCGGGTTTTGACTTCAACAAATGCCAATAATGAGTGCTGAGTAAGGTGTTTTTCCCCAGTTCGTCCATCATATTCAGCAATAATATCGATTTCTCCCCAGCGACTAGAAAAGCGACGATGGAGAATTATCCAACCTGTAGATTGCAACCATTGGGCTACTAGGTCTTCTCCTAATTCACCAATATCTTGATAATGCATATAAACTTTAGTATTATCGGTTATTTAAAGGAAAATAAGAGTTTCTAGCAGTTACCCGAAATCATCCTCCCATGATGTGCTTATTCTTCACTTGCTGGCGTGGAATTCCCAATAGTCAAATTGAAGTAAACATAATTGGGGTAAATATCCATAATTTGGCCATGTTCGATATATATGCCACCACCGCATTCCAGAAAGTTGATGAAAGGCTCATAAGGATCAGGAAGACCATTCGCCGGGACTGCATCAAATTCCCGTAGACGACACCAAAATAAATAATTACATACCCCTTGCACAACATGGATACTACCACGCCTAGTTGGTATCCGGTCGCTGTTGTATAACTCCTCCAGCCATTGCATTAGGGTAGAGGGGAGTTCAATGTCAGGGCGAATCTGGAGAGCAAGATTTTCAAAAATATGCTTCTGTTCGCTCTGCAAAAACTTTGCCCATTGCCTTACCCGCGAGAGAAATTCTAACATCAGTTCTGTAAGTCTTTCGTCTTTCTCCCCCATTCCCAGCGTATCCCACTGGATAGCTTGAAGTCGTGCGAAGGCAACGTTCAAATCGTCGGATGAACTTGAATTAGTATTCATCAAAATATTTTTAAAGGATTTTTGCGCTAACATCTCTGACTCAAGGATAATGAGATGGAGGAGGGTTCGCCATTGGCTACAAATCGCATGAATTCTAAGTTAAGCGCCCGAATTTGGGCAACGATACTCAGCTTATTGCTGTGGGGAATAGTTGCCATCACCGCAACCGCCGGTTTTGCTCCAACAGCTTTGGCTCTGGAATATAATAAAGAAATTTTGGTTGAAGCTGATTTCTCAGGACGTGATTTAACAGACTCCAGCTTTACCAAAGCTAATCTTCGTCAGAGCAACTTCAGCCACGCTAATTTGAACGGTGTCAGCTTCTTTGCCGCAAATTTGGAATCTGCAAATTTGGAGGGTTCTGACTTGAGAAATGCCACTTTAGACTCAGCCCGTTTAGTCAGAGCAAATTTGACAAATGCACTGTTGGAGGGTGCCTTTGCTGCTAACGCCAGATTTGATGGTGCAATCATTGACGGGGCAGATTTTACCGATACGCTGCTGCGTTCCGATGAGCAAAAAAAATTGTGCAAACTTGCCAAAGGGACTAATCCTATTACAGGACGAGATACCCGTGACACGTTGTTTTGTCCTTAGTATATTCTACCTGGGTATTGGGCATGGGGCATGGTTATTCTCCTTGTCTCCTATAGGACTCATATTTGATTATTGAAATATACGTAGGGGAGCCAGTCGTGTGGGCGGGTTTCCCGACTTGAGCGAACTGGCGTTGCGTTACGCCAAAGGCTAACGCACCACCTTCAAGTTTTGGGTGCGTTAGACTACGCCATAACACACCCTACATACTACTTAGATTTTTTCAGAAATCAAATCATATTCCTATAGTCCCTACTTAATAATATATCTTTGTGCATCTTGGGCGATCGCACCTTTCAATATAGCGTATAGCGGTTCTCGTTTACGTGAGGTACACCCGTAGGGGCACGGCACTGCCGTGCCCTTACACCTTGCAATATAATCTTGTACCGCATCTGAATGGGAACCGCTATAACTTGATTTTCTACTTATCCTAACTGTTTATCTTATATTCGATACCATAAAAGCACACTAATCTAATTATTCTTTTGTCAATAGTAATTATTAGAATTATCAATAGTACTAATTGTTAATTCTTTGCAGAAATAGTATTTACTATAATTTAATACTTGCGATATCAACTGATGCTTTGATAAGTCAAATCAGGAAGAAACTTTCTGATATGCAAATTTTAAAGTTAACAAGATAGTCTTGTTAAAGATACTTTAAATTTACTTATCAATACCATTGAAATATCAAAATCAAGTTTGTCACTATTTCATATATAGATTGGGAGTTATCATGGCAAAATATCTACTAGCTTCTGCTGGGGGAGTGGGCTTTTTATGGTTAATTGCTGGCTTATCACCAGTACAAGCCCTGCCTAATTTAGAGATTAAAAATAAAAATGTAGCAATTTATCAAGATATTGCTAGCCATGAAAAAGTGGATTTTCATCAAGGCAATTTAGCCAATGCTATTTCTGATGAGTTACCGATAGCTAATAAAAGCCAAAAAGATTTAGAGGTGGATTCTGCTAATAATTCTTTACAGACAATCACACCCCAATCTACAAATTCATCTAAATCATCAGACAAACTTGCACAAGTAACATCCGTATCCCAATTGTCTGATGTACAGCCCACAGATTGGGCTTTTCAAGCACTACAATCTTTGGTTGAGCGCTATGGTTGTATCGCAGGTTATCCCAATGAAACCTATCGCGGTAATCGGGCGATGACTCGCTATGAATTTGCAGCTGGCTTAAATGCTTGTTTATCTCGAATCAATGAACTAATTGCGACTGCAACTGCTGATTTGGTCAAAAAAGAGGATTTAGCCACGTTGCAGAAACTGCAAGAACAGTTTGCTGCGGAATTGGTAACATTACGGGGTCGAGTAGATGCTGTAGAAGAGCGCACAGCAAAACTAGAAGCAAATCAATTTTCTACTACTACCAAACTCAATGGTGAGGCAATTATTGCTGGGATTGGTGCTACCGGTGGCGCTCCTAATAAGAGCGACCCGAACATCATGCTAGTCAATAGAGTGCGGTTAAATCTTACCACTAGCTTTACTGGTAAAGATTTATTAATTACTGGATTGCAAGCTTATAACTTTTTGGGTGGAGCCAGTGGACAAGGTAGCCTGCAAGAAAGTTTAGGATTAGCTGCGCCGCTTTTAAGTGCGAGTAGCGCACGTACCAGTTTTGAGCCACAATTTCCGGGGTTAAATGTCAATACTTTGTCGGGTGTTGGTGCAAACAGTGTTCAGCTTTACAAATTACTGTATATCTTTCCCGTCGCTAATAAATTAACCTTGTTTGCGGGAACTGCGGCGGAAACATCAGATGCTTTCCCAGCCATTACACCTTTTTATGGTGAAGGACAAGAGTCAATTTCTCGTTTTGGCGGCTTGAATCCTGTGCTACGGGTTTCTGGTGGAACTTCGGGTACTGGTTTAGCATCGGCGGCGGGATTTATTTTTAACATTTCGCCAAATTTGGATTTAAGAGCTTTATACGGCAGTGTAAATGCCAATTTACCCCAAAAATCTGCGAGTGAGGCATTACCAGGAGTTTCTACTACACCTTTGGGTGCAGGTTTGTTTAGTGGTAGTAGTGTTGTAGCCGCACAGTTAACCTTGAAGCCAAGTCGCGATCTTGATATTGGTCTCAATTATGCCCACAGTTATCACGAAATCAATATTTTGGGTACAGGATTAGTTAGTGATGATATCGGTGCTTTACCAGGGGTTGCGGCTGGGACACCGGTGGCGCTCAACTCTGTTGGGAGTACGGTAACATGGCGATTGTCTCCCAAGATAGCCTTGTCTGGTTATGGTGCAGCCTTGTTTGTTGATGCTGCTTCTAGTAGCGTCAATGCTTCCACCACCTTTACAAGTTGGATGGTGGGAGTTCACTTCCGAGATTTACTTAAGTCAGGGAACAATGGGGGGATTATTTTTGGTCAACCGCTTTACCGCACTGATGCTAGTGGTTTGGCTCAACTTGGTGACAATCGAGCGACTCCTTACCATTTAGAAGGGTATTATCGTGTTAAAGTCAGCGACAATATCAGCATCACTCCTGGTGCCTTTATTCTGTTTAACCCAGAAGGTGACAGCAGAAACGAAACCACAACTGTAGGTGTACTTCGTACTACTTTTACGTTTTAACAAAAAGGGGGAGTGGGCAATAGAAAGCAGAGGTTATTCTGTTAAATTTGCAAAAAGTTAGCGATCGCCACAGGTAATGGCAAAACTATTATAATCAACAAAGCCATTGCCATTAACCCCCAAATATCACGTCCGTTATCCAAGTCAGTCACATCATTCAGCGCCGGTTCGTCAATCAATGGCATAAATAACAAGATAATCGCCCACACCAAAAATTCTTCCCGAACTAAAGCCAGTAATAGCAACAGCAATCGGGCAATTTGACCAATGATCATTGCAGTTCGTTGTCCAAACATTGCATGAACAATATGACCTCCATCTAGTTGTCCCACAGGCATTAAATTTAAGGCTGTGACAATTAATCCCAGAAAACCTGCGACTGCAACTGGATGCAGGTCAATGGCTGATTTTGTGGTTAACAGACTTCCTAAAGCTAACTTCGAGAGTAGCGCCACTAAGATGGAATACTTGGGATTAAGGGCATCAGGATTCAAAATTCGGGTTTTTTCAGTTAGGGCAACCACATCAGAATGAGCCAAACCCCATATTATTAAGGGTAAGGTAACAACAAAACCTGCAATAGGCCCAGCGATACTAATATCAAATAAAGCTTTGCGGTTGGGAATTGGACTACGCATCTGAATAAATGCGCCAAAAGTTCCCAAGAAAAAAGGCACGGGAATAAAGTAAGGCAAAGTCGAGCGAATATTGTAGAATTTAGCCGTCAAATAATGCCCAAGTTCATGAATCCCCAAAATAGTCATCAGTCCTAAGGCATAAGGTAATCCCTTAAATAGGACATCTGGGTTAGATAGAACTTTGAACAAAGAGTCAATTTTCCAGATCGGCGGTAGAGAAACACCAGCAATTTCCATACCTACCAAGGTAGTAGTTACCAAAGTAGCTGCAAGCAGTAGAAGCGCTAATCCTGGTCGAGTTAACTTTTCCTGGTCGCGTCGTGGTGTGTTTTTGTCTTTAGCAGCTTGAGCGTTGGGAACCAACACAAAGAAAGGTTTGTCATCTAAACCTTCTTGAAAAATCAGCAAGAAGCGATCGCCAAATTGTGCTTCAATATTAGTCTTAATTTGCTGGTAAGCATTGCTGGCTGTAGTTCGCAACTGACCACGACAAATCACAGATTGGGGTCGATACTCAATGTTTTGAACATAGTATACAGACCAAGGAAAACAATTTCGCAGTAGAGTTTCTTCCGTTGGTTCAATGGGACGCACTATTGGTTCTGGGGTAGGCTGGATAGTCGGTTGTGATTCTGAGGCTTGGGCTTGGGTCTGTGTATCTCTTGGTACTTCACGCCCCCATTGAAACAACAGCCAGTACAACACTGTACAAACAAATATCGACCAGATGATCGGTGCTGGCGGCGGCGGTTGTTTCGCCCCGTACATCAGCGTCCATCCACTCAACAGAAATGCTGGTGTCATTAAAACCAGCCACAACAACCATACTGGTGTTCGGGTGATGTGAGCGACGCTGCGCTGCACCATTAGATAAGTAGCTAGCCCCAGCAGGAGAATAAACAGAAACCAAAATGCCATGTTATCTTCAGTAATTTTGACAAAACGCCCCGCCAGTAGCTTCAGCACCATAGCATTACCTACAAGGCAGACCTCAAATCCGAATTTTTTTCACAATGGTTAACAGGGTGCTGGGTATTGGGGACTGGGTATTAGGGACTGGGTATTGGGGACTGGGTAAAAAATTCTTTTAAGATTTGGTTGGCGTACCAATCTCCATTCAAATCTTCCCCAGTCCCTATTCCCAGTCCCCAGTCCCTAGTCCCCAATCCCTATTCCCCATTTCAATTTGTCCACAACTCTTGAGTTTCGGTTCTTTGATCATGTGCCCTTTACCTCAACCACCAAGTCATATAACTAAGCCGCCACGGGCTGTGTTCTCTAACGAAGTTCTTCGCGGAGGTTCTCTGCAATCGGACTTCGCACAAGAGAGCATTTTTGCTTTTCCACCCAATCGGGACACATTAGGGGGAACCTCTTATTTTATTGTAAGAAATGAAGGCAATATCCTCATAGATTGCCCGGCTCTAGACCAAACAAATCAAGATTTTTTGCGATCGCATGGAGGCGTGCGTTGGTTATTTATCACCCATAGAGGCGCGATTGGCAAGACTGCTGAAATTCAGCAAATCTTTGGCTGCGAGGTGCTGATTCAAGAGCAAGAAGCTTATTTATTACCAGGCTTAACCGTAACTACCTTTAGGCAGGAGTTGACTCTTGATGCAGCAACACAATTGATTTGGACACCAGGACATTCTCCCGGCTCATCTTGTCTGTACTACAGTGAACTTGGAGGTATATTGTTTTCTAGTCATCATTTACTCCCTAACCCGCAGGGGGAATTAGTGCCATTACGGACAGCAAAAACCTTTCACTGGCCAAGACAAATTCAGAGTCTTCAATTATTGTTAGAACGTTTTACACCAGAAACTCTTCGGTATATTTGTCCTGGAGCTAATACAGGTTTTCTTAGAGGTAAGCGTGTCATAGATCAAGCTTATCAACACCTCACCTCTCTGGATTTACCAGCTTTGTTGCGGATACAGATCCTTTAGGGGTGGGGATGAGGGGATGAGGGAGTAAATTCTTCCCAGTCCCCAATACTTCGGCTTACCTCGGCTCCGGCTCCATCGAGCGAAGTCGAGATGCTCGGCACAAGTCGCTCAGTACAAGTCCCCAGTCCCCAATCCCCAATACTTCGGCTTCGCTCAGTACAAGTCCCCAGTCCCCAATCCCCAATTATCTAACGTTTGTTAACCAAGATATTGTCCTGGGAATCATAAGGCTAGTATACAGAAATTCTCGTAAAAATTTATGGGCGCAAAAGTTGATGGAACTTTAAGGATCGCTGGTTGCCAAATCATAGAACAACTATATTCAGGTTCTCGGACTCAAGTGTATCGGGCAGTTCGAGAGTGCGATACCTTCGGTGGGCTTCGCCAACGCCAACCAGTTGTCATCAAGCTCTTAAAACGAGAATATCCTACCTTTAGCGAATTAGTACAGTTTCGCAACCAATATGCGATCGCTAAAAACCTAGATATTCCCTGTATCATCAAACCCTACAGCCTAGAAGCCTATCATAATAGCTATGCCCTAGTGATGGAAGACTCTGGTAGTGTTTCCCTGCGGGAATTTACCCAAGGAAAAACACTGACTTTAGAGCAATTCCTTGCCATTGCTCTGCAATTGCTAGACACCTTACACCAGTTGCATCAACAGCGCGTCATTCACAAAGACATCAAGCCAGCCAACATCCTGATTCACCCTGACACCAAACAAATCAAGCTGATTGACTTCAGTATTGCCTCACTTTTACCACGAGAAACCCAAGAAATCCAAAGTCCCAACGGACTGGAGGGAACCCTAGCCTATCTGTCGCCGGAGCAAACCGGACGGATGAACCGGGGCATTGACTACCGCAGCGACTTCTATTCATTAGGTGTAACTTTCTTTGAACTACTAAGTGGAAAATTGCCCTTTGAATCTGACGATCCGATGGAGTTGGTACATTGCCATATCGCCAAGCAACCCCCCTTCCTCTGCGATTTCAACCCCGATTTGCCCTTAATGCTGGGCGAGATTGTCCGCAAACTGATGGCGAAGAATGCCGAAGATCGCTATCAGAGTGCGCTGGGACTGAAACATGACTTAGTTATCTGCTTAGAACAGTGGCGAGAAACAGGCAAGCATAGCTGGTTTGATTTGGGACAGAGAGATATTAGCGATCGCTTTCTCATCAGAGAAAAACTCTACGGACGGGAATCGGAGGTGCAGACGTTAATAGAGGCATTTGGTCATGTTGCCAATGGTGCATCAGAATTGATGCTAGTGGCAGGCTTCTCTGGCATTGGCAAAACCGCAGTCGTTAATGAAGTGCATAAGCCCATCGTCCGGTGGAACGGCTACTTCATCAAGGGCAAATACGATCAGTTCAACCGCAACATTCCTCTATCTGCTTTTGTGCAAGCCTTTCGAGACTTGATGGGACAATTACTCAGTGAAAGCGATCAGCAACTGAAGCAATGGCAAAACAGGATTTTAGCGGCAGTTGGAGAGAACGGGCAAGTCCTAATTGAGGTGATTCCTGAACTGGAGCAGATGATCGGCAAACAACCTGCCTTTGCCGAACTATCGGGTAGTGCGGCAGAGAACCGCTTCAATCTGCTGTTCCAAAAGTTTATTCAAGTCTTCACCACAAGAGAGCATCCCTTGGTGATGTTTCTCGATGATTTGCAGTGGGCAGATTCGGCATCGCTCAATTTGCTGAAAGTGTTGATGTCCCAGAGCGATGGTGGTTATCTATTCATTATTGGTGCATACCGCGATAACGAGGTATTTGCAGCTCATCCACTGATGTTGACGGTAGATGAAATTCAAAAGACATCCTCGCGCGTCAATACTCTAACTCTAGAGAACTTGAGTCAAGCAGATGTGAACCATTTAATCGCCGATTCCCTCAGTTGTACAACGGAACAGGCATTGCCGTTGACAGAGTTGGTTGATCAAAAAGCCAAAGGCAATCCCTTTTTCACGACTCAGTTTCTGAAAGCGCTATATGAGGATGGGCTGATTACCTTTGATTGGGAGGCAGGTTTTTGGCAGTGTGATGTAGCACAAGTGCGATCGCTTGCTCTCACCGATGATGTAGTGGAATTTATGGCACAACAGCTTCAGAAATTGCCCGACAACACTCAAAATGTTTTGAAACTGGCAGCTTGTATTGGCAATCAGTTTGATTTGGCGACGTTAGCGATCGTTTCTGAACAATCCCAAATCGAAGCGGCTGCAAGTTTATGGAAAGCCTTACAGGAAGGTTTGATTTTACCCCAAAGTGAAATTTATAAGTTTTATGTTGGGGGAGAACATCAACCAGTTACCCAACAAAATTCTGAGATTGTTGCATATAGATTTTTACATGACCGGGTGCAACAAGCGGCATACTCCCTAATTCTCGCTGATGAAAAACAACCCGTTCACCTGAAGATTGGACAGTTACTCCTGAGTAACACTCCCGAAAACAATCGGGAAGAACGCATTTTTGAAATCGTCAGTCAACTCAATGTTGCGGTTGACTCGATCGCCCAATCCGCAGAACGTCAAGAATTGGCGCAATTTAACTTGATGGCAAGTCGCAAGGCAAAGGCGGCGACTGCCTATACTGCCGCCTGCAAATATGCTCAAGTAGGCATTGGGTTACTTGCCCAAAACAGTTGGCAGCATCAGTATGAGTTGACCCTAGCACTCCATCAAGTCGCCACAGAAGCTGCCTATCTGAGCGGTAATTTAGACCAGATGGCAGCCTTTGCGAACCTTGTCCTAAACCACGCCAAAACCCCATTAGATCAAATCAGCGTTTATGAGGTGAAGATTGAGGCATTCATCGCTCAGGGTGAATTTACCGAGGCGATCGCAGCGGCACTTGCGATTTTAAAGCAATTGGGAGTGGAACTGCCCGCCGTGCCCACCCAAGATGATGTGGCAACTGCTTTTAGTATCGTTTCAGATGCGATTGGAGAGCGCTTACCTGCCGAGTTACTCAACCTCAGCCAAGCAAGGGATGCGAACATCCTGGCGGCGGCTCGAATTTTGACATCGGTAGCACCCGGCGCTTATCTGTCTGTGCCACTGCTGTATTTACTGGTGATTTTAAAAAAGGTTTATCTGTCTGTCGTATATGGCAATGAGTCAACCTCGACTTTTAGCTATGCCTCTTATGGAATATTCATGTGTGGTGTGGTTGGAAACGTCGAATTAGGTTATGAATTCGGTCAGTTAGCCCTCGATCTACTTTCACGTTATCAAAATTCTGAATTAAAAGGCAAAACTTTATTACTAGTGTATTTATACACAAGACATTGGAAAATGCACCTGGGTGAGATATTAAATCCCTTGCAGATGACCTATTGTAGTTGTTTAGATGTGGGCGATTTGACTTTCGCGGGCTACTCTGCGTATAACTACGGTTTTTACTCCTATTTTGCCGGACAGAATTTAACGCAACTGGAGTCAGAAGTTGCTGGATATTGTGAAGCACTCAAGCATCTCCAGCAAAATTTAACTCTGACTTATTCCCAGTTGATTCGACAAATTTTGCTCAATTTAATGGGCGATGCAGATAACGTGTTGGTGTTGAACGGTTCAGCCTACAATGAACAGCATCAACTTCCATTACATGAAGCAGCAGGCGATCGCACTGGATTAGCATTGCTGGGGATTAATAAACTGGTTGTGTCCTATCTGTTTTCAGACTTTGAACAAGCCGTAGAACAGGCTAGGCAGGCAAGACAGTATTTGGATGCTGTCCTTGCTTTCGTATATGTACCGATCTTTCATTTTTATGAGTCTCTAGCTCAACTAGCATGGTTTGAGCAACTTTCAACCCCAGAACAGCAGCAAGCAAAGGAATGCATCGCTGCCAACCAAGAAAAACTCAAGTATTGGGCAACTCATGCCCCGATGAATTTCTTGCACAAGTTTCATCTAGTTGAGGCGGAACGAGAGCGAGTGCAAGGCAATAAAGCCGAGGCAATAGATTTGTACGATCGCGCCATCACCGAAGCCAAAAAAAACCATTACATTCAAGAAGAAGCGCTGGCCAATGAACTGGCAGCTAAGTTTTACCTCGACTGGGGTAAACAACGGATTGCTCAGGAATACATAACCCAAGCCTACTACGGCTATGCTCGTTGGGGTGCTAAAGCCAAAGTCGCCGACTTGGAACGACGCTATCCCCAACTTCTCGCCCCCATCTTAGAGCAAACCCGCGCTCCCCTTTCAACTAACGAAACTATCTTTACATTGGGGAGTGTCACCTCCACCAGTTCCGCCACTTCCAGCAGTAGCAGCGTCTCTGTTGCTTTAGATTTAGCTGCCATTCTCAAAGCTTACCAAACCCTTTCTGGGGAAATCGAACTCGAAAAACTGCTAAAAGCATTACTGCATATCGTCATTGAAAATGCCGGAGCCGATAAGTGTGTGTTCATGCTTTTAGAGTCAGATCGGTTGTTAATTCAGGCATTAGCACAGCTTTCCCTGAGCGGTGTCCAAAACCAGGCTACCAAAGTCGATTTTTACCCAATGTTGCTGAACCCACAGCCTGTTGAAGACTCTGTTGATGTGCCAATTAGCTTAATTAATACCGTCAAACGCAGCTTACAACCAGCAGTGATTATTGATGCCACGGTGCATCCTCAATTAATCAATGACTCGTATATTCAGCAACAGCAGCCCAAGAGCATCTTGTGTAGCCCGATTTTGCATCAGGGTAAGTTGCTGGGCATATTGTATCTGGAAAATAATTTGACAATAGGAGCCTTTACGAGCGATCGCGTCGATCTGCTCAACTTACTTTGCGCTCAAGCGGCGATTTCTCTGCAAAATACTCGACTTTATCGAAATTCACAGAACTACGCGAAACAGTTGGAAGAATCTCTAGCAAAATTGCAAGCGACTGAAATCCGCTTCCAAAATTTGGCGAATAATATTCCTGGGATGGTGTATCAATTCCGTCTGGAGGCTGATGGTTCTATTTCAACACCCTACGTTAGCTCTGGCTGTTTCGACTTGTATGAGTTAGCACCCGAATCGGTGATGGCAGGGATGCACAGCCTTTATGCTATGCATCATCCTGATGATAACCCAGTCATTGCCCAAGCGATCGCTGACTCTGCTCAAAATCTGACACTGTTTGAGCAAGAATGGCGCATTATTTTACCTTCAGGAACCGTGAAATGGATTCAATCTGCGGCTCGGCCAGAGCGACAAGCCGATGGCTCAATTCTATGGGATGGGGTGGTGGTTGATATTAGCAATGGCAAACAGGCCGAAGCATCTCTAGCCAAAGAACGAGAGTTCTTGAATGCCATTATTCACAATATTACAGATGGGATTGTTGTTTGCGATGCTAGTGGCAAATTGATTCTATTTAACAAAGCAACTCGTGAATTTCATGGCTTACCAGTAGAATCATTAGCACCAGAACAATGGTCAGAACACTTCGATCTCTATCAAATTGATGGTCAAACACCCCTATCTAAAACAGAAATTCCTCTGTTTCGCGCCTTACAAGGGGAAATCGTTGAAAATGCCGAAATGGTAATTGCGCCGAAGCATGGTTCTAAAAGAATTTTATTAGCAAGCGGACAAGCAATCTTCGATTCTTCGGGTAACAAACTTGGTGCAGTAGTTGCGATGCGAGATATTAGCGATGTCTATGAGGAGCTTCGCTTACGCAAACTTGCTGAACTTGCCTTGCAGCAAAAATCACAAGACTTAGAACAAGCGCTAACGGATCTGCAAAACGCCCAATTACAAATTGTCCAAAGTGAAAAAATGTCAGCACTAGGCAACTTAGTTGCTGGGGTAGCTCACGAAATGAATAATCCCCTTGGTTTTATTGCTGCCAGCCTCAAACAAGCTAAACCTACCTTTGCTGATATTATCGAACACTTAAAACTCTATCAAGAAACCTTGTCTAATGCGAGTGATGAAATTCTTAACCATGCCGAAGAAATCGACTTGGATTATAGCTTAGAAGACTTACCCAAGATGATTGATTCTATGAGTATGGCGTGCGATCGCCTGAAAAATATCAGCACGAGTCTCCGCACTTTCTCTCGTGCTGATAGAGATTATAAAGTGCCATTTAATATTCATCAAGGCATCGAAAGCACGATTTTAATTTTGAAACATCGTCTTAAGGCTAATGAACAACGTCCAGCAATTGAAGTAATAACTGAGTATGGAGAGTTACCTGAAATTGATTGTTTCCCTGGACAATTAAATCAGGTATTTATGAATATTATAGCAAACGCCATTGATGCGTTGGAAGAATCGAATAATGGATGTTGTTTTGAGGAAATTAAAGCTAATGCTAACTGCATTATAATTACAACTTCCTCTTCAGATAATTTGGTAAAAATTGCCATTGCTGACAATGGGAAAGGAATGACTGAAGAGCTTAAACAAAAGATATTTGACCATTTATTTACGACGAAAGCTGTGGGTAAAGGTACAGGGTTAGGATTAGCGATCGCTCGTCAAATTATTGTAGAAAAACATGGCGGAGCGATCGCGGTTGATTCTACCCTGGGACAGGGGACAGAATTTACGATCCAACTTCCGATTAATGAGACAGCTTAGGAAGGATCTTGACGTTGCAAGAGCGATGTCTACGACGGGCTACGCCTACGCAGGTGAGCTAATTCCCGTTCAGCGACTTCTGCCCGTTGGCGTTCTTGCTCTGCCCGTTGGCGTTCCAAAACCACCTGCTCGTTGCCAATTAGCAGGTGATTTCCCGACAAATCCCACCACCGCAACCACAGCATTTCCTGATTTTGATAGCTACCTTGCCATAACCCTAACTCAACCTGCATCGGCAAAATTGGATAATGTCCACGTTCATTGGGGGTGAGTTTCTCATAAACAATATCGACAAGGTGATAAACCTCTAACTTCCCGCTAATGATTTCATAAATGCCGTAGTAGGGAACCCGCATCACCCGCTCATACACCCAAAATTTTCCCTTGAAGGGAGTTTGATCGCGCTCCTCCGATCCATTGCCCGAAGCAAATTCCAGCACAATTGTCGGGGTAATCAGTTCACGCCACAGCACATAGGAGCGGCGATACCGTCCATCTAAAGTTTCAGTATAAATCGAGAGATTGATCTAACCACAATCCTGGAAAGACTGCTTCAATTCATCCGGGGTTGAATCCCATAAGTGAATTGCTCCTCCAAACTCCTAACTCCTAACTCCTAACTCCTAACTCCTAACTTTTTACGCCTTCCCCGCCACCACCGAGTTTTTAACCAAAAGTTCCACTGCTGCTTGATATTGCAGATCCGCTTCGGTACCAATCTGTTCACGGTTAATAGCTGGTTGGGAAATCACTTTATCCGGCTTAATACCTAGTTTGTTAATATCTCGATGTTGAGGAGTTTCATACTTAGCAATTGTGACTGCTAAACCTGAACCATCTGATAATTCAAATAAGGATTGAATTAAGCCCTTACCAAAGGTGGTTTCGCCTACCAATTGGGCGCGATCGTTATCTTGGAGTGCGCCGGCGAGAATCTCACTGGCACTGGCAGTTCCTTGATTCACCAAAATCACCAGAGGATCTTTGGTTAGGGCTGGCCCAAGGGCTGCAAAACTACCCTGAATGCCTTGTCGGTTAACAGTGTAGACGATAGTCCCGGAGTCTAACCACAGACGGGCGATTTCAATTCCTGATTGCAATAACCCCCCAGGATTATTTCGTAAATCCAGAATGTAGGCATCAGTGCCCTTTTTTTCTAAACTAGAAATAGCGTGTGCCAATTCTGTTGAAGCGTTGGCATTAAATTGTGTGAGGCGAAGGTAGCCAATAGGTGTACCCTCAGGGGAAACACGCAATTCTGAGACCACAGGGTTAAGAGCAATGCGATCGCGTGTCAGTCTAATTTCCGTTTCTGCCTCTCCGTCCCGTTCAATCAGGAGAGTCACCAGGCTGCCACTCGGGCCGCGCATTCTAGTTGCAGCTTCATCAAGAGTCAGATTCTCAGTCAGAACGCCTTCGATTTTGAGAATGCGATCGCGTGGTCTAATTCCCGCTTTATCTGCTGGTGAACCTGCTATAGGAGCCACTACTTCCAACTTTCCATTCTCAGGATTCAAGGCAATTTGTAATCCTACCCCAGTGAGTTCCCCAGAAGTATTGACCTGTAAGCTGCGGTACTGCTCTGGATCTAAAAAGCGGGTAAAAGGATCGTCAAGGCTCTTGAGCATCTTCCCAATTGCCGTATAAGCAGCATTTGAGTCTGTGATCTGCTTCTGGAGTGCCTTTTGCCTTACTGCTGCCCAGTTTTGATGATTAAACGTCTCATCTAGATAAGTGCGATTAACAATTCGCCAAACTTCCGAAACCAGCTTTTGTTCTGTCGTCAAAGCCAGCGCCGGCTGTGTCAGCGTACCCAACGCCAACCAAAACGCCATTAACAATGAAAATCCAACCCGAAAGACTTGTTTGTTCATGAACCCCATTATCAATTCCACCTCAACCCAAATTGCCTAGATAATGCCCAATTGCCCTGTTGTTGATGAAATCTATCTCTCGATTATGTTACTTTTTTTATAGAAGTGGTGCATTTTTCTCATCAAGTTGTTCAGTCAACTGATGCATCGTATCCACTCACCAAAGGATAAAATCTACTTTGTGTCCACCATTTTGTGTGTAGGGGCGTAAAGAGATCGCAATATATTCCGTCTTTACAGAGTGTAAAGTTTCTGAAGTCTCTTAGCACGCCAAAAGCTAACAAGCAAACAAAACTCCCCTTTACTAAAATCCCAAACTTGCTAATTGGGAGAGAAGTCTGAACGAAGGCTTTTGCCGATTCAGAACTTCGGGATTTATCAACCGCAACTGACTTTTAGGAACTTGAGATTGTATGGCCAACGTTTCCGACTGGTTTGAGGAACGCCTAGAAATTCAGGCGATCGCTGAAGACGTCACTAGTAAGTACGTCCCTCCCCACGTCAATATCTTTTACTGCCTGGGTGGAATTACCCTAGTTTGCTTTCTGATCCAGTTTGCCACTGGATTTGCGATGACGTTCTACTACAGGCCAACTGTGACTGAAGCTTTCTCCTCAGTGGAGTACATCATGAATGAAGTAAGTTTCGGTTGGCTAATTCGCTCCATTCATCGTTGGTCTGCCAGCATGATGGTGTTGATGATGATTTTGCACACCTTCCGGGTTTACCTGACTGGTGGTTTCAAAAAGCCCCGCGAATTAACCTGGATCAGTGGTGTCATCCTCGCTGTAATTACAGTTTCCTTTGGAGTCACCGGCTATTCTCTACCTTGGGATCAAATTGGCTACTGGGCTGTGAAAATCGTTAGTGGTGTACCAGAAGCAATCCCCGTGGTTGGTGTTCTGATTTCTGACCTACTGCGTGGCGGTTCGAGTGTTGGTCAAGCAACACTAACCCGTTACTACAGCGCACACACCTTTGTACTGCCTTGGTTGATTGCAGTCTTTATGCTGTTTCACTTCTTGATGATCCGCAAGCAAGGCATTTCCGGTCCCTTGTAATCTCAGCTATTAGCGAAAGGCAATATTTGTCAGTTTTCAGATGAGGTTGTTTGTTTTAAACTGATGAAACACCAGAAATTGATCGCACATAAGTTCCAAAAAACAAACACTTGTATCTGAAGCCTAAAGCTGTAGATAGCCTCCAGGCGGCTGACTGTAGATAGACAAACGCTTTTGCCGCCTGCTGGTTGCCTAGTAGCTGATAGCTTTCATAAATGCTTTAATTTAACTTAAGCAGGAGAGCACATTTCAAAATGTCAACACAAAAAAAACCTGACCTGAGCGATCCTCAGTTAAGAGCCAAACTCGCTAAAGGCATGGGTCACAACTACTATGGTGAACCCGCTTGGCCTAATGACCTACTTTACGTTTTTCCAATTGTGATCATGGGTTCCTTCGCTGCAATTGTGGCTCTAGCTGTGCTAGATCCCGCAATGACCGGTGAACCAGCAAATCCTTTCGCCACACCATTGGAAATTTTGCCAGAGTGGTACTTGTATCCAGTCTTCCAAATTTTGCGATCGCTTCCTAACAAACTTTTAGGAGTGTTAGCAATGGGTTCCGTACCAGTTGGGCTAATCCTCGTTCCCTTTATTGAGAACGTGAATAAGTTCCAAAATCCCTTCCGTCGCCCAGTTGCGACCACAGTATTCCTTTTTGGTACCCTTGTCACTCTGTGGCTGGGTATTGGCGCTGCTTTACCATTGGATAAATCTTTGACCTTGGGACTATTCTAAATTAGTCACCACAAAGTGCTTTGACGCCTGTAGTTTCAAGAGCAGATGCAGATGTGCTTTTGAAAACAATCAACAGGCGTCAATTTTAATAATTCAGATTGCATCTTGGCATGGTCAACAAATACAACCATTTTTCACTTACTTAACGTAAGTTGCTAGTTACAACCCTCGAAATGCCAAAATCCCTCATGTTTTGTATTTTGGTACACAAAATATGTAAGTTTAGATTTTTCTATATCAGAGAAATTTTGCGAAGAGCGCAAAATTTAATAACTAGCAACTTGGGTTTACTTATATTCAAGTCACAGTTAATGTTTAGCATAGTGCAGCAAGAGCATCTGATGGTTAAGAGCGAACTCAGACTCTTAAACCAGGTGCAAGAATGGTTTGAGCAATTTTGTCTGCGACACTTGTCTCAACTTGGCTGGTCAAAAACCCAACTTGATCGCCTCAATTTAGCATTAGCAGAAGGCTTTACCAACGCTGTACGTCACGCTCATCATGCTCTACCGCCGGAAACAACCATTGAGATTAACATTTATCTGTGGATTGACCGACTAGAGATTAGAATTTGGGATTATGGAAAACCTTTCAATCCTGATGCGATCGCAGAACCAGTCCCAGGTACTCTGCAAGTAGGCGGGTATGGATGGTTTCTGCTGAGGCGGTTAGCTGATCGTGTTGTATACGAACGTGGTGCAGATGGTAGAAATTGCCTGCTCATCGTCAAATACTCTGTAGAAGCACAAAAGTGAATTACCTACACTGTAGTGTTCCACAGGAAAAGTCAATGTAGGTTTTCAATCTCTGCTTAAATATATGGTGATTTGATTGATAAAAGTATACTCCTTTTTCAAAATTATTTGAATAGGAGTAACATATTTTTTACGTAAAATTGCTTAGTTATTATGATTTTTTTGTAAAATCTCAAAGAATGTTTTTGTATAAAAAGAATTAGTGAATATAGTAGAGATAGCATTCGAGTTAGACTAACTCCCTTGTTAAGATTTGTCAGCAGTGTTGAGAGTTTTAATTTTTGTTCTCCAACAAGTGCCATTTAGTGGTTAAAGAGATAGAAGGAATGGGGAGAAAATTATGACTAAGACAGCCCTAATTACAGGAATTACTGGTCAAGATGGCTACTATCTCAGCCATTTGCTCCTCAACCGTGGTTATCGAGTTGTCGGACTAGTACCCCCCCATCGACAACCTAATTTAACAAAATTGGGAACACTAGCAAATCAGGTAGAAATTTTTACCGTTGACTTGAGAGATCATGCGGCGCTGTTGACCGCAGTTGAACAACTACGTCCCCAAGAAATTTACAATTTAGCGGCTCCCAGTTTTGTACCCGACTCTTGGAACGATCCATTGGGAACCCTAGATTTGATCACTGGTACGGCTACCAGACTTTTGGAAGCAGTACGAAAAGTTGGTTTGTCTACTAGATTTTATCAAGCCAGCAGTTCAGAAATGTTTGGCGATGTATTTATTTCGCCTCAAGATGAAGAAACCCCCTTTCGTCCTAAAAATCCCTACGCTGCGGCCAAAATGCATGCCCACTGGACGATGGTGCATCACAGACAGCGCTATGGACTATTTGCCTGTAGCGGAATTTTATATAATCACGAGTCTCCTCTCCGCGCACCTCAATTTGTGACACGGAAAGTTTCTTTAGCAGCCGCCTCGATTAAATTGGGTTTAGCTGACACCTTAGAAATGGGTAATCTAGATGCCAAACGCGATTGGGGCTTTGCCGGAGATTATGCAGAAGCGATGTGGTTGATGTTGCAAGTTGATGAACCAGAAGAATATGTAATTGGCACTGGGAAACTACACAGTGTTAGAGATTTAGTTGCTACCGCCTTTGAGTCTGTCGGATTGGATTGGACGCAGTATGTAGTCCTAAATACTAGCTTGTTGCGACAAGATGAGCATTTTCAACTAGTAGCTAACCCCAGTAAAGCTAAAAGAAACCTCGGCTGGGAACCCCAAATTAGCTTTGAGCAACTTTTAGAAAAAATGGTGAAAACAGATTTAGAGCGGTTACAAACTGGTGCGATCGCGCCCTTACCGCAAGTGTAAATCTAATATGAGTATGATTACAGTGACAGAAAACCTCAAATTAAGTGATAAAATTAACAAAAAAACTAACCATGTCTTCGTATTTTTAGAAATTTTTGCCCACGAAGGCGGTATTCAATCATATATAAAAGATATTTTTCGCGCCTATCTAGGATTGAGCCAAGACTATAAAGCAGAAGTCTTTTTGCTCCGAGATAGTCGTGATAGCTTAAATCCCTTTGAAGACGAGAACTTAAAATTTCATTACTTTAAAAATCAGTCTCCTGATTTGGGGAGACTGCAAATGGCAGCAGCCTTACTTAAGTGTCTATTGCAAAGCCGACCGCAGCAAGTTTTCTGCGGTCATATGAACTTAGCAGTATTAATCCAAACTCTTTGCCGTCCCTTGGGAATTCCTTACACCGTGCTAACTTACGGAAAAGAAGTCTGGGAACCACTGAAAAATCAAGAACGTCGCGCCCTGACATCAGCAGCTGGAATTTGGACAATTAGCCGCTACAGCCGCGATCGCGCTTGTGTTGCCAATGGTCTAAACCCGAAAATAGTACAAATGATGCCTTGTGCAATTGATGGGGATAAATTTACTCCTGGTTCCAAGCAGCCAAATTTAGTTGATAAGTATGGCTTAACTGGTGCTAAAGTATTAATGACAGTAGCGCGGTTATGGTCGGGGGATATTTACAAAGGTGTAGATGTCACCATTCGGGCGTTACCACAGATCGCTCAAGTTTTCCCAGAAGCCAAATATTTGGTAATTGGTCGGGGTGATGACCAACCACGATTGGCACAGTTAGCTGCATATTTAGGTGTGAGCGATCGCGTTGTATTTGCTGGTTTCGTGGCTACAGAAGAATTAATGGAACATTACCGCCTTGCTGATGCATATATTATGCCTTCGCAAGAAGGCTTTGGCATTGTTTATTTAGAAGCAATGGCTTGTGGAGTGCCCGTATTATCTGGTGACGACGATGGCTCTGCTGACCCTTTGCAAGATGGTAAACTGGGGTGGCGAGTACCACACCGCAGTCCTGATGCTGTAGCCGCAGCTTGTATAGAAATGCTTCAAGGGGATGATCGGCGATGTGATGGACATTGGCTGCGAGAACAAGCGATCGCTCTGTTTGGTATAGATGCCTTTCAACAGCACTTGCAAAAAATGCTTCTATCCTCAGTTTTGAGTCCCAATAACAAATGACTAAAATCGCTATCCTAGAAGGAGAGCAGGACGACATTTAAAAAATGAGCTTTAAGTCATTTCAATTGAATCTTTTAAATCTCCGCCCTTGGCTCACCCTGCTGGCAGTTGTTTGGTTGCTAGCATCAGTGGGCTTGGGTTGGTTAGTTAATTCGTTGCTAATTATTTTCGGATTGGTGTTGTTGGCACCCATTGTGGCTTTTTTTGGCTTTCGTTGGTGGCTGCAACGCAACTTGATTGCTGATCAGTGTCCCGTCTGTGGATACCAATTTACAGGTTTAAATAACAGTCAATTGCAGTGTCCTAACTGTGGAGAGTCATTGTTAGTACAAAATAGTCATTTTCAGCGCTTGACACCAGAAGGCACAATTGATGTCACTGCTGTCGAAGTTCCAGCCCAATCACTGGAAGATTAGTCATTGGTCATTAGGTGATTTCCGAGAAAGAAAATACCTGTGTTGGCGAGTTTCGACACTTCGACTACGCTCAGTGCATCGCTTCGCTCAACTCTCGATCTCTCCGTTGGTTGAGCGAAGTCGAAACCAACGGCGGTGGTATATTTATTCCTGTAAATCGCCTTAGTCATTGGTCATTGGTCATTGGTCATTAGTCATTAGTCATTAAGCTGATGTGGAGCTAAATTGTATAACACGAAAACGTAAAATTATTGTAGTGCGGGCAACATGAGCGCATCACATATACAAATTAAATACGTAACAGCTTAGTAACTGACTAATGACTAATTCTTGACATTTGAAGATAAAGTTATTTTCTCAAATAGTCAAATTTTTGTGCTGGGAAAAACTTGAAATAAAGTATTAAAGTTTTATTAATTATTCACAAATAATATAGCAGTTTAACCTCTCAAGAATGCCCAATGCCCAATACAACTCTTGGAGAGGCTGCGCCAACGGCTTCTCTACGAGAGAGACGCTACGCGTAGCTTGCTTCCCCGTTCGCGTAGCGTCCCGTAGGGAAGGGGTACGCTCAGTACAAGTGCCCAATGACTATTTATTTTTTTGCGAGATTGAGAGGTTGTAGCGATACTGTCCTTGGGATAGTTCGCCCACATACAGCGAGTATTTTCCTGGCTGCCAGTAACCAGAAAGTTCTGCCTTGTCTCCAGAGTAGCTATCTGCCATTACACAAAAGCGCCCCCCAGGCCCGTCAATCAGCAGCGTTGGCTTCCCTTGACTCTCTACTGTTAATCGCAAATAAGGCAGTGACTCTGTAACCTGGATAACTTGATTAGGTTCAGTGGTGATATTGCCACAATTACTTTTGACAGTTCCCCCAGACTTTCCCTTCAAAACCACTGGATCTGGTTGGAAATTCCGATTAATTTGGGTTGTTGGTGTCTGTGCCAAATTAGCCTCAGTGAAAACCAAACTCATCGCCAAAGCAGTGGGAACAATTGCAAGTAGCCTAAGCGTCTTCATTTTAATTAATGCTCCAGATTTTTTTAGAGCAATATTGTTATACAGTCTGATTTATATAGACGACAGCAATCCGTCATGGTTCCAAAATGTGCCGTATAAAGCAATACCATTTGTTTAAGGATTGTTTGTGAAGGTTTGATGGGTGTGTGTAGAGACATTGCATTGCAACATCTCTAGAATTGATGTCTGGAAAGCAGCAAGAAAAAACATAATTTTTCCCTGTGCAGAAAGTTCTTGCACTCACAGACATTAGCTAAAATCACTAAGACAACTACCAAAAATAGAATTTGGTTGGTCTATTGTTGAATAAGTATGCTATCTCATGTAGAAAAGATTGATGAATTCTCAACCAGAAGAAGACTTACAGCGTCGCCTCGATCGGCTAGAGGCAGAGATTAATTCCCCACCTGGGGTGGTTCCACAACCACAAAAACAAACGCCTCAGTCTGTGTTTGCGAACTTGAACTTGCAACTGGAGCGATTTCAGATTTGGTTCAACAGCTTGTCTGGGGTAAAAAAGCTGGTAGTTTCGGGTGTGACGGTGCTAGTAGGCTTGGTGATGCTGCAAACAGTGTTTAAACTGGTTGCATCTGTAATCACTCTGGCACTTTTGGCAGTGTTAGTGTATGTTGGATACAAATTTTTTGTGTCTGGTAGCTTTCAACGTAAGCAATAAGTTGATATGCATTTACTTGGCACTCTGCCCGGAGTTATGAGAGTCAGGAGCCAGAATATAAAAGGCTCCTGACTTCTGACTCCTAAATCCTATTTCAATATGCTTTTCTTTTTGCTGATTAGCTTAGTTTATTTTAATTGTGCCGATCGCGGCGTAGAAATAATATCAAAGGGAATTATCCGATGACGTCACCAATTGTCAAAAGAACTAGTAATCAATCCGATCAATCAAAAAAACCGGAAAAAGCTAAGTCGCTGTTGCTAGCAAGTAGGCGTTTTGCTGCTTGGGCGGCTGAAATCACACTAGTAGTTACCAGTGGGTTGATTCCCTTTGGCGTTGGTGTTTATGCCAATTCTAGAAGCGATGTGAACCGAGTGCCCCTTAACCCTGTGCTGGTAGTAACAGGTAGAGCGATCGCTAGACCCCTCGCTCTACCTGTGAGCTATGGCATCGTTAACGTCGCATGGCCAACTAATATTTTGTGGACAATTGCCCTGTTAGCGCCTGTAACTCTCTCGTGGTGGCAATTGTATTTACTAGCTAAGACTGGTAGCACACTTCCGAAACGTTGGTTAAAAGTGCGGGTTGTCAACGAGCAAGGGAAGCCGCCCGGATTGGGAGCAGTTGTGATTAGAGAAGGAATTGGGCGTTGGACTGTACCCATTTCCATCGCTTATCTACTGTGGCGCTACAGCTTTGCTTTTCCAAATTTAGGATTATTCACATTTTTGTCTTTGTTAATGATTGTGGGTGAAGGGATAGGCTTACCATCGCGCCGAGGGCGTCGCGCATTCCACGATCAACTTGCAGGCACTTATACAATAGATGCACTATTAACTAGCAACAGACAAGCTCAGTCTGCTGGCGGTAATTATGAACCAGAAGAATGGCAAGAGGGAAATGAAGAATTAGCCGCAGCCCAAACCGAACACTCACCTAATCTCTGGCGGCGAATACAGCAAAATCCTAATCTGACTTTGTTTGGGGTAGGGCTGACGAGTATGACTGCTGTGTTGGCAACTTTAATCGGCACTCAAGTTTATATCCAAGTTCAACAATCTCAGCGAGCAACTAACCAAATCAACAGCCAACAGTTCCTCGAACTTGTCAAACAATTGAGTCCCAACTCTGGGGCGACTAATGAGCAACGCCAAAGTGCAATTCTGGCTATAGGTGGTCTTAATGATCCACAGTCCATTAAATTTCTGGCGGATTTATTGGTTAGCGAAACCAACCCCAGCCTTCTGGATACGATTCAACAAGCCTTGACAACTGTCGGACCCCAAGCCATCCCGGAACTAAAAAATAAAAATCAGTTTTTGGTGGGTGAATTGGAGTCTGTGGGTAGCACTGCAAGCCAAGAACGGGAATTACGGCAAGGGCAGTTACAAAGAAACCAGAGGACGATCAACAAGATTCTCTCCGTTTACAGTGGTAAAACCAACGGTGTTGACCTTAGTAGCACCCAATTAGGTCAAAGCGGTACTCCCGGAAGTTCCTTCTTCAACTTGGTACTAGACAACGTTGATTTATCAGGAGTTAAGTTAAAATCTGCAAATCTTAACCAAGCTAGTTTGAAAGGTAGCCGCTTCCGAAGTGCAGGTGAAGATGGACGCTGGGATACTTACGACGATGTAATGGCTGATTTAAGCCAAGCTCAGTTGCAGCAAGCCAATCTGACTGATGCTAACCTCAGTCGCGTCTTGATGAACCGTACTGATTTGAGCCGCGCCACTCTCAACAGAGCCAACTTATCCAATGCGCGTCTATATGACGCCAAACTCAATAGCACCCAACTAGTAGGAGCCGATCTGCGAAACGCAGTTTTGGAAAGAGCCAGTTTAACTGGAGCCGATTTAGGTGATGCTAAATTGAACGAAGCCAATTTGTACGGGGCGCGTTTAGGACGCGTCAGTGCGATCGGAACACAATTATCCTTTGCGAACTTAACTAATACTGATTGGCAAGGGGCAGATTTATCAGGAGCCTATTTGGATCATGCTAATCTCAGCAATGCTAACCTTAGTGCTACTCGTCTAGCTGGTGCTGTTTTGCGTTCTGCCCAAATGGAAAACGTTAACTTGCAAAATGCCGACCTGAGTCAGACAGATTTACGAGGGGCAAATGTCGCCGGAGCAGATTTTAAGGGGACAATTCTCGCTCCTAGTAAACAAGATCCAGCAGATCAATTTGTCAAAACCCCAGATTTAGGCTCAGTATCTGCCGTAGTCCAAGGCGTTGATTTTTCTCAAGCCAAAAATCTAGATGCCAAGCAATTAGCATACATTTGTACTCAAGGGGGCATTCATTCCCGTTGCCCGTAGAATAGAAGGGGCAGAGGGGCAGGGAGATGAGGGAGATGAGGGAGACAAGGGGAATAACCAATGCCCAATAACAAAATGGTGTGAGGAGTTCGGTTATGAAGTATATTCCATCTTTGGTTTCAGTGTTGGGGGCTGGCTTGGTCTTGAGTCTGGTGACTACGAAACCAGCACAAGCTCAAGTCGCTTATGGCAGTTATATCGGTATAGGTCCCACTGTTGGGATTACCGATGGTATCCAGTTGGGGGGGGTGATAGCGGGACGCTACAAGCTTCTGGAAGCGCCAATTTCACTCCGCGCTCAAGTGCTAATTGGTCGGAATACGGCAGTTGTGCCAACGGTTTCTTACGATTTACCTCTTAACTGGCAAGCTGATGCCTACCTGGGTGCTGGATTGGTACTGGCTGGTGGTGGTGATTCTTCTCCTGTAGGGGACAAAATTAGTTTTGCTTTACAACCGGGCATTGATTATATGATCCCAAATAGCAATACTGTCCTTTTTGGCAACGCCATCATCGCTTTTGATGCCTACCGTGATAGCGGTGGTACAGCGATCTCTGTACAAGGTGGTGTTGGTTTGAGATTTTAATGGACTGGCAATGGACTGGCGACACCGATAGCGTTCGCGTAGCGTCTCGTAGAGAAGCGTTAGTCAGTCCGCGTTCGCTTTTAGCGTCTCGTAGAGAGCGTCATAGCCGATCGTAGACATCGCTATCCCGCTATAAGCGTTAAACTTCATTGCAAATTAAGAAGTTAGTCCAAACAACGTGATAGTTTTTGGTTATGAAGAGAAACAGCACAGGATTAACACAGGAGAACACAGTGGCAATGGAATCAAATTTATTAACGGATGCGATCGCAGACGAAGTGAATCAAGATTTTAGTGAATATGTCGCCAACCTGCAACTTCACATGACTCTGCAAGCTCGCAATCTTGTTCCAACCCTGAAACAAACACTGGTAGATAGTCGCCAGCAATTACTCCATCAAACCCAAGCCCACTTTGAAAAGCTAGTTTCTCGACAAGGGCTATAAATATATACAAACTTTAATCAAAATTCAAATAGAATAAGGGCAGATGTTGTTGGGTCAATGCCAATGGTGTTCTCACAAGGTCTGCTTTTCTGCTTTTTTAAGTATTAAGTTACTAGAATTACCCTTTTGGCACAATAGTAGAGAGCAGAAACTAGTTAAGATTATTGCAGCAGTTCCTTTTAAGAGCAGTTAGTTAAGGCTAAATGTCGGCTCGAATAAAAATGACTTCATTACTTCCCAGAAACCTCAGCGTTGTTATCCGACCAGTCCAATACCGGGATCTGGACGGCATTGAGCGTATAACTCAAGAGTCATTCGCAGCCCTCACTCCCAAGGGAGCAGGTTTTGCCATCAGCCAGATGCTCATGCTGCGTCGCTGGTATGGATTACTCAAATTTTTAAGTTGGTTTCCTAACCCGCTCCAGTATCGCCTCTGTGCTTATGTAGCAGAACAAGGGCGGATGCTTCTAGGAATGATTCAAGTGTCACCTTTTAACCGCACACGCAGTACTTGGCGAATTGATCAAGTGCTACTAGAGCGTGGTGTCGATAAACAAGGAATTGGTTCGCAACTTTTGCGTCATTGCTTTGAATCGATGTTGGAAGCTCGCACTTGGTTACTGGAAGTTAACATCAATGACATTGAGGCGCTGGCACTATATCGACAAAATGGATTTCAGCGTCTGGCAGAAATGACATACTGGGAAATTGGGCCAGAATTACTGGCTGAATTGGCACAAGCAGAGCCAGATTTGCCCAACCTCTTGCCAGTGAGTAATGCTGATGCCCAATTGCTATATCAATTAGATACTGCATCGATGCCACCTTTGGTACGTCAGGTTTTTGACCGCAATACCCGCGACTTTAAAACTAGTTTGTTCGGCGCTTTAACTGATGCAGTGAAGCAATGGCTGACTAAAATGGAAGTAATCAGTGGTTATGTGTTTGAACCCCAACGCAAAGCGGCGATCGGCTATTTTCAGGTGCAACTTGATCGGAATGGTGAAGTTCCCCATGCTGCAACGCTGACAGTTCATCCTGCTTACACTTGGCTATATCCAGAATTGCTATCTCAACTGGCTCGGATTGCCCAAGATTTTCCCCAGCAAGGGTTACAACTAGCTTCCTCAGACTATCAGGCAGAGCGAGAAGAATATTTGGAGCGAATTGGGGCGAAACGCATAGAACATACATTAGTTATGTCTCGCTCTGTGTGGCACAAGCTACGGGAGTCTAAATTTGTTTCCTTAGAAGGAATCCAGTGGACTGATATGTTGCAAGGTTTACAACCGACACGTAAACCTATACCAGGTGGGATGTCATGGATACAACCAGGAAAGCTGCCATCGTCAGATAAACCACTGCAAAGCTTGTCAGAACCGATTAACTTTTCGGGAAAAAACCCTAGTATTGAAGCATCGCCGATTTCTGAATCAGCAGATGCACAGCAGGAGAATTAGTGTGATATCCCAGGGGCAAGCAAAACCGTTTATTTCAGCGTTGGGACTAGATTTTGGTCGCAAGCGCATTGGCGTGGCTGGGTGCGATCGCACGGGTTTAATTGCCACGGGAATCACCACAATTGAGCGCACATCTTTTGAGCAGGATGTCGAGCAAATCCGCCAAATAGTCAATGAACGTGAGGTGCAACTTCTAGTTATGGGCTTACCTTATTCAATGGATGGCTCACTAGGATTTCAGGCACGTCAAGTTCAGAAATTTACTAAAAGACTTGCGAAAGCGCTAAATCTACCTGTGGAATATATGGATGAGCGATTAACTTCATTTCAAGCAGAGCAACTGCTGATAGCTGAGAACCGCTCCCCGTCACGCCATAAAGGTTTAATTGATCGCAAGGCAGCCGCTTTGATTTTGCAACAATGGCTGGATGTGAAGCGTGCCAGTTCCCGCAGTTCAGTTGCGGCTATTGAATATTGATACCTTTCAACATGATATTCTAAAAACGATTAGCCAGCAGTTGCATCTACGTATAAAGCTATTTGGTTGACATAGTATGTCATTAATATAGTTAAGCGATTTTCCAAGTTGCTGGTATTTATTAAATTTCTACATTTCGGCTATGTTTTCCTCTCCATTTCCTGAAGAAAATGATAACGCTCATGCGGGTTCCATCACTTTAACCGATGAAAAAGGGCGATCGCTCGACTGTTACGTAGAGCATCGCCTTGAGGTTGATGAGCAAGAATACGTTTTACTTCTTCCTGTAGACTCACCTGTAGAAATTTTTTCTTGGGAAGGTGACGGTGAGGAAGAAGAAGCAGTTCTGGTAGAAGATGACGCCATCATTGAGCAAATTTTTGCTAATGCCCAAGCTGTACTATCTGAGCAGAACCTGATCTTGAAGAATACAGCTTATGCTTTGACTGTTGAAGGTGATTTACCGCCAGTTGATGAATCAGAACTCTTCACCTTAGAAATCGAAGATGAAGAAGCAGATTTAGAGCCTGAGCAATTACAGTTACTCGCTAGCTTCTATGATGAAGATCAGGAGTATGCAATTTATACACCCCTCGATCCCCTATTGTTTTTTGCCCGAATAGCGAAAACAGGTGAACCGCAACTACTCTCTCCAGAGGAGTTTCGGGAAGTGCAACCTCTGTTAGAAGAACATCTTTTTAATGAAGTTGAATAAGATTAAAAATTCAAAATGTTATATTTTCATTTTGAATTTTTTAATTAGGAATTTTCATTTTCAGCACAATCTACTTAAAGTTTTACCATGTCTCATTAAATGAAAAAGCAATGAAACACTAAATTGTGACAATTAAGCTAATCGGCATTTAATTTGCATAATCAAGGCGGGCAAGATGCCCACCCCACAAGATGTTGAGAAAATTTTAATATGCAAATTAGATGTTTTTTAGCTTAGTTTTGTTTAAAATCCTGTAAAAAGCATTTTAGTTTGTAGAGATTTTCAATCTAAAATTCCAAAATCCAAAATCAGTATGAAGTGCTGAAAATGGCTTATAGCGACTTTACATTAAGTAAATTTAAAAAGTCATTCAGCATCCGCATTGATGAAGAAACTGATTTATGCGGCGACATAAAACCTTTACAGGCAAGTGATCAACTCAAAAATTCTTTAGAAGAAACTACAGAACTGGCTTTAGCAATTAATACTGAAAAAGCCCGTTCAGAAATGATTATCACTCCGATATTATTGGAAGTAAGACGCAGGGCTAATTATCCAATTAGTTTATTTTCGGGAACAGATTTTAATGTAGATCCAGAAAATGGTCTGAATGGATACTGTGACTTTATCATCAGTCGTTCTAAAGAGCAACTAACAATTAATGTGCCTGTGGTGGTTATTATTGAAGCCAAAAATGAAAATATTAAAGGTGGATTAGGTCAATGTGCTGCCGCAATGTTGGCAGCACAATTGTTTAATCAACAAGAAGGAAATGAAATCAGAAAAATTTACGGCGCGGTAACAACGGGTGATATTTGGAAGTTTTTGAAGTTAGAAGAAAACGATATATTTATTGATTTGAGTAATTATTACATCAAAGAGATAGATAAGATTTTAGGGATTTTATCTCAAAGTGTTCAGGGAGATATGCCAGGATGGAGTTCGACTAACTAAACTATATTGGGTTATGCTCATTTGTCTAGAGCAATTTAAATTTGACTGGTGACTATGGCCTGGAACAATCTTTTGCAACCTGACTTGATTTTAGAAGGTTCAGTATTGAAGCTAACACCAGATATTATCCAACAATACGGGCTGAAGGGGCTGGTATTGGATGTAGATGAAACTTTGGTACCCTTTACAGTGGGGATGGCTTCCCCAGAACTACGAGAGTGGGTGGAGCAAATTCGCACCTGTACTGCACTGTGCTTGGTGAGTAACAACCTGAGTGAAGCGCGAATTGGTGGAATTGCGCGATCGCTCAATCTACCTTACTATTTGGGTGCAGCCAAGCCTTCCCGCCGCAAAATTAGGGCAGCAGTGAGGACAATGGATCTACCAGTGCATCAAGTGGGGATGGTAGGCGATCGCTTGTTTACCGATGTCATAGCAGGTAATCGCCTGGGAATGTTTACAATTTTAGTTGAACCGATTGTCCATGCAGACGCGGCTCTGCGCTCTCATCCCATCCGCAACTTTGAAGTTTGGATATCTGAGATTCTGGGAGCCTCTATTACCCCCAAGAAAAAGAAGATTCACAAAAGTTGAGAAATCGTCAGGAAAGTAAATCTAAAGAAATCATTAAGGAATCTTACTTGAATCTAAAAATCGGGGATCATAAGTATTAATAACATGGGGTCAGCCAAAAAAGACCTTAACTCATACTAAGTAAATATACTTCCGTAAAGCGTCAGCCTTCACTATAGAGGGATTGGCGCTTTACAATTTTGGATTTCAGATTTTGGATTAAATCTAATGTGGGTAGATTTAAAGCCTAAAAGCTTGTTTCCATTGGCTTTAGTCTGTTTATCTGGCTTGTGCTTTAGGGTAGAGGTCTAAAAAACTCATACAAGATGTCTAATCTGAAATCTAAAATCTAAAATCTAAAATCTAAAATTGAAAGATGTCATTAACAATTGTTGTCAAAATCGGTACTTCTAGCCTAACCCAACCAGAAACGGGACAATTAGCACTTTCTACCATCGCTACTTTAGCGGAAACACTCTGCCATTTAAGACACCAAGGACATCGGGTAATTTTGGTTTCCTCTGGGGCTGTGGGGGTAGGTTGTGCGCGGTTGGGTTTAACTGAACGTCCCAAAGCGATCGCACTGAAACAGGCTGTAGCAGCAGTTGGACAAGGCAGGTTAATTCGGATATACGATGATTTATTTACTACCTTGCAACAGGCGATCGCTCAAGTATTATTAACTCGCAGTGACTTAGTACAGCGTAGCCGCTATCTCAACGCTTACAACACTTTTCAAGAACTACTGGGACTGGGAGTGATCCCCATAGTCAATGAAAATGATACCGTAGCAATAGACGAACTAAAATTTGGTGATAATGACACCCTTTCGGCATTAGTTGCCAGCTTAGTAGAAGCAGATTGGCTATTTTTGCTTACCGATGTTGATAGGTTGTACTCAGCCGATCCGCGTTCTGTACCAGATGCGCGACCGATCGCATTAGTTAGTAGCATTAAAGAATTAACAGAATTACAGATACAAACAAGTTCCCAAGGTTCCCAGTGGGGTACTGGTGGAATGACGACAAAAATTTCGGCTGCGAGGATTGCGATCGCGGCGGGAGTGCGGACTGTAATTACCCAAGGGCGATTTCCCCGGAATATCGAAAAAATTATCCAAGGTGAACTGATTGGGACGCATTTTGAACCGCAACCAGAACCAACTTCGGCGCGTAAACGTTGGATAGCTTACGGACTTTTACCTGCGGGTAAATTGTATTTAGATGAAGGTGCGATCGCGGCAATTTCTCTAGCAGGAAAATCGTTATTAGCGGCTGGAATTAAGTTAGTAGAAGGAGAGTTTGACACACAAGAAGCTGTGCAATTGTGTGACACCAATGGTAATGAAATTGCCAGAGGACTGGTGAATTACAACAGCAATGAACTGCAAAAGATTCGTGGGTGTCATTCACGAGAAATTTCTACAATTTTAGGCTACGCCGGTGCAGAAACCGTGATTCACCGAGATAATTTGGTTTTGACTTAAGATGGAAATCAGATGAATTTCGTGACTAATAATCGGGAGAGTAAAAAATATTATGACTCAAACATTAGAAAATACTGTTAACTTACCAGAAGAACAACGATTCTTTCGAGATGGGTTAAGTTGGGAACAGTTTAAAGCAATTCAAGCCAGCTTTGAAAATGTGCCAGGTGTGCGGCTGTTTTATTGTGAGGGAATTTTAGAAATTGTGAGTATTGGTAAGCCGCATGAAGTGATTAAGTGTTTAATCGCTGGACTATTGATTACTTATTTTGAAGTCAAAGGCATTGAATTTTTTCCCAGTGGCAGTTTTAGCCAGATTATTCCCAAAATAGTAGAGTATCAAGCTGACTTATCTTATTGCTTTGGAAACGACAAACCTGTAGCAGACCTCTGCATTGAGGTAGTGATTACTAGTGGTAGTCCCATAAAATTACAGAAGTACAAATTAATGGGAATCCCGGAAGTTTGGTTTTGGGAAGATGGCACAATTGAAGTTTACTGCTTACGAGAACAAGAATATGAGAAACTTGTTAAAAGTGAGCTATTAGCACAATTAGATTTATCCCTGCTCAATCGTTGTGTTTTGTTATCGTCTCCCTTGGAAGGTATTAGAGAGTTTCGTCAAAATATTCAACAGTAGTAAATAGTAGGTTTAAATGAAAGAAAATATTTCAATATAGCTGAGATTGTTAGTTTTTACATGAAACTCAGAATTATAAGTCTAATGGTATGATAACAAAGAAGGCAGTTGGTACATAGAGTAAAAGACACGCGCCCCAGATGCCTCAAGTAGAGCAGCCTCACTTTGCTCGGTGTAACCTAAAACTTTCATCCCAGCAGCAACACCTGCACTTACACCCAAAACGCTATCTTCTACAACTGTACAGGATGCAGCTTTAATTCCCATATTTTTAGCCGCATATAAGAATAAGTCCGGTGCTGGCTTCCAACTTTGAATTTGATATGAGCTAAAGATACGTCCTTCAAATCGAGGCAATAGGTTAGTTACACGCAAAGCTAACTTAATTTTTTCCGGTGGGCCACTGGAAGCAACGCAAATAGGTAGATTAATCTTGTCTAAAGCTGCTTCTATTCCTTCTACAGGACGTAGTTCACGCTCGAATGCCTCAGCAGTACGGGTACGAAGCTGAGTTACAAAATCTTGCGGCATCTTTTTCCCAAGTCTTTGCTCAATTACAGCAACACAATCAGCCATTTTGCAACCCTTAAATAACAAAATGGCTTCTTCAAGTTTCATTGCAAGTCCAAACTCAGCGATAAATTCCACAAGAACGCGATTGCCTAATCCCTCGCTGTCTACTAACACTCCATCACAGTCAAAAATAACTAATTCTGTTTGCATTTCGCTCCACGCCTCACTCATTTATAAATTCGGGATTTGTCATAGAAGCGATCGCCACACCGCCCCACAATGGCGCATCATCCCCCAGAACCGCCGGCACAATTTCAAAATCAACCTCCGGTAAAGCCGTCTCCCGCGCCACCTGACGCACCACCCGCCAAAAATTCTCCCCCGCCTTCGTCACACCACCTCCCAACACAAAGCGCTGCGGATTCATCAAATTCGCCACATTGCCAATACCCACACCCAGCGCCCAAGCAGCCTTATGCAAAACTTCCTTAGCCAAATCATCCCCAGCAGCAGCCGCCTCACTTACCAACTGCCCCGTCAGCAACGTTAAATCATCCCCCACCAAACCCCTCAAAATCTCTCCATCTCTGAGTCCTCCGCGCCTCTGTGGTTCGTTCTCCAAAATTTCCCTAACATTTTGCGCCATATAAGGCCCTGAAGCCAAACGTTCCACACATCCCCGCTTACCACACAAACAAAGTGGGCCGGCAGGATCGACAACTATATGTCCAATTTCGCCAGCCATCCCACCAGCACCCCGCCAAGGCTGGCCGTTGAGTATCCAACCACCACCCACGCCAGTACTGACAGTAATGTAAAATAGGCTATCGTATCCCTGTCCAGCACCAAAGCGATGTTCACCCAAAGCAGCAATATTGGCATCATTATCTACACCAACACTCACGCCAAATTCCTCCTCTAGCAACCCTTTGAGAGGAATGTTTTCCCATCCAGCGACATGATGAGATAGTCGCACCGTCCCTGTAGAAGCGTCAACTGGACCCCCAAAGCTGACACCGATCGCAGCAGGTTTTGTGTCTTGCAGCAGCGAGTAAATTAGCGATCGCATTATTTCCAAGTCAGTGTTAGCATCTGCATTCGCTGGTGAGAGACGACGTTCATAATGCAACCACGTTCTAGAACCAGCATTTACAGTTGCTGCCGCGAGCTTAGTTCCGCCAAAATCGAGAGCTAAAATTAATGTCATGGTTTTTTATACCTCTTTTGAATTATTACAATATCTGGTTTATTTCTCAAGAAAGATGTTTACAAGCAAAATAAATTCAACACTAAAGAAAAGGGCATAAATAATAATTTGGTAACTTATGACTCCCGATCAACCCAATCCACTCATCGATTTATCTTACGCCAAACAACCTCCTCGCTCTATTGATATCGATAAAGCTCAAGAGGCAGATCCCATTGAACCAGAAGAAGTAACTGGAGAGAGTAAGCAAAACCCCACTCCTGATGATTTGAATCGCCAAGATGAAGATCCAAGAATCGGGGGTAGTCAAATAATTAGTGGCAATATTTCAGCTGGTTAAATAATTGGCATGATCAAGTAAGGTGCGATCGCACATTTTCTCGTAGTTGATCAATAATGGCTCAATACGCTTGGCTTTGTGGAAAATTGTAGGTTGGGTTGAAGAACCCAACCCAACCTACAATTTTCAATTTTTTTGGCGCTAACTAAACAGTATTGAGGAAAGCTAGGTGATGAAATTACACTGTTGCCTTGAAAAGGTGTCATTTGATATTCATCATCAACTAATTCGCATACAAAAATAGTGGGTTGCTTAGGATTGCCGATGAACTTTCTTGCACCCAATGCAGCATAATCAGCAATCCAATATTCAGGAATGCCCATTTCCTCATAATCTCTAAATTTATTGTAGTAATCATCTCGCCAGTTAGTTGAAACAACTTCAATTTTGTATGGAAGTAGAAATATGCGATCGCCATAGCTACAGATATTTAGATTATTAAGTGCCCCTTCATAGCAACAATTTGTCACAATTGCAAAATTGTATCTATTGTATTGAAATTATCAATGCTTGTTTTAGGGACTTCCAAGAAATAAATTATCCAAATAAACGAACCACAGAGACACAGAGAACACAGAGAAAGGAGAAATAGAGAGGGTCTTTGGTCAATTTTGGGACATTTATTTATTTGGAAGTCCCTTAGTGAGCTATTTCCACTATGAAATGCCTGTTACCTTGATTTAACCAACGTTTTAGATGTAAAGAAGTTATAAAGATTCTTAAATACTTGCATTTATTATTGACTTCAGTTACAGTCAAAGCAGATACCTATCATCAAACCCTGACATCAACTTCAGAAAGTTAGATGAGGTAAAACGCTAAATACCAGGTTTGTTAATGTTGATATCAGTGAGGCTGCTAATAATTAATCACTAGTTTTGATTATTAATTTATCGCAAATAGATTTTACGGGGCAATAAAGCATTTCCCCCTTATTTCGTTGTTTTTATTTTTTCTCAGCTAATTGAGAATTATTTTCAATACAGATAGATCGATAGATACATTAAAAGCAGATAGTGTGGAATAAGTCTTAAAACATTATTGGCTTACCAAAGCAACACCTGTTGATTAAATGTTTCCGCATCTATCTTTAGGAATATGTTTCTCAGAAGAGCGGCACAGAATTATATCTTTATGTGTAAAAACAGGATCTATAAGTAGCTATGCAGATAATTTCAGCAAAACTTTAAATAACTAAGTTGCTGCTAGGAATATTTTTGATTGTAGTATCAGCTACATCAATATTGTAAGCAAGTTAATCATCCCTAGCTCTCCAAGTTGCTTTCCGTCTATGTAGCAGGTTTAATCTATTTTATTTTAGCAAAGAAACCAAGTTCAGAAAAACCGAGTTTCAGTAAGTGAAAATTTATGGAATACCTGATAACAATAAAACTAGATACAAAATTAACGCCACTCATACGGAAAAATATCTCTTGACACTATTTATCTCTATTGTGGAGAATTTATTAACCGGAAAGACCTCGATCAATAATGATGTTATTAAAGTGGCTACCTAGTTTTAGCTGGGAAATGAATATTGTTCTTTTTTATCTCCTTTAGCCAAGGATTTGTAGCTAAGAACACAATTGTATTTTGTAATACCTTTTGTCCATAAAATACGCTAATGAGTACAGCGAGATGAATACTTTTTTTTGTTCTGATGATTCACGGCAAGTAGGAGAAGATGTTATTGGTAGCGCCACCAATTATCAAACTTATATTTTAGTTGAGTGTCCTTTACCTTGGACATCAGAAGCCTTTAATTCTAAATGGGTGCCCCAGAATTTGAGGATTTTGGTAGAGGAAGTGAAGCGTGCTAATCTACCCATTAGATTCCTCTTAATTGCTAATGATGTATCACATAAAGTAAATCATACTACACTTTTGATTTATCAAAAAGAAGAGGGACTAAGTAATGGATACCATAAGCAAGAATTTAAGCTAGCAAATATTGAGCAAGTAGCAGCAGTAGTCCAAAAATGGATCTGGGGTATCAGTTCTAATTCTGAGGTAGAAGCTAGTACAACTAGAGATATTTTAATTTGTACCCACGGTAGCCATGATAAGTGTTGTGCAAGATATGGCGCTCCTTTTTACTTCCATGTTACAGCGAGTAATGCTGATTTGGGCTTAGATAATGTGCGAATTTGGAAATCATCGCACTTTGGGGGACATCGGTTTGCACCAACAGTCATAGACTTGCCAGAAGGAAGATACTACGGTCGTCTTGATCAAGATTCATTTAGAGCAATTTTAACTCGTACTGGCGATATTCAATGCTTATATCAAGTCTATCGAGGCTGGGGAATTTTGCCTGCTACACTTCAGGTTTTGGAAAGAGAACTAATTCTCTCTAAAGGATGGGATTGGTTTAACTACAAAGTTGCAGGAAAAATTTTAGAGCAAAGTTTAGACAATAATACTATCCTGGCTGAACTAAGTTTTGAACAACCTTCTGGTTCTCTCTACACTTACCAGGCTAAACTTGTGAAAGATGAAACCAAGACTCAACAACTAAAGAGTTCATGCAATGCTACGCGAGAGTTGGTAGTTACTAAATATGCTGTGGGTAGTCTTTGGATTACTTCTAGTAAGATAATGAGTTATAGTACGTAAAAGGTAAGAGTTTTTCAACGCAGAGGGGAGGCAGCGCGTTGCGGGGGTTCCCCCCGTTGTAGCGACTGCCGTCACGCAAAGGGAAGCGCATAGGTACGCGAAGTATTGCTGTATTTAGTATAACGCTGCACAAATTCTTAAGGACTTCCAAATAAAAAAATATCCAATTAATTCTTGTGGGGTGGATGTCTCGCCCGCCCAGTTTATCGTAAATTAAAGGGTTTAAGAACCTGCAATCTATATGTAGCAGCCATTTCAGTCCTTCTCTACGAGAGGCTGCGCCAACGGCTACGCTCAGGAACCATCGGGGTTTAAATCCCCCGGAGTTGCTCCTCTACAGCGCTTCTCTTCGAGACGCTTTGCGAACGCGCATCCTACGGCGGGGGAGACCCCAAGACCGCACTCCACAAGTCTGAAATGTCTTTAATTTTGAATTTTGAATTTTGAATTGTTAACATGGCGCTCATGTTGCCCACCCCACAATATTGGATAATTTATTTCTTGGAGTTCCCTTAATAAAATCTCTGCGTACCTTTGCGTTTCCCTCTGCGTTTAAATTCCGAATCAAGATTAAGTCATATTTAAGACTTTTCTTAAAAGTATTTGGTCTTCTAATTTGGCTTTTAAACGACCATTTTCGATATCTCTAATCCAGCTTTGGCTTTTACCTGTAAGTTTTGCCAATTCTCTTTGGGAAAGATTCAAATTTTTTCGCGCTTCCAAAATCTGTTCACCCAATAAATCGTTTGTAGCTTTGGGCTTCCTTTTGGCTTTGGCAGTTCTTGTTTTCTTTTTTTCTGATTCTGAAATTTGCTGTTCCCATTCTGGTGGGAGTTCAAAAGCCAAAATCCGCGCATTCATTAGCAGATTCCATTTACCACGGGGGCCTGTGTCTGTGAGGCGAGTTTCAGCACCACCGTCATTAGTCCAAAATTCTAATGCTTCATCTGGATCTTCAGGAAGATCAACTAATTTTGCCCACAAAGGTTGAATTTCTGGTGGGTAAGTAACTGGATCGAAAAGTGGCTTCATTCCATAGTGATTGAGAATTTCCAAATCGCTTTCAAAGGTTCGCAGTAGACGTTTGCGTTCTTCCCGTTGTCTGGATGCAAGGGCAACTTTTTCCTCACCGTAAGCAATACGCAGCAAGGTAGGAATGGTGATGCGTTGTTCTTTGCCCATTTTAGTTTTAAACAGCAACCACAGCATTAATCGGACTGCGCCTTCATGTTGCTGCCAAATACTCATGACTGTAGTTAACAGCGTTTTGGGAAGACTGCCGTATTGATAGAATGCGGTTCGCTCTTTACACGCTTGTTTGTTTAAGAAATATTGTGCCCAAATACCTGCTTTTACTTTAAAAGTTAGCCCAATCAGATATTTGCATCCGAGATTGTCTTCTTGAAAGTGGTGCTGAATGTCTACTAAGTGCCATAAGCGGCTTCCGACAACAGAGAATCCGTTAATTCGACCTTGTTGAGGCCAGTCAATGGAGATAATCAGAGAGCAAGCTTGCTGAACAATGTTTTTCATTAAAGCTAGCTTGGCAGCTTTGCTCAAATCTTTGCGTTTCTCCATCCCCAAATATTTCTCAATTTGTCGCTCATCGATCGCAAATTCTTGTTCCCAAGGTTGATCTAAGGCTGTGGCATAAGCTGCAAAAATTAGATGCATACAAGAGGCTCTAATGTCAAGACCCTCAATTGCGGCGATATCTGTGGCCTTGTCGTTAACTTTGAAGGGATCTTGGATGTGAAAAGCGATCGCACCTCGCCCTTGGTTGACTTGTCGGCTGTAACTGATGTAGCCTTCTTCATCGGTTTCCCAATGTAGAGATGTGCGTTGTGCTAGGACATTACAAGCTTCCCAAATTGCGATCGCAGAAGCAAATGGGTTATTCTTGCCATTAGAAAACAAGTCTAAACTGCTAGCATCTCTCGGTTCAACTTTGCATCTCCCCTTTTTCGCCTGCCAAGGAATGGGAGAATTTATTGGACAAGCTATTACACATTGCGGTTCTGAATAATAGCCCTCACAATTATTACAAAGACCAGGATCAATCCAATATTCATTGTTCTCTATTCTGATTGCACCCGTAGGACATTGAGGGCGGCAGTTGTCACATCCAACGCAACTGTTGTTAGGAATTGTATAAGGCATAAGGCTCTTTTCCCACTCTAATCGTTGAGATGTCTGTCTCAGGTCTCCCCTGGATGAGTCCTGTTTATTCACGACTCGCTACCACATTATCTTTATGGCGAGAATAATCTTTTCTCACCACACTCATTCCCTACATCCATACTTTGACTTTGCATCCAATTGGAAGCTATTTAAGACTTTAAAACTGAGTCTAAAAAAACTTCGTATTAACTATAAATTTCATGAAAAAACTAATTAATTTGTTCGGATTGAGCTTAGGAAAAAAACTTAGCATTTATTTAACTACGTACTTAATGAACATTTTAACTTTGACCATAAAACCTGACTCAAAGTGTGTTGGCAAACTATTTAAGCCTACTGGTCTTGGACTTTATCGGATTTATTAATAATTTTTATATTTAATGCATGATCATATTCTGCCATGAACTTTACAGTTACTTCATAAATTAATTATGTTTTTTAATTTAAAAACTAATATTTGTTTTGTCATCATTTCTCTAAATAGTTAAACCAAACTAAATTAGAAATTGTTGCTTTGTAAAATACATATTGCATATATCAAAATGTAATTAATGAACATTTAATTTTGTATATATGTATACTTTTTATCTATATTTATTTGTTTAAGTTTAAAAATATTTGAAAAAGAATATCATTACTCTGATAAATATAGTTGCATTTCCTGGAAGTAATAGTTAAATCGGCAGTTAAGTAGGTAGGCACAATTAAACCGAACTACGTAAACTTATGTAAAGCACCAGAAACGCTTTGAATGTAAGCTTTTAAGGGATTTACATTTCTTAATCTAGTTGTGTTTTTTAGCGCCCACCTACTTACACCCGTAGGGGCACGGCAATGCCGTGCCCCTACACCTCGTTATGTAATGTTGTACCGCATCTGAATGGGAACCGCTATATGTACTTTATACTCTGCATAGGAACCAGGAATGCTAAAGATTCATAAGAATAATTGGCAATAATTTTCATCGATAAAATGAAATGAAAAACAATTTAGCATTGTGTTCAAAGTCATCGAAATTTGATGAGATAAAAGTAACTTTTGAATACAAAAGAATAAAAGATTAGGATAATATGATGATTAATGCACAAACAGATTTACAGGCAAAATTGCCGAGGATTTATTCATGGCACAACTAACAGGTTTGACATTTGGCGGTAAGGCTTGGACACCAAAATTCGCTCAGGAAATCGACAAAGATAAATGTATCGGCTGTGGCAGATGCGTTAAAGTATGCGGTTACAACGTGCTAGGTTTGAAGGCGCTCAATGAAGAAGGCGAATTTGTAGAAGATGAAGATGATGAAGAAATTGAACGGAAAGTAATGGCAGTTACTTCTCCAGATAACTGTATTGGTTGTGAAGCTTGTTCCCGGATTTGTCCTAAGAACTGCTACACCCATGTTGCATTAAATAATTAAGGTTTTTAGAGTTAGTCAAAATTGTTGTTCATTCCAGGAGGCACTGTTTTTAATCAGCGCCAATGCGCTAGGCAAGGTAACTTGAGGGGAATACTAAATATTTACTGGAATTAATAAAAAGTTCGCAGTAAACAAATCCGTAAATCGTAAATTGTTCGCTATTAACAAATTTAAACTTGCTGCTAATATAGCCTAATCAATATTAGGTCTGACAGTGCCCCTTGGAACAACTAGCTTTTCTGAAAGCAGGGGGCTAACTTTGTGGTATGAGTTGGAATATAATTTGTAACTTTTTGGGGGAAAGATATGGAAAAAATCTGGAAGTTTCCCCCTTTTTTTATGGCTGCACGTTAGAAAGTTAATAAGTGAAAAGGGAATGGGGAATAGGGAATGGGGAACTTGTACTGAGCGACTTGCCTTGAGCGAAGTCGAAAGAAGTCGAAGTATGGGGAATAAATAATATGCTCAGTGCCCAATTCCTAAAACTCAGAAAAGAACACCTCTAAAGACGGTTTACAAAGCAGGTAGCATATATGCAACAAATTCCTGTTTCACTATGGACTCTGGTTGCTGGGGTAGTAGTTACAGCAATCAGCATTTGGATCGGTCAAAACCATACTCTGATGCCGGTGCAAGCATCGCTACAAGCGCCTTTGGTAGACGGTTTTTTTAACGTCATGTTTACCATTGCGATCGCACTCTTCTTGGTGGTAGAAGGAACTATTCTGATTTTTTTGGTTAAGTTTCGTCGCCGTCGCGGTGATGATACTGATGGTTTACCAATAGAAGGTAACGTTCCCTTAGAAATCTTCTGGACAGCAATCCCAACAGTGATTGTTCTCGGCTTGGGCATCTACAGTGTAGATGTTTTTAACCAAATGGGCGGTTTTGAGCCTGCCGGTCATCCTCATTCAGCAGCTCATGTTGCTCATCAGCCGGGGAGTGCGATTGCCGCTACATTAAGCGATACTGAAGCAACAACTGCCCCGACAATTGCCCCAACAATTGGGATCGGCGCGTCTCCTGAAACCCTTAACAAACCAGCCGATTTAGTTGTTGATGTCAAAGGCATACAGTACGCCTGGATATTTAATTACCCCGATAGTGGCATTACCTCTGGGGAATTGCACATACCCGTCGGTGCTGATGTGCAACTCAACCTTTCAGCAGACGATGTAATTCACTCATTTTGGGTGCCAAACTTCCGCCTGAAGCAAGATGCACTTCCCGGTATCCCTACCGAACTACGATTTGTGGCCACCAAACCAGGTACATATCCCGTAGTTTGTGCTGAATTGTGCGGTGGTTATCACGGTTCAATGCGGACACAGGTAATTGTCCACACACCAGAAGCTTATGATAGCTGGCGGACAGAAAACCAGATTGCTCAACAACAAAACTTAAATCAAGTTGTTGCAATTAATCCAGCCGACTTATCAACATCAGAGTTTCTCGCGCCTCACACCCATGATATGGGAATTAGTGCAGCAACTCTAGAGTCATTGGTCATTGGTCAGGAGAGACGCGATTAATCGCGTCTGTACAAGAGCCAAATTTAATTACTTTGGACGTTTGATCCTGGACTTTGCATAGCGGGAAAAAATATGACGCAGGTAGAATTTCCACGGAATAATCCACCAGAAGAAAATAAACCGAAAACTCTGGTGGCTGGCCACACCTCCCATCCAAAGGCGTGGAAATGGCAAGACTATTTTACATTTAATGTTGATCACAAGGTTATTGGTATTCAATACCTAGTGACCGCCTTTGTGTTCTATCTCATCGGCGGATTGATGGCTGTTGCTCTCCGTGTCGAATTAGCAACACCAGAATCAGACGTACTCGACCCCAATCTATATAACGCTTTCATGACCAATCACGGGACGATTATGATCTTCCTGTGGATTGTCCCTAGCGCCATTGGGGGATTTGGTAACTATCTGGTGCCGTTAATGGTCGGTGCGAGGGATATGGCGTTTCCGAAGCTAAACGCGATCGCCTTTTGGTTAAATCCCCCAGCCGGTGCGCTCATTTTAGGTAGTTTCATTTTTGGCGGTTCGCAATCTGGTTGGACAGCTTACCCACCTTTGAGTTTGGTGACAGCACCAATCGCTCAAACTATGTGGATACTTGCGATCGTTTTGGTGGGAACTTCTTCAATTTTGGGTTCACTGAACTTTGTGATCACCATTTTAATGATGAAAGTTCCTAGCATGAAATGGGATCAAGTGCCCTTATTTTGCTGGGCAATCTTGGCAACTTCACTGCTGGCACTTCTCTCCACACCTGTATTAGCAGCCGGTTTAGTTCTGCTGTTATTTGACCTCAACTTTGGCACCTCCTTCTTTAAACCAGATGCAGGTGGTAACGTTGTAATTTATCAGCACTTATTCTGGTTTTATTCTCACCCGGCAGTATATTTAATGATTCTGCCCATCTTCGGCATCATGTCGGAGGTAATTCCAGTTCACGCCCGTAAGCCGATTTTTGGTTATAAAGCGATCGCTTATTCTAGTGTAGCCATCTGCGTTGTGGGTTTGTTCGTCTGGGTACACCACATGTTTACCAGTGGCACACCTGGTTGGATGCGGATGTTTTTCACCATATCCACCCTCATCGTTGCAGTTCCCACGGGCGTAAAGATTTTTGCCTGGGTTGCTACCCTCTGGGGTGGGAAAATTCGCTTTACCACAGCGATGCTTTTCGCTATTGGCTTGTTGTCGATGTTTGTCATGGGCGGCTTAAGCGGTGTGACGATGGGAACAGCCCCCTTTGATGTTCACGTCCACGACACATATTATGTAGTAGGACATTTCCACTACGTTCTGTTTGGTGGTTCCGTGTTTGGCATTTACGCCGGCATCTATCACTGGTTCCCCAAAATGACCGGACGAATGCTAAATGAAACTTGGGGACGCGTTCATTTCGCCCTCACCTTCATCGGTACTAATCTCACCTTTTTACCGATGCACGAGTTGGGTTTAAAAGGAATGCCGCGACGAGTGGCAATGTATGACCCCCAATTTATCGACCTCAATCAGATTTGTACCTTTGGTTCATTTGTTTTGGGGATATCGGTAATTCCTTTTGCCATCAACATGATCTACAGTTGGCTGAAAGGGCCTTTGGCTGGTGATAATCCTTGGCAAGCTTTGACTTTAGAATGGACAACTAGTTCACCACCCGCAATTGAAAACTGGGAAGTGTTGCCGGTTGTGACTCATGGCCCTTATGACTACGGTCATGGTCATAGTACTGAAGTACAGCCATCTGCAACGCCGCAAGCTAGTGCTTAGTTAGTAGAGTGAGTACCGCTATTCTTGTTAAGGCCACTGCAATTTCTAATCATTTTATTTGAGAACTCGGAATTTCAAGCTTGGAACTCGAAACTTGAGCTTCTGAACTCGGAACTTCAAGCTTGGAACTCGAAACTTGAGCTTCTGAACTCGGAACTTCAAGCTTGGAACTCGAAACTTGAGCTTCTGAACTCGGAACTTCGAGCTTGGAACTCGAAACTTGAGCTTCTGAACTCGGAACTTCGAGCTTGGAACTCGGAACTTGAGCTTCTGAACTCGGAACTTCGAGCTTAGAACTTGAAACTTGGAATTTCGAGAATTTCTGAACAAGTAAAGAGTAGGGTGAAACAAGGACTTTGGATGAATGGCACGCTTGTAAAGCCCAAAGGCTTGTGTAACCTTGTTCCCAGTCTCAAGACTGGGAATGTATTCCCAGAGGCAGAGCCTCTGGTCAAGAAACAGGAGGCTCCGCCTTCCAGAGTGGGTTCTCAGCCTCCAGGCTGGGAACCAGTCAGGGTAAGGGCTGTATCATAACTTAGTGCCATTCGACTTTGGATGAAGAATGAAAATTTTGCCACTTCAGACTTCATTCTTCATTCAAGCTTCCACAACAGACGCAGCGAATAATATTGTCAAAAAATCTATGACTATAGCTACAACCACGAGCGAAGATCACAGTGCAGGACACGAAGAACATCCAGATTTAAGAATTTGGGGACTGTTGACGTTTCTCGCCTCTGAATCCCTGATGTTTGGAGGATTTTTTGCCACTTACTTGTTTTTCCGAGGTACTACAGCAGTTTGGCCTCCAGAAGGGAGTGAAGTAGAATTACTTGTGCCGACGATTAACACCATTATTTTGGTGTCTAGTAGTTTTGTGATTCACTTCGGAGATACAGCCATTAAAAAGAATAACGTCAAGGGAATGCAACTGTGGTATGCAATTACTGCACTCATGGGGGCAATTTTCTTGGGTGGTCAGGTTTATGAGTATTCAACATTAGGATATGGACTGACTACCAACGTCTTCGCCAACTGCTTTTATATCATGACAGGGTTCCACGGTTTGCACGTTTTTATCGGACTGTTATTGATCTTACGTGTATTGTGGCGATCGCGTCTTCCCGGCGAATATTCTGCAACCAATCATACTTTCATCGAAATGGCAGAAATTTACTGGCACTTCGTAGACATTATTTGGATTGTTCTCTTTACCCTGGTGTACGTTCTCACTTTGTTTTAAATTGGGCATGGGGTATGAGTCTATATTAAGTAATGAGTAATGAGTAAATACCATTACTTATTACTTATTACTTATTACTCATTACTCATTACTTATTACTCATTACTTATTACTCATTACTCTTCAGAAATCTCAGTGTCTTCAGACCTGAGAAGCTTAACCCCCTCATCCTCATCTCCCTCATCTCCCTCATCTCCCTCATCCCCCTCATCCTCCTCACCTCCCTCATCCTCCCCAATATGGAAGCTAATACAAACAAATTCTCATGGTTCCAGGTTCCAGAGGATATCAAAAATCTATTAATTTTAGCAGCACAAAACTGGGAGAATACATCAGAATCAGAAAAATATATTCAACAAGCTTTAGCACAGACTAGTGAAAATACAGATGTATTGGTAGCAGCATATAGATTTTTTTATTATAAGAACAATTATTCTCTTGCACTACAAACAACAATCAAATTATTAGATAAAATTAAAGAACTAGAAAAATTCCCTGATGAATGGGAGCAACTTAAGCCGATATTAGTCAATCGCAAAGAAGACCCACAAATTCGATTGTACTTAAATGCTTATGCTGCTTCTGGATTAGTACTAGCCAAGTTAGGAAAAATTGAGCAAGCCAAAGAAATCAGCACCAGAGTCAAACAGATAGACGAAAAGAATGATTTTGGTTCTGGTATTCTGCTAGATATTTTGACACGTCCGGCAGAAGAAGACGATTAATTAGTCAGCAATGAAAAGTCAAGGTGAAAATCATGAACAATTGGTTATCTACTAAATCCTATTCTCTATTAGGATCTGCTACTGATAGGAACTCTATCTTTCCTGTGATTACCATACCTACTAAACTTCCTGCGGGTAATATTCCTAATGTCTCACCGATCATTGTGATCGAATCTTCTCCACTATCAATTTAAAAGTTATGAAAGGTAGGGATTGGCTGCTAACAGGGGATGGTCAGCATCAAGACTGTAAATCTGTAAGAGCCTGGGATTTATTGAGAGAAAATTACCGCCTTTATCGGTTTTTAACTGAGGTGGAAGATGTTCTCAATGGCAGTGACAATGAAACCAATTGTCTGCCAGAAATTCGGATGCTTGTAAGGCGCTTGATTGTAAATTCCTACTGGGTGCGAAGTCAATATTTAGAGCCTTCGCCCAAAACGGGAACCTCTGTTTTACTCCTATATGATGAATTGGGTTTTCCATTGACGGTGCAAACAGTAACCTTTGCACCGGGAACCCGTTCAAACATTCATAATCATGGAACGTGGGGAATCGTGGCGGTGCTAAAAGGCCAGGAAAAAAATACTTTTTGGCGACGCACCAATAGCCCAGAATTTCAGGACAAAATTGAAGCAACGGGAGAGCTAACTCTCTTCCCAGGAGATATTATTAGCTTTACTCCCGATGCAATTCACTGTGTAGAAGCAGTGGGTGATGAACCAACTGTGACTTTTAATATTTATGGCGAAACTGATCCAAATGAGAGATTTGAGTTTGACTTAGCTAGCCATAAAGCTAGGAATTTTTAATTTCATCGGTTCGTAGTTGGCACTTTAGCGCTAAAGAGTAATTAGGAGTTTGTTAAATGGCAAGGATAATTTTCTATAGCAAACCAGGCTGTAAAGGTGGTACTAAGCAAAAAGTTTTGCTCACAGCTGCCGGTCATGAGGTGATACCATACAACCTGTTAACAGAACCTTGGACAGTTGAACGGTTGCGTTCATTTTTTGGCGATCGCCCCGTAGCCGAATGGTTTAATTCTTCCGCACCAAAGGTAAAATCTGGTGAGATAGTTCCTGAAAAATTGGACGAACAAACCGCTTTGGCGCTGATGCTGAAAGAACCGTTGTTGATTCGCCGTCCTTTGTTAGAAGTAGGCGAACAGCGCGAGGTAGGATTTGATGTCCAAAAGATTGATGCTTGGATTGGCTTACAAGCTGTGGATGAATCCTTGCAAGGAATCAGCGACAATCTCATGAAGGAGAATTTACAAGGCTGTTCCCACGGTAAGGATCATAGCCATCAACACCATAAGGAAGGTGGCTGTAAGCATTAGACCTCTTGCATAAATCAAAAATAAAGAACCCCACCCCGCATTTGAGTAAAGCAAACGCTCCCCTCCCCGCAAGCGGGGAGGGGTTGGGGGTGGGGTGTTAAGGACTTTTGCAAGAGGTCTATTAGACATAGGAGTGAAAAACAGTGTAGAGACGTAGCACTGCTACGTCTCTACAAGAGTTCTCTGCTTAGGGACTTCCAAGAAATAAATTACCCAAATAAACGAACCACAGAGACACAGAGAACACAGAGGAATAAGGAGGAGGGAGTTTTTTCACCAATTTTTTGGGTATTTTTTTATTTGGAAGTCCCTTAACGTACCCCAGCAGTTTCTAAGGACAAATCTTGAAACATGGGTGTGCTGAGGTAACGTTCGCCAAAGGAAGGCTGAATCATCACGATTAAACGTCCGGCATTTTCTGGACGTTTACCTACTTGAATTGCAGCACACAAAGCTGCACCAGAAGATATCCCAGACAATAAGCCTTCTTCTTTTGCTAAACGTCGCCCGTAAGCGATCGCTTGTTCATCGCTGACTCTAATTACTTCATCAACCAATTCTAGGCGCAGAACATCGGGGATAAATCCGGCCCCAATACCTTGAATTTTATGTGGCCCGGCTTCACCACCGGAGAGAACTGGGCTGTTGCTGGGTTCAACTGCGATCGCTTTAAAAGTCTTTTTGCGCTGCTTAAGTACTTCTGCAATCCCAGTAATCGTCCCACCAGTACCTACCCCAGCAATGACAATATCTACTTCTCCATCTGTATCTGCCCAAATTTCTTCGGCGGTGGTTTCCTGGTGAACCTTGGGATTAGCAGGGTTGCGGAACTGTTGCAGCATAAAAGCATTGGGAGTATTAGCCACAATTTCTTCAGCTTTGCGAATTGCTCCCCGCATCCCTTCCGCGCCTGGTGTCAACTCCAAAGACGCACCATAAGCTTTCAACATAGCCCGTCGTTCTTGGCTCATCGTCTCAGGCATGGTCAAAATCAAACGGTAGCCACGCGCTGCTGCTACCATTGCTAGAGCGATTCCTGTATTACCGGAAGTAGGTTCAACTAAAATCGTCTTTCCAGGGGAAATTGAGCCAGCCGCTTCTGCTGAAAGTACCATACTTAACCCAATGCGGTCTTTCACCGAAGCCGCCGGGTTCATCCCTTCTAATTTGACAACTATCCTTGCTACTACTCCCTCAGCTTGAGGAATCTTGTTCAGTTGAACTAAAGGAGTTCGTCCGATCAGTTCGGTTACGTCTTGAGCAATCCTCATTTATTTAACTCCTTAAATCCTAAATTTTAGTACAGAGTATTTACTTATAACAATAAGCTTTTGTATATTTAATTTGCAGTTTAGTGTCAATGAGTGCATATACTATGTATTCTAACTAAACCACAAAATATGAAAGTTTAGGAAGAACTTTTATCAGACTTCCCATTGATTATCACCTCAGCAGATGTCTAACTTGTCATCCTGATATTTTACCATTGGGAATTGCTGATTATTGTCTCTGAGACTGAGATTAAATTTCTGAAATTCTGTATATATGAATAATTTTTCCAATTATTTCCTATTTTTTAGGGAAAGATAATTTACTTTTAAAATATTTAATTGCTTTTTTAAATTTATTAGTCTATCTTGATCAGGAGATATTGATAATTTCTTTTGAGTGCAGATTTTATCAGCCCAAAGTTGCATCAAAAACAGTCCTTAACCATTGCCTACATTGCTTTTAGCTTGAGTGCAAAAATACCAGAACCCCACCTCGAAAACACTAGAACCCCGTCTGGAAAACACTAGCACCCATACCCCAATGAATTTTTATAAGACTTATCAGATGAGGATTACAGGCTTTGAGTACTATTCTAATAAATTTAATAATCTTAAGGGGGCTGGGGTAAACTGTTTTGTGGAGAGCGGCTGATATAAATCGTATAGGATTTACGCAGAGATTCCCCTCTACCCCCCAACATTCCTGAGCGAAAGCTGAGTGAACTAGGGGGGACTTCTTAATCTCTCTTTTGAGAGTAGGATGAAACCAGATCCTAGAATCTAAGTGCGTTATTTCTGACTGAATAATCCGACATTTTGTAAAAATGTTGGTAACTTTTCATTAGTCAGTAGTCAGTGGTGATTAGAAAAATAACTGATAACTAACAATTGTGAAAATTACCCGTTACACATATTTTAATATCAAAACTGTTTAAAAGGTAGAAATATATAGCTACTTTGGAGAAACAGCAAAAGATATTTTCTTACTGGGTGCATACTACCTAGCAAGGGAGAGCCAAGATGAAAGCCAAACTTTTAAATGTTCTTACAGTTTGTGTCGTTACTTTAGCAGTGCTTTCACCAGAACTAGTAGTATTTGGCATAATTTGGGAGCGACATATAGAGTTAGTAAAATCTCAGAATTTAGCTGCCCAAGTTAGCAACACTACTACAGATGCTCTCACCTTGGCTCCCCAGACAGAGGGTACACATTCCCCTCAGACTAGCATTCAATCCTCTGATCGTAATGTGGTTCATCAAATGCTGACTGTTGCTGAACAATATAAATTTGCCAATATCCTGCAATGGTTCTTCTTGTTAACCCCGATTTGTGTTGGGTTAGGGATTCTCTTTTACGACAGATATCTTGTTCATCGTGCTGCTGTTTTAAAAGAACAAGTTGAAATGTTAGAAAGGCTTTGGCAGCAAAGTATCGAACAGTAATCTATTTACAATTCACTCACTCAAATCAACAAAATTACCATGTCAGAACAACGCCAACAACTATATTTTAACCTGATTGATGAGCTACTCAAATGCCCTAATGGTCAGGAACCAGAAATTTTGGAATCTAAGCCAGAATTGATTGACTCTGGCTTTGTAGAAACAATGTTACAAGTAGCTACTATGTTTGCCCATGAAGGCAATCAAGATGGGGCTAAATTTTTATTTTTTGTGGCGCGTGAGCTAGCGAAAGAATTGGGTTTATACCCTGAAGTTTCCAATCCTGAAGTTGCAAATACTGAAGCTGCAAATACTGAAGCTGCAAATAAGGAGTAAAAATGCTGTTGACTTCAACCGATGCGGGACAAATAGCTTTAGAACTGCTCATGGCAGATTGGAATATTTCAGAAGAGAACAGGCAGTGGTTCACAATCTTTAACTCTCGTCTGATTGGCGAGAGTTGGTACACTGTGGAGCTAGGTGTAGAAGGATTTCCTGATCGGTGGTTTATTCAAGTATATGACAATGGAGTGTGTGATCCAAACTATACATTTATTTCACCAATTCGTGGTTCAGAAGGATTTACGGACTTTATGAATGTGCCGGATATCGTCGCAGAAGTTTTAGTTTGTGAACGCAATGCTCGGTAATAATAATTAAAAATTCAAAAGTTATAATCCAACAATGATTACGAATTTTTAATATAAAGATGCTTTACGCAAATCGGAGGTGATACCAAATAGGGTATACCTCTTTTTTATGTAATATTTAAGATTTTATTTAAGCCTAATCAGCTATTTTGCCATATTTAATTGATAAAACTATGTTATATTAAATAGCGTGATAGACGCTACAGAAATATCAGTTCCAATGATTGCTGAAGATATCTTAGCCAAAGAATTCACAAGAGTCCTCAACCACTACTACCCAAAAGTTGGGGAATTACTAGACGGGTGTTATGTGAAAGTCATCACCTGTTTTTGGGGACGACCTGCTAGACGTTTGCAATATATAGGAATTTATTGCTCTGACGAAATGATTTCCTGTGTGCAAGCTCAAAAAGAAATACTCAGAGAAGTAGCAGACAATATGGGTTTAATCCAGGTTGTCTGCATGAATGCCAAGCGATTATTGCGCGATCCGATGTCGAAGGTCAAACAAAACAACCCACGCCTATGGTTGGAGTTGCAGTGGGTTGCAAATTAGTGATTCATCGCATTAATTGAGAGGGGAAATTGTAGTGACGACTTGAGTCGTCAAATATTTAAGCATTAAAATGCTTACTACAAACCTATCGACCACTAGAATAGCCAGCACCTACGGTGAGTACAAAGTATCAACACAAGTAATGAAAACTGGAATTTTCTGCAATTACGATAATTTTCACCAAGATGCTCGTCGTGCCATGTTTGAGCAAGTCACGCTGGTAAAACAGGCTGAAAGCTTGGGTTTTGAGTCAGCCTGGGTAAGCGAACACCATTTTAGTGAATCCAATCTCAGCCCGTCCATGTTGCTGTTAATGGCACATTTGGCGGGGCTGACTTCAACTATCCAATTAGGCACTGCGGCGGTGTTACTGCCATTCCATAACCCGATTCGGGTAGCGGAAGATATCGCCACTCTGGATAACCTATGCAATGGACGATTATTATTTGGAGTTGCCAAAGGTGGCCCCTTTCCTCAACAAAACAAGCATTTTGCGACATTACCAAGTGAATCCCGTCCCAAGATGCTAGAGGCGATCGCACTGATTCACAAGCTGTTATATGAAACTGATGTATCATTTAATGGCAAGTATTATCAATGCGATCGCTTAACAATTCACCCAAAACCATTGCAGAGTCAAATACCAGTGTATGTTGCTACTGGCGGTGATGACGGTATCGAGTTTGCTGCTAAACATTCCTTCAGCTTAATGGGTGGGCCGCCATTTTCCCTAGAGAGATTGAAGGATACTGTTAGCAAATATCGAGCCTTAAATTCTAGTGGTGCGGAAAACTTCGTGCTGGCACGCTTCTTTTTTGTTGGCAAAACATTTGACGAGGCTGTGAGTGAAGCGTTACCTTTCGTTCGCCAATTTAGCCAGAAAATGAAAGCTAATTCGGCTGAAATATTGAAAAATAGTGCCAATCCCAACCAAAAACCATTCGATCGCACAAATATTTGTTTCGATGAAGATTATTTAATTGAAAATTCAATTATCGGTGATGTGGAGACTTGTCGAGACAAAATCAAGAAATTTCAGGACGAATTAAATTTAGGTACGCTAGCACTCAAACCCTCGTCTGCGGATTTGCAAAAAAACCTGGACAGTTTGACGCGCTACAACCAAGAGGTGCGAAATTATGTCTTCTAAACTATATTTGCTTCCTCCCGATGATTTACCTCCCACTGAGGTAACGAAACAGGATGGAATGCTGCAAATGGAGCTAGAACAGTCTACAGGTAGATGCTTTTATCTAGCTTGCGATCGCATTACGCGAGTCCTGTTATCTAATTGTCAATGGTATCTCACAACAAATGCTAGCATCCTCACATTAATTATTGACTGCCCTGACTTAGTATCTTACTGGCATATCGTCAGCAATATTCCCCAGTTAGGTAATAGGTTAGAGCGGTTTGCTAAGAATGGGAAAATCCGCGTTTATCCGCCATTCGGGAAGGGGACGCCGTTTGAAATCAGCGTAAATGAAATATCAGCTTATCGAGATTGGCTTTGAGGTAAATAGAAACTGGGAATCACACAAAATATAGCTGTCTTACACCCTGTACCCCTAAAGTGCAGGGTGTTGCAATTTTTATCAAGAAAGAATTCAGCAGGCGCGATCGCACTCTTTGCAACGAATACCCACCCCCAATCGCACCGCCAGTTCTAACCCTATAAGTCAATCAGAGTTTTTACTATAATGATGCAGTTACCCATTTATACCAATTATCTAACCCAGTACCAGTAGTTGCAGAAACCTGAAAAATCTGAATTTGGGGATTTACTTCTATAGCATATTCTATGCACTTTTGAACATCAAATTGCAGGTAAGGTAGCAAATCGATTTTCGTAAGAATCATAATGTCACTAGCACGGAATATATGCGGGTATTTTATTGGCTTATCTTCTCCCTCCGTGACGGAAAGAATCACGACTTTTGCCTGTTCTCCTAAATCAAATAAGGCTGGACAAACTAAATTTCCCACATTTTCAATCATCACAACAGAATTTAGTGGCGGATTCAGTTGTTGTAAACCCCTGTCTATCATTGATGCATCTAAATGACAGCCTGTTCCGGTATTGATTTGGATGACTTTAGAACCTGTTTCTTGAATTTTTTTAGCATCGTTAGCAGTTTCTTGGTCGCCTTCAATGACACTAATAGATAATTGATGCTTTAAATCATTAATAGTTCGCGTTAAAAGAGTTGTTTTTCCAGCACCAGGAGAACTCATCAAATTTAAGGCGAGAATATTTCGACCTTTAAACCATCCCCGGTTTTGGGCAGCTAGCAGGTTATTTTTTGCTAATATATCCTGTTCTAAGGATATCGTTGTATTGTGTATTTTGGCATGAATTTGAGGTGCTTCTATATGAGTGTCGTGACTGTGGGAATGAGTGATGACAGTTCCATCTGGTAAAGTGTGAGTATGATGATGTTCAGCTTCATCTGTTTCTAAATTTGTAATTTTTATTTCGCCATCATCAGAACAACCGCAGGTTACACACATAATTCCTCTATTTCTATTTCTTTAATTTTCAATTCTTCACCAGTAATTAAATCTAATCGCACGCTACCACAGTTACAGATACCAAAAGGTTTATCTAAAAAAATTTCTGCACCGCATTGGCGACATCGCCCTAAACCAGGAATTTCCAAAATTTCTAATGTCGCCCCTTCTAAAACTGTACCTTGAGTACAAATATCAAAACAAAATCGGATTGCATCGGGCATGATGGCTGAAAGTTTGCCAATTTCTAATAAAACTCGCTGCACTTTTGCACCTTTAGCGTGTTCAGTCACAATTGCCACAATATTTTGGGTGATTCCAAGTTCGTGCATACTATAAAATTTATTAACAAATTCGTGGTAATTGGTCGCCTACTAACATATCAACAATCCTTTCAGCACCAAAAACTGTTTTTAACAATACAATACCTGGCGGTGAAGAAATAACTTCGCCAATAATACAAGCATCTTTCCCTGCTGGGTGTAATTTCATGGCGGATAAAACAGTTTCTGCGTATTCACCTGCTACCACCACAACTACCTTACCTTCATTAGCTAAATACAACGGGTCTAAACCGAGAATTTCACAAACTCCGTTGACTTCTTCCCGCACTGGGATAGATTCTTCAAAAAGACGGATTCCTATATTAGAACTGAGGGAAAATTCATTTAGTACTGTGGCTAAACCACCGCGTGTAGCATCTCGCATAGCATGAACTTGTGGACATACATGGAGAATAGTTTCTACTAAACTATGCAATGGCCGACAATCACTTTCAATATTAGTATCTAAGGCTAACTCGCCACGGGCAATTAAAATTGCTGCCCCATGATTGCCTATTTCACCATTAATAATTATGGCATCTCCAGGTTTAATATTATGGGCAGAAATATTAACTCCTTGTGGGATGATACCAATACCAGCAGTATTAATAAATAGTTTATCGGCAGCACCACGATGTACAACTTTTGTGTCACCAGTGACAATTTGCACACCAGCTTCTTTTGCGGCTGCTTTCATGCTGGCTGCGACACGCCGCAAGATTTCTACAGGTAATCCTTCTTCTAAAATAACGCTACAAGTTAAATATAAAGGTTTAGCACCGCTAACAGCTAAATCATTAACTGTACCGTTGACGGCTAATTCTCCTATATCACTACCGGGAAAAAATAATGGGTCTACAACATAAGAATCTGTAGTAAATGCCAGTCTATCTCCTAGTTGCATGAGACTGGCTAAATTGAAGCTGGCTTGGTCTTCTAGTTGTGAGAGAATCGGGTTATCGAAATTGCTAATAAAAATATCATCAATTAAGTCACGCATGGCTTTACCACCACTACCATGTGCGAGAGTTATATGAGTATCTTGCACTTTTCCTTGGCGACGGCGGATTTGTTCTATTTTTTGAAAGAGAGGATTTTGTATTGAGTTTGTGGGGGAAAGATTCATAATTTTTTTTTAAATGCAAAGACACGCAGAGAGAAGCGCAGAGGTACGCGGAGTATTATTCGTCTGAGGAGAAGCCGCAAGCGGGGAGAGGTTCTTGAGTTATTTTTGGTTTTTGGGCGATTGTTCTTTTGGCAATTGTCGAGAGTCGCCCGTATTTGTAATAGGCTGCACAAGCACCTTCGGAAGATACCATACAAGTACCGATTGGTGTTTCTGGTGTGCAAGCTGTACCGAATACTTTGCACTCCCAAGGCTTTAAGACTCCTTTGAGAATTTCTCCACATTTACAAGCTTTATGGTCGGCTACTTTGAGGTTAGGAATGGTAAATTTAAGTTCGGCATCAAATTGAGCATATTCTGGTTGAATTTTTAAGCCTGAATAAGGAATGTCACCTAAGCCACGCCAATCAAAACTATCTCGCACGGCGAAGACTTTGTTAATAGCTTGTAGCGCTACTATATTTCCAGATTTTTGGACAATTCGGTTATATTGATTTTCAACTTCACAACGATTTTCTACTAGCTGTTGCAATAGCATCCAAATTGATTGGAGAATATCTAAGGGTTCAAATCCTGAGACGACTATTGGCTTATTATATTGTTGGGAAATAAATTGATATGGGTCACTGCCTATTACCATGCTGACATGGCCAGGGCCAACAAATCCATCTAGTTGCAAGTCGGGATTATCTAATAGTGCTTTCAGGGCGGGAATCACGAGGACGTGATTGGAAAACATACTAAAGTTATGAATTTCTTCGGCTGCTGCTTGTAGGATGGTGAAGGCGGTGCTGGGGGCTGTGGTTTCAAAGCCTAATGCGAAGAAGACTACTTGTTTGTCGGGGTTATCTCTGGCAATTTGCAGGCTATCTAGGGGAGAGTACACCATACGGATGTCTGCACCTTGTGCCCTAGCTTGCAGTAATGTGGTGTTGGAACCGGGAACTCGCATTGCGTCGCCAAAGGTGGCAAAAATGACGTTATGATTTTGAGAGATTGCGATCGCATCATCTAATCTCCCCTTTGGCATAACGCATACTGGACAACCAGGCCCATGAATTAGTTCAATGGCTTGGGGTAAAATTTCTTCGATACCATATTTAAATATGGTATGAGTATGTCCGCCGCATACTTCCATGATTTTGATAGGTTTTTCTAGCTGGTGGCATAATTTGGCGATTTCGCGGCGTATAGCTTCAGCTTTTTCCGGTTCGCGGAATTCATCAACATATTTCATAGGGATTGAGAAATAGTTTTTGGATATCAGTTAATTTCGTTTTCTTTACGGGGTATTTTTTTAACGAACCGCAAAGGACGCGAAGGGCGCGAAGAAAGAAAGAAAGAAATTAAACTCTTTCTCTGTGCCTCTACGTAAGACAAGAAAAGCCTATGGTTTAAGTACTAATTGTTGCTTGTGCTGCGGCTAATTCTTGAAATAGTTGTAATGTTTCTGCTGCTTCTTGTTCGTTAATTCGATTCATGGCAAAGCCAACATGGACTAATACCCAATCCCCAATACAAGCTTCGGGGGGATGTTGTTCATCTACGATACAAGCAATATTTACTTCTCGCTTGACACCAGCAATGTTAACTATGGCTAATTTATGGTTAACGTTGGTAATTTCTACAATTTGTCCGGGGATTCCTAAACACATTTTTTTTTAAGATAAACGAACCGCAGAGGCGCAGAGAACGCAGAGAATTATTTATGAGAAAAAGTTTGTCAAATATCAACACTCATGTATTAATTGTGCGGCTGTAATAACTGCTTGTCCTAAAGATAATCCGCCGTCATTAGCTGGAACTAAGCTATGAGTAAGTACTTTTATTCCCAATATTTGTAATCCTTTGGTAACTTGCTCTAACAATATACAATTTTGAAATACTCCTCCTGTTAAGGCTACCTGATAAATCAGATTTTCTTCAGAAAGATGCTTAACCATTTCCACAATCGCATTTGCTAAACCTTGGTGAAATTTGGCAGCCATAACTGGTTGGGGAATCTGCTGCTGTAAGTCATTAAGCAAGGCTTGCCACATGGGACGCGGGTCTATACAATAAATACTATCTGAAAAGCTAAAACTAAAAGGATATATTAGCGTTTCTTTATCATTATTTAAGCTGCTAACATCTACTATAGCTTCCATTGCGATCGCAGCTTGTCCTTCATAGCTACATTCCTCTCGATAAATACCGATAGCCGCCGCCACTGCATCAAACAACCGCCCCACTGAGGAAGCTCGAGGTGAGTTAATCTCTTTCTCTATTAGTTGATTGAGTAGCTTAAGTGGTTTATTTTTCAAGAATTTAAATATTTCTAAATCCGCATACTTTTGTTCGCAATCATCCCAGAGGTTAGCAGCTACTAAATGGGCATAAGTATTACGCCAAGGCTGATAAATTGCTTGTTCACCGCCAACCATTGCTACTGATTTAAATGTTGCTAGTCGTTTAAATTTCCGGTAATCTGCTAAAAGAAATTCTCCACCCCAAAGTGTACTATCGTCGCCGTAACCTAAACCATCTAAAGTAATGCCTAATATTGGAGGTGAATCTAGATGAATATCATTTTCTGCCATGCAAGCGGCAATATGGGCGTGATGATGTTGGATTTGATGAACTTTGATTTGATTTGTGTCCGCAAGTTTTTTGCCAAGTTTGCTTGAGAGATATTCAGGATGTTTATCAATAGCAATTACTTCTGGTTGATGTTCAAATAAATTTAAGTATAAATTTAAAGTTTCTTGGTAAGCATTAAAAGCCGCAGCATTTTCTAAATCACCTAGATGTTGAGAGAGAATTGCTTCTCCTTCACGCAATAAGCAAAAAGTATTTTTTAACTCACTACCCATTGCTAAAATTTGGGGTACTTTGTGAAATCCGGGTGGTAAACTAATTGGTGCTGGTGCATATCCTCTAGCACGGCGGATTGTTTGGACTTTATCGCCAATAACCCGCACAACCGAATCATCTACTCGATTAATAATCTCCCGATTGTGAAAGATAAAATAATCAGCGACTGTCTTTAATTTTTCTCTGGCTTCGTCATTATTAATACATTGTGGTTCATCGGCAATATTTCCACTTGTTAAAACAATTGGGCGATTCATCCGCCGCAGAATTAAATGATGTAAGGGCGTATAAGGTAACATGAAACCGAGGGTATTTTGCCCTGCGGCAACTGACGATGCAATATGAAGAGAGTTAAGAGAGTGAGGAGTTAGGAGTGAGGAGCGATGCCCTGAGCCTGCCGAAGGGTTAGGAGTAAATAAACCTCTTTCTTTTAGCTGTAATAAAACAATTGGTGCAGCAGCACTTGTCAATAATTCTTTTTCTTTAGCGTTGACAGTGCAATATTGTTCAATTACTTCGATATCCCGCGCCATTAAAGCAAATGGTTTGTGATAGCGCCTTTTGCGCTGACGCAATCTTTGTACAGCAGTTTCCTGTGTTGCATCGCAAGCCAAATGAATACCACCTAACCCCTTAATTGCCACAATCTCACCCTTTTGCAACAGGGTACAAACAGCATCGACATCATCTAACATAGAAAACATAGAAGCAGTAACCGATTTCCCATCAGCGCGTTCTAACCAAGCTATAGGGCCGCAAGCATGACAAGCTACAGGTTGGGCGTGAAAACGCCGATTTTCAATATTGTTGTATTCTTTTGCACATTCTGAACATATAGCAAACGCAGACATACTGGTATTGCATCTGTCGTAAGGAATGGCACGAATAATACTCAGGCGAGGACCACAATGAGTGCAGTTAGTAAATGGGTAACGATAAAAGCGGCTAAAAGGGTCAAATATTTCTTGTTGACACTGTAGACAAGTAGCGGCATCAGGGACAATTTCTGTTTTAATGGCATTACTGATGCTAGTAGAAATCACAAAATTATTAAAGTTAAATTTACCTTCATAAGGAGTTCTAGTTAGTGCATTAATTTTTGCTAATGGTGGACATTCTGTTTGCAACCTGGCAACAAATTCTGTTAATGCATCCTCACTACCAGATACTCTAATTAATACACCTTGGCCATCATTACAAACATCTCCACGCAAACCGCAAGCTTTAGCAAGACGATATACAGTAGGGCGAAATCCTACTCCCTGAACAGTACCGCGAACTCTAATTTCTTCAGTCGCCATATAAATCTGACTTTCCAAAATTACGAATTAGGTTGCCGAGCGGAGTCGAGGTACGAATTATTAAACTCCCACAGCAAAATTCGGTTATTTCCAGAATCAGCTATCACCGCTATATTGCCACAAATCTTTATTCCGTAACACCAATTTAGACTATCTCGTTTAGGTAGTCCAAAATTACGGTTTTCACCTTTACTTTGAAAATTTATTTGTCCCGCCAACCTATCAGCCACCGCACCTTGCAGTGATAAAATTGATTCTGGCTTTCTCCATGCTAACAACCGAGAATTAGCAGTATCTGCAACTACTAACCAATCTTCAGTCACCCCTACACCATAAGGCATACTCAAACTACTAGAACTTGGCAAATAAACTCCTTGATTCATTTCCACGAAATCAAAGCTTTTTTGTCCTAAAACCACTGCACAAGAGGCATTATTTTCTGTTGGTATTCCTTCCCAAATCATCACTCGATGATTACCTGCATCACTAACAACTAAATTGTCTCCCCAAAAGGTGATATCGTGACACCAACGCATACTCGCTGCGGTTGCAGAAGCGCCGCCGTTTTCATTACGAGATATCATATCAGGTTGTCCCAAAACTAAATCAGCAGGCTGACCATTTTCTGTTGGTAATTGATGCCAAATTAATACCCTTCGATTACCAGTATCAGCAACAAATAGCCGTCCTTGATGATAGAAAACACCATAAGGCCAGTGCATTGTACTGGCAGATGCTTGTTGAGTTCCGCGATTTGGTTCATTATCGATAAAGTTACCTTGTCCTAACACCAAATCTGCTGGAACATTGTGATCTTCTGGTAAGTTTTTCCAAATCAAAACCCGATGATTCCAAGCATCTGCTACCGCTAACCCTTCGCCGCAAGCACAAATTCCTGTTGGTACACTCAAGGTTGCACTTCCCGGTGTACTTTTAGCATTTTGTCCTTCATGATAAAAGTCAGGTTGTCCAATTACCCAATCAGCAGGTTGACTATCTCTTGTTGGTAAATTCTGCCATCCCAATAATCGATGATGTCCTGTATCTGATACCCAGAATGGGCCAGTTTTTGATAATAAACAAGTACCACGAGGCCCAAACATTGTTGTGGGACTCACTGCTACAGGTATTACTAATTGTTGTGGTTCAATAATGTTACCTAAAATTACCTCTGCACCTTGAGGTGATAGAGGTGAATATTGAGAAGTTTCTGTTGCTTCTGGCGGTAATTGTGATATAGGATTAATTGTGATTGGGATATCCATGAACCGCAGATAGACGCTGATAATTATTTAAAAACATTAATGTTGATTAGCGTGTAACAACAGTAACAATTTTGCATTATGTTTTATTTAAATCAAGTGAAAAATTTAAATAAACTTCCCTATTAATCAATCTTAAAAAATTCTACCTATCGTCCAGTAGCTTTTACTACATAGCAATATTTGACATGAGTGCGTGATGTACTTAAAACAGAAAGTCAAAAGGCATTTTGAGTAAGCCAAAGGTCATTTTGCTTGCGGTAAACACTAAAATGAGTAAGTCAAAGTTCATTTGACTTGCGGAAAATACTAAAATGAGTAAGTCAAATGTCATTTTGAGTGAGTCAAAGTTTATTTGACTTGCGGAAAATACCAAAATGAGTAAGTCAAAGGTCGTTTTGAGTAAGTCAAAGTTCATTTTGCTTTCTCAAAATCATAAAAGGAACAACTGAATTACACAAATCAGAAAAGATTCCGGTATATTGACAAAGCATTTTGACATTTGGCTTACACAAAAGATAAAAGTGAATGTGCAAACTACTGATATGACAAAGCAAAATAGCTGTGACTTCTTAATCGTCAAGTATATTTGCTGATATCTTACCTTCGCATCATCATTGTTGTAGTTTCACAAAAACCTTATCGTCTTTAATCTTGACTGGATACGACTGAAGTGAAATATGAGGTGCAGTTAAGCATTCACCTGTCTCTAATTTGTACTGAAATCCGTGGGAAGGACAGGTAATAATACCATTTTCAACTTTACCCTTTTCTAAGGGAGATCCTAGATGAATGCAAGCATTACGGTAACATTTTATTGTTACACCTTGACGATGTAAAATCAGTGATTTACCAGCCAGTTGTACTGCCAATACGCTCAATTCAGGAACTTGATCAATAGTTGCTACTTTGAGCCAAGTAGAAGTTATTTTTGAAGAGAATGGACTGATTAAATCAGGATTTGCATTGTTACTAGTAGGGTTGTTATTAACTGCAAGCACTTTGGTAATTTCGGGACAATGGTTTTTAATTGCCTGTTCTACTCCCTGAGATAAAGTCAAAGTAGAAGCCGGACAACTGCGGCAAGTTCCGATTAATCTGACTTCTACTGTATCTGGTGGCTTAATTGCCACTAGTTCTACATCCCCATCATGGCTTTTTAAACCTGGGCGAACTTCTTCAAGGGCTGTTTGAATGCGCTGTGCTAATGGTGCTTTTGGTGGTTTTACTAGTTCGTGATAAAGCAGTACTGCGTACACTACTTCATCAGTAACAGCATGACGTAAAGCAGGCATTGATTCTTGTTTGAGGCTTTTAATTAAACTAGTTAACGCTGCTTTATGCAAAGATTCAATTGCTCTTTTTAAACCCACTGCTACGCACCGTTGGCTTTCATCCCACTCAGATATAATTGCCTCAAAGCGGTTAATTTCCTGAACTAATTCTTCAAGGTTTGTCATTTGTCATTAGTCATTACTCATTGGGCATTGGGCATTGGTTATTCATCAATGACAAATCATTTCGTTTTGAAATCTTTGAGAAGAAATGGCATAATCATGCCGGTCACTAAGCTAGATAATATTATTGGTAAGTAGAAGGGAATTGGAGTTTGTGCTAGTAACACTAGCAGCAAGAAACCTACAGCAATACCAATAGTAGTTTGCTTGACAAAATACACTGGGTCACGTAGTAGCTTTCCTTTAAAAAATAATTTGGCTGAAAACCATCCTAGCTCTAACATGTTTTCTCCTAATAATTTGTCAATAAATTTAAAGCAGCAAGCCCTAAGAGGATGGCGGGAATTACACCCACAGGCCCAAAGAATGCACCAAGCATTGCTGAAAGCTGATAGCCTATATCTTTCCCAGCTAACAGTATTCCACCAATGGCACCGCCAATCATAGACAAGGCTGTTGCTATGACTATCCACACTAATCCTGTTGCTATGTTCAAGTCACCATCTGCTAAACTTGTGAGAAAATCTCTCACAGCAGCGTTGGTTAAAATATCTCTCATGCTGTTTTGTTCTCTTGATAATGAGGGGAGTGGGGAAAATTAAAGTTAAGAGTTAAAAGTGAGGAGTTAGGAATTCAATTAGATGGATATTTCCTAACTTATCTGACTCCGGTTTGATTAATAAAAAACTTTTAAAATCAAACCATTTTGGTAAAAAGATTTTAGTCTCAATATACTTTTAAAACTAAAGTCTAATTACTCTATAACTCCTAACTGTTAACTCCTAACTCATAACCTTTGATTTCTGCTTGTACATCTTGTAGAGCTTGGGCTACTACCTCTGCTTGTTCCATTTGTTGGTTCTGAGTAAATATTTCTAAAGCTTGTTGATAGTAGATACCTGCTTGCAAAAGATTTTTAGGATTACCAGCTTCAGGTTTTTCCAAATCATCAGGTAAGTTGAATAAGGCGTTGGCTTTGTTTGAAATTGTGTTAGCGTACTCTAGGGGTGTATCTTTGAGATTACGAACTTTTAACGCCTCCTGATAAGCTGCGATCGCACGTAAGTTATTCTCCACAGGATGGGAACTCACTAAATATTGCAAGGCGTTACCCAAGTTGTTTTGCAACATCGCATATTCTCTGGGATGATCAATCAGGTTAATATGCTTCAGCGCCACCTCAAATGACTGCACTGCTAACCCTTGACGCAAGTATTCTCGTTCTGATGCTAGGGGCATAGAAAGGTAAGCGATCGCAATATTGTTATATAAAATCGCGTATTCTTGGGGGTAATCCTCCCAAGTAAACACCCGCAAAGCCTCATGATAAGCCTGGATGCTGTCGGTTATCCGCGCCAAATTAAATGGCACAAGGGACTGCAACACCAGCCCAAAATTCATCTGTGTCTCTGCCACTTCTTCTGGTGAAGCTAATTGCTGTAGAATTGGTAGAGCTTCTTCATAACCTACTTTCGCTTGCACCAGCAGTTGGTACTCAGCATCGGGGATTGCCTGTAACGTCCCTGCCATGCCTACTTGCGCCCTGGCTTTCAGTAAGGGATATTCCTCACCACACATCTCATAAGCCCGGTAATATAACCCAACTGCATTCCGCAAATCTTGGGCAGTTTTGGGCTTTTTTTGAAAACCCTGTGCTATCTCAATCAGCATCTGAATTTTTTCTTCTGCTGGGGCTGACTCCGATGCAACAGCTGCTAACGCAGCCTTCACTACTGAATCTGTAATGCTGGGGGTCATAACTCTGCCGTACTCTAGCCAATTGGGAATTGAGTCCAACACCCATGAATGATCGAAACACGCTTGACGCATCTCATCACGGGCCATACTGATTTACGCAGGCTTCGAGTCCTTTAGGCGGAATTCCCCTTTTTGGTCTGAGACGAGGCTAAGTATTAAGGACTATGGAAAGAGTTGATCCCATGTCCAATATCCAATACCCCATGCCCAATCAATTTTTTTACTATAAAACACCCTATTTCTAAAATTCTAGGGGGAAATTGCTAATATTAATGTCAGCTTTAAACACCTAATATTTTTAAAATACTTTTTGTATCATCACTAGACACAATCCAAATATTCTTTATTGAATTGTTGACATACATATATGCACTATCTTACCAGCTAATTTTTGTATACTCCAAAGATTGCCACGGGATCGTCGAAGTGTAAAATATATTCATCAACTGTAAAACAAGCTCCCTTGAAAACAGACAGCATCTTCTATCGGATCTTTCAGAGTATACCGACTACGTTCTTTGAACTTATTAACCAACCGCCCCAACTAGCTAGTGTTTACCAATTTTCTTCAGTAGAAGTCAAACAACTGGCGTTTAGAATCGATGGTGTATTCCTCCCAAATGCAGCAGAACTACCCATTTATTTTGCAGAAGTGCAATTTCAACCAGATAAAAAGTTCTACTCACGTTTATTTACCGAAATCTTTAACTATCTCGATAAAACCGAATTAACCAACAATTGGCGTGGTGTTGTCATCTACCCCAACCGTACCGTTGATACTGGAGATACCGAAAGATATACAGAATTACTCAACTCACAACGTGTCACTCACGTCTATCTTGACGAATTAAGCTCAATTGAGACATCATCAATCGGTATAGAGACAGTTAAACTCATCATCGAACCTGAATCAAGCGCGACAACAAGAGCGATCGAAATAGTCAACAGTGCCCGACAGCAAATTTTAGATGTCGCTACTGTTAGGGAAATTATACAATTGATAGAGACGATATTAATCTACAAGTTGCCGCGATTGACCCAGGAGGAGATCGGAAAAATGTTTGGATCAAATGAGTTAAAGCAAACTAGATTTTACCAAGATGTTTTTGCAGAAGGTAGACAAGAAGGTAAACAAGAAGGAAAGTTAGAAACGATACCTCGCTTATTAGCATTGGGTTTAAGTATTGAGCAGATAGCTCAAGGCTTAGGTTTGGACGAACAAGTTGTTAGGCAAGCTGCACAACCAAAATCTTAAAAAACTGATATATAGCTGACGGGGTGCAAGACTTTGCATCCCAATATTTTGCTGAATTTGACTTGGTTATTGCATTAAAATCTAACTATTTAAAATACAATACAGTTCAGTTACAGCAGATTGCGCTCTAATCGAATACACGTAGAGACGTAGCACTGCTACGTCTCTACAAGGTTTTGGGTTTTATATATGTACTTCATTTATCTGAAATGTGCTGTAAGGGTTATTGGTGTAGATAATTGGTATTTCAAGACGCGATTTATCGCGTCTCTACATGAGGGTTTTTGGCTTATCTGAACTGTATTGGCTTAAAATATTCATCCTTTCGTACAGATTAATACTTGGCAATAATTGTTATTAATGATTTCAGAGCTTTAACCGCAATAAACTAAGCATATTTATGTTATTGAATGCGAGGAGTTAAAATCAAAAGACAATTTTATTTTTATTTGTTAAAGATGTTACATATATAACAGATGCAGCCCTTTAAAATAATCTTAATTAAATCTAAGCTATTGTTAATGATTAATTCTTTTTTAATCAAAGAGAATTAAATAAAAAAATATCTTAGTATTGAAAAACAAATATTGATAAGCAGGTGAGACTTTAGAAGCATTATCACCTACATCATGCATGGGAAACAATAGAAAAATACATAGCCGATGACTAACGTACTATGGCTACAGGGTGGTGCTTGTTCAGGTAACACCATGTCATTCCTCAACGCCGAAGAACCGACAGTCTGCGATTTAATTGCCGACTTTGGCATCAATTTACTTTGGCATCCCTCCTTGGGATTGGAACTGGGCAATAACTTGCAAAAACTACTGCGGGATTGCATTTCTGGCGCAATTCCCTTAGATATCTTGGTATTTGAAGGCAGTGTTGTTAACGCTCCCAACGGCACTGGCGAATGGAATCGGTTTGCCGATCGCGCCATGAAAGATTGGTTAGCAGACCTCGCTAAAGTTGCTAAATTTATCGTCGCGGTGGGAGATTGTGCCACATGGGGAGGAATTCCCGCCATGTCACCCAACCCCAGCGAGTCGGAAGGTTTGCAATTTCTCAAGCGTCAAGAAGGCGGCTTTTTAGGAAAAGATTTTGTATCGCAAGCCGGATTACCTGTAATTAATATTCCCGGATGTCCCGCGCATCCTGATTGGATTACGCAGATATTAGTGGCGATCGCTACTGGACGCATAGCAGACATTGCTTTCGACGAACTAAATCGTCCCCAAACTTTCTTCAACACCTATACCCAAACAGGTTGTACCCGCAACGTCCACTTTGCCTACAAAGCATCAACTGCCGAATTTGGTCAGCGTAAAGGATGCTTATTTTATGACTTGGGTTGTCGCGGCCCCATGACTCATTCTTCCTGCAACCGCATCCTATGGAACCGCGTCTCATCCAAAACTCGCGCCGGAATGCCTTGCTTAGGTTGCACAGAACCAGAATTTCCCTTCTTTGACCTCAAACCGGGAACCGTATTCAAAACCCAAACAGTCATGGGAGTTCCCAAAGAATTACCACCAGGGGTTAACAAAAAAGACTACGCCTTACTCACAATGGTCGCCAAAGACGCAGCACCACCTTGGGCAGAAGAAGACTTTTTTACAGTTTAGGGAATTGGGCATTAGGCATGGGGCATTGGTTATTTCTTCCTCATGCTGCTCATCCCCACTCCCCACTCGTCTTAACAATTAAAGGATGGAAAAATGGGAATTCAATCATTAGATATTTCACCCGTTGGAAGAGTTGAGGGCGATTTGGATGTCCGAGTTGACATTGAGAATGGGCGGGTAGTCAACGCCTGGACACACGCCGAACTATTTCGCGGATTTGAAGTTATCTTACGCGGTAAAGACCCCCAAGCCGGATTAATTGTCACGCCTCGAATTTGCGGTATTTGCGGCGGTTCTCACCTAACTTGTGCATCTTGGGCATTAGATACAGCCTGGGAAACAGAAGTTCCTCGCAATGCAATTTTAGCGAGAAATCTCGGTCAAATTGTCGAAACAATTCAAAGTATCCCCCGCTATTTTTATGGACTCTTTGCCATTGATTTAACCAATAAAAAATACCGCCATAGTCGCTTTTATGAAGAAGCGGTGAGACGCTTTGCTGCTTTCACTGGCAAATCTTATGAACTAGGCATAACAATTTCTGCTAAACCTGTAGAAATTTATGCATTATTGGGTGGACAATGGCCGCACAGCAGTTATATGGTGCCTGGTGGGGTGATGTGCGCCCCCACCCTCACAGACATTACCCGCGCTTGGGCGCTTCTCGAATATTTCCGCACCAATTGGTTAGAACCAGTGTGGTTAGGTTGTTCATTAGAACGTTATGAACAAATCCAAACTTATGATGATTTTAGAAATTGGTTAGATGAAGACCGAAATCATCGAGATTCTGACTTAGGTTTTTATTGGCGCATGGGTTTAGATATTGGTTTAGATAGATATGGCGCTGGTGTTGGTAAATATGTCACTTGGGGATATTTAGCCCATGAAGATAAATACCAAAAGCCGACTATCGAAGGACGAAATGCGGCGATGATTATGAAAAGTGGAGTGTATGACAGCTTCGCAGACACTCACGTTTTAATGGATCAGTCATTTACCCGCGAGAATACAACTCACTCTTGGTACGATGAAGGGACAGAGGATATTCACCCTAGCGATCGCACCACTAAACCCACTGCAATTAATACCAAAGACTTCGATAACGCCTACTCTTGGTCGAGTGCAGTCCTGCACAAAGACTTCGGACGTTTGGAAACTGGCCCTTTAGCGCGGCAATTAGTAGCTGGTGGTAAACATGGCGAATCTTGGCAACATTACGACCCCTTCATCCTCGATGTCTTCAAAAACATGGGTGGTGCAAGTATTCATGTGCGTCAGCTAGCACGAGTTCACGAACTTGTCAAGTTATATCGGCAAGCCGAACACTGTTTACGCGAATTCAAATTAAACGACCCTTGGTATATCAAACCTAAAGAAAAAGATGGTCGTGGTTGGGGTGCAACGGAAGCAGCACGCGGTTCTTTATCTCACTGGGTGGAAGTAGAGGGCGGTAAGATTAAGAATTACCAAGTGATTGCCCCAGGTACTTGGAATATTGGCCCTCGTGACGGTGAAGGTATTCGCGGCCCCATTGAAGAAGCGTTAATTGGGACACCAATTTATGATTCTAGCGATCCGGTGGAAGTTGGTCATGTGGCGCGATCGTTTGATTCATGTTTGGTGTGTACAGTTCACGCCCATGATGCTAAGACTGGTGAAGAGTTAGCGCGTTTTCGGACTGCTTAAAAAATGCTAATGGCTAATGATTTTTTAGTTAATCATTAGCTCACTAGTATTAGATTTACTGATGTTACCTTTCCTATTAGGCTGCGACTATACATACTGTTGAGCAAATCGATAAGCAGAATAGTGTTTCAATTACACTTATTTACTCTACTTGCTAATACCCAGGAATTTGAAATTCATCTTCCTCATTCATTGTGATTAAATCACGGGCTTTATTGAACAAACTAGCTCCTATATTCGTTTCAGTATTATTGGCTAAGTGAACAATATCTTCTTTATGAGAGTGTCGGAGAATTATCTTAACATCTCCTTTTTGCAATATTGAACTCTCTGAAAGTCTTACCTCTAAAGGTTTAGTGACTAAATTAGTCTTAAGACTATGTTTACTTAGAGCTTGAGAAAAAAGTGGTAACATGACTTCTTTGTAAAGGAGATCATACTTAATAAATCCAAATGAGTTATTTTTTTGGATAAATATATTTGGCATTAGATCACGCTCAGGATATACAAATCGGAATGCCTCGAAAATCTCTAATGCAATAATTGAGGCTTGAACAACGTCTACCTGATTAGCTAGATAAGGTATAGAAGAAAAACTTGTCTTGTCAAATTGAACTTCTGAATTAAAGAACCTATCATGAAAAACCTCATTTCTGAAAGTTTCAAATTCTTGCAATTTTGGGAATATTCCTGAGCTATAAAAAACTTTATTTTCAATCTCTAGTAATTCAAAAACTGCTGTGAGGCGACCGTTGAGGTGTTTACCTCTAAAGTTTTTGAAATCCTTATCTTTAAGAAAACAAGCGATTTTTAGCAATGTGTTTATAAACGCTTCAATAGCAATAAACCAAAAACCTACTGCACTTATGGAAACATTTCCCTGATTGATTATGTCTTTTGATCGCTCCAGTTGCTCAAGATTCTGACATGAAAAGTAGAAAGCTTTAATTGAATAGTAAGGATAGGTGATTAGAAGCATAGAAGATTCATCATTTCCCTTTTTAGGGAACCAAGCATAAATCTGACCGATATTATCTTTTCTGAGGTCTTCCAATTTCATATTAGTGATTGGCTTCCAAAGCCTAGTAATTGATAATTGAGCGTAGACGCATAGAGCTTTTGGCTAGAGAGACTTACAGCTTACTGGATCAGTCATTCACCTAAGCGTAAACCCAGAGCCTCATCCTCTAGAAGCATCTCAATAACTTCACGCAAATTTTCCTGCAATTCATCCAAGGTTTCACCTTGAGAATGCGCTCCAGGAAAGCCAGGGACATAGCCAACATAGAACTTAGTGTCAGGATCTCTTTCAACGATCGCAGTAAAAGTTTTCATATCATAATCATCGACAACGCTCACTTTACAGCTTACTGGATTAGCCATCTACCTTAGCGTAGGTATAGCCCGTCGTAGACATCGCTCTTAATTTAGTCAGACCTAATCTTCGTGTTTCAAGGCTTGCATAAGAACTTCACCTGCACCAAACAAATTGTACGGTGTAGGCAAATCATAGGTCTTAAACGGTTCGAGAGGTGAAATATCTTTGCTGGTATCCAATTCTTCCGCCAAAATGCGGATTAGCTTAATTTTTTCTGATATAGAGAGTTTCCTGACAGCAGGAAGTAGCTCAGTGAGTGTCATGTTTCGCGCTCCATTTCTCCAACTAGAGTTACTTACAGCTTACTGGATTAGTCATTTACCTGAGCGATTGCCCAAAAGATAAATTTGGGTGAAATGAGAGATAAATAACCTATGCCTAATGCCATATTCCTAATGTCTTATATTCAAAACTCGTAGCGTAACACACTAAAACTTATAGAAATAGTGGGTTAGGCTTGCCTTAATCACTTCAACAAAACAGAAATTTACAAGGTAAGCTTGTGTCTGATTTAGCGCTACATAATTATCTCCCTCGCGTTCCCGATGCAGCATTGCAAGAATATATTGAATGGTGTGTTTTAGAACAGGCAAAAGCCGCAGAATGTAACTTTACTCCTGATACAAGTAAGTTAGATAATCTGCCACCAGAAGACTACGTTCCTAAACTTGTCGAGCAGTTCATGAAAGTTAAACCAGACCCAATTAAAGCAGGTTTGGTAGCTGCGATCGCAGGTAAGGAAGCAGACAAACACGCTTTATCCGGTTTAGCGATCGCAGCCGATTTTGTATCTCTTTATGTCAAGTATTTAATTCCTAAAGAAGGAAGTACTAAAGAACAGGCTGAAGAGATATTAACTCAAGCATCACAACATCAGTATGAGAAACTGACTGAAGTTGCCAAGAAACATGGTGTAGAGTTCTAGTTTCCTGCTGATAAGTTCTTTTTCAGAGGCTTTGTCTGTCCCATCAGTCAGAGCCTCATATTTTGCAAATTATGGCAATAACTCGAAATAATCAGTTTTATTTTATAATCGAGGAAACATATTATTAGTTTATAGTTAAATGGACAGAATCGTAGTTAACTCTCACATTCATTTCGGTAAACCTTGCATCGCCGGAACACGCATCACTGTACAAAGCATTCTTGAACTGCTTAATGACGGACTCTCATTTGAAGAAATTATCCGAGACTACTATCCAGACCTAGAAATTGAGGATATTCGTGCCTGCTTAGGATATGCGATCGCTCTAGTGGCAGCTGAAGACATTCGCCTAGTATCTATTTGAGCATGAGATTCTTACTAGATCAAGATGTGTATGCGGTAACAGCAAGATTTCTAGTTGATGCCGGATATGACGTAGTTCTTGTTGCTCAGATTGGTCTTTCGCAAGCAAGTGATGAAGAAATACTTAGAACAGCACAGGAACAAAACCGTATTCTCATCACGCGAGATAGAGACTATGGAAATCTTGTTTTTGTTAGAGCAATGGGATCTGGAGTCATATATCTCCGAATCTTACCTACAACTGTGAATAACGTTCATAACGAATTGGTACGAGTTATAGAAACTTACTCAGAAGTCGAATTGGTAGGCGCATTTGTAGTTGTAGAACCAGATAGACATAGGTTTAGAAAAGTATCTTTGTAAAACTTAAAAGTGGTCTAATAAGTTACCTTAAATAATTAAATCTCATCCCATGCTCACTATTATCGGTTGCGGCAATCTAAATCGCAGTGATGACGCAGTAGGCGTAATCATTGCCCAACGCTTACAGAAATATCTAGCTGAAAACCCTCATCCTAAAGTGCGAGTATATGACTGTGGCACGGCAGGAATGGAAGTAATGTTTCAAGCTAGAGGTAGTAAAGAATTAATAATTATTGATGCAAGTTCAACAGGTTCTGAACCGGGTGCTGTGTTTAAAGTTCCAGGAAAAGAACTGGAAGCTTTGCCAGAACCTAGTTATAACTTGCACGATTTTCGTTGGGATAATGCGTTAGCCGCCGGACGGAAAATCTTTCAAAATGACTTTCCCGAAGATGTGACAGTTTATTTAATTGAGGCGGCAAATCTTAGTTTGGGACTAGAGTTAAGTCCTGCTATTAAACATTCTGCTGATTTAGTTTTTGAAGAGGTAGCTGCACTTATCAGCCAGAATATCAACTTTTAATTAACAATCCAAAATCCCAAATCGTTCGACTGAGCGTAGCCGAAGTCTAAAATCCAAAATCGAATCATGCCCAATCCCGATAAACAGAAAGTTCATCTACCCTCATTTCAAAAGGTATGCCTTGACTTTCTGGCGGACAAACACGAATTTTAGCACTGCTAACAATTCCATATAGCAATGTCCCCATTGGCACAATTTTTTGCAAAATACGCCAATTAGTAACTTGATCGGGACATTCAATAACCAATGTTAGAGCATTGGCATGGGTTGTGACATACCACCGACAATCAGACAGAAGATTTTGAATAGTGCGATCGCACGCTTCATAAAAGTATCTGCTAATAGAATCCTCTAGTTGTTGCCGCAGTATAATATCTGCCGATGTCGGTTGCATAGGATGTGAGTCATCACCATTGAAGTAATACATCTTTCTAGCCATCTCTCTTTAGCTTCCTGCTTATATTCCAATCACCATTCCGTAAAGTACATCTTTATTTGTTTCTAATAATTCTTGGGTTTCGTCATCATAATACGCACCAATTCCACTACACTCAATCCCCAAATAATTACTAGTTAAATAAAGTCTCTGTCCAAGAAAACCAGCTATTTGCATAGCAGTTTGATAGTTTAAATAATCTGACACAAAAAATAAAGTTACAGCGCCATCTCTAGCAATAGCCTGATTAATGCATAAGTAACCTGTCTTTTCACTAAAATTACCTGCTTTAACCAGATACGTACCTTTATATAACCCAGGTGTCATTCCTTCTACTCGATGCACCACTGAGTAAATTTCTATTTCCTCATAGTTTTCTGTCGGTATTGACTGCTGAAGTTGTTGTACTACATATAAATAATCTTCTTGAGAAATAGACTCTTTCCGGAAACGTCTAATAGAACGTCTATCCCAAACTGTTTGAGAAAATTTATCCTTATTAAAGTCAAATTGAGGATACTCTAATTTCTGCTGACGACTCTTTTGTAGAGTAGTTGCTTTATAGGCATCTTCAATAAATTGATTGGATTCAAAATAATCAGTACCAGAGACAAAAGGAACTTTCAGCCTGAAGCGTCTGATTTTGTTGTCTTGTATTTCTCCTGACACCGCACAACCAGTAATAAACTCTTTATTCTCAAAACCCAAATCAGAATTGAGAGCAAGTTTATCAAAGTCAAAAAGTAGTTGTATATCTCGGTTGTGGAGAAAAGCTGAAGCTGCGAGAGGCTTCGCCACGCCAGAGGCGAACGCACCTAAATGGTGTCCGCTATCTAAGAAGCAATATCTGATGCTTCTATTTTGATATTTCCAGCTAGACCTATAATAAACACAACTAATTAAAAAGATGAATCCGTTGATACATTTACCCGGTATAATATAACTCTCTAACCCATCATCGATTAATTCATAGATGAGAGTTAGACAATTATTCTCAACTTCTACATGGTATATACCATTTACCATTCCCTCAATCTGGCGAATCTGTACGTAAACTTCTGTAGGATACAGAGCGCCTGCTGATGGATTCACCCGTAATTTATAAGGGCCATCTTTATATACTTTTTCTAGTGTTATCGCACTGGTTAATGAGATAAAAGCATGAACAGGATTATTGAGATTTAATTTCACTCTCCGATAAAATTTGGGATAAATTTTAAATGGAGATGGCTGTGTTGAAGCATCTACATAATTTGGATCAATTTGTACTGATAAGTAAGAATGCTTGGTAGCGTCATGATAAGCTTTGCCCGATATCTGACTTGATGGCATTTTTAATTATCCTTAAGACTTCTACATTGCTAGCAAAATCTATCGCTTTATAATCGTCTAAGTTTTTTAAATATAGATTAGGATTATGTTGTAAAAGTAACTTGACAACTTCTGTTTTTCCGGCTGATGCTGCGTACATTAAAACAGTGGCACCGTTATCATTTTGGTTGTCAATATTAATATTGAGGGACAGCAGTAAATTAATTAAATCGTAGTGATTACCAAAACAAGCAAACCATAAAGCATTGTTGCGATCGCTATTTCGAGCATTGATATCCGCACCAGCATCAATTAATTCTTTGACGACTGCATAAACTCCTTCTCTTGTCGCTTTCATCAAAGCTGTATCACCATTTTCACCTGGCTGATTTAAATTGCTAGGATTATAGCCTTTTGCTATTAGCCATTGGGTTGTTGCTTCACTCAAATTTTGACTATTGGTTCGATTCATAACTATTCCTTAGCTAACTTTATTTGTGCCAGTTTCCTAATATAAATTTGCTTGGCAAATAGAATGGTGAGCAATGCCCACCATTATTGGAAAAATGTTATCTAAATTCTCTTAACTTACATATATGTTATCAACTTTATAAGTTCAAATTCTGAATCATTTATAAAGAACACCAAACATTTTTCTTAAAAAAGCTTGAAAAATAATGGAAAGCAGTAATTATTACAGTTTTCTTCCATAAGATAGATTAACAGCAGATATGTTATAAAGGTGGATTTAGATCCCCGACTTCTTCAAGAAGTCGGGGATCTGTACTTGGACAGGAAGTGTATATATTTCTAAATTTACTGGCAACGATAAGAATATAAAATATTGTCTACATCTTCGATGGTAAGACTTTGTTTGTCAGCTAAAGTTTTCAACCTATGGGTAATATCTTTAAGTTGGGATAAATTAAATGAAAGCCCTAATTCATTAGCTCGGTGATTAACCGCCTGTTTTCCAGCCAATTTATGATTGATTAAAATTGAGCGAGTTACACCAAAACTCCGGGGATTAATAGCTTCATAAGTCTCAGAGTTATTGAGCATAGCCTTAGTATGAATGCCAGCTTTATGACTAAAAGCACTCTCCCCAAAAATACAGTGATTAAAAGGAATAGAAATTCCAACTTTTCTCGCCACTAATTCATGCAAGTAAGCCAGTTGTTCTAAGCGATATTTAGATTTAATTTGCTCTGGATTCGTAGCATATAACCTAGCGATGAATCCAGCTAGTGAGGTAATACCATTGCGTTCACCAATTCCCAGAACAGAAGTGTCAATATGAGTTGCTCCCGCTTCCAATGCTGTATAGCTGTTAGCATTTGCACATTCTGTATCATTATGTCCGTGAAACTCAATATCTAAATTGGTAAACTGGCGCAAAGTCTTTACTAATTCAAATACTTGCATTGGAGTACTAATTCCTACGGTATCGGCAATTCCTATGCGGTTGACAACTCCTAATTTTTCAATTTCCGAGTAAATTGTGATTAAATCTTCTATGGAAGTACGTGACGAATCCTCAGCAGAAAACCGTAACTCAATATCGGGAGCTTGCTGATGAATAAAAGTTAAAACTTCAGATGCTAAATCAATAATTTGATTAATATTTTTCCCATGACTGAACTGACGCATCAAAGAAGAACTACCGATAGTTAAATTAATTCCAGCTACGCCTGTTGCTAAGGCAACTTTAGCATCTTCTAAATGACAGCGAATATGAGTTAATATTTTGGATGGCAAACCTAACCGAGCCAATCGTTCACAATCCCGTCTAGATTGGGGTGAAGCAATTGGTGACGTTAATTCTATATATTCCACTCCAAATGCAGCAAGTGCTTCAGCAATTTCGAGTTTATCATCTAAAGAAAAATTGGCTTTGACGAATTGTTCGCCTTCACGGAGAGTGCTTTCTACAATTGCAAATTTAGATAGCGACATTGACTGCTCCTTTATGTTAATAGTTGACAATAATGTTTACTTATTATTTTTAATATCAACAGATTTGTCGATTCGAGAAATAATTGCTTTGGCTGATTGTTGAGGACTAGCTGTAGTCTCAATTATCAGAGAGCGATCGCTTGTATGCATCGCTTCTAAAATCTGTTTCGTGGCAACAGAATCATAGTTTTGACTCTCTTCCACAAATATTTTTAGTTTATCCCGCAATTCTACATCTGTAACAACTCGTTTGTTTACAAGTTCTAAGATTTCTTGTTCTTCTTTAGGAGTAAAATAGTTAGAAGCCTCTGGTATGCCCAAGCTAGCAAAATTCGTCAGTGCTTCTGGAAAAATTTGCCTATTATGTTCTAAATTTTGATTAGCAATCTGATCAAAAGGATCATCACGTTTTAAAAGCCTTTCTAAACGCAGCATATTTGGTGCAGTCAACATTATAAATTTAGCATTTTCTAACGCTTTAGCTGCATATAAAACTTCATTTACACCACGCAAACTATCAAAAACTAACATGGAATTGACTTCTTGGGGATTGACGTGCAGTGAAGCTAAAATGTGACCCATTCCACCAGGAAAGTATTCCCGATAAAGGCGAGCATAAGTTAGGCGTTGAATCCGGCAATGTGGTTGCACGACTTTCTCTTCCATTTTTAACATCGGCGCAATTATTAAGCGTTCGGTTAAAGCACGACGATTAGGTAAAAGTGTAAAATTTAAACCTTCTTCAGCCATAGCTTTTATGATTGTACTTTTTCCCACCCCAGTCATACCCACTATGATTAGTAAAGGAAAAGTTTTTATTGGCAACCAGTCTTTAGGAACAGGAAATCCTACGCCTACACCTGGACTTAAGTGTTCAAAAAATAGATTTTGCCTTGTTGTATTAACTAAATGCTGCACAAGATAAACCTCTTTTTTCGCCTCTCAAAATTGATTTTTAACTAAAATAGTCAAGGCTTTTCGTCCTTCAAAAAACGATGACTTCGTTTTGTAGCAAAGTTATTTGAGGTCTACTCTAATCCTTGATGCAACTATTTTTTCGTTAGTATAAATATAAAAATATTCTTCAGTCTTCGGTATTTATACATAAAAATAGCCATCTTAAATTGATGATATTATTTTTGATAGTGCCCATCAATATTAGCTTTTTTAAAATTGTCTTATCCTGAGTTTTGCAGCAAATGACCACACCTTATTGTAATGCTCATCAAATTTAGGTATCGCCGCTATATTAAGTAAATGAGAATTATTTCAAAATATTAAGATATCTTAAAGGAAATAAGTTTTAACATTAAAACTTGTTAACTTAATTAAAGTATAAATAGTTCAACTTAGCAAATAAAATCATGGAAATTAGCGCTCGCAATTCTCTCAAAGGCACTGTAAAAAAAATTACGCACGGGTCAGTTAATACTGAAGTAACTTTAGAAATAGCACCAGGAGTAGAGCTAGTGTCAATTATCACAAAATCATCAGCAGAAAAGCTAGGACTTGTAGAAGGTAAGCACGCTCATGCTGTGATTAAATCATCAGATGTGATAGTTGCTGTTGATTGAAAAAGAGGCAGATTTTCTAATCATATTTGATTTGTGAGAATTCAAGGCTATAGATCCCCGACTTCTTTAAGAAGTCGGGGATCTTGTTTTTGATTAAGTAATACTATACATAAAGATTAATTAATTTTAATTATCAATAATACGAACATAAATAGTGCCAATAGTTTCTAAATCTAGTGCCAAATCTGTGTCTAAAATTTTGATAATTAAAGAGGGTAATTTTTGTTTTAAAGTGATAGTAATTCCTGGTGTTACTTCCATTGATATCAATTTTTTCAATATTGTTTCGTCCTGACTTTTACAGAAGGTGACGATTCCTCGTTCTCCCGTTCTCAATAATTGTAATGAACAGCCAGTTACACTAAAGGGTTTAAACATTGTAATGATAAATTAGGAATTGTGAAGGATAGAAGGAAGTATATTTTCATCCTTCATCCTTCATCTTTTATTTGGTTGCTCAAAACAACAACCGAAGTAATAGTTTAGACGAGATATGCTTCTTGATGAGTCTTAATTGTGCAATTAGAACGAGGATAAGTTACACAAAGTAGAGCGTATCCTTTAGAAACCTGCTCGTCATCTAAAAAGTTTTGATCTTCTTGATTAACTTCACCTTCCACAACCTTGCCAACACAGCTAGAGCATGAACCAGCGTGGCAAGAAAAGGGCAACTCAATACCATTTTCTTCTGCTGCTTCTAAGATGGTAGTCTCTTCGTCAACTTCAATTGTGGTGTCGAGTTCTTCTTTTTTGTTGATTAATCTAACTTGGTACGAAGCCATTTTCCGATTCTCCTCAAACGTGATACAGTTGGTTTAATTTTTGAAGTTTTTGAGCAACCTATCCTACTATTTGCTTTCCTTCTTGTTACAGAGAAGCTACGCTTTAGCTAGTTTCTCTATTAAGGTTGAGGGATGCAAAGCGAAGGAGAAGCTAGTTAAAGGCAAGGCGATTGCATCTATAGAAAGCCTATACAATCAGACTTGGCGCTAACGGAATGATGTTAGCTGCAAGGTACACCAGTAGGCGTACCATCGTCTGTTTTAAAGGACTTTCCACAACCGCAGGTATCAGTTGCATTGGGGTTGATGAATTTAAAACCGCTTTCCATCACTCCCTCAACGAAGTCAACGATAACTCCGTCTAATAACGGCGCACTTTTGGCATCAACGTAAACCAGCACTTTGCCTTGCTGACTTACCAAATCATCTGGTTGGGGTTTGCTGGTGATATCGATCGCATATTCGTAGCCACTGCAACCACCATCTTTTACCGAGATGCGGACACCTTTAGTTACGCCATTAGCGTCGGGTGCGGAACCTTTGAGGAATGCCCGCAGATGAAATTCTGCTTTTTCTGATAAAATAACGGCCATTAAGTCTCCTGATTTGTAGCGATTAGTTGTTCTGATTTCAGGTGGGGACGAAAATTAACTATTTTGTGCAATACCTGTGGCTGTGGGTTCCATCGAATTGGATTGCGCGTGTCTCCAAGGCGCACTATTGCCGCATACTGGACAAGAGCGATCGCGGTGAGAACGGCGTTTAGCAAATTCCATCCGATTTAGGTCGATTGTCAGCAATTGCGACAATAGAGGCTGACTAAACCCGGTGATCAGCTTGATAGCTTCCAGTGCTGTTAGACAAGCTAGTGTTCCAGAGACAGCACCCATAACTGAAAAGCCGCGCTGATCCCAATCAGGCTTTTCTGGAAACAGACAAGACAAACAAGGAGTCACACCAGGAATAATCGTCGTCAGGTAAGCCTCCATCCCATTCATTGCGGCTTCTACCATTGGCTTACGCGATCGCACACAGGCTTCATTTAACAAATTACGCTCTGTAAAATTGTGGGCGCAATCAAGAGCCATATCAGCCGACTGCACTAACGAATCTACATTTTCCGGGGTGATGTAATCATGAACAGCTTCCACTTGGACATCAGGATTAATCGCATCCAGAGTTTCTTTAGCTTTGAATACCCTTGGCTTACCTACCCAATCATCAGTCATGAGAACCTGACGATTCATATCATCTAGCCGCAAGTCACCACCCCGGACTAGGATTAGCCGCCCAACGCCCGCTACTGCTAAGTAAAGCGCCGCCGTACCACCTAATCCCCCCACACCTGTAACCAAAACCGTCGCCGACTTCAGGCGTTTCTGTGCTGTTTCGCCAAAATTCGGAAGCATCATTTGGCGACGATAGCGTTCTAATTCGGTAGGCGTTAGGTTAACCAATTTATACCTCCTAATCAGAAGTGATTTCTGTCAGTGTGACTACATTTTTCGGCTTGTCGTTAAACACTTTGAACAGCTTTTGTTCATAAGCTGTCGATTCGATAAATAGCTGATAAGCTTTTTGCAAAGCCAAAGAATATTGATTTAGTTTCTCTTCTTGACTCAAGTCAGGAGAATTATCATCAATTTCCTGCATATATTGAGAAAATTTTTTCAGAATATGTAGACGATGTACATTTACAACTTCTAAGTCGTAGGACATATTAAAGAATTGAAAAAATTCTTCGGCATCTACGAGCTTCTTGAATTGATCAATAGTTCCAGTCATTTAGCATTCTCCAATTGTTTCAGATGTTGCTTAAGTTCATCTAACTGGCGATAGATTTCATAAGTTGCGGCGGCAACATCCATAAGTTGTTTGTAATCTGTTGGCAGACCTTCAGCTAAATCATGCAGATCCATCTTCATTTGACCTGCTTTGCTATTGAGGCGTCTGATTTTTGCTTGTAGTTCCTCAATTGTCATTTGTCCTTCGTCCTTTGTCCTTTGTCATTTGCTCTGACTTTTCACGGTATCTGGAAAACCTCTTTCTAAATCTCTCTCCTAGAAGGAGAGAGACTCTGAATTTTCCCCCTTACCGCATCGGGAAGGGGGCTAGGGGGTTAGGTTTTTCATGGGCTTTTCCACATGACCTGAATTGTCAGGTCTTTTACTAATGAGCAATGACCAATGACTAATTAAACTTTGCCAACTTCAGGAAAGCGTTGCGCCAAATCAAGGCCTTTTTTGACGTGGTTTTCTCCCTCTTCTGCTAATTTCTCTAGGGAGTCAAAGCCAAAGCGTTGAGCATCTCGCAAGGTTTTCACAGCTAGCAAAAGACGACCTGAAAAAACTAGCGCCCAGCCAAATCCTTCATGGCTCAAGTCAACTACAACCTGGGATATCAAACCTGTTTCTTGTTCAATCCCAGCAGCTACAGCTCGAAAAAATGCCATAATCCGAGCTTGAGTGATCGGATCAACTTCGCCCTCAACGGAGATTTCCCGTTTCTTTTGTTTGGTAACAATAAAGGGTTTGAGAATTAACTCATCCGACCAACTACGATAAACTCCATAACTGTCTTGACCACGGATTTGTTTAATTAATACCTTTAGAAAAGGCGAGTTCAAGACTTCAGTTGTAGCAGTTCCATTAACACTATTATTTGTGGTCATACTGTTGCTTCGTCTTCGATTTCATCAGCAAAGTTTTTGGTTTTTGGCTGCAAAGCTTTACGCAACCAAGGTGGAGGATTACCTTTGAGGGTTTTGACTAGCTTATTTAGCACTTCACTAATTTCTTCTTCTGGCGATCGCGCCTTCACTGGGGTGACACCTTTCTTGATTAACCGAGCAGCAGCACTACCACCAATTGCCACAACATAAATAATTGTGCAGTCTTCTAGAGCCGCAAGTTTTGGTGCGAGTCTACTCTCATTATTCTCTTCTTGGAGTTGGTCAACAAAGTTAAGAGTCTCTAGGAATCTATATCCTTCATCCGAGACTTCATAAACATCAATTTCGTCTGCTGCTCCAAAATGAGCATTAATATGAACTCGGTCACTTGTCGTGAAGGCAATTTTCATCGTATTTCTCCTCTCTACAGTTTTGAATTTTGAAGCAATACGGTTCAGTTAGTAATACTCGGAAGATCCCCCCAGCCCCCCTTAAAAAAGGGCCTAATTTAAAACTTGCTCTATTCCCTCCTTTTTAAGGAGGGTTAGGGAGGATCAATTTTTAACTGAACTGTTTTGAATTTTCAAGTGTTAATTCAAAACTCTGCGCTCACAATTCCGAACTCTTGGAACTGCTTAACTCTCGCTTCTTCTGCTTCTAAAAACAGGTTGCCGATGCCAAACACAATTTCCATCGTGCCTCGATAGCCAACTTTGGTAAATTGACCATTACCTAAGCGGTCGTAAATGGGCAATCCGAGACGATAAAGAGGAATCGAAAGGCGTTTTGCGATCGCACCCACATTCGAGTTACCAATCAGCAAATCAGAGCCATCTACTAAACTCTCAAAGTCTTCTAAATCGCCGATAGTGACGCTTTTCACCGGGAGTTTTTCTAAGAGGTGCGATCGCGTGGTTGTCACCACAGCATGAATCTGCGCTCCCATCGATTGCAGGAAATGCGCTGTTGACCACAACAAATCAGGTTCCAGCGCTAGGGAAACTCGTTTTGCACCGAAGTAAAAGTGGGTGTCCAGCATCGCATCTTGCAACTGACGACGTTGGCGGCGGTATTTTTCGGGTACGCTGTTACCGCTCAGAATCGCCAATGCTTGGATAAATTCATCTACTGGTTCTAATCCCGTCAGTTCGCCAAACACCTCATAAGGTGTGCCAAAGCGTTCTTCCAGAATCTTGGCAGCCCCCCGCATACTTTCACCCAATGCCAGGGTAAAGGCAGAACTACCGACTTCTCGTAGCTGTTTTAAGGTAGTTCCACTGACTGTAACCGCACTATAATTATCCTCTAAATGTCCATCTAGAGAAGCGCCAAGATCAGGTACAAAGATCGGCACTAATCCAAAGGATGTGACTATCTCCTTGATTTCCTGTACATCGCCAGGTGTGAAGGCAGAACCCGCCAAAATTGTGACTTGTTCAGTTCTGAGTCCACCTGCGCGAGGAATTTCCTGAACTATGCTTTCCACAGCGACAGCAAAACCATCTTGCAACGCACCTTTGAAATCTGGGGTAGGTGCAAAAACGATCGCTAAATCATTCAATTCTGGATGGCGATCGCGGATTTCCTTCAGAAAACCCTCAATGTCATCGCCTCTAGTTTCCGTTAACCCAGTACTACATAAACCAATAATTTCTGGGTTAGCCTTTTCCACCAGAGTCAGAATTGCTTCTTCCACATTCTCTTCACCACCCAAGATGGTAGTGACTTCCGTCATCGCTGTGGTAGCTAAAGGAATCGCTTCCCGGAAATGCCGCACTAGGACAACTTTAGCGAAAGCAGTACAACCTTGGGAACCGTGGAATAAGGGCATCGTCCCTTTCAATCCCAAAAAGGCTAAGGTTGCACCTAAAGCTTGACTTTGCTTGAGGGGATTAACTGTCAGTGCTTTGTTAGAAACGGTGACGATCGCCATTAAACTACCTCCTCATTTGCAAGCTCTTTACTCTGCGTTCTCTGCGCCTCTGCGGTTGAAAAATGATTTTTTTGAACCACAGAGGACGCAGAGAAGCCAGTGCGTTGCGGGGGTTCCCCCCGTTGTAGCAACTGGCGCGGCACAGAGAGAAAAAGATGAGAGTTTGGTGTACGCACAAAAACAGTTGCGATCGCCATTAAATTTCCTCCTCTTCTTCCCAAGGAGCGGGTTTACGTATTTGTTCCCAAATTGGGCTATACAGAGCTTCGTACAGTTCCCGCGCCATCTCAATCATTCCCACATAACCTGCATAAGGATGGTGACGTTCTTGGTTGATATCAAGGAAAGGAATTCGAGCTTTCAAAGCCGTGTATTGGTTACGTCCACCAGCAATCAGCATATCTGCGCCAGTGTCTTTAACCAGTTGTAGCAATTCTTGAGCGTTGCCTTTCTCCAGCATGATGCCATCGTTGCCGATCAACTTCTTGATTTTGGCTTTATCTTCTTCAGTACTTTTCCGAGTACTGGTAGCAACAACTTCAATGCCCAAGTCTCTAGCAGCCGATATAATCGACCAACTCTTAACACCACCTGTATACAACACAACTCGCTTACCTTTGAGTCGAGCGCGATAGGGAGCCAGTGCCAAATCAAGAGCAGCCGTTTCTTCTGCAATCAGCTTTTCTGTGCGCTCCTGTAAATCGCGATCGCCTAATTTAGCAGCGATATTTCGCAGACAGCGATTCATATCATCGATGCCGTAGAAAGACTCTTCAATGTAGGGGATGTTGTAACGCTCCTCCATCTTTCTCGCCATATTCAGCAACGCTCGTGAGCAGATCATGACGTTGAGCTTGGCGCGGTGGGCATAGCGAATTTCATCGTAGCGAGCATCGCCCGTAATTTTAGACAAAATACGGATGCCTAATTTTTCTAGCAGTGGTGTGACTCCCCACATTTCACCGGCGATGTTGTATTCACCGATTAAGTTAATATCATAGGGTGTTGTATGTTCCGGTTCTGCTGTTCCGACAACATATTCTAACAAAGCTTCACCGCCAAAACGGTTGCCGAGATTTTTACTGCCAATGAATCCTGGTGCAATGACGGGAACAACAGGAATACCAATTTTCTCAGCCGCCGCTTTGCAGACAGCATCCATATCATCGCCAATTAAGGCTGTAACACAAGTAGCGTAGACAAATATTGCTGCTGGTTGGTAGCGCTCTTTGAGTTCTAGAATCGCTTTGTAGAGTTTCTTTTCGCCACCGAAGATGACATCATTTTCACCCAAGTCAGTCGTAAAGCCCATTTTGTAGAGTTGCGGGCCAGACGACAGACTACCACGACTGCCCCAGGAATTACCAGCACAGGCGATCGGCCCGTGGACTAGATGCGCTGCATCTGCGATCGGTACTAAGGCAATCATTGCACCATCAAAGGCACAGCCCCCTTGAGCCGCGCCAGGTTGTGCCTGTTGAGCGCATGACTTGTTTTTCTTTTCAGTTTGTTTGTGCTGATTATGCTCGCATCCTGTCTCAGTCAGCAGCTCGTTGATTTTGCCTTGGGTGCTTTTCATCTCTATTCTCTTAATTGTTAATTGTCCTTTGTCATTTGTCATTTGTCCTTTGAATAACTAACAACTAATGACCAATACTTCTCTTACGAGACGCTACGCGGTAGTTGAATCTCGACTTCGCTCGATTACCGCGCAGTCGAAACTCAGTACAAGTGACCAATGACTAATGACCAATGACCAATGACTAACAAATGTATTTTGTGACATCCTCTCCACATACATCGGCAAGATAAGATAGAGCGCGGAAACGCAATCCTACAAATTCGTCATATAAAGGATTGAGTTTACATAGTGGTGGGATATCAATAGACTTCCCAAATAATTTAATTTGTCGCTCAAAGGGACAACAACAAGGAATTGTTTGGCAAATTAGATGAGCGAAGCGATTATTTTTAACCTGAATTCCATCCACTACACGCCGCAACGGATTAAGAAGATTGTGGAACCATCCTGGTTTTTTCTGGTTAGGTGGATGGTAATTAGGATGAGGGTGAGTGTGAGTATGTTCGTGAGTGTGATTGATGGTTTCCATTTATAAATCCCTTGGGTAAATGCTATCAAGAAAAAGGGGAGTTGGGGATTGGGAATTGGGGATTGGGCATTGGGTATTGGGTATTTTCCCAGTCCCTAGTCCCCAGTCCCTATTCCCTACTCCCCTTCTTTACCCTTTAATTAACACGTTGTGTTTCTACGCAATTTCTAACGAATCAAGTCGTAGGAAATATCTGTCTTAGAAGGAATGTTGGTGTTGCGATCGATTTCTTCAAACAGGGTATTTACAACCCAGTTAAGCAAGTTGATCACACCTTGATAACCAATGGTGGAATAGCGGTGTAAGTGGTGACGATCCATGATAGGATAACCAATTCTCACGAGAGGAGTCTTGGTATCGCGCCACAGGTACTTACCGTAGGTGTTACCGATGAGCAAGTCTACTGGTTCGGTGAACATCAAAGAACGCAAGTGCCACAAGTCTTTACCAGGCCAAACAGTTGCATGTTGACCGAAGGGGCTAGAAGCAAGCAGTTCTTTCATTTCTGCTTCAAATACTTCGTTGCTGTTGTGAACCAAGATATGCACAGGTTCAGCACCCATTTCTAGCATGAAGCCAACTACGCTGTATACTAAATCTGGTTCGCCGTAGATAGCAAAACGCTTGCCGTGAATCCAGGAATGGGAGTCAGTCATCGCATCAACTGCTTGACCGCGTTCAATTTCCAATTGTTCGGGAATGGGGATACCACTCAATTCGCTGAGTTTCATCAAGAACTCATCAGTACCCTTGATACCCCAAGGACGGGAAACTGAGGTTGGTTGCTTCCACTCTTTTTCAATATACTCGCGGGTTTTGAGGGTGGAGTGTGCTTGCAGAGCGATCGTAGCTTTCCCATTAATTGAATCTGCGGCATCTTCCAGCTTTGTACCACCTGGATACATATCGAACTCACCTGTGTTTGGTGAATCGAGGTAGTCGCTGTTGTCAGCTAGAATTGTGTAGTCAAAGCCGAACAAAGAAGCAATGCGCTTGATTTCGCGGTTGTTGCCTACGTAGGTGTCAAAACCTGGGATGAAGTTGATTTTACCATTGCTGGTTTCTTTCTTATGACCTGCGGTCAAGTTAGAAAGAATTCCCTTCATCATGTTGTCGTAACCAGTGATGTGGGAGCCAACAAAACTAGGGGTGTGAGCGTAAGGTACTGGGAAATCTTGAGGAACTGAACCAGCTTCCTTCGCGTTGTTGATGAAAGACTGCAAGTCATCACCAATTACTTCTGCCATACAGGTGGTGCAGACAGCGATCATCTTAGGCTTGTAGAGTTGGTAAGAGTTCGCCAAGCCGTCAATCATGTTTTGCAGACCACCAAACACGGCTGCATCTTCAGTCATTGAAGAAGATACACCAGAGAATGGCTCTTTGTAGTGACGGGTTAAGTGGGTGCGGAAATAAGCAACGCAACCTTGAGAACCTTGAACGAAAGGTAGAGTACCTTCAAAACCAACAGCCGCAAAGATTGCTCCCAATGGTTGACAACCTTTAGCAGGGTTAACGGTTAAAGCTTCACGAGCGAAGTTCTTTTCACGATAATCCCAACCCTTTGTCCATTCTGCAACCCGTTTTACTTCTTCGGGGTCGTGACCATTTTCAAACTGCTTTTTGTTTTCAAATAGCTGTTGGTACTCTGGTTGGTGGAATAACTCAACGTGATCTTGAATTTTTTCTGGATTCTGAGGCATTTCTGGATCTCCAAGCTTACTGAATTCTTTTACTGATTGAGGAATAAGGATTTGAGGCGGGGGTGGGAGATGGGAATATGATTCAAAATTCAAAATGCAAAAATCAAAAGAAATTTTTAATTTTTCAGTTTTGAATTTTGGATTCCCAACTCCCCTCTGGGGTTTTAGCCCCAGGTTATCCTTACTTATCGCTCTCTCCCATTTCCCTAGACGGCAGCCTTAGCCTTAGCTTCAGCCTTTTTAGCCTGAGCCTTTTCATTCCAAGGAGCGCCAATTAATGACCAGGTTGGGCTGTTGAGTGCCAAGTCCATATCACGAGCGAAGATGGCGAAGCCGTCATAACCGTGATAAGGGCCGGAGTAATCCATTTTGTGGTTTAATTCTTTTCAACTGTTTAATGTTTGCAGTAAGCAATGTCTCTGCTAAACATTGTTTTCTGAGAACACATTTATTTTTAGCCTAAATATAGGCTAAAAACACAGCGATGCATAATCAGGTTCAGGACTCACCAATCATCTAAATGTTGTCCTGAGCCGGGGCGTTGCTAAATCAAGGGATGATTCTTGTAGGGTGGGCAATCCTGCCCGTCTGGAAATACAAGGGACGGGCAAGACTTCGGCGTGAGCGCTCAGTCGAACGCTGCCCATCCCACAAAACCAGCAAAATCATCCCGCAAATATGCAACGCCGCCTGTTGTTTGTGTTCATCTCTGCAATTACAGCAATAAAGAGCGCACGATGAGAACTAAAGTACTACTGGAATTAGAGAAAGTTAATCTGCGTTTGAAGTCTGCAAAGGCAAAGGTGACAATTAGAGAATCGAATGGAAGTCTGCAATTACGGGCGACGTTACCAATTAAGCCGGGAGACAAGGATAGTAGTGGTACTGGGAGAAAGCAATATAATCTCAGTTTGAATATTCCCGCTAACTTGGATGGACTCAAGACGGCTGAGGAAGAAGCCTATGAATTAGGTAAGTTAATCGCTCGTAAAACGTTTGAATGGAATGATAAATATTTAGGAAATGAGGCAATTAAAAAAGAATTTAAAACTATAGGAGAATTACTCGAACAATTTGAAAATGAGTACTTTAAAACTCATAAACGCACAACTAAAAGCGGACATACTTTTTTTTATTACTTTTCCCGTACCAAGAGATTTACCAATCCTCAAGATTTAGCGAGTACTGCAAATCTGATCAGTTCAATAGAACAAATCGATAAAGAATGGGCTAAGTATAATGCAGCTAGAGCGATCGCAGCATTTTGTGTGACATTCAATATCGAAATTGACTTATCTAAATATTCTAAAATGCCTGAGAGTAATTCCCGAAATATACCAACTGATGCGGAAATATCTGAGGGAATTATCAAGTTTGAAGATTACCAAAATAACAGAGGTAATCAAGTTAATCAAAATGTTCAAGATAGCTGGCAACTTTGGCGCTGGACTTATGGAATGTTAGCAGTTTTTGGTTTGCGTCCACGGGAACTTTTTATTAATCCCGATCTTGCTTGGTGGTTGAGTGCAGAAAATACAGATTTGACATGGAAAGTCCATAAGGATTGTAAGACTGGTGAGAGACAAGCATTACCATTATATCGGCAATGGATTGAGGATTTTGATTTGAGAAATCCTAAATATTTAGAGATGTTAAGGGGTGCGATCGCTAAAAAAGATAACACAAATCATGCTGATATAACGGCGTTAACACAGCGAGTTAGTTGGTGGTTCCGTAAAATAGGATTGGATTTTAAACCTTATGATTTACGCCATGCATGGGCAATTCGGGCGCATATTCTGGGGATACCAATTAAAGCGGCAGCGGATAATTTGGGGCATAGTGTGCAAGTTCATACGCAAACCTATCAGCGTTGGTTTTCGCTAGATATGCGGAAGCTGGCGATTAATCAGGCTTTGAGTAAGAGAAATGAAGTTGAGTTGATTAGGGAAGAGAATGCTAAGTTGAGGATGGAGAATGACAATTTGAGATTGGAGGTTGAAAAGTTGAAAATGGAAATGGTTTATAAACAAAGTTAAATTTGCTAATAACATTGATGTAGTGTGTTGTGGCGCACTGCAACGCACCCCTTACAATCTGTACTAACTTAAATTTTGCGCCATGCAGCATTAATCCTTGATTTACCTGGCACAATTTCTATAAGTCTTTTACGCCGCAGTCTATCAAAAATATTATTGATTACTGCACGTGATTCTACTCCAATGGCTTCTCGGGCAATACGATTAGTTATTTCTTCATGAGATGCAAGATAGTTCATGACTAGTTGCTCATACTCTGGATATATCTCATATCCTGAAATGACATTTTCTTGACTAGAGTCAATAGTTCCAACTTTGCACCATGCTGCATTTCTTTTTGCTCTTCCAAAAACAGCTTCAATAAGTCTCCTATCTCTTAGTCTACAAAATGCTTCTTTGATAGTTGCTTCTGAACCAATTCCAGTTTCCTCTCGAGCAATTTTGTTAGTAATCTCTTTATGCTCGTCTAAATATGCCATTATTGTTGCTTCTATTGAAGCTAGAGGTTCGTGTTTAATGTGTACAACTACAGAAGTTTCAGTTTCATATATCTCAGGAGGTTGCAGTCTCAACCGAGCCATCGCTTGAAAAGCAGTATTCAGACCTTCTCCAACATCTTTATTAGGTGGGTTGGGAAATTTGTTGATTATACGAACAATAGCTCCGTTACGGGCATACTGCTCTTTAAGAATATTTTTTACTGTAATGTGACCAGGCAATTTTCCTGGATTTTCAATTTCGATTCTGTTGTCAAAAATGCGAATGTGAGTATCAGAGGCTATACTATAGTCTCTATGTAGCAAAGCATTTGTTACAATTTCATGAATAGCTTCTTCTGGATAGGTGATTGATTCTAATCCTTTATCTCCTACTTTTGGAATTCCTTCAACTATTTCTTTTGTTTTTGCTACTGTTTGCATAATTTGCTCGTACAAACAACCTTCAATAGTTATTGGATCAAAGGCAAGAGTGTCTCGTGTTCCTTCTAGTCCTTTTGTTTTATATCGATAGACTTTAACGCCACAATGCTTTGGAAAAATAGCTTGAGGCTCATCAGTAAATAGTAAAATACCTGCAATTATTGGCTTATTCTTTTGAATTAATTGCTGTTTTTTGAGCCACAACTCAGCCTCTGTAGTTGGAACTACAAAGCTAATAAATTGGAATATTACCTGTGAGGTTGTCATTATCTCAAGCTCTACGTCAATAGTTTTTCTCTCAAATGACTCAATGCCTTTGTCGAGCTTTAATCTTTCTAGAGCTTGTTGAGTTTTAATAGGCAGAGTTTGTGCTCCACGTCTTAAATATGGAACACCATCTGAAGCCTCCACTACTCCTCGTGATTTAAGGATTGTCACTTGCAGGACTAAACCAGGAGAACCTTCAGAAATAAGGAATGTATATGAATAACCATCTCCAAGAGGAAAAAGTTGTTCAAAAATTTGTAAATGCCCATTTGCAGATTCCTGATCAGCAAAACCTCGCCAATATCTTATTTTTTTGTCTTCTACAGTATCCTCATCAATGCCAATGAAAAGTTCTCCACCATCAGCATTGGCAAATCCAGAAATAAACTTACATAACTTCCCTGGTTGTACATCGATCGCCTTTAGGTCGAGAAAGTGGCTTTCTTCGGATAGAAGTATCTGATTTAACTGATTAGAGGTGATTCTAACTACTTCAATTGACATATAGCTATGGGCGGTATAATAAGTATTAGATTTTTGGCATATATCTTCGGCACATATTCGGCACACAATGTAACCGAATGAGGGGCTAACTTAGTTCTCGTATCCTCAATTATCTTGTTTTTGTGTCATTAATATTACTAATGATCGGCTATGTTTAAGTGTCCCTTCGTCCATGGGTACAATTTCTCCATCTCGATATTCGCTGCGTCCTTCGGCTTTTTCTTCGATCGCGCGATATTCATCTAAGCTGTAGCGGCGCGAGATGGTAGAAATCATAGGTCGTAGGCGATCGCATTGGCTATATGACAACAATATTATTTTGTCACAAATTTGATTGTGAGGGGATATCTTCTGTTTTCTACGAGATGCTGCGCGATCGCCTTCAGATTCTGCAAAGGCGAATGTGTCTACACCTAATGCTGCTTGAGTGAGATAAACGATAGAATTTAGGCAAAGACTTTATCTTTCTGGTTAGCTATCTACGATGTCTGCAAGAGATAGGTTTCATGCATTGGTCAGGATTGCCCTTGAGAAAGAAGGATGGGTAATTACTCACGATCCCTACCACATTGATTTGGGTTTTGTTGATTTTTATATCGATTTAGGTGCGGAACTATTGCTAGCAGCGACAAAAGATGATAAAAAGATTGCTGTTGAAATCAAAACATTTTTAGCAGCCTCAACAATTTCTGAGTTTCATACTGCAATTGGACAATTTATTAACTACCGCATTGCTTTGGAAGATGATGATCCAGAGCGGTGGTTGTATTTGGCAGTTCCGCTCGACGTTTATAAGCGATTTTTTAGATATCCATTTATTCAAACGGTTATTATCCGTAACAAAATCCCCCTTTTGGTGTACGACACAGAAAAACAGGAGATTGCAGAATGGATAAGCTAAATTTGTATCGTGAACTAATTCAAAAATTATTGACGGCGCGAGGAAAGTTGCGTTCTGAGAGCGATCCAATAGAAAGTCAAACCATTTTTGATACTACAAAAGACCACTATCAGCTTGTGCATGTGGGATGGAAGGATAGTAGTACCCGGATTTATGGCTGTGTGCTGCATATAGATATCAAAGATGGGAAGATTTGGGTGCAGCATGATGGAACGGAGGATGCGATCGCAGATCAACTTGTGAGCGAGGGAGTGCCTAAGCAAGATATTGTGATCGCATATCATGCACCTCATGTAAGGCAGTATACAGAGTTTGCTGTAGGCTAAACCTATTGAAAAAGCCTGTTTGCGATCGCTACTCGCAAACAGACTTTTTTATACTTCTAATTAAGCTTGCTCCCAAAGCTGACGTACATAATCAGGCAGTGCGCCAGCAATTTCCTGAATTCGCTCTGGGGAAAGTTCGTCTTTGGTAGCAGAAAATACTGCTTTAACTGCCTGTTCTGCATCGACTGTTCCTGAAACCCCTCCTTCATTAGCAACCCGCGTTAGAAATAGCTTGGAATCAATTCCAATAGGAGCCGGGCCTCTTAAAGGTTGACGGATTCGACTTAAAAATCTCACAAGGGGATTGCTATCTTTCCAGAGATCGGACACTTCAAACTGGAGTGCTTTTTCATCTGTAGGTATAGCCTCTGTATGCAGTTCTGCCTCGACGCGATCGCTAGCTTCTGTGGTCATTAAGTCCCGCATGACGCGAAACACAACTTCGGTAAAGTCTCTGGCATCATAGGGATCTGCAAATCCGGCTTTAACCTGGACTTTTTCTAGAAACGAACGATGTTCGTCGGCGATCGCAGTTCGAGTATCTTCAATCTCTGTTGGGTCAACTTCTGGAATATTTGTTCTAAAACTTTGATCTGGCATTGTTTTTTCTTGTGGTTATTAATTTTGAGTCTTTATGCTTACTTTATGTAAGGTCGCACAAATCAAAAATCATTGGAATCTTCCAGAAGTTTGAGATGGGATCTATTCAAAAGTTAGAAATTCATCTGGTTTGCTCATAGCTGTAAAGTCATGGTTGAGGTGAAGAGAACAATACTTCTGATGTTTGTGCCCGTCTGTGTCGAAAACCAGTCAAAATAGATGAGTTGGTATAAAATCAGCCGAAACAAAGATGCTAGAAACAACAAATATCGAAATTAACACCTCCTATGTCAAAGTACCTAACAATGGCTTAGAAATCGATGCTTACTTAGCTCAACCAGCACAAAACGGAACCTTTGGCGCAGTTATCGTTTTTCCCGAAATTTTTGGAATCAATCGTAATATTCGAGATATTACTGAACTAATCGCCAAACAAGGTTATGTAGCGATCGCCCCAGCGATGTATCAACGTACTGCTCCCGGTTTTGAGGCTGACTTTAGCCCAGAAGATGCTGGCTATAGTCCAGAAGCATATCAGCTTGGGTTGCAATACTATCAACAAGTAAAGTATCAAGAAATTTTAAGCGATATTAAAGCTACCATTACTTACTTAAAATCTCTACCCAATGTCAAAGATGATGCGATCGGTGTCATTGGTTTCTGTTTTGGTGGTCATGTTGCTTATATAGCTGCAACTTTACCCGATATCAAAGCAACAGCTTCGTTTTACGGTGGTGGAATTACTACTTATAGTTATGGCGAAGACACTCCAACCATTAATCGCACCCCGGAAATTCAAGGTACTATCTACACATTTTTTGGTACAAGAGATTCGTTAATTTCTCAGGAGGAAAACGAGGAAATTGAGGCAGAACTAAAAAAACATCAAATCAATCATCGTGTATTTCGATATGACGCCGGACACGGATTCTTCGCCGGATTTTTCAAAGACCAATACCCATTTCTAACTCAGAACCCAATGTACAATCCCGAAGCTGCTCCTGATGCTTGGCAACATGTTCTAGAACTGTTGCAAAATAACTTGTAAAACTTGAATGTGTAAATCATGATGGGTGCGTTATCGATCTGACTTCTAACTAAGCAGCATTTCGTGCCTTTGTTGACCGCTTTACTTCTGAAGCCTCTCCAGAGACTTTTGACATCCCAAAATCAAATGCAGAGATTGAAGAAGTTAAAATTTTGATTAGACAAAAGTTAGAACAATTAAATATCAGACATACGCCGTAAAACCATGTTAAACCACTTCATCAACCTTTAGCCGCAGAGGAATCTGAATGATAAACTCGGTTCCTGTACCAGAATTTGAGAAGCACTCTAGTTTACCGCGATGTTTTTGTGTGATTATTTGGTAGCTAATAGACATACCCATTCCGGTGCCTTTGCCAATGGGTTTGGTGGTGAAAAAAGGATCGAATATTCGTTGCTGAAATTCTTGAGAAATCCCAATTCCGTTATCAGCGATCGCAACTTCTAACCACGTTGAATTAACTACCGATGTGCGAATCTTAATTTGACTGGGATTGTCCTCGATTTCCTGATAGGTACGCTTAGTATTATTTTCTTCTAAGGCATCAATGGCATTCACTAAAATATTCATAAATACCTGGTTGAGTTGTCCGGCATAGCATTCTACTAGCGGTACAGCGCCGTAGTCTTTGATCACCTCAATTTCAGTTTGTTCTGATTTAGCTTTGAGGCGGTGTTGCAAAATCATCAAGGTACTGTCGATGCCCTCATGAATATCAACGCTTTTGAATTCCGCTTCGTCGATGCGGGAAAAGTTTCGCAGCGACAATACAATTTGGCGAATCCGCTCGGTGCCTACTTTCATCGAAGACAACATTTTTGGCAAGTCTTTCTGCAAAAACTCCAGATCGATATCTTCAGCAGCGATTTGAATTTCAGCAGCAGGGTTGGGATTATACTGCTGATACAACTGCACAATTGCTAATAAATCTTCGGTATATTGTTCCATATATTCGAGGTTGCCATGAATAAAGTTGACTGGATTATTAATTTCGTGTGCGACTCCCGCAACTAGTTGTCCCAAACTAGACATTTTTTCACTTTGAATAACTTGAGATTGAGTGCGCTGCAATTCCCCTAATGTATTTTTTAGTTCATTAGTGCGTTCTTCTACCCGGTTTTCTAGTTCTTCCTTACTTTTCTCTAAGGCAGTAAAAGATTCGTGCAATTGTCCTGCCATCTGGTTGAAAGAGTTGAACAGGGTATTAAGTTCTTGAATGCTGCTAGTTTTTACTGTCTGAGCTAAATTGCCGGATGCCATTGCCTCGCTTGCCCGATTTAGGCGGAGAATCGGGCGTACAATCCAATGAGAAGTAAACACGCCCATCACCGAGGCAATGACTAATGCGCCAAAACAAAGGGCGATGGTGGTGCGTGTGTTGGCGTTAATTTGCGCCATGAAGGTGTTTTCTGGCACACTCACCACCATCAGCCAATTTAAACCATACTTGTCACGCCAAGGTAAAACATCGACAAAATGCCGTTTTCCTTGCACTTCAAGTTGAAAATCTGTATCTTGGGTAATAGACCCAAACCCGGAGGTTTGGAGGCGTCTGGCAATGTTCTGTATAATTGGGTCAGAGCTATGGATGGCCTGCAATCGCTGGATCTTTTGATTGACGAGGACAAAAGGCTTCTCTGTACCGGAACTGGCAATTAATGTGCCATCTCGCTCCAAAAGAAACACCCTCCCAGACTGACTAATATTTAAACTGCGTAAAAAATCGCTGAGTTTCAGCAGGTGAATGTCCGTTGCTATCATTCCTAGTAAGCGATTTTGCGAATCATAAATTGGACGACTGGCAGAAGCGCTGATATAAGGGCCTGTTGGAAAATTTGCAGTGACAATTTTTGCCCAAATCGGTTTACCAGCAGCAATGGGTTGGGTATACCAAGATTCACTGAAATTGTTCCAAGTCCACCGAGCATTGATCTGAGTTCGATTACCTTGATTATCTGTGGCATAAGTGGAAGTATTATTGGTCAGCTTGCCAGTCCAATCATCAATGGTGATCGTCTTGCCATCATAACGAGCCGCTCCCAGCCCCTCACCCGTTGTGAGTCCAATACCAATATAAGTTAGGTTATATGCCTGCATCTGATCCCAGAAATACTTACTAAGGGTTTGACGATCCCGCACATCCAGTATTCCCCTGCGGATGGCATCTGCATTTATTTGATTCAGGGTTTGCGGAATGGAAAGATAAGACTTTAGGTGTTCATCCACTACCTCAGTGGTACGATCTATTAACTGTTCTGCTAGGTCGTTAACTGCTCTTTGTCCATTTTTAAAAGACAAATAACCCACTAAACTAACAGCTCCAAAAATTTGGATCACAAAGGGAACAACAAGAACAATCTGTAATGAGAATGCTTTACCTTTCCTGAGATAGTGAGTTTTCATTGCTGGCAACTGGAAGTTGTGCTAATTTGATTTGGTTCTATAGTTCCCAAAATGTCCACATACTCACGCCTGTTTAAATTTTTTTGTTAAATCACAGGCAGTTGTTGGCTGGAATGGTACTTACTTAAGCAAAAGTTGCTGCCCAGATCCCGACTTCTTAAATAAGTCGGGGATCTAGCGGTTATCAATCCAGTTTTAGAGTGACTTGTCGCAAAGCCCAAGGTTATTTGGTAGTTTTCAAAGAATATATAAGTTCAGTGGGAGCATCCCAATTTTGCAAATTTATCAAGATGATAGATTATGATTGCGAATATAGTGGGTTCCACCAGTGACGACGCGTTTTCTAATTGATACTATTAATGTAGTTTTATAAGTTCAGTTTTTAAATTTGGAGTAATCTATGCAGCAATTCCAAGTAACATCAGATAGCTTGAATATACGTTCAGCACCTATTGTTGACGACACTAATCGAATAGCAGTTCTTCCAAAAGCGCATATCGTATCTAAAATCGAAAATTTGGATAATGAAAAGTGGTGGAAAGTTGCAACTATTCTCGAAGGAAAAATTTTAGAAGGTTTTGTCTCTCATAAATTTCTTAATCCAATCACAATCTTTTCTATTAAGACTCTTCTTGAAATTGGTGAAATTTCTATTCTCCAGGCAGATAGAGAATCTGCATTTTTCTATGAAGCAGGTATGAGCATTAATGCTGATGGTGCGCCTAATGCTTATCACCCAGAAGATATAGGGATTGATTTTTTGGCAAATGCTGGGTATTCAGATAACTGGTGGGCACTAGCTGTAGATAGAGACGATAATCCCTTTATTCAGCGTAGTACTGATCCATGTCCCGGATACTATATTTCTACAACTGCATTATTCGACTCTAGATGTGTAAAACATGATCCACATCGGTATGTTGATTCAACAAAGATTTCATATATTGTTCTTCCGGGAAATGGTGATTTTAAAAAGGTTACAGGCGTTAAATTAGGAGATTTTGCAGTTGTTTACAACACTAATAACGAAAAACTTGCTTTTGCAATCTACGCTGATGTTGGTCCGAAAAACCAGATTGGAGAGGGTTCAATAGCTCTGTCTCAAGCTCTTGGAAATGATCCATTGGTGGGTTCAAGAGTCAGGCGAGGAATTCCCAAGAATCTCGTTTATGTTGTTTTTCCAGGTTCCGGGAATGGACAGCCAAGAACAACTTCAGAAATAGAAACTGAAACTAAACGACTCTTTGAAATATGGGGTGGTGTAGAACGGATAAAGTCTTTATAAGACAATACGCTTGGGTTAAGGATAATAAGTAATAAGTAATAAGTAATGAGTAATAAGTAATGAGTAATAAGTAATGAGTATTACTCATTACTTATTACTCATTACTTCAAAATTAAAGACAGTTGGAGTTGGGGATTTAAATGGCTTTTCCACATAACGTGAAAAGTCAGGTTCTAGATCCCCCTAAAATCCCCCGATAAATTGGGGGATTTAGATTCCAGTTCCCCCCTTTTTTAAGGGGGGTTAGGGGGGATCAACAAGTGCCCAAAATCACAACAAATTACTTTTTAAACAACCTTTTATAATGATTTGGCATTGCTGACAAAATTTCGAGTAATAGCGCATATTCTAACTTGTCGCTGCTGGTTTCTTTCCATTCTTGCTTTCCACACTAGCAACGAATGACGGTTGCTCATCACTGGTAGTTGGCGACTCGCCTCGCAGTCCCTTCCGGCGCTGGTTCTTAGGAATTCCTCCCGCCATACCGTACTCTACACTGCTTTTGCCATATCGAGTTGCCACTGCCATTAACATGTGTTCTGTCATATCTCCCAACTCGTCTTCTGTATTCCCATAGATCACTTATCTGTTCGCAGGGCAAGCACCCAATCAGAAAAATGGGTAGAAGGAGTATTTGTCAGAACTAACGAACAAATGAAATTTGGATATGCTCGTAAAAATGAGACAAAAGGATACAAAGCTACCTATGTTTATGGTGTGTCTGATGCTTGCCCAAAGGAATAAAACGTTCTGCTATGCAATGTGTTGTTTTGTGTCGGTCATTACAAAGTCTCACAATAGCCTGGTGGGGCAATTACTTTATAAAAGTAACTTGTTGAGGGGTAATTACACCCAACACAAATCCCCATGCAGTACGAGATGTAGTACGTTACGCCTTTGCAACAACATACTTTAGCAATACTAGGAATTTGATAACATTAACAAAGTAAGCGATCGCCTATTACCTAACTTCGGCGATATCTACGATGGGTTACGCCCTCTTCAACAGAGATCACAAAAACACTATGGCAAAGCGTAAAAAAAGCAATCTCCAGTGGATTAAGGAAACTCTTGAACTAAAACCTGACCATCGCTGGGAATCTCCATCAGGCTACAAAATTTTTGTCGCCGATCGAGGCGCTGTTCGCTTCAATGTTCCCCAGAATTGGGTTTTTGAGCCACAAGAAAAATCTTTCAAGTTCATGGATAAAAAACCACCCAACGACGACTGCTGCTTAGAAGTATCTTTCAACCGCCTACCACCCAACGACTGGAGCCAGTTTCCGCTAAAATCTACCTTGAAGAAAATTATGGAAGACGACAGTCGCAACGTCATTTCCAAGGGAGAAGTTGTTACCATTAAGCGCCAAACTGCCAGAATTGTCTGGACAGAGATCAAGTTTATTGACACTCAAGAAGAACCACGAGAAGCTTTTTCGCGGACTTGCATCGGTTTGGGGTCAAATGTTCAGTGCTTGATTACATTCGATTATTGGGCAGATCAAGCAGAACAATTAATACCCATTTGGGATGAAGCAATGCGTAGTCTCACGCTAGGGTTGTATATCCGTGACCCCATGACTGGTCTAGCTTTTCCAGACTGAGCCACAAGGATGAATCGTGATAATAAGTTAAATTGAGGCTTGCTTTCAATATCGGGAATGAATCTAAATCCACTCACACAGCTAATTTTAGAACGAGGTTTTGACCGATTTCAATCAGGATTAAGATCGCGTTTCGCTGCTTTTCGGCTGAAATATACACTGACCTACTGTGAACCCAGTGATAATTCAGCTATGCGTCTTGACTTTGAGAGTTCATTACATCTTGGTAGAGTAACAGTTTGGGAGTCAGGAACTTGTGAAATGGATATTTTTGAAATATCTACTGGTAAGCTGTTCCACATTTAACTTGCATATATTGGGCGGGCGAGACGCCCACCCCACAAGAAATGTACAATTTCAAATTATGCAAACTAGATGTGGTTTAGCTTAACAATGTCTTTGATGAAAGTCACCAGTTCAATAACGAAAAAGAATTTTATCGAACCTATCCAAGACTGGTAATTTTTATGCGTGATATGTTGCGACTTAAGTCAGACGATATTTAGTTAAAAACCATTATAAATAAGGGAATTCCAAATAAAAAAACATCCCAAATTTTTTGTGGGACGGGTGGGGACACCCATCCCAAATTTAGAGCGCTCATGTTGCCCACCCCACAAAATGGATAATTTATTTCTTGTCAGTCCCTAAGTGCTAGCGTTTTCGTTTTTCTTAGTGCAGCAATCCTATTTGATTTGCTCTCCACACACAGAAAGATCCCCGACTTCTTGAAGAAGTCGGGGATCTTTCTGTTCATAACTCATTTAGGATTATTACTCTAACAGCATCACAGCCATTTAATCTCCACCTTCAGGAGTATATGACATTAATAAATTCAGACATGAGATATTACTTAAGTCATAATTTAACTAGTTACTTTTATCACTAGTGTATAGCTGTTTAAAATCATATCCTTATAAACATGAGACATCAACCAGATTAAGGTTTACTGAACTTTAATCATGCAGTTTACTAAAGGAGATTTAATCATGAATATCAAACAAATTCTTGCTGGTGTAGCGCTTCTTTTACCATTTGCTGTTACTTCTATTCCTTCACAAGCCTCAGCATCACAGGTTATTGTTAATCACCATAGTCCTAATAGACCTGCTCAAATAATAGCACAAAAACCACCACAAGCTAGGCGTTATACGCCACCAGCCAAAAAGAAAGTGTTAGTTTCTGCACATTGGGAAAAAACAAATCATGGTCGCAAGTGGGTTGCCGCTCATTATGTATATAAGTAAAAACGCCTAAAACCCCAAGCAATTGTCATATAAGAAGCAAAATCTTCTTATCATCTCCTGACTAGAAGTAGGGAGAGTATCAAATGCAAGGCAAATAAAAACTTTTTACTTAATATTTGAGAGATACTCATGAAATTGGCATCATTAACAAATGTTTTAGTTGCAGGTGCGATCGCTCTCGGTGCAACTGCAACCATCAACCAGCCAAGTCAAGCTGAAAGTCCGCGAGGATTTTATTGTGACACATCAGGAAACAAACCTGTAACTGTGTACACAAATCCTAGAGGTGTTACCGAGCCTTGGATTCGCTGGACTTCTAATTACTTCAGAGATGCTGGCTACAATAAACTGACGCGTTGCCAAGACGTGAGCCACCGCTTGGAAACTTACCGCCGCAACAGAGAACTGAAGTTTATTACTGTCGGCAAAATGAATGGACAAAATGTGGTTTGCACCGCAAATCAAGTTAGTGGACGTTGTGAAAACTTGATATTGACCCTTAAACCTAATGAAGATAGCGTGCAAGCGCTAAATAATCTTCTGGCTTGGCACCAACCCCTGAGTAAAAGCAATAGAACACCTTACGTTGATTTGAGAGAACATCTAGGGATTCCCAAAGAATAAATCACAGCTATTTCCAGGTAAATGAAAAGGGGGGTTATAAACCGCGTCTACACAAGGCTTTACCCACCGACCTGGGTTTCAAACACTCAATTTTTCTTTAGTCCGCAGAGGCGGACTACCCTGCGGGAAGCCGCAAAGCGTCTATGTTTGTGTAGCCGCTTTCATTTGACACGCACAAGCATTGCTTGTGCCCCTACCACAGATAGTTTTTCCTGTGCTAAATTTGAACTGGGATAGTCAAAAAGTTACAAAGCTATAGCTTAGGTTCTATATGCCTAACTGGTGCGCCAAGCTTTTGCATTAGCGTATACCGCCGAGTAGTTTAAACTATATCGTTTGATTAGCTCAATTGGCAGAGCAATCGACTCATAATCGATGCGTCACAGGTTCAAATCCTGTATCAAACCCCAAGAAGTTAGCTCAATTGGTAGAGCAATCGACTCATAATCGATGTGTTGTAGGTTCGATTCCTATACTTTCACCCAACCCTGTCCGGGTTAAAAGACAATACCCTTCCAAGGTAGCCAATATGGTACGGATCTTAACAGATTCGAGACCCCTCCTTTTCTCAACTCTGCGGTGCAAGTGTTCTGCTGTCGGTCATCACTCGTAAGGGTAATGATCGGTAGCCACAGTCAAGGAGCAAGCGCAACTGCATTTTTCCCTAACTTGAGTATGTCCCTTCGTTTCCTACATCTAGTTTTCCTTCAAGATTCTAGATTGGCAATCGAACGGCATATTTGAGCGCGGTTCTTTTTCCTAGATTGCCATTGAGCAGTCGAAGAAAAGTAACAGCAATCTTAATCCAGCTTTGGAGAAGCTTTTGCCCACACCTAAACTGTAAACACTTGCATTAGCAGAGTAAAAAATATTTTGTATTATGTACAGCAAAAATCTCAGCACTACCCCATTAGCGACTGAAAGCAATCTAGAAAGGTTGCAAACTGATAATTTAGCACTTTTGCGATCGCATGGTTTAGCTGAATATAATACTCCCAACGAAATAGCCTTTGCAATATGTCCCTTCGTTTTTTACATCTAGTTTTCCTTTGGGATTCTAGATTGACAAAGCCAACGGCATATTTGAGCGTGGTTCTTTTCTAAATTGCCATTGAGTAGTTTAGAAAAAGTAACAGCAATCTTAATCCAGCTTTGGAGAAGCTTTTGCCCGCACCGGAACTGTAAACCTGCACTGGCAGAGTAAATAAATCTTTTGTAGTATATAGTAGTACAAGAAGCTAAAACCAATCCTTTAGCCTTTGTCTACTCCAGGACTTGATCTGTGAGACATAGGTGGTATTTGAGTTCAAGCAAGGTTATAAATGTTTTTATCAAATCTTCTTAACTGGTTGAAGGTATCACACAAATTATTTATGCAAATTACTCTGTGGCAAACATTTTATATAAAACTTAACGAAATTGGCATCTTATATCACCGCAGCGACTTTAAGAAAATTTTGCAGCCGGGTACACATACATATTTTGGTCGGCACTGGCAAGTCAAAATTTATGATCTCAATCAGCCACAAGCTCAAATTGAAAACCTAGAATTGTTGTTGCGAAGTCACGAAGCCGAACTGCGAGAACATTTATTGATTATCAGAACTGCATTCAACCAAGCTGCTTTAGTCTGTTGTGGTCAGAATTGGGTAAGTGTTGCACCAAATCAATTACGAGCTTTTTGGCGTGGTTTTATTGAGGTAGAATCTCATCTCTTCAACTTAGAAGAAAGCTTAGAATTACCTAGTTCCTTTGTGCAGCAATTGCGCTCAGTTACCTTAAATGGACTGAAGAAGTTCCAAATCTCCGAGTCTGAGATTGGTTTGCTATATCTGCAAAATAATTTTGTGCGACCTCTAGAATCAGGAGAGTATGCTTTTTGGTCGGTAGATAGAGATGTTACAGTCCGAACTCTCAGCCGAATTATCCCTAACCCAGATTTTCCCCTGGAAGACGTACTCATTGAAAAACATCCCGATTTTATTGCTGCTTACTGTAAAACCGTGCAATTACTGACTTCGCAAGTTGCAATTGTCCGATATCGGGGTAAAGTGATTTCTATTTTGCCGCCTACAAGCCGCAAGCTATTTTGGCAAGGTGTCGAAGTGGAAATTCTCGATATCAGCGCTGATGCTCAGTTACAGCCTAACTTAGTGGCTGAGTTAGTTGAGGGTTCAACAGAAGTGAAATTGCTCAGTCGTAACTGTTTGCATATTTGTCAAGTTCTGGCCCAGCACGTGGGACTAGTATACATTAATCAAGAGTTTCAAGGACAGCGATCGCCAGGAGTACACGCTTGGTGGTTATTTGGCCGCTCTTTTCAAACCGAAACCATTGACTTGAGACTACAAAACATGGAAGTATCCGGTCAAGACATTCTCTCTAAAGATAAAGTACCTCTGCGGTTGAATTTGACCGCAGGCTTCCGCATCCAAGACCCATTGAGGGCAAAAAACGGGTTATCAGATATTTCTGGGTTCTTGTACAAAGAATTACAATTTGCTTTGCGTGGTGCTGTTGGCGAACGCAACTTAGATGGTTTATTGGAAGATAAAGGTGCAATTGATCGAAGCATCTCTGAATACATTCGCCAGAAAGCCGCAGACTATGGAATTGAAGTAGATTCTGTAGGTGTCAAAGATATTATTTTACCTGGTGAAATTAAAGCTATCTTGAGCAAAGTAGTGGAGGCAGAAAAAACCGCTCAAGCCAACGTAGTCAGACGTAGAGAAGAAACTGCTGCTACTCGCAGTATGCTAAACACAGCGAAAGTGATGGAGGATAACCCCGTTGCATTGCGTTTAAAAGAACTGGAAGTATTAGAGAGGATTGCAGAGAAGATCGATCGCATTCAAGTTAACGGTAGCTTAGATAGTATTTTAACAGACTTGATTCGGATGAATCCTCAATAAACAGGGCAAATATTCACCAAAGAGAGCAGGGAAAGAAGAATGTCTCTTCTCTCTCTGCTTACCAATCTATCAACCATTTTCAAGCATCCAAACTAAAAATCCTATAATTTGTTCTACAGGTGGAAGGGGATAATCCATCAAATCAATAGTGACAGTATTATCCTCCAGTTTCAGAAATCGCCATTGCGTACCACTGCTAATGGAACCATATATTACCGGAACTAGACGATTTTTGGCGGCGTTGAATCTTTGTGCTGCAACCATTTCGGCAATACATTGTCCAAACCCAGTTCTTAAATCAGCTTTTTTTGCTTCCACAATCACAATGCATGGTGCTTCAATTTCTAGCACTTCCGGCGAACGACTCAAAAGGAAATCACACATTCCATTAAGTCCAACTGCCTCATCAACTGTAAAATCTTCCCCAGAAAATAAACTAATTTGCCGATTTAATATCCGTCTAACTTCTAATAATACTGGGTAAATAATTCCTTCTGAACGCGCTTTTTCACTTGCTGAAGAAACAAGTGGTAGACTTTCTTCAAGATATGCAGTCAGTGTAGCAGATGCTTCGATAGGTTTCGTGACAGGAAGAAATCGCCCACCCTCCTGTGTTTTTAACCCGAAAGCTTCTTTAACTTTACTGATATTTGTAAACTGACTATAAGACATAATTTCTAATTACTTTACAAGTTCATATTCAGTTTAGCGAGTTAGGGCGATGTCTATGACTGGTTCTTGTATATCGCTCCTTCTCATTGTATATTTACACTGAGTTCGGATTAAAATATATACTTGATAGATAAACTCTAAATTATGCCGATTCAATGGCATGGGGTAACAGCGATGTCAATTGATGAAGTTGAAAACCAGCAAAATAATGATCTAGTTCAAACCGCTACAGACTTAGTAGAGAAGCTAGTAAAGGCAAAAGATAAGAAAAAACCTAAAAAATCAAAACGTATTTTTGATGGTAGCACAGAAGCTTTTGCCAAGAAAATTCCCAAAAAGACTTTTGAAACTGAACTAGAGCAACTCCAGATTGAGCTAGTCAAAATGCAATACTGGATTAAGCACACTGGCTATCGGGTTGTCGTCATCTTTGAAGGGCGCGATGCTGCCGGCAAAGGAGGAGTAATTAAACGCATTGCCGATCCACTCAATCCTCGCGGCTGTCGTGTAGTGGCACTGGGAACCCCCTCCGATCGCGAGAAAACTCAGTGGTATTTTCAGCGTTACGTGCAACATCTGCCGGCAGCAGGTGAAATTATTCTCTTCGATCGCAGTTGGTACAATCGAGCCGGAGTTGAACGGGTAATGGATTTTTGTACCGAAGCAGAATATCAAGAATTCATGCAATCTTGCCCAGAATTTGAACGAATGCTGGTGCGATCGGGCATTGTTTTAATTAAGTATTGGTTCTCCGTCAGCGATGAAGAACAAGAAAAACGCTTTCTTTCTCGCAGTCACGATCCAGCAAGGCGTTGGAAACTCAGCCCAATGGATTTGGAATCACGCGATCGCTGGGTAGAATATTCTAAAGCCAAAGATACCATGTTTGCTTACACAAATATTCCAGAAGCTCCCTGGTTTACCATTGAAGCAGATGATAAAAGACGGGCGCGGCTCAACTGCATTCATCATTTGTTGAGCAAAGTTCCTTACGAAGATATGACACCTCCTCCCTTAGAACTTCCGTCTAGACCGGTAGCTGAAGATTATGTTCGCGCCCCCCGCAATGAGCAGTTCTTTGTCCCTCAAGTGTATTAAGCATCCTGAGGCAAAACTATGGCGTACAGCGATTTTACTCTAGAAAAAGTTGCGGCTGTTTTGGGAATCACCACCCAAGAAGCCGATTTGTTTCCCAAGCTTGTACCTCTTTCTATTCCTTCGTGGTTAAATGAAACTTTAGGAAAGCGAACCCAATTAGCTCTGATTAGTGAAAAGGCTCGGAGCGAATTTATTATTGTACCGATTTTACTAACCTGTCGGGATCTGAGCCAAGATAGCTTGGCTATTTTCTCTGGACAAAGACTTGACATTGATCCTGCACAGGGATTGATTGGGGAATGTGATTTTATTTTAGCAATGGCTCCACCTTTACCACCGTTGCGTAGCCCAATTATCACTGTTGTGGAAGCGAAGAAAAATGATGTTGAAGCTGGGTTAGGACAGTGCATCGCGCAAATGGTGGCGGCGGATTTATTCAATCGTTCATCTGGACAAGCAGAAATACCTGTGTATGGATGCGTGACAACAGGAGAAGTTTGGCAGTTTCTTCAACTTTCACAAAAAGTGGCTTTGCTTGATAAGCAAAGATATTACTTGGATAATGTCGGAGCTATTTTGGCAATTGTGCAGACAATTGTTCAGCAATTCAGTAGTTAAATTGTGTGATCCTTGGAAGGAATAATGCAAAGCTTAAACTTAGATAAAACCATCATTGAAAATTACATGATTTATAACGTATTTTTTGGAACAATGATAACCACAATTTAACGTACTGAAAGATGAGCCATTTTCTAACACTTGTGATTGTTGATCGCACAGAACCAAACCCAAGCAAAAAGGCTAAAGAATTGATGCTGCCATATTTTGAAACGGATGAAGATAATCCATCCTTGCAAGCAAAATGTGACGGATTTGCTATTGGTGGTCAGTATGATGGCATAATTTGGGGTAAGGAGCAGCATTACAATCTCAATCCAGAAGAATTTCAACATCGATACGGGCTAGATATTGTGCAATCAGAAGACAATATTCGTCCTATCTCTGCCCTAATGTCTGACTTAGTTTCATACGCTATCGTTACGCCTGATGGAAAGTGGCACGATCGTGAAGGAAAGTCTAATGAAGAATGGCTAGAAAAGTTCCGAAGTCTTTTACGCCAATATCAAGACAATATAGTGGTTGCGATTGATTGTCATTGTTGATAAAAGGGATTTTGACAAAATACCCGGATTGTTAATAGAGGATTGGACGATTTAATGCGATTGCCTATTCTATTGTCGAGTGAGTGCGATCGCAACAACAGTCTACTTCTTTTACTGCGATGTCTACGACGGGCTATTCGGCGATGTCTACGACGGGCTTCGCCTACGCACTATCTCGTAAATTAGTTTTGTTAACGCGCAATCATCAGGATTTCAGCAAGATACGCGGATTGTTAATAGAGGATGTTTAATGCGACGCTGAACAGCCCGTCGTAGACATCGCTTAGGTGGTAAGTTAAAGACGATAATATTGGAGTATCAGGCATTAGCAAAGATGGTAAAGCCGTTTATTTATGTAATTCCTTACCGCAATGAAACCAAAAGTTTACATTGAAACCTCCATTCCCAGTTTTTATTATGAGGCACGTACTGAACCTGATATGTTGGCACGGGGGGACTGGACACGGGAATGGTGGAGTCATAGTGATAACTATGTGCTTGTAACTAGTCTTGCAGTGCTGGATGAACTCAATCGAGGTAACTTTCCTGGAAAGAGCGAGGCAATAAAACTGATTAGTGGCTTGTTATTTGTCCCGATTGAATCTGTGGTTGCTGAAATCGTTGAAGTGTATATTCAGCAACAACTGATGCCCAAAGATCCACTTGGAGATGCACTACATCTTGCCCTAGCTTCCTATCATAAATGTGATTTTCTCTTAACTTGGAATTGTCGTCACTTGGCAAATGCCAATAAGTTTGGGCATATCCGACGGCTGAACGTTATGCTGGGGTTATACGTTCCAACGCTAGTTACGCCATTAGAGTTGATAGGAACCCAAAATGATGAAGAATGATGAGGCAATTAGCCAAATACGTAAAATTCGCCATATTATATCTCTAGAGAATGGACACAACCCCCAGAAGTTGGTGAATTACTATATTCAACTTCAGAAAGAATATCCTCACCTTATACAGTACAAAGAGCAGCAGACAAAAGTTCTAGAATCCCCAGCACAACAAGGTATTGAAGCCGAAGCATAGAAGTGAGCGGTTAAGTTTGCAAAGTTATCTGCGGGGAATGATAGGGAATGTTACTGCGATGTCTACAACGGGCTATTCAGCGATGTCTACGACGGGCTTCGCCTACGCACTATCTCATAAATTAGTTTTATCAACGCGCAATCATCGGGATTTCAGCAAAGTAGCCGGACTGTTAATTGAGGATTGGACAGTTTAATGCGATCGTATCCTCATCCCATGTTCGCCTAGTTTATTGTCGAGCGAGGGCGATCGCAACAACAGTCTACTTCTTTTACTACGATGTCTACGACGGGCTATTCGGCGATCGCACATCTCATAAATTAGTTTTATTAACGCGCAATCATCGCGATTTGGGCAAAGTACCCGGATTGTTAATAGAGATAGTAACAGTTTAAGACGGTAGGTTCGCCCATAATAATGATCGTCTATACTTGCTCATAAGAAACTTTGTAACTACAATGTATGTATGAGTGAGATAGAATTTGAGTGGAATCTCTCCAAGGCTAAAAGCAATGGGCGTAAGCATGGCGTATCATTTTAAGAGGCTAAAACTGTCTTTTATGATGAAAATGCGCGTTTAATTTACGAGGAAAGAGCATTCAGTTGAGGAAGATCGGTTTCTTCTGCTAGGTATGAGTGATGAGTTTCGATTATTAGTGGTATCTCATCTGTATAAAGATAGCGATTGCCTAATTCGTATTATCTCTGCTCGTACAGCTACAAGACACGAACGTAAGCAATATGAGGAGTTTTTGCTATGAAAGATGAATATGATTTTTCTGAGTCTGTTCGTAATCCCTATGTAAAAAATCTGAAAAAGCAAATTACAATCCGCTTAGAAGAAGATGTGATTGAATACTTTAAGTCTCTTGCAGAAGAAACAGACATTCCCTATCAAACTTTAATTAATCTCTACTTACAGGATTGTGCCAAGTCTAAGCGTAAACCTTCTCTCGACTGGGCATAATATTTAAATAGTTTAGTGAAGTTGATCAAAAGTATGGATGTGCGGATGGAAGCGTTGGCGCAGTCCACCGTAGGCATCGCACTATCTCGTAAATTAGTTTTATTAACACGCAATCATCGGGATTTCAGCAAGATACCCGGATTGTTAATTGAGGATTGGACGGTTTAATGCGACACTGAATAGCCCGTCGCAGACATCGCCTAGTTTATTGTTGAGTGAGTGCGATCGCAACAACAGCCTACTTCTTTTACTGTGATATCTACGACGTGCTATTCGGCGATCGCACTATCTCGTAAATTAGTTTTATTAACACGCAATCATCGGGATTGTGCAAAATACCTGGATTGTTAATTGAGGATTGGACGGTTTAATGCGATCGTATCCTCATCCCATGTTCGCCTAGTTTATTACCGAGTGAGGGCGATCGCCACAACAGTCTACTTCCTTTACTGCGATGTCTACGACGGGCTATTCGGCGATGTCTACGACGGGCTTCGCCTACGCACTATCTCGTAAATTAGTTTTATTAACACGCAATAATCAGGATTTGGGCAAAGTACCCGGATTGTTAATTGAGGATTGGACGGCTTAATGCGACACCGAATAGCCTGTCGTAGACATCGCCTAGTTTATTGTCGAGTGAGTGCGATCTCAGGCTGATATTGTTTAAGGGTATTTTTACGGAATTTTTTTTAAAATGAAATTTTATGTAATTTACGTCTAGGTAACATTTCGGTCGCAATAAAATAAAGTTGAGGTTAAGGTATTTTGATATTGTTAAATGAGGTATAACAACTAATCAAGATGTCTCAGCACACAGCCCTAAATGAACAGCAACAAAACAAACTAGTAAATAAAGTTTCAGCGATTCGCTTCAACCTTGGTATAGGTAATTTTGATGAAGCTAAACAAAGAGCTTTCTCAGCAGAACAATCATTGATTGAAGAAGGTATGTCTCCGTTCGGCATTACAGCACTTCCGGCAGCTATAAGGTACACCCTCAAAGCTGAAAGCTATGATAGGAGAGAGGTAAGAAGAAAATTGTATTGCATAATAGCCGGAAGCGCTGTATAACCTTTTATGAACATATTCCAATGGATTTCGCAAATATTGGAGATTTTAATACAGCTGCAAAGCTTTTAAATTCTTGCTTGGTTTTTCTGGATAATAATAAAACTTTTTTTGAGGATGCCTTCTATTTTCGGATTAGGGAACTTGCTGAAAATGCCAGACAAAATATGGTTATGCAAATGAATAGGGAGACTGGCATGGGTTTTCAATATATAGATATCACTGCTAAAGGCGCTGACAGCAATCAATATCAAGTTTTATTCAAGGGAGCTTCAGTAGGTATTATTATAAAGCAAGATGATATTTGGTTTGCGTTAAGACCCGGAAGTAATACATGCGAAGCTAAAACATTTATGCATCAATCTGATGCTGCTAAACATCTAGCAGAATTAGCAAGATTAAATTGCTAAACTTGAATTTAACAGGTATATTACTCCTGTGTTTAGTGATAGTGTTTGCTGTCATGTGATCGCATCTAAGGTAATTGTTTTTTGTTTATTGAAAGTGATTTTTTCTGAGGTAGCTTGTAATGAAACTTTTTAAGCAGAGTAATGAATATGGTTATCCAGTAACTATAGGCTGTTTCAAATGTAAGCGATGTGGTCAAGTAGACAATATGATTAAATTGATAACAAATTTTACTCCTGCTACTGACCAGATTGTTTCTGAGCGTCTTAATCCTGCACCAGATGCCGTTCAATTCAAAGAGGAATTTATGACATCTGATGATTACTACAATGAGGACAATTCAGGTCAACCAATTCTATTAGGTGTTCAATACAGTGTTGAGCGAACTTACTATCGCTGGCATTTTGTACAGTGTCCCCAATGTAAAAGCAAGCACATACTTGAATCCAAATACGATTCTGAGGTAGACGAAGAATATACTAGCTTTTTTCCATTATTTTAGTTGACAAAAAACTTCGTAATAATCTGATACAAGCAAGATTAAAGCTATAATTTAGTCTAATAAAATGTCAGCTTGAAAAGTTTTTTAAATAACAGTTTTTATGTGATCAAAATGCAAGCAAACTCTAAAAACCAGACTGCATAAGAGTTATATTGTCTGAAGCATAAAAACAGATTATTCTTACATAACCCTGCAACTTGCATTTAGGCTAGAAATAGACTCTTTTTTCTACCGCCGCCAAAAAACCTTGCATTATATGATGTTGAAGAGCGATCGCTAGGTTCGGAGTAATCCCAAGAGTGCATTTGACGGAAAGGTAGACCCATCTTTTGGAAGACGTACTTCTCTTTCACACCAGAAGCTACTAGGTCAGGCTTCAGCGCTTTGATAAATTCCTCGAATTCGTAAGCGGTAACGTCGTCATAAACGATGGTGCCGTTTTCGATGTAATGAGTGGTACGTTTGTAATCGTCATTATGAGCGAACTCATAACCTGTACCAATCATCTTCATGCCCAAGTCTAGGAAAGCTGGGACAACGTGGCGAGGACGTAGACCACCAACCATGATGGCAACAGTCTTACCATCTAAACGGGGGCGATACTTAGCAATTACCGCATCCATTGTGGGCTGATATTTGGCGATAACTTTCTCAGCGTTTGCTTGAATTGTTTCGTCAAACTTAGAAGCAATTTCCCGTAAAGATTCAGCAATCTTGGTGGGGCCGAAGAAGTTGTATTCCAACCAAGGTATACCATAAGCTTCTTCCATGTGACGGCTGATGTAGTTCATCGACCGATAACAGTGGATGAGGTTCATCTTCACATTGGGGGTCATCAACATTTCGTTGATTGTGCCATCACCTGACCACTGAGCGACTACGCGCAAGCCGATTTCTTCTAACAGGATGCGGCTAGCCCAAGCATCTCCACCGATGTTGTAGTCACCAATGATGGCTACATCATAAGGAGTACCTTCAAACTTGAGTGTACCGTCTTTTTTCGCTTGGTCGGATCTGGTGAAAACCCAGTCACGAACCATGTCGTTAGCGATGTGGTGTCCCAAAGATTGGGAAACACCCCGGAAACCTTCGCAACGCACAGGTACAACTGGCTTGCCAATTTCTTTCGATGTCTTCCGAGCTACAGCTTCGATGTCATCCCCAATTAGACCGATGGGGCATTCAGATTGAATGGAAACACCACGGTTGAGAGGGAAAAGTACATCAAGTTCTTGGATGAGCTTGGTAAGTTTCTTGTCACCACCAAAAACGATATCTCGTTCTTGGAAGTCAGAGGTGAAGTGCATGGTACCAAAGGTATCAATACCTGTGGTGCCGATGTAGTAGTTACGACGACCAGACCAAGACCAGTAACCGCAACCTACAGGCCCGTGGCTGATGTGGATCATGTCCTTAATAGGACCCCAAACCACACCTTTAGAACCGGCGTAAGCACAACCACGAGCGGTCATTACACCTGGAAGGGATTTGATGTTAGACTTAACGCCGCAATCGGACTTACCTTCTTCGTATACGTTTAAATGTTTTTCGCGCTTTTTAGCAGCTTTTTCAGGATAAGCACTGAGAACTTCTTTAATTAGCTCTTTTCTTTCTTCGATGATGTTTTTGTTTTCTGGAGGAGTCATACTTAGCCTCTGTGACTTGTAAGGATGCGGGTATAGGGGGACTAGGAGTCCCCTCTAAGATTAGGGGGGAGATTAGGGGAAAGGTCAAAGGTCAAAGGTAAGATGGAGATTCTTCCTTTTTCCTTTTTCCTTGTGCTAAAGCGTTATTTTTTAGCCGCGACTTAGACTACAGGAGCTTCGGTAGCAGTTTTGCCAACCAGCATTGCAGTGTTTTCGTCGCTTTCGAGAATACCGAATTCAATCAACAATTCTTCTAGTTCTTCCATTTCGATGGGTGTAGGAATATCTAGCTTCTTGTTGTTAATGATCTTTGTAGCCAATGTGCGGTATTCGTTAGCTTGGTTGCTTTCTGGTGCGTACTCGTTAACAGTCATCCGGCGCAATTCTGCGTGTTGAACGATGTTGTCACGGGGTACGTAGTGAATCATTTGGGTGTTCAACCGTTTTGCCAAGGTTTCGATTAGTTCGATTTCTCGGTCAGTGTTACGGCTGTTACAAATCAAACCACCCAAACGCACGCCACCGGTGTGAGCATACTTAAGAACACCACGAGCGATGTTGTTAGCAGCGTACATCGCCATCATTTCACCGGATGTAACGATGTAGATTTCTTGTGCCTTGCCTTCACGGATAGGCATTGCGAAACCACCGCACACAACGTCACCTAATACGTCGTAAGATACGAAGTCTAGGTTTTGGTAAGCACCATTTTCTTCTAAGAAGTTGATGGCGGTGATAATACCACGACCGGCGCAACCTACACCGGGTTCTGGTCCACCAGATTCTACGCAACGAACGTCACGGAAACCGGTTAGCATTACTTCTTCGAGTTCGATATCTTCTACTGCACCACGTTCTGCGGCGAGGTGAAGAACGGTTGTTTGAGCTTTGCTGTGCAGCATCAAACGGGTGGAGTCAGCTTTAGGGTCGCAACCGACGATGAGGATGCGTTGACCCATTTCTGCCATAGCTGCCAAGGTGTTTTGGGAAGTGGTAGATTTACCGATACCGCCCTTACCGTAGAAAGCTATCTGTCTAATCTTTTCTTCTGTCATTGTTCGTGTTTCCCTGCAATTGGTTGGTTGGTGGGTCTGTGCGTTTGTCAGTTGCGTTCACGCCAGTTGAGCGACAGTAGTGAGCGCGTGTAGAGCATCGTTGTTAGCGTTGGCATAAATGCCTGCTGGGGGCGATCGCTCCACAGCTAAAATAATTGAAAGAAGGTACATATATTTCCTGGCTAAATTTCTTTTCTTTTGTCCTTAGTCATTAATCATTTGTCGTGACTAATGACTAAGAGATTACGCAATTTACAAATACGTCATAATGTGTTTCAGCTTGCAAGATTCAATAGAACTTGATGTTGTTATTTGTCAACAATCAATGCATAAGTCCTATTTACTTGTTCAAAATAGCGCCCTTCATATTTGTGACGCGATCTAGTGCAGCTTTGGTGTTTTCTGCTGACACTCCACGCACAGCCATTGCTTCACCGAGATGCTTGGCGATCGCATCGAAGTGTGGTTGCTGTAGGTTCATTCCTGCGTGGGTTTTGTCCATTGGACGACCGCCGTATTGCTTTGGCCCTTCAAATATTTGACCTAAGAAAGCAACTAGATGATTGCGTTGCTTCACCATGTCTGTACCAGCAAAAACGGGACTGAGGAGGCTGTCTGTAGCAATGCGTTTGTGGAGTTCATCTACTACTTGTTCAATAGCTGGTTGTCCACCAATGTTGTCGTACAATGTACTCATATTCTGTTCCTTTGAAGCGAGTTAGATGATGAAATTCGCAAGTAGGCACTTAATCTCTTTGCCTATATGCTGTTAGCCGTAATAGTGATAGGACTGATACCAATTCGTAATACTTCGGCTACGCTCAGTACAAGTTCGTAATACCTTGGGGGGAGCGATCCTTCGGGTGTCTACGTAATTCGTAAAAAAGATAAGTTAGATTTCAATCTGTATCTTTCTTTTGGCGAATTGGTATGAAGCATTGAGTGGAGACAATGATTCAATTCAAATCCTACTTTCTGTTCCTGGCTGAATGCATATTAGGGCGTATTTGTAGAATACGTTAAGTCCTACAGCAATTCCTAAACTGCTTCGACTACAAGGCTCTTGCTGACACGATCTTGTAATCTGGCTTCGATCGCAATTTTCAGAGTTGCTGTACTACTAGAACAGGAACCGCAAGCACCTTGCAGTACAACTTTAACGCGATCGCCTTCTACATCATAGAGTTCTACATCTCCCCCGTCTGCAATGAGTACGGGTCTGACTTCTTCATCAAGAACCTTTTGAATTAGAGCAATCTTTTGCACGTTTGTTAGCGATCGTTCCTTAGATGTAACAATTTCTGTGGCAACTTGTACGCCGTAATTGTTGAGAGCAGGTGAGGCGTATTCCTGTTGAACTGATCTAATAATATCATCAATGTTCGCCAGACAGGAACCGCATCCGCCACCAGCTTTTACATAATTTGTTACTTGTTCGGCATCCGTGAGATGATTTTCTAGAATCACGCGACGAATTTTAGATTCGCTGATGCCAAAGCAACTGCAAATTAACGCGCCTTCATCGTCATCATCATGGCTAGCTAGAGGTATGCCACGATAATTGTAGATAGCGGCTTCTAGCGCTTCTTGTCCCATGACAGAGCAATGCATCTTTGCTTCTGGTAAACCACCCAGGTAATCTGCAATGTCTTTGTTGGACACTTTCAAGGCTTCATCTAAGGTTAAACCTTTGATCATTTCGGTTAATGCACTAGAAGATGCGATCGCACTAGTACAACCAAAGGTTTGAAAACGAGCATCTAGAATCTTATCAGATTCTACTTCTACTTTGAGGTGCAATCTCAGAGCATCGCCGCAAGCAATGCTACCGATTTCGCCCGTTGCAACCTTAACTCCAACTTCGTCCGTTTCTTCGATTGCTCCCTGATTTTTGGGATCGTAAAACAGTTCTAATACTTTATCGGTGTAATCCCACATAATGAATTTTAGATTTTAGATTTTGGATTTTAGATTGGGGGATTGGGTGCTGGGTATTGGGAAAATTCTTCCTTAATTCCCAGTCCCTAATCCCCAGTCCCCAGTCCCCAGTCCCCAGTCCCCAGTCCCTAGTCCCTAACGATGCGCCAATGCTTGCTCTTGTTCTTGCAGCCAGCCTGCATCATCATTTTTGAAGGGTGAGAGGGCGCGTAAACGTTCTACAATACTGGGCATTACCTCTATTACTCGATCGATTTCGGCTTCGGTGGTGTAGCGACAAAGACTGAAGCGGATAGAACCGTGCAAAGTTGTATAGGGTAAGCCCATTGCCCGAAGGACGTGGGAAGGTTCTAGTGAACCGGAGGTGCAAGCAGAACCGGATGATGCACAGATACCGTATTTATTCAAGGATAGTAAGATAGCTTCACCTTCAATATACTTGAAGCCGATATTTGTGGTGTTGGGCAATCTCTGCGTAACGTCACCATTGACTACACAATCGGGAATTGTAGCTAGTAAAGTTTGTTCAAGGCGATCGCGCAGCTTTCTTTCTTTTGCCGTCGCTTCTTCTAAGTGTAACAGTTCTAGTTCCGCAGCTTTGCCCAAGGCGATAATTGCTGGAACATTCTCAGTTCCCGCCCTCCGTCCGCGTTCTTGGTGTCCCCCAATCATGAAGGGACGGAACCGAACCCCACGCCGAATATATAAAGCACCAATTCCTTTCGGCCCGTGCAGTTTGTGACCAGACAGGGTTAACATATCCACGGTGCTAGTCTTCATATTCAAGGGGATTTTTCCCACTGCTTGCACCGCATCTACATGGAAGATAGCGCCAGATTCTTTGACGCGCAACCCAATTTGCTCAATCGGGAAAATCGTGCCAGTTTCGTTATTCGCATACATAATTGTCACCAGGGCGGTGTTACCCGTCAAGGAAGCTTCTAGTTCATCTAGATCGAGCTGCCCTTGATGATTTACAGATAGATAGGTAACACTATAACCTTGGGTTTCTAATTGTTTGCAGACATTGAGTACTGCTGGATGTTCAACTTGGGTAGTGACGATATGTCGCTTTTCTGGTTGCGCCAACAGTGCGGCTCGAATCGCCGCGTTATCTCCTTCAGTACCGCAACTTGTGTAGACAATTTCAGACTCATCGGCTCCCAGCATAGCTGCAAGTTGTTCTCTTGCTGTTCTCACTGCTTTACCGACTTGCCCACCAAAGGTATGCATACTGGAGGGATTGCCGTAATAATCTGTGAGGTAAGGTAACATTACCTCTATAACTTCTGGGTCTACCTTAGTGGTAGCATTATTATCAAGATAGATGCAGTTATTTTGCATTGTTGTCTTCAATTACAAATTAGGAATTATTTAATTAAGATTCAGATCCCATTGTTTGGGATTGACGCTTTTGCAACTGCTCAGAGTATTTCTGGGAATAGCTTTTAAACCAACGTTCCCAGTAATCTTGTTTATTTGTTAATTTAGCAACTACGTGATTGTAATTGGTAAACCAGCCTTCCCAATAATCGCTAGGCTGCTTAACGCAACCGTCGCAAGTGGGACAACCAGCTTTACACTGAGGCACGGTATGAATACTACCAATACAGTTTGTACAAAGTTCAGGGTCAATCCAGTGCTGTCCGTCAACCACTTTAATTGCATTTGTGGGACATACCGTTAGACAGAGATTGCAGGAAATACACTGGCTAGTAAGAATTTTGTAAGCCATGATTTATTCTCCTTTTGGGGATTGGGTACTGGAGATTGGGTACTGGGTACTGGGTAATGGATACTGGATACTGATTGGGAAAATTCTTCCTTAATTCCCAGTCCCCAGTCCCCAGTCCCTAATCCCTAATTCCCTAATTCCTTAACGTATTGCTCGTAGAACTCTAAAGCAACCTTCTCAATCACGTCGTAAGCTTCAACAGCCTGTATTCCAGCTTCTTGCAATTTCTCTTGAGGACTGTTACCAATCTTGGAGACTAAAACTGCTTTGCAATCTGCGATCGCTTTCATAATATGCTCAAAAGAAGCTTCTTCGCCGTATCCACCTTGGCAGTATTGGTCAATTTTGCGATGACCGACAAAGCGAACTTCGTTTCCACCCACTTCGTAAATTTGGAATTCTTTCGCATGACCGAAGTGTTGGTTAACTAATCCGCCGCCTTTGGTTGCTACTGCAACTAAAACTTTCGGACTATTGGCAATTTTCTTACCAGCTAGCGCCTTATCTTTGGCTACTTTCAGTTCTTCTTTAAACTTCTCAATTCCTTCGTGAACAGTAGCGCGTTGTTCCATGTCATATTCGGGAGCCATTTCCAAGAATTTCTCTTTAGAAAACTCTTGGCTGCGGTCTTCTCCTAACAATCCGACTGCATCGGCACGACACTGGCGACAGTGACGCATCATTTTCATGTTACCAGAGCAGTTGTCTTGAACTTCTTTGAGTTCTTTGGGTGTGGGACCGCGTTGACCGATTAAACCGAAGTGTGTGCCATGTTCTGGTGCAGAAATCAATGGCATGATGTTGTGCAAGAATGCACCTTTCTCACGGATGACTCGATTCACTTCGACTAAGTGATGGTCATTAATTCCGGGAATCATTACAGAGTTAACTTTGCAAAGGATATCAGCATCTTTCAGGGCTTGCAATCCTTCCATCTGTCTTTCGTGGAGAATTCTTGCGCCTTCAATGCCTTTATAACGCTTGCGGTTGTAGTGAACCCAAGGATAAATCTTAGCACCGATCTCTGGATCTACCATGTTAATGGTGATCGTAACGTGATCTATATTTAATTGTTTAATGCGATCGATGTAGTCTGGCAGCATTAAACCATTGGTTGATAAACACAGCTTGATGTCTGGTGCTTGTGCTGCAATCAACTCAAATGTGCGGAAGGTTTTTTCTGGGTTCGCCAATGGGTCGCCAGGACCGGCAATTCCCACAACTGTCATTTGAGGAATCTTACCACCAATGACCAAAGCTTTGTGTGCTGCTTCTTCTGGTGTTAGCAATTCGCTAACTACTCCAGGACGGCTTTCGTTAGCGCAATCATATTTGCGGTTGCAATAGTTGCATTGAATGTTGCAAGCTGGAGCAACTGCAACGTGCATCCGGGCGTAGTGGTGATGAGCATCTTCGCTGTAGCAGGGATGTTTAGCAATGCGTTCTTGGAGCTTTTCGTCTCTTTCCACGGTGGCGCTGCTGTTGCTGTCGCAGCCGCAATCACCGGATTTTGCTTGGGTTGGCGATTCCGTAGCGTTGGAGTTGAGGAGTCGTGTAGACGATGATGTCATTGAGTTTCGCAAAAAGGTCGGTGGACTCGGCTGCCACTGTGGGAGATGCTGTTGCTGCTCTCTATGCCCAGAATTGAAGTCGCGTCTTTCACACTGCCTGCAAACCCTTGGGTTCGGGCGACTTGTTTTCAAGTCAGGCAGGCAATAGATATCTGATGTTCGGCTGGTGTGTGTCAACGTTCGGTTCTTGGGTAGAATTGGTGCTTACAGCCGCGACTTCTCTTCACTTCAGGCATGGTGCTATGTCATCCCTCCACTCACCCTTCGCTTTGTTTTGTTTCAGAGCGTTAGGTGATTGGCGATATAAGATTTATAGCAGCCGTCTCCCAGGCAGATGTTGCGTCTCTCTAGGATAGAATTTATTGGATTTATTACTTTTGTACTCAAATAAGAAAAACCCTAATTCTTCAAGCATTACAAGAATTAAAAAAGTTTTTTTCGGATAGGGGTTCTAGTATTTTTTAGTTGGGGTTCTAGTGTTTATAGATGGGGGTTCAGGATTTCTTTGTACTCAGCTAAAACCCAATCCCAGCAATAACTTTAACTAACTTTAAACTAGGTTTGGGTTATTTAAATGTGTACTCAGACTGCCCTCAAATTCCGTGAAAAGCAATAAGTGCCAAGGGTTTGAGGGTGAAAAACTGGAGTAGTCTATATCGTTCTACTCCAGAAACGTGCGAAATTCAATTCTGTATCTAACATATCATTTTTTTGAAGGTAAAAATGCAATTCATATTTATTTAATTTTTGCTTTGACCCTTCGACTTCTCTACGAGACGCTACGCGAACGCTCAGTGTTAAGAATGATGTTCAATTGTGGTTCTAAGTCTTATCTGATAAGCGATATGAGGTAATGAAAATAGGTGTGTTGCTGCATATCATTTTCAAAAAACTTAACTTTTAACTCTTTTTTTTCATTCCCACAATGAGGAGATGGGTAGGAGACTGTCGGATTTTGTGTTTAAGAGAAACAACAAACTATAATCTAACATGATTGTGCGATCGCAATGAATTTTCTGAATTGCTCACTACAAACCTTAACAAAAAACCCCCTTCCCGTGTCGGGAAAGGGGAAAATTCAAAGTCTCTCTCCTTCTAGGAGAGAGATTTAGAGAGAGGTTTTCCCGATATCGTGAAAAGTCAGAGTGTCATTTAGCTACAATCAAAGCAAGCGTGAAAAAATCTTAGTTATGATCGCCATCCCCCAACAGCCGCCAGAAATGACCGTTGAGGAATATCTCGAATGGGAACCTCAGCAAGACGTTCGCTACGAATATGCCAATGGCGAAGTATTTGCCATGACAGGCGGTACAATTCCCCATAACGACATTGCACTTAACTTGTACACTGCCTTACGCCCTCATCTACGTTTCAGGGGTTGTCGAGCGAATGTGTCAGACGTGAAAGTGCAACTTACTCCCCAGAGCCGCTACTATTATCCTGATGTTATTGTCAGTTGCGACCCTGAAGACCTTAACGCCCGCAAATTTATCCAACATCCCAAGCTGATTGCTGAAGTTCTTTCGCCAGGGACAAGCGCGAAAGATCGGGGTGAAAAATTTACTTATTATTTGACAATCCCCAGTTTGCAAGAATATATCTTGATTGACTCGGAAAAAATCTCTGTCGAACGTTACTGTCGGGGTGAGGGTAGGATGTGGCTTTACTATCCCTACACGGCTGGAGATATGGTCACTCTATCGAGCATTGAATTTGAATCTCCGATTGAACTGCTGTATGAAGGTGTTGTATTTAGCACTGAAGAATAAATGGAATGTTCTTTATTATCTTTTAAAAAACGATGTCTATGACGGGCTGCGCCTACGCACCTTAAGCAATTGCATAACCTGTGTAGGGTCTTAACTCCGGTGGACGAAAGCCAAGGACGATGTGTTCTTTAGGAATTCCAGCCCGTTCTAAATCGGCGGCAATGCCTTCTTCAGTGCCATCCCGTTGAATCCAGATTTTGCCATCAATCAGGTCAATATTGAACCAGACAACCATGAATGCGGCGATCGCCATTCCAACCTAGATCCATCCACAAATAGCGAGTCTCTTTCAGAGAGGCTGCGCCAACGCGCTTTCGATCAAACACCACTTCCGATTGAATCTTGGCATAAGAATAGGGTAGCGAAGCATATTCACTGAGGATAGTTTCAATCACCTGGCGATAGTGGTCTAATTTGGTATAATCCATTGTTTAATAACCTCCTGTTTTGGATCAAAGGTAATTAGCTTTAAACGATGATTTCTCTGTAAAAGTTTGCCGATGAGTTCTTCAAACAAATCATCAAAAACTCTGTTAGGTACTGCAAGATATAACATTCGCTCTGGCTCTAACTCAACGATTAAGTAGAACGAGGCGAAAAAAACAAACTGTGTAAAGATAAGTAAATACGTATAATGTGTCTACCGAGGTAACAGAGGTATGGGCAGCCGTCTAA
>NZ_JBALEA010000009.1:0-55038 GCF_036917135.1 Nostoc sp. | reverse complement strand
TAGGATTTGAGGTGACTATACCTCCCAGACCCTGATACCCACTCCAGGAAATGCCATTAAACCGATTCACATAAAGTGCATTATCGCTTCCTCGGACGGCACAGATAGCACCTCCAATTAAGGAAGTACAACTAGGATTTGAGGTGACTATACCTCCCAGACCCTGATACCCACTCCAGGAAATGCCATTAAACCGATTCACATAAAGTGCATTATCGCTTCCTCGGGCGGCACAGATAGCACCTCCACCTAAGGAAGTACAACTAGGATCTGAGGTGACTATACCTCCCAGACTCTGATACCCACTCCAGGAACTGCCATTAAACCGATTCACATAAAGTGCATTATCGCTTCCTCGGACGGCACAGATAGCCTGACTTGTACCTAAGAATGAAGTACAACTAGGATTTGAGGTGACTATACCTCCCAGACCCTGATACCCACTCCAGGAACTGCCATTAAACCGATTCACATAAAGTGCATTATCGGTTCCTCGGACGGCACAGATAGCACCTCCAACTAAGGAAGTACAACTAGGATTTGAGGTGACTATACCTCCCAGACTCTGATACCCACTCCAAAAACTGCCATTAAACCGATTCACATAAAGTGCATTATCGGTTCCTCGGACGGCACAAATAGCACCTCCAACTAAGGTAGTACAACTAGGATTTGAGGTGGCTACACCTCCCAGATTCTGAGGTCCACTCCAAGCAGCAAGAACTGGTTGGCTTACCAGGGATAAAATTACCGACGTTGCGCCTGCTAAAATTGGAAATTTTCTTTTCATAAAACTAATGTCTTTCTCCTTAATACTGCTCTGTCTTTTGTTGCAAAGATTTGGAGAGATGTAAAGTTTTAACTCCTGAATTTTTCTTTCAGTTTGACTTATATTGTACGATGAAATCACGTACCTATTTTGGATTCAGTTTCAGTTCTAGAGCTACGGAAATCAGTTACAAACCTTTACATTATCTAGTTCAAACTCACAATCTTGGTGTGATAAAACTGCTGCTATCAGATGTTGCATCAATAGGATCGAATTAAAGTATATCAAAGTAAGTTTTAGGTAAAACTTTGTTTATATTCAGAGTTTAAATCTGAAGAAATCATACATTAACTTAGAGGTTGTTTTAAAAGTCCTCTGGTCGGTAGCAAAAAGTTTTAGATCCCCCTAAATCCCCCGATAAATTGGGGGACTTTGATTCCAGTTCCCCCCTTTTTAAAGGGAGCCAGCGCGGTCTTCTTCCAAAGGGAGACGCTAAAAGCGATGGGGTCTCCCCAAGTAGAGCGACTGGCGTGGGTTAGGGGGGATCAACAAGTGCCTAAAATTACAGCCAACCACTTTTAAAACATCCTCTTAGGGAACTCCAAGAAATAAATTATCCAATTTCACTCCTTCAAAACGGCTTTTTCTCCCCCTGCTCCCTGCCCCCTGCTCCCCTGCCTTAAAAGCGATGGGATATTTATTTATCTGGAAGTCCCTTAGTCTGATACTCAGTCGCTAATGGGCTGCATGAGTTGAGACACCTAAGTTGGACTCGAACATCTGACACCTGACAGCGCTTAAGCTTAACGATTCCCAAGTTTTACCTGCAAATAATAAAATGATTGCTAATTATAATAATTTGTATTTAGAAAGACTTTGAATATTTGTCTTTGCGTGGTGAAATAAGAATGATTTAATAGAATTCGTGCAAAAGTATGAATCTGCGTCATCTTGTTTGCAGATTATGAGCTTTTGCCGAATATCTCATAACTAGATGATTATCCAACGATGAACAACGCGATCGCTAGGACTTCAGCATTATTATCAACTTGCGCTTTGCTACTAACAGGCTGTGGTGGTGGCACTAGCCCCGTGACAAATTCTCCAACTAATAGTCCGAATATTACCAAAAATAACACTCCAAGCGATACCACAGCGACAACGGGCACTGCCATTCCTATCGGTATTGCTGTTGCTCAAACTAGCAATGTGGCATTACTAGGTCAAGAGGAAGTGGCTGGAGCCAAACTTGCCGAGAAGTATTTTAATAGTAAAGGTGGTATTAATGGCACACCAATTAAATTGGTGTTTCAAGATACTAGCGGTGATGAAGCAGGGGCAATTAATGCTTTTCAAACTTTAATTAACAAAGATAAAGTTGTCGGAATTGTCGGCCCAACTTTGTCACAGCAAGCCTTTAGTGCTGATCCCATTGGTGAACGGGCAAAAGTACCAATTATTGGACCATCGAATACAGCTAAAGGCATTCCCGAAATTGGTGATTACATTGCTCGTGTTTCTGCACCAGTTTCCATCGTCGCGCCTAATTCGGTAAAAGCTGCACTTAAGCAAAACCCTCAACTTAAAAAAGTCGCAGTTTTCTATGCTCAAAATGATGCATTTAGCAAGTCAGAAACGGAAATTTTTCAGCAAACAGTTAAGGATCAAGGACTGGAATTAGTAACAGTACAAAAGTTTCAAACCAGTGATACAGATTTTCAAAGCCAAGCTACTAATGGGATTAATCTGAAACCAGATTTAGTGATTATTTCGGGCTTGGCTGCTGATGGTGGTAATTTAGTCCGACAATTGCGCGAACTAGGTTATAAAGGCTTAATTGTCGGTGGAAATGGTCTAAATACATCGAATTTATTGCCAGTTTGTAAAGCACTTTGTGATGGCGTGTTGATTGCTCAAGCCTACAGTCCAGAACATCCAGGTGAAATTAACGCTGCATTTCGTAAAGCCTATACTGACGAATACAAAAAAGAGCCACCCCAATTTAGCGCTCAAGCTTTTACAGCAGTGCAGGTTTATGTTGAAGCACTCCAAGCTTTAGATAAAAAGAGTAAAGTCAACAAATTACAGCTACCAGAATTACGGACAGAACTAAATAAACAGATACTTATCGGAGAATACAATACACCATTAGGTGAAATTGGTTTTACTCCCATAGGTGAAGTTGTGCAAAAAGATTTCTATGTAGCGCAAATCAAGATGGCAAAAGACGGGAGTCAAGGTAAGTTCACATTTCTCAAATAATTGCTAAATGAATATCAATCTATTTTTGCAGCAATTATTAAATGGGTTATCCATAGGTAGCGTCTATGCAATTTTTGCCTTAGGATATACCTTGGTTTATTCTATTTTGGGTATCATTAATTTAGCTCATGGCGCGATTTTTACCTTGGGTGCATATTTTACTTATGCACTCATGGGTGGTAACTTTGGATTTAATGGCTTGTTGGCGAATGCAGCCCTACCGATAAAATTACCATTTGCTATATCCTTGATTTTAGGAAGTACCTTGGCGGGATTGGTAGGGGTAGTGATGGAACGTGTTGCTTTTCAACCTTTGCGCCGTCAAGGATCTGATCCTTTACTAACTGTTGTTTCCAGCTTGGGGGTAGCAGTGGTAATTGTGAATTTAATCCAGTATTTAGTAGGCGCTGAAAGTTACACATACCCCGCAAATACTTATGGTAATTTACCACCTGCGATTAACTTTGGTAGTCCAGAAAACCCAATTCCGATTCGTAGTGTTCAGGTGGTAATTTTTACTGTGTCAGTTGTGATTGTGTCAATTCTCACCTATTTTATCAATCGCACCAAATATGGTAAAGCAATGCAAGCGATCGCAGAAGATCCAACCACAGCTAGTTTGTTAGGAATTAATAGCGATCGCTTTATCATCCTAACATTCTTCATCAGCAGTTTTTTAGCAGGATTAGCAGGAACTTTAGTCGCCTCTAGTGTTAGTATTGCAGGCCCATATTTCGGCATTGCTTTTGGTTTACGGGGTTTAGCGGTAATTGTCTTAGGTGGTTTAGGTAGTATTCCCGGTGCAGTCTTAGGAGGTTTGTTAATTGGATTAGTAGAGGCGTTTGTACCCGCCGAATACTCTGGATATAAAGATGCAGTAGCCTTTGCGATTTTGTTTATCATGCTATTAGTTAGACCCCAAGGTTTGCTAGGACGACGGTTTATTCAGAAAGTTTAAAAAGAGTAGTGCTATGAAAACATCCACCAAACAAAAATTAACTTTTGAGGAATTTTTAGAACAGTGTCCAGAAGAAGGTTTATATGAACTTGTCGATGGAGAAATTGTAGAAGTGTGTGCAACCAGAAATCATGATGATGTCGCTGATTTTATCGCTGACTCTTTCAATAATGAAATTAGGCGAATTAACCTAAATTACGTAGTAACAAACACAGTGTTACTGAAAACGATAACTGCTGATGGAATAGAACAAGGGCGCAAGCCTGATGTAAGTGTCATAGATAAAGATACATGGCGCTCAAATCGTTCTGCTTACTCTGCACTTGAAGAACCCATCCAGTTAGCTATAGAAGTGACATCAACTAATTGGGAAGATGACTACATTGATAAATTAGATGAATATCAACGCTTAGGTATTACAGAATATTGGATTGTAGATTATTTAGCAATCGGTCTAAGAGAGTATTTGGGAAATCCAAAAGTTCCGGCTGTATTTGTTTTTCTATTAGATAATGAGGGTAAATATCAACGCACACATTTTAGAGGTTCAGAACGAATTGTTTGACGAACTTTTCCTGAACTGGCGCTGACAGCAGAGCAAATATTAACAGCTTAATATAGCAGTTCTTATTTGGATGCAATACACTCTGTGACCTCTCTCCAAACCTCTCTCCTAAAAGGAGAGAGGCTTTGAGCTTACTCCCCTTCCCTTGCAGGGAAGGGGCTGGGGGTTAGGTCTGTATTCTATGCAAGCGATAACCGCTATAGTTGATAAAAGCGATAGTTTGATTAAACTTAATCAAAATGTTTTAAAATGCCTGAATTTTTTGCTACCTACGGTTCTCTAATTGTCTCTATGGTATTGGGGTCCTTATTAGGGTTATCGCTTTACTTACCGCTAATGACAGGACAATTGTCTTTAGCTAGTCCAGGATTTTATGCTTTAGGTGGATATATTGCGGCAATTTTATCCACAAAAGTTTTGACATCTAGCAGTAGTTTATTTCCCCTTCCATTGTTGTTATTGGAAATGTTAATTGCTGGTGTAACTTGTGGTTTATTGGGTGTAATAGTGGGAATTCCAGCTTTGAGGTTGCGAGGAATTTATTTAGCGATCGCTACTATCGCTTTTGTAGAAGTTCTGCGCGTCATTGCCCTAAATCTGGATATTACAGGCGGTGCTGTGGGAATTTTTGGCATTCCGCAACCTTTCCAAACACAACTTGAATATTTATGGATTGCTCTGCCTTTACTATTAATTAGTATGGTGCTACTTTATCGTTTAGAAAGAATCCGCGTCGGAAGGGCTTTTATCGCTATCCGCGAAGATGAATTAGCTGCCGGTGCAATGGGTATTAATCCCACTTATTACAAAGTTTTGGCATTTGCATTAGGGGCTATGCTTGCAGGGATTGTAGGTGCAATTAGCGCTCATTTTCTCAATACCTGGAATGCTCGTCAAGGTACTTTTGATGCCAGTATTATATATTTAACTTTTGTTTTAATTGGTGGTTCGAGAAGTTTTTTAGGTCCGGTAGTCGGAGGTATGGTATTTACAGCTTTACCAGAGATTCTGCGAAGCCTCGCTGATACTGGGGGTTTACCTAATTGGTTAGCACAATTTTTGCGAGATGGTAGATTAATTATTTTTGGCTTCCTAATAGTAATAGGTACAATCTTTTTCCCCCAAGGGCTAATTACTCCAGATATTTTCCAAAGACGCAAAACCCAAAAATGAACTATTCATAATAATATGCAAAAACGTCAGATGATGTCTGGGCAATTAAACATAATACCCGGAACCCTACCTCGCCAAAGCTCTGACTTTTCACGGGATCTGGAAAACCTCACTTCTATTTCTCTCTCCTAAAAGGAGAGAGACTTTGAATTTTCCCCCTTCCCTTGTAGGGAAGGGGGTTAGGGGGTTAGGTTTTCCCTGGCTTTTCCACATAACGTGAAAAGTCAGGCCAAAGCTGCGCTTTCGATCCTCTCATGCGAGGAGGGGTTGGGGTTCTTTTATTACGGGTAATTTGGCAGACATGACATCACATAGTATTCAAGCAACTAACAGCAGTATTGTTTTAGAAGCAAGAGCATTGACTCGCCGCTTTGGTGGTTTAGTAGCAGTAAATAATCTATCTTTTAGTGTAAATAAATATGAGATTTTTGGACTGATTGGCCCTAATGGTGCGGGCAAAACAACACTGTTTAATTTGATTACTGCATTCATTCCCCCTTCTGGCGGTAAATTAATTTATCAAGGTGCAGAAATTTCTCAACTACGTCCTCATCAAATTGCTGCTTTAGGTATCGCCCGTACCTTTCAAAATATCCGCTTGTTTGGTGAATTATCGGCGTTAGAAAATGTGATAATCGCCCGACATTTACACACTAAAAGTAATATGATTACAGGAGTTTTGGGATTACCACCAGCGCCTAGTGAAGAATTGAAAACTAAGCGAAAAGCTTTAGATTTATTAGATTTGGTGGGATTGAGCGATCGCGCCACGGAAAAAGCCAAAAACTTTGCCTATGGCGATCAGCGTCGGCTAGAAATTGCCCGCGCTTTAGCATTAAAACCGCAAATCTTACTTCTCGATGAACCGGCGGCGGGGATGAACCCCAACGAAAAGCAGCAATTGAGTGCATTTATCCGTAGTCTGCGCGATCGCTTCAATTTAACGATCATCCTGATAGAACACCATGTACCATTGGTTATGGGGTTGTGCGATCGCATTGCTGTATTAGATTTTGGGCAATTGATTGCACTGGGTGAACCATCTATAGTCAGAAATGATCCGGCTGTAATTGAAGCTTATTTGGGAAATGAATGAATTTTTTGACAAAAAATCCTCACCAATTCGTCTAAAGAACTCACAGCGATCGCTCAAGCATCTCTGATTCAGCTAACAATGGAGAGCAAGGCTATGATCTGACCATCAGACTGTTAAAGGAGTAAATCGGATCTGCTACTTTTGTCACAGGATGCTTAATAGACATCGACCGAATTTAAATATGCGTTATCCAGAACCCTTGTAGAGACGTAGCAGTGCTACGTCTCTACATTCTTTTTCACCAGATGTCTAATGTTAATAATTTTCTACCACTGGGAATAATTAAACTAGAACCCCTTTCACGACAGAAGGGGGGGTGATGCTAATTTTGTAACTTTATAGTCAAAAATCAATGCCAAATCGTACTGGATACCAAATAAACTCGACTCTCCACGAAGGAATCCAAACAATTATTTATCAAACACAAAAGCCAAAGACACAACAGCCAGTTATCCTCAAGCTGCTTAAAAACGAATATCCGACTCTCGAAGCCTTTACTCGCCTGAAAAATGAGTATCAAATTCAGCAAGGTTTAGACCATCCTAATATAATTAAAGCTATCAGTCTAGAAACCTTTCAAAATCGTGTGGGACTGTTGTTGGAAGACTTTGATGGCCAGTCTTTAACTCAACTGCTACAAACAGGGAAACTTGACTTAATTAACCATTTAAATATTGCTATTCAACTGACTAAAGCCTTAGATTATTTGCATAAGCACCAGATTATTCATAAAGATATCAAACCCAGTAACATTATCATTAACTCCCAGACAGGTATTGTTAAACTCACTGACTTTGGTATAGCCTCCCGCCTCAATAAAGAAAATCCCCAATTTAATAACCCTAACTGTGTTGAAGGTACAATTGCCTATATGTCTCCTGAACAAACTGGGAGAATGAACCGCATTCTTGATTATCGCACCGACTTTTATTCTCTTGGTGTGACTTTATATGAAATGCTCACTGATAAAATACCATTTTTTAGCCAAGATCCCTTAGAAGTAGTTTATAGTCACATTGCCGTTCAAGCGATAAACCCACAGTCATTAAATTCACAAATTCCTACCGCCGTCTCTGAAATTGTCATGAAGCTGATGTCGAAAAATGCGGAAGACAGATATCAAAGTGCTACAGGATTATTAGCAGATTTAGAGTTATGCCTGAACCAGTTAGAAACCAAGGGTACAATTACTAATTTTGTTCCAGGCCGTTTAGATATTTTAAGCCAGTTATTAATACCTCAAAAATTATATGGCCGTGAAGAACAAGTTAATGAACTCTTAGCTGCATTTGAGCGCGTTACATCTGGAACTAGTGAAATGATGCTAGTTTCTGGTTATTCTGGTATTGGTAAATCAGTTCTAGTCAACGAAGTTAATAAACCCATTACTCGTAGGCAAGGTTACTTTATTTCTGGTAAATTTGACCAATTAAAACGGAATATACCTTATGCTTCTTTAATTCAAGCTTTTGCTTATTTAATGCGGTACTTGCTGACAGAGAATAATCAAAAAATAGAAGCATGGCGTAATAAAATATTATCAGCTTTAGGAACAAATGGAAAAGTCATTACTGATGTAATTCCAGAAGTAGAGTTAATCATCGGTACACAGCCAGAAGTTGCTAAAATTGGAGCAACAGAATCACAAAATCGCTTCAATCATGTTTTTAAAGAATTTATCCAAGTTTTTACTCAAAAAGAACACCCCTTAGTGATCTTTTTAGATGATTTGCAATGGGCAGATTCAGCTACCTTAAATTTAATCCAACTGCTCATAAGTGACACCGACAGCAAATATCTATTATTTATTGGGGCATACAGAGATAATGAAGTTAGTGCGGCACATCCTTTAATCCAAAAAATAGAAGAAATTAAGAATAGTGGCACGGTTGTTAATAATCTTGTATTGGAAGCTTTAAATTTAGATAATGTAACTCAGCTAGTTGCCGAAACTCTCCAAGAAACAGAGCTTAACCAGGATGAAGAAACCAAAGTCTTTAACAAGGAAATTATTAAATTAGCTGAGTTAATTTCGAATAAAACAGGTGGAAATCCATTTTTCATCACCCAACTAATTCAAGCACTTCATCAAGAAAGTCTGTTAAATTTTGACTTCATTAATACTAAATGGCAATGGAGTATAGAGGATATTCAAGCAATTGGAATTACTGATAAGAATGTAGTTGAGTTAGTTGCCAGCCGAGTTGAAAAACTACCAAAGTTCACCCAAGATATTTTAAAATTAGCAGCTTGTGTGGGTGACAGATTTAGTCTGGATGTTTTATCGATAGTCAATGAAAAATCACCTTCTTTGACAGCAAATGAATTACACTCGGCTTTGCAAGCGGGATTAATTCTACCTTTAAGTGAAGCTTACCGCATTCCTTTAGTTTTTAATCAGGAAGAAGCCGTTAATTTAAATTTTGACACTTCACGAGTGGGTTACAAGTTCTTGCATGACAGAGTACAACAAGCAGCATATTCGTTAATTCCAGAAGAACTTAAGAAATCTACTCACCTGAAAATTGGGCAATTGCTTCTCCAAAATATACCTAAAGAGGAAATAGAAGCCAATATTTTTGATATCGTCAATCAGTTGAATGTCGGTATTGTTAACCTGATAGAGCAATCTGAAAAAACTGAATTGGCACGATTAAATTTAATTGCCGGACGAAAAGCTAAAGCTTCTACAGCTTACGAAGCGGCTCTTAAGTACTTCACAAATGGGATAAAACTTTTAAATATAGACCCTTGGCAAACTGAATATACCTTAGCCATCGGTTTATATGAAGGAGCCGCAGAGGTAGCCTATCTGGGTGGTAATTTTGAGCAGATGCAACAATGGGCTGAGGTGGTGCAGCAAGAAGCTAAAGTCCTTTTAGATAAAGTGAAAGTCTATGAAGTACAGATTATCGCTTCTATAATTCAAAGCAAACAATTGGAAGCCATTCAAATAGCAGTATCAATTTTGCAATTGTTAGGAATAAGTTTTCCAGATGAAGCGACATCAACTGATATTCAGCAAGGGATGGATGAAATCGCTACTTCTTTGAAAGGTAAAGCCATTGGAGATTTAATTAACTTACCATTAATGACTGATCCTAAAAAGATTGCAGCTATGAGAATCTTAATGGGAGTTCTCCCTGCGGCTTTTCAAACTGCTCCGGCAATGATGCCAATTATTGTCTGTAAAATGGTTAATTTATCTTTAATGTATGGGAATACGGCTGTATCTGCTTATGGTTATAGTCTTTATGGATTACTTCTTTGTGGAGTTCAAGGAGAAATTAATTCTGGCTATGAATTTGGGAAATTAGCTTCTACATTGGTGTCACAATTTAACGCTGAAGAACTTAAGGCTAAGATTTTGACGGTTGTTAGCGCCCATGTTATGCATTGGAAAGAGCATGTTAGGGAGACATTAACATCATCAATGGCAGGTTATTCTAGTGGTCTGGAAACTGGAGATTTAGAATATGCTGGCTATTGTGGTTACATTTATCCCTATCATTCATTTTGGCTAGGTAAGGAACTTTGGGTTTTAGAAAAAGAATTGATAGCTTATTGTGATTCGCTGAAAAAAATCAAGCAACAAGTAGCTTTAACTTGGAATTTAGTATATTTGCAAACAGTTTTAAACTTGAAAGGAAATTTTGAAAATGTGGACTGTTTAATTGGAGAAGCCTATGACGAGCAAAGTATGCTGCCAATTCATCAGCAAGTAAATGATCTTTACACAATTAATCATTTATTTGTTAATAAGCTAATGCTCTCTTACATATTTGGGGACTATTTGAAAGCTGTAGAAAATGCTGCGATCGCAGAAAAATCTTTAGGTGGTGTTACAGGGTTATTTGTTGTTCCACTCTTCTATTTCTACGATTCTTTAACCCACTTGGCAATATATCATACTGCTAAAGAGTCTGACAAGCAAGCTATTTTAGAAAAAGTTCAAGCTAATCAGCAAAAGATGCAACTCTGGGCTACTCATGCTCCCACGAACCACTTACATAGATTTTATCTTGTGGAGGCAGAACGGTATCAAGTTTTAGGTCAAAAGCTGGAAGCAATGGACTACTATGAAAACTCTATTGCCAAATCTCAAGAAAATGGTTTTCTCCAAGAAGAAGCTTTAGCTTATGAGTTAGCTGGAAAATTTTATCAGTCTCTAGGCAAAGAGTTAATTCATCAAACTTACATAACTAAAGCCTATTATGCCTGTATTCGTTGGGGTGCGATCACTAAAGTTAAATACTTAGAATCAAAGTATCCTTTTTTAGTAGGACAAACTACTACTATAGAAAATAGTACTTCAAAAATAGATCCAATTCATCTTACAACTAGAACTACAACTAATACCAACTTGAGCGATTTTGTAGATTTTAATGCATTCATCAAATTTTCGCAAGCGATTACCAATGAAATTGTTTTAGAAAACTTATTAAGCAAGCTGATCAAAATTTTACTAGAAAATGCTGCTGCACAAAAAGCAGTACTACTACTACTTAAAGATAATCATTTATATATCGAAGCTTCTGGAAATGCTGCTGACGATACGGTGACAGTTTTACGCTCTATCCCTGTTGAAACCTATCAGGATTTAGCACTTTCTGTAATTAATTACGTTTTCCGAACTCAGCAATATATTGTGTTGAATGATGCTGTACTGACAGAACCTTTTAACTTTGATATCTATATTCAGAAATCTCAAACAAAGTCAATATTTTGTTTGCCCATTATGTACCAATCACAGCTGACTGGTATTATCTATTTAGAAAACCAGTTATCATCAGGAGCTTTTGTTCTAGAAAGGGTAGAGGTATTAAAAGTCTTAGTTTCTCAAATGGCGATTGCCATAGAAAATGCTAGCTTGTACACAAGGGCACAAGATAAATCTCGGGAATTAGAACAATCCATAAAAGATTTGCAAGAGGCGCAACTACAACTTATCCAAAGTGAAAAAATGTCTTCTCTAGGTAATTTGGTTGCAGGAGTAGCACACGAAATTAACAACCCCATTGGTTTTATTACAGGTAGTATCGCCCAAGCAAAAGATATCGTTAAAGATTTAATAGACTATCTGCAACTGTACCGGGAAAAATTCCCCAATCCTGGTGCAGAAATTGAAGAAAAAGCCGAAGAAATAGATATAGATTTTCTGCTAAAAGATTTACCAAAAATGATTGATGGGATGACAGTTGGCACACAGCGCATTCGTAATATTAGTACCTCTCTCCGTACTTTTTCCCGCGCTGATACTACCTCTAAAGTGTTAGCTAATATCCATGAAGGCATTGATAGTACTTTGTTGATTTTACAGCATCGTCTGAAAGCCGATCATAATCGTCCCGCCATTCAAATCATTAAAAACTATGCATATATTCCATCAGTAAAATGCTACTTGGGGCAATTAAATCAGGTCTTTATGAATATAATTGCAAATGCAATTGATGCTTTAGAAGAAGCAAATATCGGTCGTAATTTTTTAGAAATTCAAGAAAAATATCCGAATACTATTACTATTAAAACTAATCTAGAAGTGGAAAATGAAAACATAATAATTAAGATTCAGGATAATGCCAAAGGAATGAAAGAAGAAGTTAAAAACTGTATTTTTCAAAATTTATTTACTACCAAATGTGTAGGAAAAGGTACGGGATTAGGATTATCTATTAGTCGGCAAATTATAGTAGAAAATCATGGAGGAAGTTTGATTTGTGAGTCAGTCTTGGGACAAGGAACAGAATTTATAATTTCTATTCCAATTTTGGGAGAATAAGGGAGTTTTGATAGTTATAGCCGCAGATTTCCAACTTTTTTAAATAAGCTGACTTTTCACGGTATCTGGAAAACCTCACTTCTATTTCTCTCTCCTTCTAGGAGAGAGACTTTGAATTTTCCCCTTTCCCGTGTCGGGAAGGGGTTAGGTCTTTCATGGGCTTTTCCACATAACATGAAAAGTCAGGTTAAAGAAGTCGGTAGCTTATGATGAATTATCTATAATTGCTATAACTGATACTTGGTAAAATAAAATTATGTAAGTGGTAACTTTATTACTTAATCAAATCAACACAAACTTAGTTTTAATTAACACTTACAAAATTTTAATTAACTGTTATAACTAATCGTATACATCAAATCTTGTACTAATTTTATCATTCAGTAGAAATCTATTTTCTAGTGAATATAAAATTTCGATCCTAGCAAAGTATGCAAGTATTTTAGATATTTATTTGAGCTAAAATTATTAGTTTAAAAAATATCTATGTCAAGTATAAGATGCGAAAATCGTAACAATTAAGGGAGTCATCTTGTGGAAAAAAGAAGAGAAAGTGGGCGAATAGTTTCAAAGGCTATCTCGTTTTTGCTAAATCGGATCACATTGATTGTGCTTGCAGTTACTCTTGTGCTGTTTGTTGGAGGTAAGTTTCAACTAGCAAGTGCAACTCAACCTAACGCCGAATTTGAGATTCAACAATTAACATCCTGTTATTCGTTGGGAACTGATGCTATTGGTAGAGGAAATCTCCCAGAGGGAAAGAATATTTATCGGGATTGTTTTACTCAAAATGCAGTCCTCACTGCCATTTTTCCTGATGGGACAACTCAAACAAGTTATGGGACAGATGCTTGGGCAGATTTTGTCTATTCAGTATTTCAAGGCAATGGTTATACAGCTACCCAACACTTGATGGGTACGATAAACATTTCGTTTAAAAATGGTAAAGTAGCAATGTCTTCTTACCTTCATGCAACTCATAAACGTTCAGAAACTAGTATTGATGTCGCTAATGGCACTTATGAAGATGAAGTTGTCAACGAAAGGGGGCGCTGGAAAATTAGTAAACGCACTCTCAAACTCATCGATTTCTTGAATCTCAGTTCACCGACAATTGATTCTTCAAGCACTAATGCCCGAAGCACTAATTCCTTTGTAAAACCAAAAATGTCTGGCTTCAAGCACTAATATAGCAATCCTATTTGATTTCTGAAAATCACAAAACTCAGATACCCGACTTCTCTAAAAAGTCGGGTATCTTGTTGTTAACGAATAATTTAGGATTGCTATATTTCACACCATATAAGGCAAAATTAAAAAGTAAAAATTACTTTTTATTCTGTTTGATGTATAAGTAAATAAGTTCACGATCGCTCTGAGGATTGACAATTAGGCACGGACTATTACCTCTACTTCCATTACTGGCAATAACAACAGTAATACCCATCTGTGGACAAACCCCTAAACAACTGGTGCTAACAACCCGAAATTCACCCCATAATCCCTCAAATTTTAAACGAGATTTTAACCAATTCTCCAAATCTTCGGAAGCTGTTGAGCCTCTCGTTTGCACATTGTGAACACACAAGCACGCAGAGGCAATAGAGTTGCCAGTGCGCCCTTGCGGTGACCCGACTTGTACCCCTCCGGGGATCTTGCTACGCGTAGCCTCTCCCCCTGGGAGAAGCAACTGGCGCAGCGCAGAGAGGAAATCAGAGATTTTCTAAGTCACCTTGAAAGAGCTACTGTAACAGAACTTACGCACAGATTTTTGCTACGTGAGCGGTATGAACCAAAAGATTTATACTCAGTTTTCTCTCAATACGTAAGTTATGCTCTCGTTGGCTTTTCGTCTAAAACTAGATGAACATTGATTTCCACCCCAGAAGACTGGGGGAGCAGGTTAGTAAATGCTATAAAACCCGCCTTAACCTTTCTCCTCAAAGACTTAGCAAGTATTTTTTCCTTAAATATGGGTCGCCCGGGATTCGAACCCGGAACTAATCGGTTAAAAGCCGAGTACTCTACCGTTGAGTTAGCGACCCTTTCGCTGCATTTCGCAACTTTGCAATCATAGCATAAACATCTGTAGATTTGTAAAGGTATTTAGAAAAAATTAGCCGTCAACCTGAAAAATGCTGTGTGGCTAGCTCCTGGCGCTAACACAGTCAGGTTATCACCAGTATTGAGAGAGTTACGGGTGGCACTCCACGGTTCTAGACAGTAAAATTCTTTGCCTTTGACCGTCCAAAATACCAGCCAGGTAGAGAAATCATCATAATCCAAGGTGAGTTTTAATTTCCGGCTGTGATCTATGGCAGTGGCCGATTGACTAGTTAGCTGTCCAAAGGCAAAATCAATTTCATCACGGCTAAAGTCAAAATTGCCGTCAAAAGAGTGAATTTCTTTAGTTTGATTGTCTTGATACTGCTTAGAAGGAATTTCAACCTTTAGCTGAGTTTTATCACCACACAAAAAGTAGGGATGGAAACCAGCCGAAAAGGGCATTGGTGTGGATGACAAGTTTTTATACTGCTGACGCACTTCTAGGGTATTACCTTGAAGTTCGTAGGTGAAAGCCAGTTGAAAATCAAAAGGATAAACAGCCTTAGTTTGCTCGTTGCTATTAAGAACAACAGTCAGACTAGCCTTATCTTCCGTTTTTTGTTCTGTTGCTGACCACGGTAATTCACGGGCAAAACCGTGTTGTTTGAGAGTATATTTTTGCCCGTTATGAGTGTAAGTATTATCTGGTAGATTGCCACAAATAGGAAACAAAATTGGATTACCACCTCTGACACTCAACTCAGGATGAGTAAAGCGTTCAGTATCCAGGTAGAAAATTTCTTGCCCTTGAATGCGCCAACGGGTGATGATCCCACCGCGTTCTGGTACCACTTCCAATTGAGAAGCAGTGGTTTCATCTGAAAGGATGTAGGTTTTGTATTGTTGCTGTTCAACTGCAATGGTAAACACAAATTTTAGTCCTGGGTATAAGGATAGTTAGGAGTTAGGAGTTGTGAGTTGTGAGTTAAGAGTTAAAAATTCATAACTCCTAACTCCTAACTCCTAACTTTATTACTCGTCTTCTGCAAAAACGAAACGATATAACTCGCTGGGGTCTGGTTCGGGGCTGCTTTCGGCGAACTTAACTGCTTCGTCGATTACATCCTGAATTTTACGGTCAATGGCTTTAATTTCTCCCTCATCCGCCAGATTTTGCTCCAGCAAATAAGCTGCCAACTTCTTAATTGGGTCACGGGCGAACCAAAATTCTTTCTCCGCCTTGCTTCGCATTTCATCTGGGTCAGCCAAGGAGTGACCTCGGAAGCGGTAGGTAAGTGCTTCAATTAATGTCGGTCCTTCACCTGCACGCGCACGGGCTACAGCTTCTTGAGCCACGGCTCGCACTGCTAGTACATCCATACCATCTACTTCCACGCCCACCATGTTAAATACACTGGCTTTTTTATAAATTTCTGGCTGGGAAGTCGCTCGCTCGTGAGACATACCAATAGCCCACTTATTATTTTCGACCACAAACAAAATTGGCAGTTTCCATAAAGCTGCCATATTTAGTGTCTCAAAAAACTGACCGTTATTAGCTGCACCATCGCCAAAAAAGCAAGCTGTCACTTGGTCAGCATTTTTATCTCCCAGCACTTCGCGGCGGTATTTGCTTTGAAAAGCCGCTCCAGCTGCTACAGGAATTCCCTCAGCTACAAAAGCGTAGCCACCCAGCATACGATGTTCGGCAGAAAAAATATGCATGGAACCACCGCGCCCTTTGCTGCAACCTGTGGCTTTGCCAAATAATTCTGCCATTACCTCTCTTGCTGGTACACCCGCACTCAGAGCATGAACGTGGTCGCGGTAAGTACTACAAACGTAATCTTCACCCGGTCGCATTGACTGGACAACACCACTACAAACGGCTTCTTGACCGTTGTACAAATGGACAAAACCAAACATTTTGCCCCTGTAGTACATTTCAGCGCACTTGTCTTCAAACAAGCGCCCTAATACCATGTCCTCATACAACCGTAACCCTTCTTCTTTAGTAATATGCGTAGTAGCAGGATTAAATGTGGGTAAAGTACGCTCTTGAACCATTATTTTTGAGTATCCCTGTTGTACAACTTAAGCTTACGGTCTTAAATAAGTTGGTCTGATAACACCTCAGCTTTTAACAGGCTAGCGTTTGTAAGACTCAACAATCAAACTTTATTTATGCACCAAAAAAGGGTCTTAGGGAATAGCTGAATTTTTAATTTTTAATTTTTAACTTTTCAGCCCATGCCCGATGAGGATTTGACTCTAACGGCAATATCTGCCGCTTTAAGTTTTTCTCTCTCACTATTCCCCTTCATAGAGTAGCAATCAACATAGACTGCTTTCTGCATATCCATTAACAATTTCAAAAAAAGTCAGCAAAAGTCTTTATACCCAAATAGGTAATTGTAATTAAAGGTTAATTATGATATGATTTTTTTCTCGTGTTATCAGGGTCTCATCCCCAATAGTGGTATTTTTGTTACCGCCTACTGGGAAAGTCCCAAAAAAATCAATCATCAATAGATTCTTTCAACCACAACATTTATGCCGTGATTAAAAGCGGTAGTTGTGGTTTGTGGTATCGAAGGCTGATAATTAGTGGTGTTAAACAAAAATACTAAGAATTAAGACAAACAATTGAGGCTTTCTAGGCGAAAGCAAAAGATTAGTACTAAAATGTGACTCAAAATTTTGGGAAGGTATAAAACAAGTTGTTGCAATATACACTTGTAGAGTAAATTCCACACGTTATTATTAACATGGCACGGTTTTACAGACCTGGAACGCTCTAGGTGAATTATGTTGATCACGGTGCAGGGGAAGTAGGCTGTGCGAATTCCGCTAGATTACTACCGAATTTTAGGACTACCGTTGGCGGCAAGTGAAGAACAATTGCGTCAGGCATACAGCGATCGCATTGTACAATTGCCACGACGTGAGTATTCTCAGGCTGCAATTTCTTCTCGTAAACAACTCATAGAAGAAGCTTACGTGGTTTTATCAGATCCAAAACAACGCAGTACCTACGATCAGCTTTATCTTGCCCACGCCTATGACCCTGATAACCTTGCTGCTGCCGCAGTAGCACAGGAAAATCCTACAGAAAGCACCAAAAGGGGTATTAATACCCAGAGTCTGGGTATCGAAATTACCCAAGACGAATTAATTGGCGCTTTATTAATTTTGCAAGAGTTAGGGGAATACGAACTTGTACTAAAACTAGGTCGTCCGTACCTGGTAAATAAAAATAGTGCTATAAGTGCAAGAAGAGTCCATAATTTAGCAGACGAAGAAATACCCGAAAGTGCCGAACATCCAAATGTTGTTCTCACTGTTGCCCTGGCTTGTCTAGAATTAGGTCGTGAACAGTGGCAGCAAGGTCACTATGAAAATGCCGCCATATCCCTAGAAACCGGCCAAGAACTCCTAGTACGTGAAGGGTTATTTGCCAGTGTTCAGGCGGAAATTCAGGCGGATCTTTACAAATTACGACCATATCGCATTTTGGAGTTGCTGGCATTACCTCAAGAAAAGACTGCGGAACGAAGCCAAGGCTTGGAGTTATTGCAAAACCTCTTAGAAGATCGTGGTGGCATTGATGGCACGAGCAATGATGACTCTGGTTTAAACATAGATGACTTTCTGCGATTTATCCAGCAGTTACGCACCCACTTAACAGTCGCAGAGCAACACAAATTATTTGAAGCCCAAAGCAAACGTCCTTCTGCTGTTGCCACTTACTTAGCTGTTTATGCCTTGATAGCACGGGGATTTGCTCAACGCCAACCAGCTTTAATTCGTCAAGCAAGGCAAATGCTCATGCGTCTGGGCAAGCGCCAAGATGTACATTTAGAACAGTCGTTATGTGCATTACTCTTAGGGCAAACTGAAGAAGCAACTCGTGTTTTAGAACTTAGTCAAGAGTACGAAGCTTTAGCTTTTATTCGGGAAAAATCTCAAGACTCTCCAGATTTGTTACCGGGGCTGTGTCTATATGCCGAGCAGTGGTTGCAACACGAAGTATTTCCACATTTTCGAGATTTAGCAAGCCAGCAAGCTTTCTTAAAAGATTACTTTGCCAACCAACAGGTACAAGCTTATTTAGAAGCACTGCCAACTGATGCAGAAACAACTAATGAATGGGCTGTAATTAACTCCCAGTATTTTCCCCAGCACCAGACAAATAATGCCCCTTTCCCCAACAATTCAACTAGAAATTCCGCAAAATTTAATCACAGCAGAATACCTGACCTAGATTTGCCAGAAACACCAACCAAAGAAACACCCGAATATTCAAATTTCTCACCACCTATATGGAATTCATCTGGAAGTGTAAAATCAGAGGTTCCTGCTGCCGAACGGATGAGCAGAGGCACTAATCAGAACTTGAATGGTTCAGCTAAGACTGCCGTACCAAGTCATAACCAAAAGCGTCGGCAAAGAAAACCTACTCCATCTTCTAGCCGAGAGCGTCTACCAGATAATCGTCCTCATGCTCGTCGTCCCCGGCGGCGGCGAACTTTTGCTAACACCATAGAAGGGAAAACACGCCTGGTATGGAGAGTGTTTATTTCTTTGGTGAGTCTATTAGTTTTCTGGGTGTTAGCCACAACAACTTTTGGATGGTTAAAAAATCTGTTTTTTCCGGCATCATCTGGGCGTGGTTCACAGTTGTTTATACAAATAAATGAACCACCAATATCTATTCCTCCTACAAATAGTAAACCAGAATCACCAGATGGCCCTTTAACAGATGCAACGGCTAAAGAAGTCATTCGGACTTGGCTATTTACCAAAACCGAAGCTTTAGGGCCGAATCATGAGATTAATAATTTAGAGAATATTTTAACTGGTTCAGCTTTATCTCAATGGCGGCTGATTGCTCAACAGGATAGGTCAGACAACCGCTACCGCAAGTACGACCATAGCCTGAAGGTGGAATCTGTAGAGAAAGTTGATTTATTTCCAGATCGTGCCGCAGTGGTTGCTACGGTGAAGGAAGCGACCCAGTTATATGAAAATGGTCAGTTTAAAAAGTCTTCTAGCGACAATTTGCGAGTTCGATATGATTTGATTCGAGAAGGAGGTAAATGGCGTATTCAGAGTGCATCTGTTGTGAATAAAATCATCAGATAAGTTTGAATTTTTAGGCGATGTCTACGATTTTCCTTGCCTTACAAGGGTTTGAGGCTAAAGAAATCATAAATTCTGAGTATCCTTTTAGAGGAAGCATTTGAAGAGATTAATATTGAGTAACTTAGTTACTTATTTGACTTACTTAACTTAAATAAATTGTGCTTTTACTGTATGGGAATCCGGTTTGATTTCTGAAAAGATCCGTAGGGTGTCTTAGAGGATGTTTTAAAAGTCCTCTGATCGGTAGCAAAACGTTTTAGATTCCCCTAAATTCCCCGATAAATTGGAGGACTTTTAGAGACTTTGCCCCCCTTTTAAGGGCAGGGCTGTTTCATTCCATTTCAAACAGCATTTGTCAAGATGGTTAGCAAGAAAATTGTAAGTGAGGGTGACGAGAAGATGAAATTTTAAGCACTTGAACAACAGTAAAATTGTTCATTTTCTTGGCACGCTGGTAACAAAATCATCAGTTTTAAATCGCTAGAACCCGTGATATTTAGCGCTCTTTAGGGAATGAAACAGCCCTGCTTTTTAAGGGGGGTTGGGGGGAGCTAAAAGTGCCTAAAATTACAGCCAACCACTTTTAAAACATCCTCTTAGCACGGAGAGTACGGTACCAAACCCTTGATCATAGTGCCGTACTCTCCGTGCTAACACACCCTACTGGCGCTGGCGATTTTCCAAGCTTCTAACGGCTATATCGACAAAGGTTTGATGAGTTTATCAAAATATTGATTGAAGCAAGCGACCGAAACTGAATCCAATACAGCTAGTTACTATTATGATAATTATAAATATTTCTTCCTGTTCAATAGTACGCTTGACAACCTCGGAGAAAGATGGAAATATTGTGGCAGTTGCTATCATAAAGCTAAATATACACGCGATTATATTATGAGTATTTTGCCATTGAGACCAAGCTATACCTATACTTGAACCTAGTTGATAAACAAATTGTAATTCTGATGAGCTATTATTTAATAATATGTAAGTAATTGGTAGATTTAAACCTACACATATTAGCAGCCAAACTGGAACAACTTTTCCTAAAAGAAATCCTATTAAAGAATATCCTATCATTATGCCTAATAACGAAAATATTCTCTTTAAAAAAGCTTGCCTTTTTTGTAGGTTTATTTTTTCTTCTTCTTGACGTAGTTTTTCTTCTTCCTGTTGACGTGCTTTTATTTTTGCCTGTTCAGATTCATATCTAGCACGTTCTTCTTTTGCTTTGGCTTTAGCTTGAGCTTCCGCTTCCTCTACTTGCCAGTTTGGTCTAATTTTGTTAGCACAAATTCTATGGAAGTACTTATTCTCGCCTAGAACACTAACATTCTTAACGGCTAATGCTTCTAGCACTGACCGTCGGCAGTGAGTACATATCTGTGCCTTAAAAGGATGACCACATTTAAAGCATGATTGATTGAATGATGTATTGAGTATAGAACAAGTTGGACAATTATATTGAATAGTATTAATTTGATTTAAGCAAGATGAATGAAAATAATTATATTCAACAGTTACATAGCGGTTGGTGAATCTACCTCGTTCAATATCATAGTCTTCAACCTCATTTTGGATGTTTTCCTTATCTACTATTGCCTGTGAATCTGCTACATTTGTATTGCAGAATTTACAACTATGTCCATAAGGATTGTTTGAACATTTTGGACATTGATAAGCTTTAGAGCTAACTGGATAATGTCCACATTCTATACAAGTAACTAAGTTATTCATTTTGGTTATATAGGAAATATAATTATATGATAAAGTTTATTTATGAAGTCAATTTTATGAATTGACTCCATAAATCTTCAATGTTTCTGGCTCTATAACTCGTTTTATGTAATACCAAATTATTGTGAAGCTGCATAGAACTGTAGAAAGCTGGAATGCTTTCCAGGCAAAGTTTTTAGCCTTTTCACTCTATGCAACTTCATACAAAATTGGTATAACCTAATAATAAATACAATGGGCTTATAGGCTGTATTCCATATCAGGATTGGGTTTTAAGGTTTTATAGTGAAGCTTCACTATAAAACCTTGATTTTAACCTCTCACCATAAAATTACCGGAAGAACCAGTGTTTTTAAATATAGAAAGGCATATAAGCTTTCATTTCACCCTCATATACATTTTTTCCATCTATCACAATTTTTCCATTACAAGGAAGCTGAAAATCTATGTGAGCTTCACCATTTGAATTTGTATTAGCGTCTCTCACACCTCCAGCTATCGCCTTACTAATATAAACATTTAAACCTCTAACGGGTTCTCCAGTTTTATTGCGAATAACTTTGACTATAATCATTGCTTTCAGTGACGTTTTCTAAGTATTTTTGAAGTAATACAGTCAAATCACAAATGAGTAAAAATTTACGGGTTTATGTAATTTATGCTTAATTTATACCTATATTTTCCTTATGCTTGAGTAAAATCACTTATTTTTATTACTTTGTATTCACTACAAAACTGTGATTTCACTCATAAATTGATCGCCTAGCAACGTAATTTTAGGGTATTTGCCCACAGGTATACAGCGTTTTAAATCAAATCGAGAACGCTTATCAGGCTACTTATTGTTTATTTCGCTCTCTATACAGCACTTACGGCAGCTATGAGGTACATCCTCAAAGCTGAAAGCTATGCTAAAAGAGGGGCAAGGAGAAAACTGTATTGCATAATAGCGGGAAGCGCTGTATCTGAAATTAAATTCAAATGAACAAGGCGATCGTAAGTAGTGGCATTTGTGCAAAAGCTACTTTTATTCAGATACATACGGGGAGGGTTAGGGTGGGGTAATTCGAGGACTGGTAGTGATTCGATAACTTGTCTGTACACCGCAGGTGTCGGGAAGGGGGTTAGGGGGTTAGGTTTTTCGTGGGTTTTGCCATATAACCGAATAATTATAAATTATTTGGTCAATTCAAAGATTCCATCAACTCAATACATTTGTGCATCTGCTGGCGCATGGCTTCTCTATCAGCATGAAACCTTCGCCCATGACCTGGTAGCACCCACTCAAAAGAATAATTAGCCAAGTTACGCATTGATTTAATCTGTTCTGGCCAAGAATACCAGCAGACACCGTAGAATGCAGTCAGTTGGTGCAAACTTTCTGACCAAGCGAGATGGTCGCCAGTGAAGAGGAACTTATTTTTGTAGAGTAGGGCGGTTTGTCCTTTGGTGTGACCGGGAACTGGGATAATTAATAAATCTGGTGTCAAACTAAATGCTTCAGAACCAGTTAACTGTATTTCTACATTGCGAGTATCCGCAGTAATATCATCGGTGTGGAGGATGCGATCGCACTGAAAATGCTCGGCAAACTTTTGATGATCTGCCACATCATCCTTATGAGTTAGGTACATATAACGAATTGGCCCCAGTTCTTCTAAACGCTTGACTAAAGGCGGCGTAAACCGGGGAGAATCCACTAAAATGTTACCTTCTGGAAGTTGAATTAAATAGCTAGCAGCACCGTAAGATTTTTCCGAATGATAGCCACAGTGGTAAACATTTTCCGCTACTAATATGGGAAATTTTTGTTGAGCATCTTTGATATCTTTTGGTTTCTCAACTGTGCCAATAGAACTAGTAGGACAAGCTAAAAGTGCTTCCAGCGCGGCTAATCTTTCCGCCTCATTGGTTGGTTGATGATAAACAGCCGATTGATCATCAACATCATAAAATACTTCAGGAGCCATCCAGCGACAGGTATCACAATCAATACAGGTAGTATCTACATAAAAATCGCCGTTGACATTTTGGGGACGACGCTGATTTAAATGAGCCATATTAATCCTTTTGCTTCCAGGCGCTTCCTGGGGAGCGATAAACCTTATATCACTAGGCTAGCAAAAGTAACTTGAGACTGTAGCCGCCACTAGAAATAAATCTGCTCAAAAATATAAAGACTTATGAAACCCAGTAAGCAGAAATTGGGAAAACTGAACATAGACACTATCTGCTGATATATTCCCAAATATGCTTTACTGTTCTAATTCTAGTTGTTCAAATCCTTTTAACCCTGATGACAATAAGTTTTGCATTAAGTGTGGACAAACACTCACACCATTATTCAGAAATCGTTTCCGAGTAATACGACTTTTGGGTGAGGGTGGATTTAGCAGAACTTATGAAGCTAGGGATGCAGATAAAATAGACGAACCTTGCGTAATTAAGCAATTTGTTCCTCAATTTGAAGGAACGGCTGCACTTGAGAAAGCAACAGAGTTATTTAAGCAAGAAGCGAAGCGTTTGTATGATTTGGGAGAACACCCGCAAATTCCCCGTTTGATTGCTTATTTTGAACAAGATAAGCGGCTTTATTTGGTACAAGAGTTTATTCAGGGGCAGAATTTATTACAAGAATTGCAGCAGCAGGGAGCCTTTAGCGAAGAAAAGATCAAACAGCTTTTAACTGATTTATTGCCTATCCTGAAGTTTATCCATGAACGCGGTGTAATTCATCGAGATATCAAGCCAGAAAATATCATGCGCCGTCTGGATGGCAAGCTAATATTAATTGATTTTGGTGTTTCTAAACAGATGAAGGCACCTGTTTTAGGTGTTGGCACAATAGTAGGAACACCTGGATATGCACCAATCGAACAAATGCGTGGTCAAGTTTTCCCTGCGAGTGACCTTTATAGTTTGGGTGTAACTTGTATTCGGCTGTTAACCCAATGCTTTCCAAAACCAGATGGTTCTGATGAACTTTATGATGCCCTAAAAGGTGGGTGTAGATGGAAAAAATATTTCCCAAAAGGTACAAATATTACACCTGTTATGATTCAAGTTTTAGATAAGTTAATTCAGGATTATCTGAAGGAACGCTATCAATCTGTGGATGAGGTAATACAAGTTATTAATACTGAAAATTTGAATTCAGCAGTAGGTATTGATTATACAATTTTGCAAAAATTATTAGCATCTGGAAAATGGAGAGAAGCTGATCAAGAAACCTGGAAGCTTATGCTTAGAATATCCCGTCGAGAAAAAGAAGGTTATCTCAGAGTACAAGATATCGAGAAATTTCCCTGTCAAGATATCTTAACTATTGATATCTTATGGGTAAAATACAGTAATGCACACTTTGGTTTTAGTATCCAGAAGCGAATATGGGATAGCGTTGGGGGAAAACCTGACTTAGATTTGGAAACTTGGAAATATTTTGGAGAGTGTCTAGGTTGGCGGATTAAAAATAATTGGAAGCCTTATGATTTTCTATCATTTACATTAACTGCTCCGGCTGGACAACTACCCAGAGCAGTATGGAGTATGAGATTAGATGAAAGAAGGAAAAGACTTTCTGCCCTCACATCAAGGCTTGTGAATTGTAAAATTTAGTAGTTAAGGAAAGATTCGCTATGAGTGAAATTGTATTTCTCGTTGAAGATGATCCAGATGGTGGTTATACAGCAGTAGCTCTAACCGAGTCAATTTTTACTCAGGCTGACGATATAGAAACACTACAGGAAATGGTTCGTGATGAAGTTCACTGCCATTTTCCTAATGAACAACGGCGTTCCAAAATAATCTGGATACTGCTTTAAAACTCTGCGTCCCTCTGCGCTCAACTCCGCGTTCCTTTGCGTTTTACTCCTCTTCCCAATATATAGACAATCTCGCCATGAAGTATCGGTAGAGTATGACCCAAACGCAATCCTAAAATAATCCATCCTTCAAGAACATCTTGCAAATCCTCCCGGCAAGCTTCTAGTGTTGCAGCGTTTGCCCAAACTCCTGGACATTCTGGAATTTCGCTATAGAAAGTTCCATGCTCAAGCAACTCGTAGGTTGCTTTGTGCATTGCTGTACGAATGTAATTTGTCAACATTTATATTTTTTACAACTTCATTCAGCTTTTTAATCAATTTGGTTATAACTGAAATTTTACTTTTAATCGCAAATCCGCCAAACTCTAATTATTATCTATATTTTTTAATTTCTGAAAATGCGATCGCGCCCCTTTACCAAACGCGATCGCTAAATTTTCCATCCCCTATCCAATAAAATGCAGATGATTACTCACCGCACTAATTAAATTATGGGTAACGGGAAGACTATCGACTACCATCCCCAGACACAACAGCATCATGTAGGAGATGGAAAAGAGAAACAACTCTTTAGCTACAGCGCGATCCTCTGGATTTTGCAACAACCGCCAAGATTTGTGGATAAATAATCCTCCCAGAATTAGGGCGATCGCACCATAAAGAATTCCACTTGCACCCAAAGGATATACCAATAACACGGTTGCAAATACTGTTACCAGTGTGTAGTACCAAATCTGCTTCACGGTTGCCGTATCACCTTCAATCACAGGTAGCATTGGTATCCCAACCTTTGCGTAATCATCCCGAATCATCAGAGCTAAAGCCCAGAAATGGGGAGGTGTCCACAAAAAGACGATGGCAAAAATTAACCATGCTGACCAGCTTAAAGTGCCTGTGACGGCAGCCCAACCTACTAAAGCTGGAATTGCCCCAGCCGCACCACCAACAACGATATTTTGGGTGGTGTGGCGTTTTAGCCAGTGGGTATAGACCAAAATATAAAAGACGATGCCAGAGAAAGCTAGCAGCGCGGCTAACAAGTTGGCAAATACTGCTAGGAGTGTAAAGGAAATCGTCGCCAGTGCGATCGCAAAAATTAGAGCATCGCGCGGCTGCACCTTACCAGAAGGTATGGGACGATGGCGCGTCCGCTCCATGTCATAATCAATATCCCGGTCATACACACAGTTAATCGTCTGGGCGCTTGCAGCCGCCAAGGTGCCACCAGTGAGAGTTACTAGCAACAGCAATGGGTCTACTTCTCCCTTAGCAGCAATCCACATACTCCCAGCCGTAGTAATCAAAAGCAACGGAATAATCCGAGGCTTCGTTAGCTGGTAGTAGCTTTGAACTACCTGTAAAAATGTTCCGTGGTGGCGAGAGACATTAGTCTCAATCATTTTGGCTCTGGTTCCTTATTTTTCAACAACTTATATGCAGCCCCCGCTCAAGGTGGCTCTTTCAGGCAAATGAAAACACAGATTTTCTGCACCTGCGTGGGTCGCAATACTCGCCGTTGCGGCCATAATTTTAGTAGAGACGCGATTAATCGCGTCTGTACAGGAGTTAGGAGTTTGGAGAGACGCGATTAATCGCGTCTGTACAAGTTAGAAATTCTTCCTTCCGCTACTCCCCCTGTTCCCTCACTCCATACTCAGCAGTCATTGCTCAACACTGTGATGTCGCGGCTAGTAGCCCAGTCACGCAGTGATAAAACTGTGAAAGCCACCAAAGTACCCAGCAAAGCAGCTCCTATAGCTTGGTGAGAGACGGTGAGAGGCTCGACTTGGAGGTGTAATTTGAAAGTGGCGAATCCCAACAAGATTTGTAAGGTCAACAACGCACCAGCCATATTTGCCAGTCGCCGCAAGGCTGGATGTAGTGCTGGTGTCCGCCAACTGATAAATACCATTGCCAAGGTTGCCACTGTTGGCGGCACCAAACCAGCAATATGGCTGTACATTACAGTACAAAGTTGAGAACCGCCGAGACATTGGTGTAGCGCCCAGCGAGAGCCTACCAAAGCACCTAGCAGACTTTGCAGGTAAACCAGAACAGCAGCAGTTAAACCGACCCAAGGCAACTTACCAACGGTTCCATTCCCCTGATAGGGCGTGAGTGCTGTGCCGATAATCAAGAGAGTGCTAAAAAACAACAGCGCTGTGCCTAAATGGGCGGTAACGATATCAAACCGCAACAGTTCGGTAACGGTGAGTCCCCCTAAGATGCCTTGGAAGACGATTAAAAACAGGGCAAAGGTGGATGCCCAAGGCAGCCAAGAGGGTAAGAAACGACGACGCCACCAGGACAAACCAAAAAGTGCGATCGCGCTTAAACCAATTAAAGCTGCATCCAATCTGTGAAACCACTCCAGAAACACTTGGAAATTCATTTGCTTGGCTGGCACAAGTTCGCCATAGCATAATGGCCAGTCTGGGCAAGCAAGCCCAGCATTCATGACGCGGGTGGCACTGCCTATGGCCATCAAAATTAAGGTGGCTATGCACATTTTCCACACCAAGCGCCGAATCATTTCCTTGGGCTTTTGCTGCCCAAGCGCCGCTTCATTTTGTTGTTGTAGGACAAATTCGCTCATGAATGATACCTTCTGCCCGCTCTTGGTGGCTCTCTTCAAATTTTCAACAGGTAGCGCCCAGGATTCCCCAACTTCCACGCAGCAAGTTTGGGAGGAATGGGCGCTCCGGGACTGGGTACTGGGTACTGGGGACTGGGCAAGAAAATATGAGTAAGATTTGGTTAGGGACTGAATCCGCATCTAAATCTTCCCCTCTTCCCAGTCCCTAGTCCCTAGTTCATTTTCTTTTAGCGTCCCATCTTCACCCTAGCGTATAGGCTAAAGGTTTATAGATTAGCACTCACTTATACTTTGAATCACTCCAGCAAAGTTTTCCCTGAAGCTTTAGGTATTTTTCAAGATGTGAGAAATTGATAAATGGCAATTAATTTCAAGATCCTAAATTTTTTATTAAATTTTTAGATTGATTTACATCTATTTTTGGGGTTAGATGATATTAGACTCTTACTCAAGATTAGTAAAATAGTCAAAAAAATTAATAAAAATTTCAGACCTTTGGACTCCATCTCTTACAGCCTAGACTACCTTAGTAAGTGGGCAGCTTTAAGATAACGTAGTAAATTCAATTTAAGTAAGCCGTGAAGATCCCAAGTTCAATCTGGACATTACTCATTGGCATCGTGCTAACGCTAGCCAGCCTTTGGTACGGTCAAAATCACGGTCTGTTGCCAGCAGCAGCCACGGATGAAGCCGTTTTGGTGGATGGTCTGTTCAACGCGATGATGATCGTTTCTACAGGTATATTCCTGCTCGTTGAAGGTATTTTAATTTACTCTGCATTTAGATATCGTCGGCGTGCAGGTGACAATGAAGACGGCCCACCAGTTGAGGGCAATGTACCTCTAGAAATTCTTTGGACGGCGATCCCAGCAATTATCGTTATCGGTATTTCTGTTTACAGCTTTGATGTCTACAACGAAATGGGTGGCTTTGATCCCCATTCCATCCATGAAGCACCGATGAATCAGGAGTCGATGAAAATGCCAGGGCATGGAAGTGCCATGGCCGCAACTTTAAGCGATACACCTCCTGGCATCGTACCCAACCTCAATCAAGAAAAATCTGATCAGGCAATGGAAGACCCAGCTACCGCAGAAGTCCGCAATGCTGACCAAATCCCCCAACTGCGGAATGCCCCAGGTGTCGGTATTGTTGCCCCAACAATTGGGGATAGTCCCAATCAAGCAGGCAAACCAGCAGAATTACAGGTAAACGTCACTGGTTTACAATATGCCTGGATTTTCACCTATCCTGAAACTGGTATCACTACAGGTGAAATGCACGTCCCCATCGGGCGAAAAGTGCAAATCAATATGACAGCCAACGATGTCATTCACGCCTTCTGGGTGCCAGAATTCCGCATCAAACAAGATGCGATCCCCGGTAGACAAAGCGAGATTAGCTTCACCCCCAAAAAAGTAGGAGATTATGTCCTCATCTGTGCTGAACTTTGTGGCCCCTACCACGGTGCGATGAGAGCGCCAGTAGTTGTTGAGCCAGAAGAAGCCTTTGACAAATGGGTACAAGAACAGTTAGTTGCTAGTAAAGAAACACTAAATCAAGCGATCGCTGTTAACCCTGCCGATCTATCCCCAAATGAATTCCTCGCCCCTTATACCAAGGACATGGGAATTCAGCCAGAAATCCTCCATCAAGTTCACCATTAGTCATTGGTCATCGGTCATTAGTCATTAGTCTAAATAAATGACAACTGACAAAGGACAACTGACAAATGACAAAGGACAAATGACAAAGGACAAATGACAAAAGATAACTAACGACTATGACACAAGCTCAGTTGCAAGAAACTGCCAATATCCCCGCCCTTCTTGAGGAACCGGGGATCAGAAAATGGCAAGACTTCTTTGGCTTTCAAACCGACCATAAGGTGATTGGGATTCAATACCTCGTCACGTCGTTTATTTTCTACTGCATTGGCGGCGTAATGGCTGACTTGGTTCGTACTGAACTACGAACTCCAGAGGTAGATTTTGTTACCCCGGAAGTCTACAATAGTCTGTTCACACTGCACGCCACGATCATGATTTTCTTGTGGATCGTGCCAGCCGGGGCAGGATTTGCTAACTATCTAATTCCCCTGATGATTGGGGCAAAAGATATGGCATTTCCTCGGCTGAATGCTGTTGCCTTTTGGATGATTCCCCCTGCGGGTGTGTTGCTAATCGCTAGTTTGGTGGTAGGCGATGCACCAGATGCCGGTTGGACTTCCTACCCTCCCCTGAGTTTGGTAACAGGACAAGTGGGCGAAGGCATTTGGATTATGAGTGTCCTGCTACTGGGTACGTCCTCAATTTTGGGGTCGATAAATTTCCTGGTGACATTGCTGAAGATGCGTATCCCCAGCATGGACATACACAAAATGCCCTTGTTCTGCTGGGCGATGTTCGCCACTTCAGCGCTAGTTTTGGTATCGACTCCAGTCTTAGCAGCAGGTTTGATTCTACTTTCCTTTGACTTAATTGCCGGGACAACATTTTTTAACCCAACTGGCGGTGGCGACCCAGTAGTATACCAGCACATGTTCTGGTTTTACTCCCACCCAGCAGTTTACATTATGATTTTGCCCTTCTTTGGCGCAATTTCAGAGATTATCCCCATTCATTCCCGCAAGCCGATTTTTGGCTATAAAGCGATCGCTTATTCTTCTCTCGCTATTAGCTTTTTGGGGCTAATTGTTTGGGCGCACCACATGTTTACCAGTGGTGTTCCCGGTTGGTTGCGGATGTTCTTTATGATCACCACCATGATCATTGCCGTACCCACGGGAATTAAAATATTTAGCTGGTTAGCAACTCTATGGGGTGGAAAAATCCAGCTTAACAGTGCCATGCTATTTGCCATTGGCTTTGTTGGCACCTTCGTCATTGGCGGGATTAGTGGCGTGATGTTGGCAGCAGTGCCCTTTGATATTCACGTTCACGACACTTATTTTGTAGTTGCCCACCTGCACTACGTTTTATTTGGCGGTAGTGTGTTAGGGATTTTTGCTGCCATTTACCACTGGTTCCCGAAAATGACGGGACGGATGGTAAACGAATTTTGGGGTAAGGTTCACTTTGCCTTAACAATTGTCGGTTTAAACATGACCTTTTTACCCATGCATAAGCTGGGTTTAATGGGCATGAATCGCCGGATCGCCCAATATGACCCCAAATTCACCACACTGAACGAAATCTGCACTTATGGCTCTTATATACTGGCGATTTCGACATTCCCCTTCATTATCAATGCCATTTGGAGTTGGTTATATGGCGAGAAAGCAGGTAATAATCCCTGGAGGGCGCTTACCTTAGAGTGGATGACTACCTCACCACCTGCGATCGAAAATTTTGATCAAACCCCAGTCTTGGCTACAGGCCCCTACGACTACGGTTTAGAAAAGGCTGATGAAGGTGTACCTTTATCTGATCCAAATCCATTTTTATCTGCTGGGCCAAATTCAGTATTAAGAGCAGAACCAGACCCAGCAGTTGCCGCAAATCCTGAAGACCGGAAATAGAGTTAGGAGTGATGAGTTAGGAGTGATGAGTTTAATAAAGTTGTTAGTTAAAAATTTTTAACACCTAACTTTTAACACCTAATTCCTAACTTTTAACTCCTAACTCCTAACTCCTAACTTTTAACTCCCCACTCCCCACTTAATCAAAATTCATGCAAAGTCAAACTATTGACCCAGCTAAAACCGAACTAAATCATCACCACGCGGCAGAAGCGTCCGTCGGTCATCACGAAGAACATCCAGATCATCGCCTGTTTGGGCTATATGTCTTCCTGATTGCTGAAGGGATGATTTTTATGGGACTATTCGGAGCCTACTTAGCTTTTCGTGCTACCTTGCCCGTGTGGCCGCCAGCAGGTACCCCAGAATTAGAACTATTGCTACCTGGAGTCAACACCATCAATCTAATTTCTAGTAGTTTTGTCATGCACAATGCTGACACTGCGATCAAAAAGAACGATACGCAGGGTGCGCGAATCTGGTTAGCAATTACAGCTCTGATGGGTGCTACTTTCTTGGTAGGTCAAGTATATGAATATACCCATTTAGAATTTGGTTTAACTACCAATTTATTTGCTAGTTCATTTTACGTTTTGACTGGTTTCCACGGATTGCACGTAACTATCGGCGTTTTGGCAATTGTTTCTGTGTTGTGGCGATCGCGCGTTCCGGGTCACTACAGTAACGAAAAGCACTTTGGTATTGAAGCAGCCGAAATCTACTGGCACTTCGTTGACGTGATTTGGATTATTTTGTTCGGATTACTGTATTTACTCTGAGTATTAATTATTTAGTTGCTCATTCCACGCGAACAACTTAATCAGCCCCCAGTAGGGGGCTTTTTTTGTGACTATATGTATAAGGGACTGACAACAAATAAATTCTCCAATCTTGTGGGGTGGGCAACATGAGCGCCTTTGTATATGGGCGGGCGGAGACACCCACCTCACAAGAAGTAGTTAGAGTATTTTTTTTAGAAGTCCCTAATCAATCCAATATCTGTTTTTTAGCCCTATCCATGAAGCTAGATGATCGTGTGAACTAGTGTAAAATTTACTTAATATATGGTTATATTGCTAGAATTATTACAACAACTTCATAACAACAACACGCCCATGAAGCCTGAGAAGCTGACTAGCTCAAATACCAACTAAATCTAGCGGCAGGGATTCATAACCTCACCTAAGCTCGGAATGGTCAGTAAATTAAGAAGTAGTAGACGCCGGATGAGCCAGAACCCTCTAGTGCGAAAAACACTCCGAAGTCGCTTTGAGACTGTCAAACTGCCAAAAAGCGAGGGAACTGATAATACTTACTTGTTAAAAGGTGCTATAGATAACAACCATCAATCCTCTATCCCCGGAAAAACCCTTCGCAATCGCTTTGAGATTGTCAAACACTTAGGAAGTGGAGGATCTGGTGATACCTACTTAGCCAGAGACTTGGATTTACCAGGACATCCTCATTGTGTGGTCAAACATTTCCACCCAAAAGATTCAAATCCGGCAGTTGTAGCGATCGCTAAAAACCTATTTGGCCGAGAAGCGGAAGTTTTATACCAGCTAGGCAACGACCACGATCAAATTCCGAGACTGTTTGCCCATTTTGATGAAGATGGAGATTTTTATTTAGTCCAGGAATTTATTGACGGTCATTCCTTAAATCAAGAAATTATACCAGGTCAGCGTCTAAGCGAGAATGCAGTCTTAAATTTATTAAAAGAGATCCTCGAAGTACTGGCCTTCGTCCACCAAAACAAAATTATTCACCGAGATATTAAGCCTCAAAATTTAATGCGGCGGTACTCCGATCAGAAGATTGTGCTAATTGACTTTGGGAGTATTAAGAGAATTGGTGCTTTGGGTGCAGGGTTAACAATTACTGTTGGCACTCCTGGCTATATGCCAAGCGAACAGGCTAAGGGAAAGCCAAAACTTTGCAGCGATATCTATGCACTAGGGATGATTGGTATTCAAGCTTTGACAGGTTTAATACCTGAGCAACTACCAGAAGATCCCAATACTGGAGAAGTCATCTGGCGCGATCGGGTAGAAGTAAGTGACGCTCTGGCAAATATTTTAGATACAATGGTTAGCGATCGCTACAACCAGCGTTATTATTCTGCCACAGAAGCTTTGCAAGCCCTTAATTCCGATCTGGCGTTGTCACAGTCCTCACAATCTGCTGATATCAATCAAAACGCTGATGATACTTATTTGCTAACTTATAGAAACTTTATTTTGCTGCTGGGCATAGGTCTTGGTGCCACCACTAGTTTGATAGTAATAATTTTAATATATACATTTATTAATACGGGAACATTGCTTCCCAACCAACCTACTCAACTAAAGAGGTTTCTAGAGAAGTTTGTTGAATCACGGTTAACTAATACCAATAGCGTAGTAGCCAAATCAGCAGCTCACAGGGGAGTCTGTCAAAGCAATTGCACCATTACAAAGACTACCAAAGAGCAGATTTGATTTCAGTACATTAGAAAAAGTTAATCATCTAATATCAATCATAAAACTAGCTATTAGAGGATGTTTTAAAAGTCCTCTGCTCGTTAGCAAAAGGTTTTAGCTCCCCGCTAAATACCCTTCAAAAGGAGGACTTTGATTCTTCCCAGTTTTGAAGAGGGGTAAGGGGGGATCAACAAGTGTCTAAAATTACAGGCAAGCACTTTTAAAACTGGCTATTAACTAGCTATGACAGATTTACTTTGAATCTAAATATTTAAAGATTACTGTCGGATAAATACTTAGGTATTCCTGTAAGATAAATACAATAAACAATATTTAAAGATATGGACAATACAAATCAAAGAAAAGCTTTAATTAACAGCGAAATCGCCCTCTTTCTCAGAGGTTTGATTATTGGTAAAGTGCTGACACTTATGGTTATTGGCGGGTTGCTTTGGTGGTTACTGAAGCCAAATTTATTGTCCCGCAACAGCGTTGACTCTTCCTCTAATCAAAGTTTAAACACCGTCTCTACTAATGCATCCAGTTTTCAAACCGTTGCTGATGTCCCCCCTGCCTCATTTAACTACGGAGGCAGTACAGCTTGGGCATCTATCCGACAATTAGTAGATTCTCAGATCCAGAGCGCTCGCCCGGAACTACAATTGCGTTACCTAGACCCGATTACTGGTAGCCCTGGTTCTAGCTCAGGTATTCGGATGTTGCTTGATGGGAAACTAGACTTTGCTCAGTCCTCCCGCCCTCTCACAGATGAAGAACAAGCTATGGCAAAAGAGCGAGGCTTCACCCTTGAGCAACGTCAGATAGGTATGGATGGGGTAGCAGTGGTAGTCAATCCATCACTCAAGGTGTCGGGTTTAAGTGTTGAACAATTGCAGCAAATTTATTTGGGACAAATTACTAACTGGAATCAAGTTGGTGGTCCAAACCTACCCATCACAGCTTTTTCTCAACGACCAGAGGATGCAGATACCGTAATATTCCCTAGTAACAGCAACTTAAAGGGGCAAGCACTTGGCTCTAATGTGCAGTATGTCTACTCTACTACAGACGCAGTGCGCCAACTCAGTAAAACCCCTGGTGGTGTGTATTATGCTTCTGCCCGTTCAGTAGTCTTTCAATGTAGTGTGAAGGCTTTGCTATTGGGTAGCACTTCTGGTCAACTAATTGCCCCCTACCGCGAACCAATGGTATCACCTGAGCAGTGTCCACGTCAGCGCAACCAGCTAAATACTCAGGCGATCAAAAATGGCAGCTATCCCATGATCGCTAATTTGTTTGTGATTATTAAGCAGAATAAAGGTCCAGAACAGCAGATTGGGGATGCTTATGCCAAACTTTTATTAACGGATCAAGGGCAAAAGGCAATTGAGCAAGCTGGTTTTGTTGGGGTTCGCCAGTAGCTCAAGTTGTTAGTTATTGTTGAGTGCGATCGCGCCATGCATATTCATGGGTAAGCAAGTTCGTAGTAGAGCTAGAGCGATCGCAAAGATAACCAATAACTTGGCAATTCACAGTAATTTTAGAGTAACAACCAGGGGATCAAGGAGAACCCGCACTCTACATCACAGATCATTCAAATCGCGACTTCCTCTGATTCTTCGATTTCGGAAATACCTACTAGGGTTACAGGTGGACGGTTAGGAAATTCAACAACAAGCCGTAACTCACCTCCCATCGCAGCAATGTACTTCCGTAAAGTTGAGAGCATCAAATCAGTACGCTGTTCCAGACGAGAAATATTCCCTTGGTCAATTTGCAGAAGTTGCGCCATCTGTTCTTGAGTGAGTTTGAGTGCGAGTCTTAATTGCTGTCGGGTCATTTCTTCGGCGATGAGCAAGTTAGATTCTTCTTCAATCTTTTTGCGTCGTTCTGGTGATAACTGTTCTAGTTTTTCCTTTAAAGTTTTCCCCATCGGTTATCCTCACTTTTACCTCTTGCTGAGTATTGAGTTGAGCTAAGTGTGCGTCAAATCTATCATCAGCTGTTTTGATCAGTTGCTTATAAAAACGACTTTCACTACTACCTGATTTGTCACCTGCAACTAGCAATATTGCATTTCGTTTTGGGTCGAATGCAAACGCGACCCGCCAAACACCATCTGCTGCTTTAAACCTTAATTCCTTCATGTTGCTATGGCGAGAACCTTTAAGCGTATCAACATGAGGTCGTCCTAGTTCAAAACCAAAAGCTTCCAAAACCTTTGTATAGGCAAGTAACTTGTTTTGCACTTCTTCTGGTAGAGCATCAACTTCTGGCTCAAAATCCTGATGAAATTCAACAACCCAACTCATTAATTATGCACTCAAATACATATATTTTCCAGAGTATATTACAAATGATGTTGGTTTACTGATTAGGGAATTTGTGTATATTTTATTTAAGTATACTGAAAAGTCAATCCACAAGGATTAGGGTACAAAGTGCGATGCTTACGGCGGTAAACTACGCGTTTTTCACCACATATCATTGAAATCCCCAACTTCTCTGAAAAGTCGGGGATCTAGGGGAAGCGATCGCACTCTCCATTATTCTCCATTGCTGCGGCAAGTTTTTCTAGATTATGACGAACAGTGATACTACGGAGATGATTTACCCCCCAAACTCGTTCATAAATGTCTAAAGCTTGGACATAAAGAGGTTTTGCTTCGCCGTAACGTCCAGTTTCACGATAAATTTCTGCCAAGTTGTTGAGACTTTCGGCAACATTGGGATGATTTTCTCCCAATAGATGCTTATCAAGTTCCAAAGCTTTTATACATAAAGATTCCGCTTCATTGTAACGCCCCTGCTCCCTGTACATATAACCAAGAGCGTAGATAGTATCAGCTAAAAGCGGATGCGCTTTTTGTAATACACGCTCCTTGAGTTCCAATGATTGCAAAAACAAAGATTCAGCTTCACTGTAGCGTCCTTGAGCGCGGTATATTAAACCTAAATTGTGCAAATCTGTTGCAACATCGGGATTCTCCTCTCCCAAAAATCGCTTATCTAATTCTATTGCTTGTTGCGACAATGGTTCAGCTTCACTGAAACGTCCTTGATGATAATAAAGTAGCGCTAAATTATTCAGTATCAGAGCGAAAGAAAGATGATTTTCGCCAACCAAACGTTTTTCGATTTCTAATGATTGCAGATACAGAGGTTCTGCTTCGTCATAACGTCCTTGTTCATCATATAGTAGCGCCAAATTGTTCAGACTGACGGCAATATCGGCATGGTTTTCTCCCGACAGGCGTTTCCTCAGTTCCAAAGCTTGTTGATACAGGAGTTCCGCTTTACTATATTGTCCAGTAGATTTGTAGAGTCCCGCCAAATTATTCAGGCTAGTAGCAAAAGAAGGATGATTTTCGCCAAGCAGACGTTTCCTCAATTCTAAAGCTTGTTTATATAAAGGTTCGGCTTCGCTGTAGTTTCCTGTTGCACGATATATTCCTGCTAAATTATTGAGGCTAGTAGCTAAATCTATCTGCAAACCTAATTCATTTTGTAATTCACTCGCCTGACGCCAATACTTGATTGCTAATTCCTGTTCTTCTTGATAATTTTGAGATTCACCCCGATCTAATCTGCTGCGGTAAATATCACCTAACCTGGAATACAAGGTAGCTAAGGTAGGATCTTTTGTACCCTGTTCCTGTTCTACTTTCTCGATTAGCCTTTGTAAATCTTGGATGGGTAAGAAAAAGGGGTTATTTTCATTAGTATCTGTGCTGGCTAACTCTGTGTCTCTAAAAACAAAGCGGATATTTTCTAGTTCTTTACCAGGAATAGCATTCGTCTTTTTAGATTCAAACCGGAATACACCATTGCGCCAACTCCAAAAATCAGGAGCTTTTTTAATCAGGTTGACTAAAATTTGGTTAGTTACCCAAAGCACGATCGCAAAAGGAAATTCGCGCAATCCTTCCCTTGTCCACTGTAAATAACCAAAGAATTTCTCCTGTTCAGATTGCTCATTTCCCAATCTGAGAAAATAAAGTTGTTCAGCACCCGTCACAGTGATCACCACCGGGTTCTGCTGACGGAGATATTCTTCTTGCTGTACCAGTTGGTTAAGAGCAGCTTTGAGGCTCGGTTCCTGACGTGGTAAAGTTACTCGATATGGACGAAACTTAGGTTGGAGTTCGGCTTGATATTGGGTAATAATCTCATCACGAAAGCTAGCATCATCGCAAACCGCAATCAGTAAATTTAATCCCCGCTTTTGAGCTTCAATAGAAACAATTAAATCATCATAGGCATCTCGATTTTCTCCCTCATCATCTAAGAAGTCTTCATTTAACATCAATGGCTCCCTGTCTTCTCAAGCTTTCGATAATAATTGGATGAACATCATACCAAGTTTCATCAGTGCGATATTCTAGAACATACAACCCATGTAGCAAATCTAAAAACTCTGCTTGTTTGGGGTCATTAGGCATAAATTGTTCATAAACACTCTGCAAAATATCTATATCAACCTTTCCTAAACGGATGGAAAAATCATTGCGGATTTTATTGATTGCTTGAAGAAGAATTTTATCATCAATGATCACTTCGGCTGAGGGATTTCGCCGGATCATCCGCAAACAAATACGGCAACATTCCTTAGAGATCCGAATTAACTCTCGCAATACGCCACCACTGTAAATCACAATTTTTTCAGCAGTTTCTGCCGCGATTAATTCACTGGGAATCCGCTTTTGTAAAACTTCACCGAGAATCTTGGTTGCTTCCAGGCGAGGTTGGGCGTTAGGGAAGCGATTTTTACCTTTCTCAAAAATTTTTAAAACAGGCATTGCTACGACCTGATCGTTAGTTTCAGTGGTAATTATTGTGCTGATAAATGTTTCCCGAAGTACGGCGATGGGGATAGTGTAGATAATTTGAAAGTTAGGTTGGCAAAGGGCTTTAATGTTATCTCGATAAATTTCGTTCACTCTTCCTAAGTCAAGTTTATCTAAATCATCAATAATTACTAAAACGTTTTGTTTAGTTGCAGCTTGAATTAGAGCAGCAATTTCATTAATTCTGGCAACTAAATCTGATAATTTGCGTTCAAATTCTTGCTTAATTTCGTCCCGAACGCTAGCATCAGCTTTTAATTTAGAACTAATCAACTTTAGGAGGTCAAAACCTATTCCACCTTCTATCTTAAAATTTGATTCTTCAGTGCGAGTGCGGGTAGCAAACCACTGATATAGAGCTTCTTTAGTAGATTGAGGAATCTCAACTTTACGTGCTTCTGCCTCTGTCATTAAATTAACTGCGATCGCAAACAGTATATTAATATGATTAACAGCCGACATCTCAATTTTGTCAGCAATAGAAAAGAGAACTACAAAATATTTATCTTGAATTTGTCTACTAAACTCAGCTAGCAAAGTAGACTTACCACATCCCCGATGTCCTGTAAAGACAATTTTGCCATCTCCATTAGGACTATCTTCCACTAATTGGTTCAGGTCTGCAATCAAATCATCACCATATTCGACTTTAAATCTTTCCATTTCGTTCCGTTCCATCAACGGAAATAGTTCGAGATTGCTGTATGCTTCTTGAAAGGAGTTTAATAAGTCTTCAGACATTGGATAGTGCCGTAAACGTGCTAACTATCCATATAATGGCTCATGATTTTTTAAGTAGAAGTTTAGCTAATTACAATTTTCCTAACTATGTCAATAAATGACTACTAGGTGATACTGTCTTATCTTTTTAAAGAGGATACTTTCCTTTGCACAATCCTAACCGAAAAACAAGTAATAGAGGTGAATATAAATAAGAGTGAATGATATATTATACATTCAGAAAATATAAATAAATAATAGATTATACATTTGAAATAGTGAAAGTTACCTAACAAATCAAGAAAATTTAATTTTCATTTATAAAATAAAATTTTTAGCCTGCTTTGCTTCTGCATCCTCTTCCTACCTTTGAGAGGATAGGTTTTTCGATGGATGGAATGTGGAGATTAGCTAGATTTTAGAGTTTTAATTAGTCTAGGTATTTCTACGATGGGCGTAGCTGGGGCAGCAATGACGGATGCTTGGAGAAGATTTAGATGCCTATGTGCAAAACAAGCCCAACCGGAGTGGTTATGGCAGATGATTGCTGAAGCTGTCGAAAGGGAGCAGCCAGCCCAATCTTTTCAACGTAAAGGGGGTGAGATTTTAGCGGCAAGTATATCAAGTTTGGTAATCAGTTATGCTGTTCAGTGTCAGAATTAGTTGATACTTCAGGTTGAATCTCTTGCTTGTTAGCGAGTTGCTCATAATGTTCTTTGTCGCGGTATTTAATTGTTCTCATAGGTTGATTCCCAACAATTGCTAAAGGTTCAACATTGGCAGTGACAACCGTACCAGCCGCCACAATCGCACCATCTCCAATGGAAACTCCCGGAATAATTAGAACATTTCCACCAATCCAAACATTGCGACCGATGACAACAGGTTTATGAATGTAGACATTATGTTCATAAGGCAAATCATTACTTTGATAGTCGTGGTTTGCAGAGAGGATAACCACCTTCAATCCAATTGTGGTATTGTCGCCAATTGTGATTCCACCACGGCCATCTAATAAGACATCTGGTCCAATGTATACTTTATTCCCCAGAGATACATTTTGGGGATGGTCAATTTTAATATCTCCCTTAAATCTTAGACCAGAGCCACAAAATTTTAATTGACTCTTCAATTCTTGATGCTTGTATCGCCTGATTTTGGTTTCTAGATGTTCTCCCCACCGTACCAGACGAGGTACTAACCATTGTTGCAATAGTCGCTCTAATTTATTCGTAATTTTATTTTGGATCTCTTTCATAAAACCTCACGAATACTCAAATCGTTTCCTCCTCGTCTTGTAACTTACAATAGCGTAGCGTTAGCGAGTCCGCGAGAATTGTCAAGTAGTTGAAATCTTGTTAACCTTTATGCTTAAAATTGTACAAGAGGTTTATTTAGCATCTACCAAGAGCTAAAGTTTACCCTTTGCAGGACTCTCCCAAGCAATGCTGACTGAAATTTTGCCTTTCCACTTTGAGTTAGACACGATCGCGATCGCTGGAGCGAGTTTGTGGTCATTGGCGCTATATCTAGGTTTTTCCAGAGTCAATCAATGGCTAATCGAGCAACTCAATCGCTGGTTTAACTTTGCAGAGCGATCGCTTTACACCAGCCAATCAGAATTTGAAAAGACTCGTAAAGCTAGAGAATCCCAAAATGCTTTCTACGCCTCACTGTTTAGCATTGTGCCTTTTTTGGTAGTTGGCGCTTTATTTAACTGGGTTCTGGAAATTAGTTTAGGTGATAGCTGGGGAATTAGTACAGGTATACTTGCCTGTATGGGTGCCGGAATTTATGAACTGGGGCGAAGGGATGGAGAATCTTCGGATTAAGTGAAGATGAGGGGGAGGGGGATGATGTTGATGTTGCTGCCTCATCTCCCTTTACTTCCCAATCTCCTCGCCAACAATCTGTGCTATCTTCTGGGCTGCACCGCTTTCACCGCGAATGTTACGCAGTTTAGTGCGGATATCAGCCAATTTTTCTGGATGCGCCAAAAAGTCTAAAACCATCTCCCCAACTTCTTGCGGTTGAAGTTTACCCATAAGTTCTGGCACTATTTCTTTCTGTGCCCAAATATTTGGCCATGCTAATAAACCTTTGCGTCTGACGAATCTCAGGAATAACCAATTAATCACCTTAGCGCATAGCGTACCTACCCCTGGCAGATTTGCCAACAACCCAGGTAAACCATCCCAAGAACGCATAGCGTCAAGTTGCTGAGTTGGCAGCAAAACAATCATTGGCACTCCTAAAGCACCGAGTTCGGCAGTGTTTGCCCCCACTGTAGTCAAACAGATACAACACTGGGATAATAAGTGATAGGCAGGATTTTCTTGCCACAGTTCCACAGTTAAGCCCGTTGTTGTTTTGAGCAATGCCTTGCCTCTACCGTCCTCTGGGACAATTAAGGAAGCATCCTCAAAGCCAAAGATTTTAGCAATAGGGTTCTTTTGAAGATCGGCAAAACTAGCTAAAGTTTGTAAATTTAAAGTTGGGGCTACAGGAATGACAAACTTGGTTTGAGGTCTTTTTGCCTGGATGTATTCGGCAATAGCTAAACATAATGGCACACCTTGGGCTAATTTTGCTGCTTTTGATCCAGGGAGTAAACCAATCAATTCAGTTGTGAGTGATAGATTTATAGGCAGAAGGGAATTTGAATCTAGGCTCTCACCTGCTGCTTCTAACATTAAATCACCTACAACGGTGAATTTGTGAGCATATTTCTGAGAGACAGCTTTAGCAACTTCGGGTTTCATGATTCCAAAGTGGTCAATCCAGTTGTGCCATCTGGCTTCCCATTCGGCGTAAACTACTGTGCGATATCCCAGCTTTTTGCCTATAACTACGGGGAAAATTTGATCGCCACCGAGGAAGACAACTACACCTTGACTTCTCCAGTCCCAATTATCAAATGTTTTGCCCCAAAGCAAAAATTGCCAAAAATGCTCTGCTCCCTGTACTCTATCTACTTCTGGGTAAGAAAGAGCGATCGCAGCTTCTTTACCACTGGCATTTGAGCAAGGTGATAATACTACAGAAATCCTCACTACAGAAAGGTCATACCCTAGTTTTTGTCGCAACGCCTTGACTACTGGACGCACCCAGGTTGTTACCTCCCCTGGTCCGTTTGATAGGATGAGAATATCTACTTGAGTCATTAGTTAATGGTCAGCAGTTAGGGGCTATTAGTCAAGAGGCAAATATTACCTAATTCGTTCCCATATTATGGGTTTCAGTGGGGCGATCCCTATAATGGCGCAATTGCGATCGTTGCAGTGCCTCCCAAGTCTAATTCCAGTGGTTTTGTCTTGACAGCGATCGGCCTCTGGTCTGTTATTAAACTGATATAATCTGATCTATGTTTGATAATGTCTGCAAGTTTCTCGCAGAGTCATTTTCTAGCGACTTTGCAACTTGGCTACTCGGTGAACCAATAACTCTTACCCAACTTAGTCCATCTGAATTATCTCTTGAACCCATCCGCGCCGATGCACTAATTTTCTTGCAGTCCGATGAAATTATCCTCCATCTCGAATTCCAAACGACACCTAAAGCCGATATTCCCTTTCGGATGAGTGATTATCGTTTACGGGGGTATATAAAATTTCCCCATAAGCGAATGCGTCAGGTAGTTATTTACCTAAAACCAACCGATTCTGAGCTAGTTTATCAAACGGAATTTGTTCTAGAAAATAGCCTCCATAGATTTGAAGTAATTCGACTTTGGGAACAGCCAACCGAAGTATTTTTCAATTCTCCGGGTTTGCTACCGTTTGCAGCTTTAAGTCAAACCAACGATCAAACGCGAACTTTAGAAGAAGTTGCCCAAGTTATTGAAGCACTCAACGACACCCGAATCCGCAGTAATGTTGCTGCATCAACAGCAGTATTAGCTGGGCTAGTATTAAATAAAGACGTGATTAAAAGAATTTTGCGGAGTGATATTATGCGCGAATCTGTAATTTATCAAGATATTCTGCAACAAGGGCTTGCACAAGGATTAGAACAAGGTATTGAACAAAAAGCTCAAGATATTGCCATCAAAATGATTAATAAAGGTATCAATCTGGAAATAATTGTTGATGTCACAGGTTTAACTGTCGAGCAGGTTCAAAAATTACAGGCTAACACAGAAGATACTCAAACTGAGTGATATGCGTGAATCTGTGATTTATCAAGATATTCTGCAACAAGGGCTTGCACAAGGCGATCGCTCTTGTTAATCCCATTATCAACAAAACACCTATAAATTCGATAGGATCAATATTAAGAGATTAATATTTAATCATATTTATAATGTCTTATAGTGACTTCTCGCTGTCAAAAGTCAAACGCGACTTTAACTTAACTACGGTTGAAAATGGACGGTTTTTACCCGAAACGCAGTCCATAGAACCTAGTTTTTACCTCAAAGAAGCACTAAGCGAAGGACTACCACTAGCAACAGCAACTGGTTCAGAAAAAGCTCGTTCAGAGTTAATTATTAGTCCAATCCTTGTAGAAGTTCGGAAAATTCTCGAACGCAAAGTCAGCTTTTTTTCAGGTGAAGATTTTACCGTCGCACCGGAACTAGGCTTAAGTGGAGTGTGTGATTTTTTAATTAGCCGCTCACCCGAACAAATATTTATTGAAGCTCCTGCGATCGTAATTATTGAAGCGAAAAAAGGTGATTTAAAACCTGGCTTAGGGCAATGTACAGCAGAAATGATTGCCGCGCAAAAGTTTAATGAAATCAATAATATACCGATTAAAACAATTTATGGTAGCGTCAGCACTGGTACCGCTTGGCGATTTTTGAAATTAGAAGGGCAAACATTGAGTATTGATTTGAATGATTATAATGTTCCGCCAGTGGAAATACTATTGGGAATGTTAGTTTGGATGGTGCGGGAAGGTTGAAGAACAATGCAGAATTCAAGTTAGTTAAAATTACTCAAGCGATCGCACGAAAATTAGTGCGTATTTTTGCGGTTGTCAGTATATTTCAAAATAAGGCATTTTGAAAGCAGTAATTTTGTCAAAAAGCTTTTTAATTGGGATTCTGAATCATGACAAATAATACCCAAGTTACAACAGATTAACTCTATCATGTCTTTGTACCTTATCAAATAGCCAAGCAGGGTGGAACTCAAAAATTTACTTCTAGAACAGGAAAATATATGAAGTAAATATTCCAGCCAACTGTACAGAAGGAAGTCAAATCCGTTTAGACAAGACATCTTCTAGCTTTTTGAATAAAATCTCTGATTTGTTTTCACAAAAAACTGTGTTCAATCAAAAGTACAGTGTTATAACTCTGCATACCTTATTTGAGCAGAATGATAATATAGACAAAATGAGGAGGTGTTGGTCTAATGACTGGAGGATCTGCGCTAGTTGCATTTGGTGCAGGTCTTATTGCTTGGAAATTTCTGAAGGGAGATAAGAACGATCCGAAGAAGATTTTGAAACAGTTAGAAGCTAAACTTTATTCTTAGTTAACAAATTATAGAAATTAGGCGATGTCTACGACCACCTACGCCTAAGCATTTCGCCAAATAAAATACCAATTTTACAACCCGCACAAGCGGGTTTTGTTTTTTAGATAGGATAATATCTTTAAATAACTACTTAACGATTCAGATTTATTACGGAATATTTACACTTATGTGAGCTAACACTTTTATATAAAGTCAACAATTACAAAGAAATATTTCGTTTTTTATATCGATTTGTGTCAGATAGACGATAAAATGCCCATTGGGTAAGCGTTTTCTGATAAAAAACACATATTGCCTAAAGTTCACAAGTTAACTGTGGCTGATGATGCCGCTAGGAACTTCCAGTAGAGAACACGCATCAAAGGAGCCGAAGAAGCATGTTCACACACGTCAAGTCCACCATTAGACACATTGCGCCTGATAACTTACGCGGTCGTAGTTTAATCAAGGTGGTCTATGTCGTGCTTGAGTCCCAGTACCAGAGTGCTTTGTCGCAAGCGGTTCGCACCATTAACGCGAACAATCCCAACTTGGCGATTGAAATCAGTGGGTACTTGATTGAGGAACTCCGCGACCCCGAAAATTACGAGGAGTTTAAACGAGAAATTGAGAATGCGAATATCTTCATCGCTTCCCTCATTTTCATCGAAGACTTAGCACAGAAAGTAGTAGCAGCAGTAGAACCACACCGCGATCATTTGGACGTTTCCGTTGTCTTTCCCTCCATGCCAGAGGTAATGCGCCTGAATAAAATGGGCAGCTTTTCTCTAGCACAGTTGGGTCAGTCAAAAAGTGCGATCGCGCAATTCATGCGGAAACGCAAAGAAAAATCCGGTGCGGGATTCCAAGATGGAATGCTGAAGCTTTTGCGAACCCTGCCGCAAGTGCTGAAGTTCTTACCGATGGACAAGGCACAGGATGCCCGAAATTTCATGCTCAGTTTTCAGTATTGGCTAGGTGGTTCTCCAGAAAATCTGGAAAACTTCTTGCTGATGCTAGCTGATAAATATGTATTTAAAGGTTTAGAGAAACAAAATTTTGCACCTTCTACTTATGAACAGCCGGTGGTTTATCCCGATTTAGGGATTTGGCATCCTTTGGCTCCCAGTATGTTTGAAGATGTCAGAGAATACCTCAATTGGTATACAGCTCGTAAGGATATTTCTAGCGATCTAAAAGATCCCCTAGCTCCTTGTGTCGGGTTAGTATTGCAACGCACTCACCTAGTTACAGGGGATGATGCCCATTATGTCGCAATGGTGCAGGAGTTGGAAGCACTAGGCGCACGGGTATTACCTGTGTTTGCTGGTGGTTTGGATTTCTCCAAACCTGTGGATGCTTACTTCTACGAACCAATTACCAAGATACAGTTAGTAGATGCAGTGATATCGCTGACTGGTTTTGCTTTAGTGGGTGGCCCAGCCAGACAAGATCATCCCAAAGCAATTGAGTCACTCAAACGCTTAAACCGTCCTTACATGGTGGCGTTACCCTTGGTATTCCAAACCACAGAAGAGTGGATGGATAGCGATTTAGGGTTACATCCGATTCAAGTAGCTTTGCAAATTGCGATTCCTGAATTGGATGGAGCAATTGAGCCGATTATATTATCAGGTAGAGATGGGACTACAGGGAAAGCGATCGCACTCCGCGATCGGGTGGAAGCTGTCGCCGAACGCGCCTTAAAATGGGCGAACCTCCGCCGCAAGCCGAAACTAGATAAAAAAGTCGCTATCACCGTTTTCAGCTTCCCACCAGATAAAGGCAACGTCGGAACCGCCGCGTACTTAGATGTATTCGGCTCAATCTACGAGGTAATGAAAGCCCTCAAAAATAACGGCTATGACTTGCCGGAATTACCAGAATCAGCCGAAGCATTGCTGCAAGAAGTCATTCACGATGCACAGGCGCAGTACAACAGCCCAGAACTGAACGTTGCTTACAAAATGTCCGTTCCTGAGTATGAGGCGCTGACCCCCTACTCTCACCGTCTAGAGGAAAACTGGGGCCCACCTCCTGGACATCTCAACAGCGACGGACAAAACTTGCTAATTTATGGTAAGCAATTCGGTAACGTTTTCATCGGCGTACAACCCACATTTGGTTATGAAGGCGACCCGATGCGGCTGTTGTTCTCCCGTTCAGCTAGTCCTCACCACGGTTTTGCAGCTTACTACACTTACCTAGAGCAAGTTTGGAAAGCTGATGCTGTACTGCACTTTGGTACACATGGTTCCTTGGAATTCATGCCAGGTAAACAGATGGGGATGTCTGGTGATTGTTACCCAGATAACTTAATTGGCTCAATTCCCAACCTGTATTACTACGCAGCTAATAATCCGAGTGAAGCGACAATAGCCAAACGCCGGAGTTATGCCGAAACAATTTCTTACTTGACACCGCCGGCAGAAAATGCTGGTTTGTATAAAGGTTTGAAGGAACTCAGCGAGTTAATTGCTTCCTACCAAACCTTAAAAGATAGTGGACGCGGCGTTTCCATTGTCAACAGCATCATGGATAAATGCCGAATCGTGAATCTGGATAAGGATATTAACCTGCCAGAAACCGATGCCAGAGACATGAGTGCCGAAGAGCGGGATAATATTGTTGGCAACGTTTACCGCAAGTTGATGGAAATCGAGTCTCGGTTGTTGCCTTGTGGGTTGCACGTCATTGGTAAACCGCCAAGTGCAGAAGAAGCGATCGCAACTCTCGTTAATATTGCTAGTCTAGATCGTCAGGAAGAAGGACTTCAAGGCTTACCGGGAATTATCGCTAATAGCATTGGGCGTAGCATTGATGATATTTACCAAAGTAATGACAGAGGCATTTTAGAAGATGTCCAGTTATTGCAAGATATCACCTTGGCAACCCGTGCAGCAGTTACCGCCCTTGTCCAAGAGCAAATCGACGCTGAAGGACGAGTTTCTCTAGTTTCCCGGTTGAATTTCTTCAACATGGGTAAAAAGGAACCTTGGGTAGAAGCATTGCATAAAGCAGGTTATCCCAAAGTTGACACCGCAGCCTTAAAACCCCTACTTGAGTATTTGGAATTCTGCCTGCAACAAGTTTGTGCCGACAACGAACTAGGAGCATTACTCAGAGGCTTGGAAGGTGAATACATCCTACCCGGCCCTGGTGGCGATCCCATCCGCAACCCGGATGTATTGCCCACGGGTAAGAATATCCATGCTTTAGATCCGCAATCCATCCCCACAACAGCAGCAGTCCAATCAGCCAAAATTGTCGTAGACAGGCTTTTGATCCGTAACAAGTCTGAAAATGATGGAAAATGGCCAGAAACCATCGCTTGCGTCCTCTGGGGAACCGATAACATCAAAACTTACGGTGAATCACTAGCACAAATTATGTGGATGGTGGGTGTGCGTCCAGTTCCCGATGCCTTGGGACGGGTGAACAAGTTGGAATTGATATCTTTAGAAGAGTTGGGACGCCCCAGAATAGATGTAGTAATCAACTGTTCTGGTGTATTCCGCGACTTGTTCATCAACCAAATGAACCTGCTAGACCAAGGGGTGAAAATGGCGGCGGAGGCAGATGAACCCTTAGAAATGAACTTTGTTCGGAAACACGCTTTGCAACAAGCTGAAGAAATGGGGATTAATCTGCGTCAAGCAGCGACGCGCGTTTTCTCCAACGCTTCTGGTTCCTACTCGTCAAATATCAACTTGGCGGTAGAAAACAGCACTTGGGATAGCGAAGCCGAGTTGCAGGAAATGTATCTCAACCGGAAATCCTTCTCTTTCAATTCCGATAACCCCGGAATTATGGACGAATCCCGGCAGATTTTTGAAAGTACATTGAAAACTGCTGATGCAACTTTCCAAAATTTGGATTCTTCCGAGATTAGCTTAACGGACGTTTCCCATTACTTTGATTCAGATCCTACTAAGTTAGTTGCAAGTCTGCGGGGTGATGGTAAAAAACCAGCATCTTATATTGCAGATACAACCACAGCTAACGCCCAAGTGCGGACATTATCAGAAACCGTGCGTTTAGATGCGCGTACCAAATTGTTAAATCCCAAATGGTACGAGGGGATGCTGTCTCACGGTTACGAAGGTGTGCGCGAACTCTCCAAGCGGTTGGTGAATACAACAGGTTGGAGTGCGACTGCTGGCGCTGTGGATAACTGGATTTACGAGGATACTAACGAAACCTTCATCAAAGATGAAGAAATGCAGAAACGGTTGTTGAACCTTAATCCCCATTCTTTCCGCAAGATTGTATCAACTTTGTTGGAAGTGAATGGACGCGGTTATTGGGAGACTAGCGAAGATAATTTAGATCGTCTGCGCGAGTTGTACCAAGAAGTTGAAGACCGGATTGAAGGGATAGACTAGGATTACATGGGCAGGCTTTATGCCTGCCTTAGCAATGAGATAAGGTTAAAAAATGAAATATAAATGATTCAAACATTTCAAAAAAAAGCATTAGAAAATTTGTTTAGAGAAAATTTTAATCAAGGAGTTCCTGCAAACTTAGAAAAGAAAATTAGAATCAGACTTGAAGTTATAGACTCAGCCTTAATTGTAGAAGATATTAAATTACCGGGTTATGATTTGCATGAATTAAAAGGAGACAGGAAAGGAACTTGGTCAATTAAGGTATCAGCAAACTGGCGTATAACTTTTAAATTTGAAGATGGCGATGCTTATGATGTTAATCTGGAAGATTATCATTAAGTCCTGTGTTAATATGATCTTAATTGGCTAGACAATGCTAAATAAGGTTGACCAAATTATTAAGTAAGAAGTATTAATTATGGATAATTGGCAAGATATTACTGATACTAGATTAGTAAGACCAATACATCCTGGTGAAGTAATTGCAGATATTTTAGATGATTTAGATATTAATACCGCAAATTTTGCAGAAATTTTAGGAGTATCTAATCAAACAATTGAAGAAATTATTAATGGTCAAAGGTCAATTACAGTAGATATAGCAATACGTCTTGGTAAAGCTTTAGGAAATGGCCCAAGACTTTGGCTTAATCTTCAGCAAAAAGTTGATCTTTGGGATGCTTTGCAAAGCCATAAAGAAGAATATGAGCAAGTTATGACATTGGTTTAGAAGAAATTATGAAGAATTATTTTTTGAATAATTGAAATTTACAGCAATTTTCAGGTAAATGAACCGAATTTTTAAATCTCACACATTCGCCGTTAGGCGTTCACGCAGGGTAGGCACAAAGGAAAAAAGAGATTCATTGATGGTGTATCTAAATAAAACACAATATAACTGTACAACCCAGGATAGTCATTTATTTTCCTATTTATGACAGAGCATTAGGTTGCTGTGTTTTTGTTAATTTATAATAAATTATACGTTATTAAAAGCAATTATCTAGTAATTTTACGCATACCATTTAATTAATAGAGTGTAATTCTCAATGACTTTTAATGGTAATGCTTCTTTGAAAACAGATAATAAGGAAATATCCTATAAAATCAACCCTTCTCATAGAAGAAGTGGAAATCCTAACAAATCTATATGGACTATTACACAAGATGAAGAAATTACTTGTTTTCAATTAGCTCTTTCAAAAGGTTGGTTGGAGGAAAAAACAGGTTGGGGAATTAAGCAGAATCAAATAGGTAAATTAGAACAAATTGGTTTATCGCCACTACAAGAAGCTTTAAAAATAGCCAAATTTAGAGATGATAGTCAAACTAAAGAGTGGCATGGTCATCCTGCTGATTACCAGAATAATCAACAAGATAGACCTTCTACAAAAATTTTGCAAATTTGGAGAAACGACGGAATAATTGCCAAGCATCATATCACAAAAATACGGAGTGGTAAACAATGCAACCTTTAAAGCTCATAATTGAAGGTGACTTTTGGGATTGTCAAATATATAGAAATCGGCTTTATTTGTGGTACATGGATGGTTCTGTAGGTGTGTATCGTTGGGATGACATCATCAGTTCAATTTTTAAGGATCAAATAGATAATTTTCTTGTAAAAAGTGCTTTTATAGAAGGTGATTATTTATATAAACTAAATAACCAGCCGATATTAAATGATCCAGAAATTAAAAATCTATTTTTAAAGAAAATTCAAAAGTTATCAGCTAAAAATTTGTTAATCTCAAATAAAAAACTAAGAAAATTTGAATATTCCAGACAGGATAATATTGCTAATGATTTACCTACTGATACAGAAATTTATAATAACACCTTGTTTGTGATTACCGATTCGGGCTTAATTGCTAGTGCAATTCACCGTCAGCACACAAAATATGGTGTTAGTACACGTTATCAAAAGCTGTGGGATTGTCCGCTTTTATCAATTAGCGCATCAAAAAATACCATAGGTATGGCAGCAGGAGATGAAGGTGCTTTTGAACTACATCTTAATAACTATAGCTATGGAATTGAATCACTTGGTCTTGAAGAAGTTGATAACAAAGTTTACAGAATTAGCGATAGGCATTCTTCGTTAGTAAATTGGGCTTTTGCAAGCTTATATATTTCCTCTTATGCTTCCTCAGGCTTTCTTGCAGCTTTTGGCTGGAATAAAAATAAAAACATTAATATCGAAAGCAGAAATAGGGATTTTAAAAGAATCATTCCTGATACAGAAGTATTTAAAAAATCAGGTTTTAGCTGGGGTTGCCAAGAGAAAATCTATATGGCTAATTCTAATCGTATTGATGTTGTTCACTACACCCAGTCAAAAGTCTCTAATGATAATAAAGGTGCTTTTTCATTATTGGAACCTTTTTCAAATGATTCAATTCCAGGTAAAGTAATTAGTGCTGGTACTGCTTATTTTGGCGTGATTGTAGAATATGATGAGTCATTAACTGTTTTATGTAGCGATAAAAAAATTATAAATTTTTATGAGCCTGTAGTTCGTTGGAGAGTTTACCCTCGTTCAATTAGATATGAAAATCATCTTCACGTTATCTATGAAGATAGATTGGAAATTTACTCTTTTAATCATGATTATTTCATTAAGCAAGAAGACAAAGTTATGGGTATTCAGTATAAAGAGAAAAGAACTAATAAGAATAATAGATAAATATAACAATTATATAAATATTTACTTATTTAAAAAGGTGGATATATGCAAAATCTCGTTGTAAATGCAGGGAGGCGCAATTTTGGAAGTCTAAGAGGCGATCGCCTTCTTTTTGAGGTTTTCTGCAAAGCGATCGCTCATTTTTGGACAACAGGCGATTGCTTTGTTTTTGAGGTTTTCTGTAAGGCGATCGCGTTCACTCTTCCACAACAGTGATCACTTTGTTTTTGAGGTTTTCTGCAAGGCGATCGCACCATCAGGTATCAAATCAGATGGAGCGTTCAATTTGATGGACAAAATCTTGTCCGCTATATTTAAGGTATACCAGTTTCTTCCTCACTCCAAGTTAATACCATGGATATCACAGCTACTTTGAACGAAATTGCAACTCTCAGTGTTGAAGATAGAATCCGTCTTGTACAGGCAATTTGGGATACCATCGCAGCAGAGCAAGTTTACCCTGATTTAACCGATACACAAAAGCAAGAGCTTGATCGTCGAATAACTGATTACGATTCAAATCCAGACAATGTGCTGACTTGGGAGGAAATCAAAGCATCAATTAAGGGGCAACAATGAATTATGTCCTGGTGTTTCGCCCAGAGGTTCGAGAAGAACTCAATGAGGCGTACAGTTGGTACGAGAGTCAAAAACCCGGTCTGGGTGATGAGTTTTTAGACTGTGTAGACGAGACGGTGAATCTAATTTGCCAGATGCCAGAATCCTATGCAGTTACCTACCGTGATGTTAGACGAGCAATAGTAAGACGATTTCCCTATGCTGTGTACTATCGAATTGTTTCGAGTCGAGTAATTGTCACAGCAATTTTTCATGGTCGCAGAGATCCAAAATCTTGGCAGATGCGAACCTAACAGTGCAATTTAGTGGACAGACGAAAGCCGCTACGAGTCTACGCTTTGTTTTTGAGGTTTTCTGTAAGGTGATCGCCTACAATGCCATCATACAATCAGCGATCGCTTCTATATTAAATTTTATGGGAATATTCAAGTTGAAATTTTTCTATGGATGCGTTAACTATCAACTTTGCTCCTGTTCTTCAAATAACAGATGAGCAATTCTTCCAGTTATGTCAGATAAATGAATTAATCAGATTTGAGCGTAATGCTGATGGCACATTGCTACTAATGCCTTTAGTTGGAGGTTTAACCAGCAATCCCAATGCTAATTTAACTGCTCAACTTGGAGTGTGGAATCGTGATGAGTCAGTAGGTATAGCTTTTGGTTCTTCGGTTGGATTTATTTTACCAAATGGGGCAGTGCGATCGCCTGGCGCATCTTGGTTAAGACGTGACAGATGGGATTGTCTCACACAGGAGCAAAAAGAGAAATTTCCGCCTGTATGTCCTGATTTTGTAGTGGAATTGCGTTCTGATACTGATTGTTTAAGAAGGCTACAAAATAAAATGCAAGAGTACCGAAAGAACGGTGCTAGATTAGGTTGGTTAATTGATTTAGAAACTCGGCAAGTAGAAATTTATCGCTCCGGTAGAGATGTTGAAGTGCTGCAATCTCCTGCTAGTTTATCAGGAGAAGATGTGCTATCGCAATTTGTGCTTAATCTTAAAGATATATGGTGAATTGATTAAAATACAAAGTGCGATCGCTTTATTTTTGAGTTTTTCTGAAAGGCGATCGCTCACTCTTGCACAACAGCGATCGCTTTGTTTTTGAGATTTTCTGCAAGGCGATCGCACATAGGCTTGTTATGAAGTTTTGAGATGGTTGAATCCTCAATTACAGCGTTCAATTTGATGATTATTTGCCGCAATGAAATTATACAGCCGTTCCGCAGCTCCAAATAATTATGGATCTTATTTAATCCTCATTCCTAAAGTGCAATCCTCATACTCAAATCCAACCACTTCGACTGAGTAATCGGCGCACTGCTCGAAATATAGTCAACACCCGTTTCCGCCACAGCGCGAATCGTTTCCAAAGTCACATTCCCCGAAGCTTCAATTTTCACCCTGCTATCCTGCTGGCGAATCAACTGTACCGCCTGACGCATCATATCCAAAGGCATATTGTCCAACATAATAATGTCAGCCTTGTGTTGCAAAGCTTCTTTCACCTGCTTTAAACTTTCCGTCTCTACCTCTATAGTCAAGGGATAAGGAATTTGAGAACGAATACGGGTAACAGCTTCTCCAATTCCCCCAGCCGCCGCAATGTGATTATCCTTAATCATCACCGCATCATCCAACCCCATACGGTGATTAATCGCCCCACCCAAAGCAGTCGCGTACTTTTCCAACAGTCTCAGCCCTGGTGTAGTTTTACGCGTATCCACCAACTGAGCAGGTAAATCAGCAATTTTCTCTATATATATATTAGTCAGCGTCGCAATTCCACTCAACCGCATGGCCAAGTTGAGCGCGACTCGTTCCCCCATCAGCAGTGCATCCAGCGAACCATGAATTTCAGCTACCACCTGTCCCGGCTCACACCATGCACCTTCAGCCGCCACCGCCACAAAGCTGACTTTCTCATTCAAAATCTGAAACACCCTAGCAGCAACAGGTAAGACAGCAATAATCCCAGAAGCCTTAGCGATCCATTTCGCAGAGCCTAGCGTCACATCTTCTACTAGTAGAGTATTTGTAGTGCGATCGCCCCTGCCAATATCCTCCATCAACCAGCCACGCAACAGTGGATCTAAAACCAACCAGGGCGGCAAAACAGCAGAATTCCTCACAACTTTAATTGCTTCCTTAGTGACATCCAGCAATACTATAGCCTAAAACCCTTACTATCTAAGGCTTTGATAGTGACGAAGAAACAATCCCAAAATTATTTTGGAAAAAGTAGTTGACACAAAGAGATGTGTTCGCTATATTGAATAAGTGCCTGAAGCGAAGCGAACGAAAGCGACGCCGAAAGGGATACCGAACCTTGAAAATATTATAGTTTGAAAGCGATTATACAGCAAGTGGATTGCGTCAAGCAAATAAAGATAACTAAGCTGAAGTTAAAAAAGAG
>NZ_JBALEA010000008.1:0-62239 GCF_036917135.1 Nostoc sp. | reverse complement strand
AGTGAGATTTCATTTCCTCAAAGCTTTATGTAGTTTGAGTCTTGGTGTATTTCACCCTGATTCAGGCTCTCAATATTTAGATGCGTTTGCCCTGGCCTACTCTCACTCCTGCGGGGATAAAAGAGTAGCCATGCTTGCTTAACTGCCACTCTCCCACTTGGATTGCACCCCTAAGCACGAAAATCTCCAAATCAGAAGTAAAAAAGCCAGACGGTGCTTCAAATTGCCGTGGTATTACAACTCTTGAAGTTGATGCACCACTGTCATGCCAAGTAAGTAATCGACGGCTTCCAGCTACTACATTCTCTGGCAGTCCACTAACTCCCCACCCTTGCTTTTCTAGTACAGTATTCGTGTCAAAGAATTGGTACTGACGAGGTAGGTATTCTTTAGCGATCGCGGTGCGCCTTCCTGATAGGTTCATGCGCCCTCTACCGTCTCCACCCCAATCCTCTTTTACAGATGCTATATGCAAAAAGTCGTCAGCCTCTTGTTCGCGTGCAGAATTTTCTTTATTTTCCATGTTGTTTATAACTCACACAGGCAATCTTAAAATCGTATGGGGAACTAACACAGTAAAGCATCTTTACAACAATGTAAATTAATTTTTAATGCTGATATAATAAGCTCATATTTTTTATTAATAGATTTTTTTGACAACTTACTCTTTACCATTTTAAACAAGTGTATTATCTAGAAAATCCATTACTATCTGCGATATTTCTTCAGGCAATTGGTTCATCATACAGATTGTCCCCCCTTCAATTTCAACCACCTTGCTATGAGGAATTTTTTTAGAAACAAAATATCTATTTTCTACCTTGGCTAAACCAAGTTTGTCAAAGGTTTTCATATCCTCAGTTCCCCATAGAATCAAGGTAGGAGACTTGATTAATTGAAATCTTTTTGGCGCGTTCAGACAGTAGTTTTGTACAGCCCAAATAGCGTATAAAGGATAGCCAAAGCTTTTGAAATCGTCTAAAACCCAACGTTGATTTAATTCTGGAGAACCTACATATTGGGCGCGGGCTGACCATCTTTCCATGAGGTGGGAGCCATCTGCTTTTATTTTGAAACCGTCAAAAAATCTCTTTAAGAGGGCTTCTTTCCCTTCCTCATCGAAGCCAAAAGCATTACATAATATAAGTTTATCTACTTTTTCAGGATATGCTGCTGCCACTTCTCCTGCCACAAATGCACCAGTATGGTTTCCCAAGATGCTTGTCCTTGAAATACCTAATTCTTCCAAGAGGGCAATGACAGTTTTAGCATAATCTTCGGTGGAGTACATTCTTGGAGGTTTATCAGAATCACCTAATCCCAAAAAGTCCATCGCAATCACACGCCTTCTCTGAGCTAAAATAGGCATTAACTCAAGAAATTCATCACTGCTTCTAGGATTTTGATGCAATAATAATAAAGGCTCTCCTTCGCCACCGATACGATAAAGAATCTGTCCATCTTCAGTGTCTAAAAAAGCCCGCTTGATTCCTTTGTTCATAGTACCCTGATAAACTTAAAATTTATATCAGCCTTTGTTGAACTTCTTCAGCAAATTACCTTTTCTGTGCTACAGTTTGTAACCATTCAATCAGAGGTCTTAAGGTTCCTGGCAATGCTGATTCGCTGACAGTCACCGTATGTTGTTTACCGTTATCTTCTACTGTTAATTTATATTGAAAGCGATCGCTCTCTTGATTTAGCGAAGTAATTAGTTCCGGTAGCCTAAATAAATCAGCAACTTCCACCAGTCGGACAAGTGTGCTGGCTTCATTTGGCGGGAGAGTGTCTGTATCAACGGTTGTTTTCTTGCTGATCCCAGCAAAACCGCCTGTGCGTTCAAATGATACTCGCATTTTTGGCTCTCCGTTGTGTTATTTAGTTGGGATAAATACAAATAGTTGGGATAAATACAAAGACTGGGAGATGATAGTTATCACATCCCAGTTTAACTCAATACTCCTGTAGAGACGCGATTAATCGCGTCTCTAAACAACTCCTACCTTTTGCCAAGCATTCTGCACAGCTTTTTGTTCATTACTGCCATTACCGTAGAGTTCGCCAGCAATTTGAATGGTGACACTGGCAGCTTTTTTAAAATCCGCTTTGGCATTCAAGCGATCGCGTAAAGCTATATACCAGATTTTACCAACTGTTTCCCAAGCATAGCCACCAATCTCAACAGCCGCTAGATAAAAGGCATAGTTAGGGATTCCTGAGTTGATATGCACCCCGCCGTTATCATCAGTACCAGTATATTTATCCTTTATATGACATGGTTGGGGATCTTTACCCAATATTGGATCATTGTATGCTGTTCCTGGTGCTTTCATGGAGCGGAGGGCAACACCTTTGATAGTCGGTACCAAAAGACCTTGACCGATCAGCCAGTCTGCTTCTTGTGCAGTCTGATTTTTGGTCTTTTGTTTCACTAAGGAACCGAAGACATCAGAAAACGACTCATTCAGTGCCCCAGGTTCGCCATAATATTGTAAAGCCGCTTGATACTGGGTTATACCATGAGTTAGTTCATGCCCAATGACATCAATTGACTTTGTGAAGCGTTGAAACAGTTCGGCATCGCCATCACCATAAACCATTTGGTCGCCGTTCCAAAAGGCATTGTCATATTTAACGCCATAATGCACGGTGGAGTCTAAACGCAGCCCTTTGTCATCAACGGAATTGCGATCGAATATCTCATGAAACAAGTCATAAGTAGCACCAGCCGCATCGTAGGCTTCATTCACTGCTGGATCACTGCTAGGTGGCCCACCCTCACTACGCACCAGCGTACCAGGGAGTTGCTGGCCATTTTTGGCATCGTAGATCGTGCGGCGCTTTTCACCGGGAGAAGGCGCAAAAGAGATATTACCTACAATGTTTCTTCGTCCCAGGAATTGCGCCGAAATATTTAATGTATGAAAAGCCCAAGTACGCTGCTGGGGATTGCCATTCACCACGACATTTTTAAGTATATGGGGTGGGATAATACAACAAATAGGGCATCTAGAGTCTAGCGATCGCTCATGCTTGAACCCAGATGATTTCTTTTTATTTCGAGCCATCCAAGATATTCTCCTTTTGAAACTAAATGATGGCAAATAAAGGATCAAAAAAACGAATCCAAACCGCGTGTCCGTGGTTTGTTTTCTGAAAAAAATTTTCTACTCTGTATTTTCGGATAAATCTGTGGAGGATTGGTAATACCCTCACGGGGTACTTCTGATGTGGAAATATTGCCTAAAAACACAAAGCAAGCTTAATTACCGTAAATTTCAGCCAAAACCCTTGCGTGAGTTAGCAATACCTCCTTTACAGACCTAATGCGTTTACATATTAGTTCTTATCAAAAGAAATAATGTTATTTATTACTGTTTTGTTACTATCAGGCTGCTAATCCGATAAATACCCATTGGAGACGGGCGAATATCCAAAATCTAAAATTTTCATAGCCAGCCACCAAACACCGCCAGACCATAATATTTCCAAGGTACTGCAATTGTTTTAAATCTAGCTTTGCTCAACATTTGTAAATGAGTATCTAAACAAGCTAGCTGGTCTTGACTAGAGTAACCTTGGGTGGTGCTGGTACCACGTTTAGCGCTAATTTCCGTCAAATTAATTCCCTGTTGAACTAACCATTCCTCTCGTGCCGCCTTGTAAACTTCTGCCAAGACTGGTGATTCTGGTAAAGTAGGATCTGCATTCCAAAAACAGCCGTATTGAGTGAGGCTAGTAGCAATTCGCTCAAATAACTTTAATTTGATCTCATCTTGAAGATGGTGAATTGCTAAGGATGAGACACAAGCATCAAATTCGCTACCAATATTGAACTTCTCTGGATTATTTGCCCAGTCGCCAAAATCTGCTTCTATACCAGTCCAGCGTTGTTGATATCCAGCTGCTGTGATTTTATCTTGGGCAAATTGCACCATTCGAGGTGAGTAATCTAGAGCAATGACTTGGGCATCTGGACACCGATTGAGTATCTTGAGACTAAGTTCGCCTGTACCACAGCCTAATTCTAAAATCCGCCGACTTGTGGAAGGTAGACAACGGGCAATTGCCTCCAGCATCTCATCGTATCGCGGTAACACTTGACGAATACCATTGTCAAAATCAGCAGTATTGGCGAATACCTCACCAGGAAATACATTTTGCATGGGGATTGGAAGTAATAGACACACTAATCAATATTAATCATCCATTATGACCGAAGTATATGGAGAAGCTGTCAATCAGGCTTTACGCACATTGATTACCCGCATTTCTCACAAAACGGTAGGCTGTAGGGGCGGGTTCACGAGATATTCGTGAATGATTGAAGCATATTTGTGAACCCGCCCCTACAGCCTCTGGATTTGGGTTTCATAAATTTGGTGAGAAATCCGGGTTTACCGAAAAATTGTGTTTAGAGCTACGTGCTTCACGCAATGCTTTTAATTCATTAGTGTACTAAGATGCTGCTATACTAATTGTAGTGGAAAGCTAATCAACCACTTAAAAAACCTAGCCGTCGAAAGACAAAGCGCTGAACCTTGATAATTGAACGGCAGTTGCTCTACTTGGGGAAACCCCAAGACCGCACTGCCTCATCTATGCGGTTCTACTGCATTATTCTAGTTTCCTCCTAGCAGTAGGTAAAATATTTATAGGAGCTAGACTTGTGTTGAGCGAAGTCGAAACACGACTCAGAATTTTGAAACAAATAGTTTCAAACTAAACAGGACTTGCACGGCAGTTGCTTCAAGTCGGCATAGCCGCCCAACGCACTGCCTCATTAATGCAACTAGGGTAGGGCATACCCGAAGTAACGCTTGAGGAGAGCCTCACCTCTGGCTCGGATGACGCAAGGACTCCAAGTTAAGTGATCTCATTGATTCAAGAATCCTCGTGCCAATAGGCGCGAGGAGTGTCAAGCACATTGATTAGTCTGTTCCCGAAAAATAACGAATCGATTACACCTCAATTTGTTGAATAATCTGCATTGTTTCCACACTCACGGTGCAGACTCTTTGTAGTAAATCTATTACCTGTTCTTTGTAATCTGCAAAGCGATATGTATTGAATTTTTCCGCAATTGTCGGATCTTTAGGTTTCTTTTCTTTGTATTGATCTAATATCCATTCTAAAGCACAACGGTTGCCAAGACGATATTCCCAAGCAATTTTGGGAAAACCTTCTAAAGTTGTGACATCATCTAAAATAATGGTTCCATTGGCTGCATCGGCTTTGAGTTTTGCCTTTGGTATCCTATTTGTAGCGAAAGGTAAATCAATTCGTTTTAAAGGATAGGGTTGGACAGTTTCATAATTGATGTGCAAATCCATCAACTGTTTACCCCAGTTAACCCATTTGTGAAAGTCATCATAGAAGGGTATGCGCGGAAATTCTCGTTTCAGATTAATTTCGTATTTGGTGCGATAGGCAGGATTGTGCAAGACGGCGTAGGTGTAGTTAAAAATATCTAATTTGGTAATTGTTGAATCACCGTAGTGAGTTTGAAATTGTGCTAATCCCCAATCGGTGATGTTGTCGATGCGGTTCCCGTCTTTGTCGTAGCGGTACAGTGATAATCTTACGCAAAGCATTTAAAACAGCCGGTAAATCTTCCTTAAAAATTTCAATCGCCTCACGAAAATCCTTAACTTCCGGGCGAACATAATTTATAAAATATGTAATTATTCCATCCAGCGCGTCAGCATCTTTCATCGGGACGCGCATAGTTTCTTGTCCACCCTGAATTAAAACTGCTGTTTGCGAGTCTTCAAACAGAATGTTGCTATCGGGGTAGCCTTTGATGAGTTTCTTCTCAATTTCTTGGTCTAAATTATCATATTCATCTTTGCTTTCCCAGTAACCCCAATCCAAACGCAAAGCATCTTTAACAGTGCCATCTGGATAAACAAGTTTGCCGCTAGGTGTTTTATAATCTAGTTCGGGAATAAGCCTAAATTCTCTAGGTTTGCAATATTCATTAACTAAGTTTTGAAATGCAACCCGAATCGAAGTTTCTTTACGTGAACCGCCATATTGAATAATTCTTTCTACTTCTGTGTGATATTGACTAACCAGAAGTTTGGACATACTTTATCAAAATTTTATACTTTTAAAGTATGTCCAAGCTAGCCTTAATTAGTAGTAACTAACAGGCGTAATCTACTGAACTAAAATATGAAGATTGAATAAAGTTTAAAGTTAAATATTCCGTAAAAAGACGTGAATTTCCAAATAACATTACGTCTTAACAAAGGTGATAACAGACAGCGCCTAGTAAGGATGTAAAATATACTGTCGTTGATTTTAAATTATCAAATAAAATACACTTATCTAAGCAATAACACGGTGCATTTATTCCCTCCTCTCTTCCTCTGTGCCGCGCCAGTTGCTACAACGGGGGGAACCCCCGCAAAGCACTGGCTTCTCTGCGCCTCTGCGGTTCGACTCCTAAATTGGTGCGTTACCCTGCGTTAACGCACCTTGCAGGCTCATCTACTCGTCAATTTGACCAACGCGGCGGATATTCAAAATGTCACTCATTTTCTTAATTTGGACGAACACTTGCTCTAATTGAGAGCGATCGCGTATATCTATTCCTAAGTCCATTAATGCAGGTTGACCAATAGAGGTTTTCACCTGGGCATGGCGGACATTGATCCCTTGGTCACTCAACCGTGACAAAATATCCTTTAGCACCCCTACGCGGTCAAGGGCTTCGATTTGAACATCCACTGGGTAGGTGTGCGGACGACCACTATTTTCGGCACCTGGGTTCCATCTAACTGGTACTAAGCGCTCATACTCCACACACTCAAGATTATTGCAGCCTTGGCGATGAATCGAAATCCCCCTACCTCGCGTCACTACACCAATAATCGGTTCGCCAGGAATCGGGGTACAACACCCAGCTAAATAATACACCAACCCTTCCACCCCAAAAATTGGCGAATCAGTTGAGCGCGAAGTAGTTTGAGGTGCATCTCGTAAAGCTTTTGATGTACTTGGTTCTTTGGGGATAAATGGCGACACAGTAGAAGGTGGTTGTTGTCCCTTCGCTACTTCTCGCCAACGATTTAACACTAGGTTCAAGGTAACTTCACCGTAACCTAAACCAGCGAGTAAATCGTCAACACTGTGGTAGTTGCACTTTTCGGCAACAATTTGCATCGCATCCGACTTCAGTAAATTATCAAAACCAGTTTTACCAAGTTCTTTTTCTAACAACTCCCGTCCACGGGCGACATTTTCTTCCCGGCGCGATCGCTTGTACCATTGTTTTATTCGATATTTTGCCGCCGAAGTCCTAACAAAGTTCAACCAATCTAAACTCGGATGGCAGTTCTTTTGGGTGAGAACCTCTACAATATCGCCATTTTGCAGCCGCGTTGACAGTGGTACCATTCGCCCATTCACCCGCGCCCCTGAACAGTGGTTCCCCACTTCGGTATGAATGCGATAAGCAAAATCTATAGTTGTAGCACCAGGACTTAAAGGAACAACATCCCCCTTAGGGGTGAAGACATAGACATCATCTTCAAATAAATTGTCTTTTACACTGTCAAGATATTCTTGTGCATCCTTAAGATCAGTTTGCCATTCCAGCAGCTGCCGCAGCCAAGTAAACTTGTCATCCGTCCCTGTCAAATGGCTAATACTAGAACCACCTGTTTCTTTGTACTTCCAATGGGCGGCAATCCCATACTCGGCGATGTGATGCATTTCGATTGTCCGAATTTGCACCTCTAAAGGACGGCCAGTTAAGCCAATTACCCCAGTGTGCAACGACTGGTAACGGTTAGGCTTGGGCAGTCCAATGTAGTCCTTAAATCTCCCAGGAATTGGGCGAAAAGCATCATGAACCACCGCCAACGCCCGATAGCAATCCTGATTGGTTTGAACAATAATCCGCAGCGCTGCCAAATCGTAAATTTCATGAAATTCCTTTTGCTGCCGATGCATTTTTTGATAAATGCTATAAAGGTGCTTGGGACGGCCACTGATATCTTGAAAGTGGATGCCGGTTTGCTGCAAACGTTCTCGCAAAATGTCTGTAGCTTTGGCTAATTTCTCTTCTCGCGCTGTCCGTTTTTCAGAAACGTACTCCTGCATTTGGCGAAAGGCTTCCGGTTCCAAATACTTAAAAGCCAAATCTTCCAGTTCCCATTTAATCCGCCAAATCCCCAAGCGATTAGCTAAGGGCGCGAAAATATCTCGCGTTTCTTGGGCACTGCGGCGGCGGCTGGCCTCTGACATATATTGTAAAGTTCGCATATTATGCAAACGATCTGCCAATTTCACCACAATGACTCGAATATCTTGCGCCATTGCCAAAAACATCCGCCGGAAATTTTCGGCTTGGCTTTCGGTTTTGCTGGTGAAATTAATTTTAGAAAGCTTGGTGACACCTTCCACCAATTGCCGCACTTCTGGGCCAAAGCGTTCTTCTATTTCTTGACTTGTAACTTCTGTATCTTCAACTACATCATGGAGAAATCCAGCTGCTATCATAGCAGCACTGCCTCCCAAGTCACGCAGCAAGTCGGCTACAGCGATGGGATGAGCAATGTATGCTTCTCCCGATTTGCGGTATTGACCTTGATGGAGTTGGTAAGCAAATTCAAATGCTCGACCAATTAAGACTGTATCGCTATGTCTTCGGTCATCTTCAGCTACACCGCTACTTGTGGATGCCTCCTTCAAACATTTTTTTAACCATTCGGGAATGGCAAGATCAACTGATGAATTTATTGCTAGACTGCTCATACAATTGGGTTTGGATAGGATCGGTAGATAAGTGAAAGATAAATAAAACTGACAGCATCACCCTGAAAAGATGCTATCGCCCAGAGAAGGGTAGAAAAAGCAGTGTGAGGATGATTATCCAATTACCGATAGTGCAACGTTAGCGATGCAGGAGCGTCTGGTAATCATCCGGTTTGAAGCTTCAAGGATCATAAAGAAAGAGAATGCATTGATAGCAAACTAAGCCTCAAACTAGAATTTGAGGCTTTTAATGGTGATAAGTCTAAAAGAGAAGTTTATTGTAGAAGAAAAATTACTTGACATTAATCTTGACATTAATACTATCTTAACTAGCACTGGATGTCTTTAAACCCTGAGAAATATGTGGCATTCGTAACCTTATTAGAGCAATTACGCTCCGATGCCACTACTACCCAAATCGTTGCGCTCGAACTGCGGCAGAGTGTAGCCTCGTTGCAGCAATTTTTTGGGCAAGAGATTGTGCCTTTGGCTGATGAAAACTGGCGAGTGCAGTCTTATCAAACGGAGATGAGCAAGCAATTGCGCCTGTTGGCAATAGATGTGATGTTTTTGCAAGGAGCGCGGCAAGCATCTACTGCACAAACGAGACTTCAGACGATTTGCGATCGCTTGACAACCCTCATTCAATACTGTGATGCTATTCTGCAACCAGAAGCGGAAGGAGAAAAATAACAATTGTCCACCTTTTTCTCTAATTCCTCCATCATCTCATTTATGAACTATAATGGAAAGTTATTTTGATAACAAGTTGGAATTGGGGACTGGGGACTAGGGATTGGGGACTAGGGATTGGGGATTGGGGCGTGTTTTCAAACCTTTCTTGAAGCACTGAGTCTTTGGAGATCCCCCCAACCCCCCTTAAAAAGGGGGCTTTTAGAGTTTCTTTTCCCCCCTTTTTAAGGGGGGTTAGGGGGGATCTTCGAGTTTGAAAACAGTCCCTAGGGATTGGGGACTGGGGAGTTAGAAGTTTTTAAGAATTCTTCCCTCATTCCCCATTCCCTTTCAACCAGCACTAATACCTTTGAGGAGAAGATTCATTGTGCGACGCATATACGCTTCTACTGGCTCGGTGATGGGTTTAAAAATAAGTGCGTAGTACAGTGACCCACTTAAAAGGTCGATAATTAGCTCAATGTCGGCATCCTGGTGAATTTCACTTCTAGACTTGGCACGCTTAAGTACTTTAGACAAGGCTTCACGTCGAAGTTTGGTATATTTTGTCCAGTAAACCTCGGCAAACTGAGGATTGCTAGACGCTGTACTAATTATCAGGGCGAGTGTCTGACGACCAAGGGGACTATCTATTTTTTTGGCGGCATTATTGATCAAGATATCCATGTCTCCCCAAAAGCTACCTGTGTCGGGGATCGGTAATTCTTCCCTCAAACTTTCTATTGCATCTGCAACTAGTTCTTCTTTGGATGTGTAACGCCGATAGATCGTGGTTTTACCAACTCCAGCACGGGAAGCGATCGCTTCTATACTCATGCTTTCATATCCTACCTCTGCAAGCAAATCCAAAGTCGCTTGCAGAATAGCTTGATCGGCCTGGATGCTGCGTGGCCGTCCAGAGGGTGCGTTAATTTGCTTACTCATAAAAATATCATCCCCAAGCAATATCTTCTTGGCCATTTGCTTCTAAGTTTGGGCATAGAACATACCACATGGGGAATAAATCAGTGCCGAACTCATTTCCCATGCACTAAAACAGCAGCAATGACTATCCATCTTTAGCATAGGTATTTCTGCTACTTTTTGTTGAAAACTCTCTTGACCGTTTTTATATGATACGCTACCGTAGCGTATATATACAATACTTAATTTTAGCTTTGGACAACCAAGGCATTGCTTGACATCTCCCAAATATTACTTGTGCTAAATAATGGCTACCAACATTAAACCTTCTAGTATTGACCAATTCGGTTATGTCCAAGGCCCATTGAAGTGGGCGATCGCTTTTACGGCTTCTCTTGGTGCAATCTTAGAAGTAATTGATACTAGTATTGTTAACGTAGCTCTCACTGATATTCAGGCTAGTTTGGGTGCGACTATCAGTGAAGTGGGTTGGGTAGTTAGCGGATATGCGATCGCTAACGTCGTCTTAATTCCCTTATCTGCATGGTTGGGAGATTACTTTGGGCGTAAAACCTACTTTATCTTCTCGCTGGTTGGTTTTACGATTTCCTCTATTTTATGTGGGCTATCCTTCAATCTGCCGATGTTGATCGTAGCTCGAATTCTCCAAGGTTTATGCGGTGGCGGTTTGCTAGCGAAAGCCCAGGCGATTTTGTTCGAGACTTTTCCCCCAGCTGAACAAGGTTTGGCTCAAGCAGTTTTTGGTGTGGGTGTGATAGCTGGGCCAGCAATTGGCCCAACCTTAGGAGGATTCTTAGTAGATGGTTTAGGCTGGCGCTGGATTTTCTTTGTCAACATTCCCTTTGGGATCATTGCAGTCGCCATGTCTTTGGCGTTTTTGCCAAAGAATAAGGAAAAGAGTGAGACAAAGAATCAAGCTGTTGATTGGTGGGGAATTGGGTTTTTAATTGTGGCTGTGGGTAGCATACAAACTGTATTAGAAGAAGGGGAAACAGACGACTGGTTTTCCTCCAGTTTCATTGTCACTCTGACTATTCTCGGTATTATGGGCTTGGGGTTGTTTATTTGGCGAGAACTGAAAACAGATCACCCAGCTGTAGATTTAAGAGTTTTGCGTCACCGTTCTTTAGCTGCGGGAAGCGTTCTCTCAGCAGTGGTGGGTATGGGGCTTTATGGCGCACTTTTTGCTGTACCGATATTTGCTCAAAGCGTACTGCAATTTACGGCAACACAAACAGGACTATTATTAGCACCTGGGGCTTTAGCGTCTGCCATCGGGATGGTTTTATTAGGCAAGCTAACTAGTATAGTTGATGCCCGATTTTTAATTGCGATCGGTGCTGTCGGCTCATCTGGAGTCATGTTTCAATTAGCAGCAATTACCCCACAAAGCGGGACAGACGATTTATTTTGGCCATTGGTATGGCGCGGAGCTTTTACTGTATTTATGTTTCTCCCTTTGAGTTTGGCAGTTTTAGGGCCGCTACCCAAAAAAGATATTTCTGCCGGTTCTGGTTTCTACAACCTGACTCGACAACTAGGTGGCAGTATCGGTATTGCCCTACTTACAACTCTGCTTGACCGCAGACAGACTTTTCATCGAGATATCCTGTTAGCAAAACTTAGTCCTTATGACCCAGAAACCAATCAGCGTCTCGACTTGCTCAATGGGGCACTTCAAGGCCAAGGCATGGATGCGGCAACAGCGCAACAACAAGCACTCGCTTTATTAAGTCAAACAGTAGACACTCAGGCTGCTGTTTTGTCTTACGCAGATTGCTTTCGAGTCGTAGGCATAGGGTTTCTTTGTTCATTACCCCTGTTATTATTCCTGGGCAAAGGCGGTGCCGGAGTGAAAGCGCCAGTCGGTCACTAATTAAAGTAAGCAAGTTCGTAGTAAGGACTTTAGTCCTTATTTTCTAAGCACTTCAGTGCTTACTACAAACTCTTCATTACTAGGGTAAGGTTTATAGCGATCGCATCCCTATTTGAATTTCTCTGATGGCAAGCCCTACGTAAAAACACGTCTTAAAAATTATTCTCTGTCGAAAGTTACAGAAGAGGCTTAATATGCACTGATATATGTGCATCAGAAAAGTAAAAGCCCCGCTCAGTTTTAAGCAGGGCTATGTGAAGTTTTATTGCTGAAATTAGAAATATTGATCTTAGAAAAAGTTCATGATTGTAATAATCCCAACGCTGGTTAAGATCATCAAAGCGCCCATAATCATAGATTGTCCTAAAGCATTGGGCAGTTTGGAATCGTTCATTTAAGTAAAATCCTTTTTATTAATAGTTCCTTAACCATATCAAAATCAGTATATATATCTATAAAAGCACTGTAAAACTTAAAATGCCGTAAATTTTCTTAATAAACACTGTAATTTATACGTATGTATTAGTTTTGACTAAAGATTAAATATTAAAAATAGAACAATGCCCAATGCCCATAACATAATGTAGTAATTTCCGAACAAAATGATTACCTTATATCCGAGCGGAATACGCGCCTTTATCGAGTAAGATCAGTATTAATCAAGGTAAAAATATTTGAATAGAAGATTATCATGACAGTATCCACGGCATCTAGAAACCAAGCGATCGCTTTTGACTTAGAGCAACTAAATGAACAATTTGAAACTGCCACTCCTAAAGACATCCTGGCATGGTCTATAGAGAATATCCCAACGGAACTGGTGCAAACAAGCGCCTTTAACGTGGATGACATGATAATTACCCATATTCTTTACAGTGAACTGAAGCATCCCGTTCCTGTAATATTTCTCGACACCTTGCACCACTTTGCCGAAAGCCTAGAATTAGTAGCCAAAGCCAAAGAAATCTACAATCTGGATTTGCAAACCTTCAAAACTCCAGACGTAGACACCCGTGAAGCCTTTGAAGCGAAATATGGCGATAAACTCTGGGACAAGGATATTGCCCAATTCCATCACATTACAAAAATTGAACCACTGCTACGGGGTCTAGACGAACTCAACAGCGTCGCTTGGATTACCGGACGCCGCCGTGACCAAGCAGTAACCCGTGCAAATATGCCCATATTTGAATTAGATGGTAAAGGTCGGCTGAAAGTAAATCCTATAGCTGCCTGGACACGCCAAGACAGTTGGGTATACGTGGCTGAACATGGAGTCATTTACAACCCTCTACACGACAAAGGTTATCCCAGTATCGGCGACGAACCTATCACCACTAAAGTAGGCCAAGGCGAAGACGAACGCGCCGGACGCTGGCGGGGAAGTGATAAAACAGAATGTGGAATTCATATTTAGTTATTGCTCATTAGTCATTTGTCATTAGTATTAGACAAAGGACAAAGGGCAAATATGATTAAAATCCTCCATCTCTCCGACATCCACATGGGAAGTGGCTTCTCCCACGGACGAATTAATCCCGCGACTGGATTAAATACACGGTTGGAGGATTTTGTCAATACTCTCTCTATATGTATTGACCGAGCGATCGCAGATACTGTAGATATGGTGATATTTGGTGGTGATGCTTTCCCGGATGCTACACCACCGCCTTATGTACAGCAAGCTTTTGCCAGCCAATTTCGCCGTTTGATGGATGCTAATATTCCAACAGTGCTGTTGGTGGGGAACCATGACCAACATTCCCAAGGACAGGGAGGAGCGAGTTTAAATATTTACCGCACCTTGGGAGTACCAGGATTTGTTGTGGGTGATACATTAACTACGCACTGCATTCAAACCCGCAACGGCAAAGTCCAAGTAATTACCCTCCCTTGGCTGACTCGTTCGACTCTGATGACTCGCCAAGAGACTGAAGGTTCGTCTTTGGCGGAAGTCAACCAACTATTAACGGAACGTCTGCGAGTTGTTATAGAAGGGGAAATTCGTCGTCTTGACCCCGATGTGCCTACTATTCTTCTGGCTCACTTGATGGCTGACAATGCTACTTTGGGGGCAGAACGCTTTTTGGCAGTAGGTAAAGGCTTTACTCTACCCCTATCTTTGCTGACACGACCTTGTTTTGATTATGTAGCATTGGGACACGTCCACCGCCACCAAAATCTGAATAAATCTAACAATCCGCCGGTAATTTATCCAGGGAGTATTGAACGGGTAGATTTTAGTGAAGAAAAAGAAGACAAAGGCTATGTGATGCTGGAATTGGAACGGGGAAGTGCTGAATGGGAATTTTGTCCTTTAACAGTTCGGACTTTCCGCACCATTGAGGTGGATATATCGAAAGCAGATGATCCGCAAGGGGTGTTAATGAAGGCGATCGCAAAGTATGATATTGAAGATGCTGTAGTGCGGCTAATTTATAAACTCCGCTCTGAACAGATGGATTTAATTGACAGTTCCTCTCTACATACTGCTTTAAATCTCGCTCATACCTACACCATTCAAGCAGAATTAGTAAGTCAATTAGCCAGGCCTCGCATTCCTGAATTGAGCGCGAGTAGCAGCATCGACCCAATGGAAGCGTTGAAAACTTACTTAAACAATCGTGAAGACCTCAAAGATATAGCAACATCAATGATGGATGCAGCCCAGAAGTTGCTAACAAATGATGTGGAAGTTTGGCTAGAAGCAGCAACTAATGAATAGGATAAAATAATTCATAATTAACACTTAAACCACGTCTATTTTGAAACCTGTAGTTCTTTGGTGATGAAAAGGATTTGCCCTCATCCCCCAACCCCTTATCCCAAATTTGGGATAAGGTGAGGGAATTTCAAAGTCCCTCTCCCAAGCTTGGGAGAGGGATTTAGGGTGAGGGCGAAAACTACAGTTTTCAACTTAGATATAGCGGTTCTCGTTTACGTGAGGTACACCCGTAGGGGCACGGCACTGCCGTGCCCTTACACCTTGCGATATAATCTTGTACCGCATCTGAATGGGAACCGCTATAAGGTTTATTATGGAATAACGAACCGCAGAGGCGCGGAGGGCACGGAGAAATCAGAGTTTTAGAGGTATTTTCTGTAAGCCCTATTTTCCACTCTCCAAAATCTATGACGCAAACAATCCAAGCAAAAGTCATCGACTTACGCGATTTAATTGATAACTTTGGCATTTAGTTAGTTTTGAATGACTCATTATTTCAAGAATGACAAGAAGATTTACCAGAAATTAATGATTTAGACAAACAACTTTAGATAAAGTTAAAACGGATTATTTAAATCTTCTGAATTACCCGCCTTTACTAGAAGATGTAGTTAGAATGGCAGTTCTAGACCCATTACTTTTTATTTATTGGGGATTTTTATTTAGCTCCGTTTTATGTAAAATCAGAAGAATCTATAGATATTGCTGTACCAGATGAAGATGTAATTATCAAAGGCAGAATAGATACCTTAGTTTTAAAAGAGCAATTTTGGGTGATGATTATTGAGTCTAAGAGGTTGTTTTAAAAGTCCTCTTCTTGGTAGTAAAATGTTCTAGATTCCCCTAAGTCCCCCTTAAAAAGGGGGACTTTGATTCTTCCCCCTTTTTTAAGGGGGGTTAAGGGGGATCGATAAGTTCCTAAAATCACAACCAATTACTTTTCAAACACCCTCTAAAAGAGCTTCCTTTTCAGTGGAACAAGGACTCGCTCAAATTCTTGCTTATCTGTTGGGAAATCGGGATAACGATAAACCTAGTTTTGGTATGATTACCACGGGAAGCGAGTTTATTTTCGTAAAATTAGTGAAAGAAAATTCACCGGGTTATGCTTTATCAAAGGGTTTTTTGATGCGAAACCCTGGAAATGAATTGTACAACGTGGTACGTATATTGAAGCGCGTGACTCAGTTGGTGAGTACTTAAATCTTATCGCCTGATTATCTATTATATCAATAGAGTCAATATCTGACAACCAGTTGCTACATCAGTATGAGCGCGATCGCTAAATATGATATTCAAGATGCTGTAGTGCGGCTACTCTAATTTAAAAACAGCTTGACTGGCTCAAAAAGTCGAGCCTATAAGATTTTTTGTATTAATCATCACATACTTATAGTAAAAATTATGCATTGATAGGATCGGATTTTTTCGCTTTCCAGCAGAAAAAACCCGTTTTTTGAAATGCCTTGGAAAATCAGATTTCTTTGCCACTTTTAATCATAAATTGCTCAATTAGTAAAAAAAATTTAACCCAGATGATAAATATTATTCTATGTACCCTATAATTATTTTATTACGGTATCCGTCTAGAAATACCGTAGATTTAGGGGTGAATTCTGATGAGCGAGTCGCAACAACCGACACAATTAAGTCAATTCCTGAGTGAAGGGATACAGGCTTATATTATGAAAGCCTTACAGAGTATACAACTCTGGTATAAACACACAATTAAAATTGGCTTGAATGGACGCACTCTACAAAGCTTTGTGAGTCTGTTTCTAATAGGTATTTTTTTCAGTATAACAGTTGCCTCCTGTTCTGAAAGCAGTTCAGCTAGCAAAAATGATGTCAAATTAAAACTCGTTTCTTTCTCCGTCACCAAAGCAGCTCATGACCAGATAATTCCCAAATTTGTGGCAAAGTGGAAGCAAGAACATAACCAAAACGTCACATTTGAGCAAAGTTATGGTGGTTCTGTAGCTCAAGCAACTGGTGTAATTGACGGTTCGCAAGAAGCAGATATAGTACATTTAGCGCTTCCCTTAGATGTCAGTAAAATTCAGCAAGCGGGTTTAATTAAATCAGGTTGGGAAATCAAAGCACCGAGAAGTGGTATTGTTAGTAGATCGGTTGCTGCGATCGTCACTCGTGAAGGCAACCCCAAAGGCATCCAGACTTGGGCAGACTTAGCAAAAGATGGCGTGAAAGTAATTGCAGCTAACCCAAAAACTTCTGGTATTGCTATCTGGGAATTCTTGGCTTTCTGGGGTTCGGTAAGTCTAACAGGCGGTGATGAGGCTACAGCGCTAGATTATGTCACTAAAGTTTATAAAAATACCCCTACTTTAACGAAAGATGCGCGTGAGGCTAGCGATTTATTCTTCCAAAAAGGTGAAGGAGACGTCTTAATCAACTACGAAAATGAGGTGATTTTGGCGGGTAAAAATGGGACAAAGTTGCCTTATATTGTACCACAAGTTAATATTTCCATTGATAATCCTGTGGCGGTAGTTGATAAAAACGTTGATAAACACGGTACAAGAGAAGTTGCACAAGCGTTTGTTGATTTTCTTTACTCAACAGAAGCTCAACGGGAATTTGCCAAATTACAATATCGTCCTGTTAATCCCACTGTTACCGAAGAAGTAGCTTCCCAACATCCGCCAATTAAAACTTTATTTACATCTCAAGATTTAGGTGGTTGGGATATTATTCAGAAAAAGTTTTTTGGAGATGGAGCAATTTTTGACAAAGTGCAAGCTGCAAACAAAGCATGATATTTATTTTTCATGCAGCATTCTCTACTTGCAGATAGCCAAGTATAAGCAATTTCCTGTAACTTTATCTCAATTGATAATTTATGAGCTTTCGTAGCAGATTCAAGAATAGCTTCTTACTGACATTTTTAATGATTATTGCCAGCAGTATCACTGCTTGTGGCAGTAATGACGAAAAGAAAAGTCAGGTGAGCATTGATGGTGCAGCTGTAGGTTTTCCCATTTCTTTAGCAGTTGCAGAAGAATACGGTAAAGTCAAACCTGAAGCTAAAGTAAGCGTTGCCTCAAGTGGTACTGGCGGTGGTTTCAGTAAATTTTGTAATGGCGATATTGATATAGCTGGTGCTTCTCGCACCATTAGAGATGAAGAAATCAAAAAATGTCAAAGTAAGAATATTAAATTTGTAGAGTTACCTGTAGCTTTAGATGGCATCGCTGTTATTGCCAACCGTAAAAATAACTTTGCGAAATGTCTAACTATTAAGGAACTGGGTAAAATTTGGGGCGGCAAATCAGACGGCAAAATATTGGCATGGAATCAAGTTAATCCCAAGTTTCCTAACGAAAAGCTGAAGCTGTATGCTCCATCTTCTGATACGGGAACATTCGATTATATGACTCAAGCTGTAACTGGTAAAGCCAAGAATGGCCGTACAGACTACACTGCTACTCAAAATCAAAACCTTCTCGTACAAGGAGTTTCAGGTGATGTATCAGCCTTGGGTTATGTCGGGATATCTTACTACATTCAAAATCAAGACAAACTGAATCTAGTTGCTGTAGAAAGTCTTACCGGAAAGTGTGAAAAACCAGTTCCGGTGGATAATGTAATTAAAAATATCTATACACCTTTATCCCGTCCTCTCTTCATCTATGTCAGTAAAAAATCCTTAGATACTAAGCCAGCAGTCAAAGAATTTGTAGATTTTTATCTAGAAAATTCTTGGAAGTGGGTAGATAGTGTTGGTTATGTAGCATTACCTGATGAAGCTTACGTCAAAGTTAAACAAAAATTTGCGACTGGTGAAACTGGGACAAAGTTTAAAAAAGCAAAACCAGGTGAACCAATCACAAACTTTATTTAATTTAAGTCTCAGGTATTGTAGTTTAGTTTTAGTGAGTTAATTGTTTATGCAAAATACCAATTTTCAAGACGCTCCTTATCTACAATCTAGAGAATCACTGGAGAAAAATGCATCGGAAGATATTTCCGAAAAGATTATTGCGGTGATTTTATTTGCTTGTGCTTTAGTCTCGGTTTTGACTACCTTTGGTATTGTCGTAATTATTTTTCAGGAGACATTCAGTTTTTTCCAAGAAGTCTCCTTTGCCCAATTCTTTCTTGATACTAAATGGACACCTCTATTTGCCAATAAACATTTTGGCGTTTGGCCATTGATTAATGGCACTTTCTTGACTACAGCTATTGCTATGGCAGTTGCTATTCCTTTAGGTTTATCTTCTGCGATTTATTTAAGTGAGTATGCTCAACCCAAAGTAGCAGCAGTTTTACGTCCGGCAGTTGAACTTTTGGCGGGAGTACCTACAGTAGTGTATGGTTACTTTGCCCTGTTGTTCCTAACACCATTGCTGCGGAATGTTATCCCTCTGGAAATATTCAACGCTTTAAGTGCGGGGTTAATGATGGGGGTAATGATTACTCCTACTGTTGGTTCTATCAGCTTAGATGCTATTCGAGCAGTTCCACGCTCATTGCGAGAAGGAGCTTATGCTTTAGGTATTACTAAACTAGAAACCATTTTTAAAGTAGTTCTACCAGCCGCGCTTTCTGGAATCATAGCCTCGATTATTTTGGGTATTTCTCGAGCTGTGGGTGAAACAATGACTGTCCTCATCGCCGCCGGACAGCAACCAAGAATAACTATTAACTTTGCGGAATCAGTAGAAACAATGACAGCCTACATGGCACAAATTTCTGGTGGAGATAGTCCGCGTGGTAGTCTCAATTTTAAGACATTATATGCTGTAGGCGCTGTTCTATTTCTACTTACCCTTGTTTTGAATATTGTTAGTTTCTGGATTGCTAATCGCTTTAAAGAAAAATACGACTAAATAGATATGGCTACAAGTTATCAACAAGATGATTCTCTAGATTCTGCGGCAGAATTTACCGATAATGTTGAAAGTAGGGAGACATTAGGGAAAGTATTTGAAGTCCTTTTTTTGTTAGGATTGCTGATTGGTTTATTTATCCTAGCGTTGCTACTTTTTGATATTTTTAAAGACGGATTAGGCAGATTTTTGTCACCCGGCTTTCTCACGGAAACTCCTTCTCGTTTTCCTGACCAAGGTGGTATCCGCCCTGCAATTATCAGCAGCATTCTTTTAGGGCTGGTTGTGATTTTAGTTACTGTCCCCATTGGTGTCGGAGCAGCTTTATATCTAGAAGAGTATGCACCTAAAGCTTGGTGGACAGCGATTATTGAGATTAATATCAGTAATCTGGCGGGTGTACCTTCTATCGTTTATGGATTGCTGGGTTTAGGGGTTTTCAATTATTTGCTTGGCTTTGGCCCCGCTTTGATTTCTGGTGCATTGACTTTATCTTTGTTGTCTTTACCAGTAATTATTGTGACAGCTAGAGAAGCAATTCGCGCTGTCCCAGATTCCCTGAGAAATGCTTCTTACGGATTAGGTGTCACAAAATGGCGAACTATCAGCAGTCATGTAATACCTTATGCTGTTCCCGGTATTTTGACGGGGGTGATTATCTCTGTATCCCGCGCTATTGGTGATGCAGCATCTCTAATTGTTGTCGGTGCTGTGGGTTTTCTCACCTTTAACCCTGGTTTGTTTCAGAGGTTTATGGCATTACCCATTCAAATTTACAGTTACATCACTCGTCCTGAACCGGGTTTTGCTAGTGCAGCAGCTGCCACAATTATTGCGTTGTTACTCTTGATTTTAGTTTTAAACGGTGTAGCAATTTATATTCGGCAACGCTTCTCAATAAATTAGGTAATTAAATATCTAATTGGATATATTCACAGATATTAGGAGTTCAACCAAATGACTTATAGCAATAGTAGAAGTCAATCAGATAGTGCGACGATAGAGCAAAATAATAGTGTCTTCAATGTTGAAGGTGTGAAGGTCTATTACGGTGGATTCCTGGCACTTTTAGATGTCTATATAAAGATTCCTGATAAACAAATTATTGCTTTTATTGGCCCTTCAGGATGTGGTAAAAGTACTTTACTCCGTTGCTTCAACCGGATGAATGATTTAATCCCTGGTGCTAAGGTTGAAGGTAGACTTAATTACCGCGATCGCAATATTTACGATCCTAAGATAAATTCTGTAAAATTACGCCGCCAAATCGGAATGGTTTTTCAAAGACCGAATCCTTTCCCCAAGTCAATATACGAAAATATTTCCTTTGGGCCGCGTGCTAACGGTTACAAAGGTAATATTGATGAATTGGTGGAAGATTCGCTCAGACGCGCTGCTATCTGGGATGAAGTGAAGGACAAACTCAAAGAGAAGGGTACTGCATTATCTGGGGGACAACAGCAACGGCTTTGTATTGCTCGTGCGATCGCCATGAAGCCAGATGTATTATTAATGGATGAGCCATGTTCTGCTCTCGACCCAATTTCTAGCCGCCAAGTAGAAGAACTCTGCTTACAACTCAAGGAGCAATACACCATTATTATGGTGACACACAATATGCAGCAAGCTTCTAGAGTGGCTGATTTCACCGCTTTCTTCAATACAGAAATTGACGAACATGGTAAACGTCGTGGAAAATTAGTTGAGTTTAATCCTACAGTCCAAATGTTCAGTTCTCCTCAAACTAAAGAAGCTGAGGATTATATCAGTGGACGGTTTGGCTAAAGAGGCATCACAGTAGAAGGGGAAGGGGAAAGGTAAAAGTAAAGTTCAGTTGTGAACTACTTACTATTATTCTTTTGCCCTTTAACCTTTCCCTCCCGTACAAGCTGAGACTAGGTAATATATTACATCTAACTACGAATTCAAGGCATACAGTGGAAATTCAAGAATTAAAAGCATTGATTAAAGAAACTATGCGTGAAGTTCTGCAAGAAGAAAGACTTTGCCTCTGTCAAATTCTGATTCCTTACATAAGTGATGATGAGCAACGCGAACTTGAAGCCAAGTTTGGTGTACCCTCAGATAATGCTGAGGATGAAGTAATTGATATGACCGATTGGGTAAGGTATGGCAATAAAATTTCGTAAAAAAGCGATTAAATTTTTAGAAAAAGCAAATCCCGAAGATGTCGAAAATATTCGGGAGCAAATATAGCAGTTATCGTTTACGTGAGGTATACCCGTAGGGGCACGGCATTGCCGTGCCCTTACACCTCGTGATGTAACGTTGTACTGCATCTGAATGGGAACCGCTATAAGGCAAATTGTTATTGCTGTCGAAGACCAAGGCATTATCCCGTTTACAGAACTAGATATCAGAAAGATGAAAGGTGATTGAGAGGGATTTTACAGACTACGTATAGGTAAAAACAGAATTATTTTTACAGTGGATATTGATTCTAAAGACATCGAAATTTATGCCATTGGTGCCAGAGGAGATGTTTATAATAAATCGTAATTTAATAACTGGGAATTAGCAAAGTAATTCTGGAAAATATACTGAGGCTTAATAGTACTAGATTTAAGTAAAATTCCAGTTTAGTACTTATACTGTGTATTATGTTTAAGCCTCTATCATTTGCTTTAGTTGCAGCTACCGTTCTAGTTGCATCAATCAATAATCCCAGTGCTACGTTAGCTCGAACTTGTGCTTCTAAGTGTGGATCGCACTCAATTCAGTTTACACCCGGGCAACACATCCGAGTTGAAGTTATAAATAGCACACCTAACTTAATCAAAATCCAAAAACCCTCCGGGACTGATGCAATATCCTTGAGTCCAGGACAGAAATTAAGTTTAGAACAAATAGAGGGTACGGAGCCAAATACATCTCTGATATTTTGGAGCGAAAAGGGTTTATCACTACAAGCAATTGTCTCTAAACCTAACTTTGGTACATTGCGGCTGGAACTTCGTCCAACTTGGCGCTCTCCTGGCGATCGCTCGTTGTATATTATGGATGATGGTAGGATTAACGTGTTTTAACAGAAAAGTTAGGAGTTATGAGTTATGAGTTATCAGTTAAGAAATAACTTTTAATTCAAAACTCTTAACTCCTGTACAGACGCGATTAATCGCGTCTCTCCTAACTCCTAAATTTTATTGTGCTAGAACGACCTGTATCTGAATTATCAAAGCCTCGCCGACGCTTACCCGATCAACGCTGGCAAATTTATCCACAAAAACCAGAATTTGCCCAAAATCTGGCGGTTTTGACAAATCTTTCACCCATTGTCAGCCAGTTGTTGATTAATCGGGGTATGGAAACACCAGAACAGGTACAAGCATTTTTAGATCCAGAGTCTTTGGTTTTACCTTCGCCGTTAGAAGATTTCCCAGATTTGGCGATTAGTTTGGAATTGTTGGAAAATGCGATCGCTACTCAAACTAAAATTGCTATTTGCGGTGACTACGATGCTGATGGGATGACCAGCACTGCTCTACTTTTACGTAGTCTCCGCACTTTAGGCGCACAAGTAGATTATGCTATTCCCAGTCGGATGCATGAAGGCTATGGTATTAATAAACGCATAGTTGAAGAATTTCACAGCGAAGGTGTAGGATTAATTCTCACTGTAGATAATGGGATCTCTGCGTTTGAACCAGTTGCGAGAGCGAGAGAACTTGGTCTTGCAGTGATTATCACCGATCACCATGATGTACCTCAAAAATTACCGCCAGCTAACGCTATCCTCAACCCCAAACTGATAGCGGAATCATCACCTTATCGGGGTGTTGCTGGTGTTGGTGTTGCCTATATTTTGGCAGTGTCTCTAGCGCAACAGCTAGGAGAGACTAAGGGCTTGATCCAGCCGATGCTAGCACTATTTACGCTGGGAACGATCGCAGATTTAGCCCCCTTAACTGGCGTAAATCGTCGTTGGGTGAAACGTGGTTTACAGCATTTACCCAAGTCAAACTTACCCGGAATACAGGCGTTAATTCAGGTAGGCGGCGTACAGGCGAGGGGAGATGAGGGAGCCGGGGGAGCAGAGGAGAAAATTTCTAATACTTCGACTTCTCTACGAGACGCTACGCGAACGCTCAGTACAAGTCCAAAATCCAAAACTTGTACTGAGCGAAGTCGAAGTATCCAAAATCCAAAATCGCTCAAGCCTGAAGATATCGGTTTTCGCCTGGGGCCACGAATTAATGCTATTGGTCGAATTGGTGATCCCCAGACTGTGATTGAATTGCTGACTACAGATGATATGGGAGTAGCGCTAGAAAGGGCAATGCAGTGTGAACAAATCAACGCCTCTCGCCAGGAGATGTGTCAGCAAATTGAAGAAGAAGCGATCGCTTATGTAGAAACAGAATTTGTTGCATCTCTACAGCAAGACCGTGTATTAATTGTTGTTCAACCCAATTGGCATCATGGCGTTATTGGTATCGTCGCCTCGCGCCTGGTGGAACGCTACGGTGTTCCGGTGTTCATCGGTACTTATGAGGATGAGGGACATATACGCGGTTCTGCACGCTCAATTCCAGAGTTTCATGTATTTGAAGCTTTGGAATATTGTCACGATTTACTAGGGAAATTTGGTGGACACAAAGCAGCCGGGGGATTCTCTCTACCCGCAGAGAATTTAGAGATGGTGCGATCGCGTTTGATTGAGTTTGCTAACCAGTGTCTTGAACCCCAACATCTTAAACCTCTGCTCAAAATTGATGCCGAAGTCAATCTAAATCACGTCAATCAGCAGCTTTATCAACAGCTTAACGCTCTGCACCCCTGCGGTATGGATAACCCCGATCCAGTTTTCTGGACACCTAATGTGCAAGTGGTTGAGCAAAAAATCGTTGGGAAGGGTCACATTAAACTGACAATTGCTCAAACTATCGATAATCAGCAGTATCAAATCAAAGCGATCGCTTGGCGTTGGGGCGACTATTTCCAACTACCACTGCGAGTGGATATCGCTTACAAACTGCGAGAAAATTACTTTAACGGTAAGACCACCATTGAGCTAGAGTTAATCGGTGTCAGACTACCAATTCAGCTTCAACAATTTTTGGCTTCGCCACCTACCCCGTCAAGCACAACTTTTGAATACAACCAGCGACAGTATACTTGCGGTTTCTATAAAAACGGTATTGAAGCAGAATTAAGAATTAAAAATACTGAAGGCAAAGTCTTAGCTATGCAGCCAGGACATCTAATTGGTTTGCTGGGCACTAATCGTCAAAATGCCAAAGAAGTTGATATTTCTCAACCACTGTATGACAATATTATCCAAGCTGCGCTTCAAGCTTTATCAGTTAGGAGTTAGAAGTTTGGAGTCTTTAATCAACTTCCCACTTGTGAGACTACGAGTGCTGATTTATCAGTTATGAGTTGAGAATAAAATTTAATTACTCACTCCTAACTCTCAATCAGCACTCAGTACTTTTAAAGGTTGCCGTTGCGAAATGCCAGCACAAAGATGACTGCTGGGCCAGCAATCACTATTAGCGCCACAGACAGCAATTGGAAAATAACTTCCCAATTGATACTGATAAAAGCGTTAAACAAGTCAGATACAGCGTCAAACATTTTCCTTTTCTCCTCTCAATTGTCTTAAAAAAATTCAATAACTTAATTACAAAACCCGAAATCGATCATATCTGGCTATGGCCTGTTAGATTTAATTTACTTAACAAAATTATAACAAAAGATATAAAAACGTAAAATAGGGAGACTGGGGCTGTGAAAATTTTTCTCAATCCCCAATCTCTAATCCCAGATTTCTCACAAGCAAGAAAAAATCAATTGACATGACCTGATTTCAAAAATTAGCCCTTATCTATATCTAGCGGTTCCCCGGAGTACTATAGTCTGATATGACTGTAATTGTCCAAACAAGGGAGTACGGATAAATCCTGATGTTCTTTCAGTAGTTAAAATTGCTTCGGTTTGGACAGGACTTTCTCGACTCCCAATAGCTAGGTTGATAATTGGTAAGAGAAAGCTCAGTTTGACTATATTTCCTCCAAGGTCAGGGTTTGGCGGTCTGCTAATAATTACCGTTATTAGTGTACCGATATCAGTAGCTAATGTCTCAATTTGATCGCCACTGAAATGCTCATAAATGTTCTTAGTTCTGTAATCAAGCTGTGGAACTTGATTGAGAATTGAATACTTGATGTGAGTACCTTGACCCTCAAGCTCAAACTCATTTGGTCGTTGCACAACAATTGCTTGTGCTGGCTTTGAGGATTTGGTCATGAAAAAAGAGACCAATGATGTCGTGGTTAAGCCAGTCACAAAAGTAAGAGCAATTTTAAGAATTTGACGGCGGGGAAAACTGCTAGAGATATCTTCTAAATTAGGTTTCATAATTAAGGAATCCTAAAAGCTAATAAATCTTTCTATACAATCATCTCAATAAATTTCCTGTTTGTAGTAGCAAAATATTAAATCTTGCTTAACACTGACCTATCTTTATAATTGTCAGCAGCAATTGCAACAGTCAAAAACTCATGCTTCTATTCTTTTACCATAAAATATTACTAATTTGGAGATGTCTAAAATGTCAACTTGGCAATGTGTAAAGCAATGTGGAGCCTGCTGTAATCTTGATCCAGCAGAGCGTCCCGACTTGGAAGACTATCTTTCAGCATCAGAACTAGAACTCTACCTCAGTATGGTAGGCGAAGGGGGATGGTGCGTTAATTTCGACCATATCACGCGAGAATGTCGCATCTACTCAAATCGTCCTCGCTTCTGCTGTGTGGAATCAGAAGTGTTTCAAGAGATGTATGGGGTTGAACCAGAAGAAGTTAACGATTTTGCTATTGACTGCTGTCGCCAGCAAATAGAAGGAGTATATGGCGATCGCAGTCTCGAAATACTACGCTTCGATCAAGCTGTAGGGCTGTGACACTCCCACGACTCATTTTATTCTGTAGGGTTGCAATTTATTACAACAATCTGAGAATATGATAGAAATATGAAAACACCCTAGCAACCAAAACTACTACCTGTGAAACTTGACTCTGCATATAAGGGCATTTCTGGCATATCTCAGTCTGAGATTGAGCTAGAACTGAAAGACAGCAACGATTTTAACTTAACTCCGGCGATCGCTGTTGAGCCAATTCAGCCTGTAATTGCCGATAGTCCTCAAAAGCAGCAATCAGTGCTAGTAGTTTTTGGTACAACCTTTGTAACTATTTTTCTCGCAGAAATTGGAGATAAAACTCAGCTATCAACTCTGCTAATGAGTGCAGAATCTCATTCGCCGTGGGTGGTATTTATCGGCTCGGCGGCGGCGCTGATAACCACCAGCTTATTAGGTGTACTTTTAGGTAGTTGGATAGCCAGCCGACTCAGCCCGAAAACTATAGAAAAATCAGCCGGTGTGATGTTGTTAGTGATTTCCTTAATGCTGTTTTGGGATGTATTTCAAGGTTAGTTAAAAGTTAAAAGTTAGGAGTTAGGAGTTAGAAGTTACTAGTTAAGAATTAGGAATTAGAAGTTAGTAGTTATTCTCCCTCATCTCCCTCATCTCCCCACTCCCCACTCCCCCTTAATTATATGGATTGGCATCTTTTAGGACTAAGCTTTATTACAGTTTTTTTATCAGAATTGGGTGACAAAAGTCAGCTTGCAGCGATCGCACTTTCAGGGCGTTCTAATTCTCCGCGTGCAGTATTTTTTGGTGCAGCAGGCGCATTGCTGTTGACAAGCCTGTTGGGATCGTTAGCTGGGGGTGCAGTAGCCGAATTATTACCTACACGTGTGTTAAAAGCGATCGCGGCTGTCGGATTTGCCATTCTTGCTGCACGTTTGCTGTTATTTAACAACCAACCATCGACAGATTCTGAACAAATACCGTAACTGATGGTAGTAATCCCAGCATTCCTTAAGGAATTTATTCAGAATGGAGAGCTTAATCTAGCTATGAGAAGAGTGAAAAATTCACAATAATTTTCTGGTACAATTCCTCTTTTCTCTGTGTCCTCTGCGGTTTAAAAGTAATTTATTAAACCTTAGCAATAGAGTTGCCAGTGCCTTGAGCGGGTTCCCCGACTTGTAGCAACTGGCGCGACGCAGAGAGGAAAACAGAGATTTTATGAGTCACCTTGAAAGGGCTAGTTTTAATCTAGTAGTCCGCCAAGTCAACAATGCTTGGTTTGTAGTGAGCGCTTAGTCGCTCAAATCAAGTGACTAAAGTCCTGACTAAGCTGTTATGTATAGAACTTGCATTATCAGGGCGGGCAGGATGCCCACCCCACAATCATCTTGAAAAAATATTAGTGCAAATTAAAGGCGCAACAGCTTACGAACTTATTCACCCATCAAAGTTAGCGTGGTGGACTACTAGTTAAATTACAAAGGTTCCCAACCAGTTCCTTTGTAGCCGTATTGAAAAATTTCTGGATGCAAAATTTCTGCCAAAATTTCTAGAGAATCTACCAGTCTTGGTCCTGGACGATTAAAGTAAGAATTGCCATCAGTGATATAAACTCTACCAGCTTCGGCAGCGTGTAGTTTTTCCCACTCTGGACGTTGAGTTAACAAGTTGGCTTCTTGGCGAGTGCGATTTAAATCAAAGCCACAAGGCATAAAAACAATTACATCTGGATTGGTTATTAAAAGTGTTTCCCAGGGTAAGGTAGGAGACGGCTGACCTTTAGCGCAAAATAGAGACTGTCCTCCTGCTAAGTTAACTAATTCAGGAATCCAATTCGCCGCAATCATCAAAGGATTAGTCCACTCGATACAGGCGACAGTAGGCAGTTCATGTAAAGAAAGTCCTTGGATTCTTTGCTGACAAATTTTGACCCGAGCTTCTAAATTTTCTAAGATTTTTACCGAGTCTACGCCAAAGATGTTGCCGACTCGTTCAATGTCAGCCCAAACATCCTGGAGAGTATTGGGTTGTAAAGAAATAATCTGAGGTTTGCTGTCAATGAGTGAGGCAACTGCCTTTTCCACTTCGTGTAAGCTGACAGCGCAAACATCGCACTGATCTTGAGTGAGAATGTGGGTAGGCTTTAACTGCTCTAAAACATCTATTTTGATTTCATAAATACTGAGAGCAGATTGTAATAAATTGTTCACCTCATCGTTAATTTCGCTGCTGGAGGCATTAGAGTTTAAACGTGCTTGGGTACAAATGGGGCGATTGTAGATTTCTGGAGGGTAATCGCATTCGTGCGATCGCCCCACAATAGCATCAACCAACCCTAGTGTCGCTAAAATCTCTGTCCCACCGGGAATCAAGGAAACAATTCTCACATTGCTATCCGTCATCGTTCCACCTCCGTAAAAGCTGCCGTTAGCTCAATTTTGACAAAATTTGAGTCATTAGGTATCTTTCTCTAGGAGAATCAACAGTGTTTTGCTAGTCAGCACTAAGCAATAACTTTAACTGAGGATTAGGGATTAGGATTAAGAAAAATTTTTCCAGTTCCCAATCCCCAGAATTAAATTCAAAACATTATACTAATTAACAGGAACTTTACTTGATAGAAGAATTAGATAGAAGAATTACTTAATAGTAAAAATTCTTTGAAATGTTAAATATCCCCTGGCAAAAATCACTAGCATGAAGTAACAGAAGTGAGCAGCAAAATCTAGCTTTAACTCCTTAGCCAGAATTATAAATTTTGATGAAAAAAATTATATTTTCCGGTTCTGAAAAACCAAATCAAGTAATTGTAGTTATACAAAGACAGTTCTATTTTTTTCCGGAGAACTGCAAGTCCAAATTATTTCTTCTTGAGGGCAACTAATGCAGGTGGTGTCAGCTATAGATATTACAGAGCAGAACGAGACCCAAGAGGCTCTACAAATCAGAAAAAATAGTCGGCGAAAACAAAGCCAGACTCTGGTACAACTGGCAAGAAGCAAGACATTTCAGCAGGGTAATCTCAATGCGGTGTTGAGGGAAATTACAGAAACTGCTGCTCAGACGCTCTTGGTGGAGCGAGTTGGGGTATGGTTATATAATGAAGAACGTTCCCAAATTGAATGCATCGATTTATATGATGTGAAGACTAAGGAGCATACCTTTGGTAACTCGCTTTTAAAAATAAATTATCCGGCTTATTTCCAGGCTTTAGAAGAAGAACGTACCATTGCCGCAGATGATGCCAGAAACGATACTAGAACCCAAGAATTATCTGAGTCTTATCTTTCAGTTTTAGGCATCACATCCATACTGTATGCACCAATTTGGCTAGAGGGTCGTTTGGTAGGTGTAGTGTGTCACGAACACATAGGCGAAGGTCGTCAATGGACTTTGGAAGAAGAGACTTTTGTTGGCTCAATTGCAGATTTCGTGACGCTGGCTATAGAAGCGAGGGAGCGAAACATCGTAGAAGAAGCACTACGAAAGAGTGAAGCGCAATTTCGAGCGATTTTTGAGCGTTCTTCTATCGGTATTGGACTTATAGATATGAAAGCGCAGATAGTTGATACTAATCTGGCACTGTGCGAGATTTTAGGATACAGCCGAGAAGAGCTATATGGCAAGAGCTTTACCGATTACATTTCCACAGAAAAGGGGGATTTAAAACTTTACAAACAACTTATGTCAGGAATTGGCACAGATTTAAAGACAACTTCAAGGGACGGCTTCCAACCCTCAAAACATGAGGAAGAGCTTGTCGAAAGACATCGCATTGAGATGGAAAGACGCTGCCTACATCAAAATGGTAGCTTAGTTTGGACTCATATCTCTGTTTCTGTTATACCAGGCAGCGATGGTGAACCTGAGTTTTTTCTAGCGATGATTGAGGACATTACTGAACGTAAGCAGACAGAGTTGAAATTACGTGCATCGCAAGAAGCAGCAGAATCTGCCAGTCGGGTAAAAAGTGAGTTTTTAGCAACCATGAGCCATGAGTTACGTACCCCTCTCAATGCGATTATGGGTTTGTCACAGTTGCTGCAACAAGAAATAGTTGGCTCTCTTAATGAAAAGCAGAACGAATATGTAAATTCTATATATAGTAGTGGTGAACATCTGCTGGCACTGATTAACGATATCCTTGATTTATCTAAGGTAGAAGCAGGCAAAGAGGAGCTGTTATTGTCACCTTTGTCAGTGTCCGACTTATGTAATTATGCTATATGGACAGTGCGCGATCGCGCCTTAGAAAAAGGATTGCAACTCACATATCAAATTGACATCGAAGCGGATATTTGTATTGCTGATGAGCGGCGGATCAAGCAAATGTTACTCAACCTACTCACTAATGCCGTTAAGTTCACCCCAGGCGGACAGATATCGCTGGTAGTCAAAAAAGTACCGGAAGGGATAACATTTACAGTTTCCGATACTGGAATTGGTATAGATTCAAATCAGTTTCAATTTCTATTTGAACCCTTTAAACAGCTTGACAGTCGGTTAAACCGGCAGTACGAAGGCACTGGTTTGGGTTTAGCTTTAACACGCAAATTAGCGCGTTTACATGGTGGAGATGTTACCGTGACATCGACTTTGGGAGCAGGTAGTCAGTTCACTCTGTTTATACCAAATCTAGTGTATCCGGGAGATGAGGCAGATGAGGGAGATGAGGAAGCAAATATTAACTTGTCCTCGTTTTTATCCTCTTCTCCAGCCATCCCCAGAAATGAAACCATTTTGCCTGGAGAAGAAGAGGATCAAACTGCCACAATGTTGCAAAATTATCTCCACACAATTGGCTACCAAGTCAAGTGGATACATAATCGGAACGACATTTTTTAAATGAGTTAATTGCTCATAAAAATACATTTTCTCATTACCAATTGGGGAAAAATATATAGTATATTTTTACTTTCGTTGGGAGAATTTTTTTCTCATTTTCACATGGGGAATACTGGCTTCTTCAAATACTTCTCCTTCTTCTACAAAATCCAACTTTTTATATAAAAACTTCACATATTCTTGAGCATGAATCACTACTTCGGGAATATTTTTGTTATCTATCACTTCTAAGGCATTTTCCATAATTTTCTTACCAATACCCTGCCCTCTAGCTGTAGATAAAACAGCAAGCCGTTCTATTTTGGCAGTCTTATCATCTAAATATCTAATTCTGGCGGTACCCACAACTTCCTCATTTAAATAAGCAATCAAATGTTCGCATATTGCATCTTTACCATCAAATTCTAAAGCCGCATCTACCCCTTGCTCTTCCTGAAATACTGCTATCCTAATTGCTTGAATTGCTAGAAGTTCTTGAGGTATTTCAGCAATTTTTATGACTAAATTGGTCATAAAGCTTTGTTTATATTCTTTAATTTATTTACAGTTTAATTGAGTAAGGGACTTCCAAATAAAAAAATATACAACTATTTATTGTGGGGTGGGCGTCTCGCCCGCCCATAGTCAAAGGCGGGCAAGATGCCCACCCCACAAGATTGGATAATTTATTTCTTGGAAATCCCTAAACTTGAGTTTAGTTTAATGACAAAAAAGGTGGGCATCACTGCCCACCTTGCTTGTTTTAATCTGCACCTTCAATTGGTGCAAAACCTTGACGCTGAATATTTTCTGTTACCGCGCGTGGTTCCAGGAATTGCAGGAGGTAATCAGGACCACCAGCTTTAGAACCTACTCCAGAAAGTTTGAATCCACCAAAGGGTTGTCGTCCAACGATCGCTCCGGTAATATTGCGGTTGATGTACAAATTACCGACTTCAAACTCTGTCTGCGCCTGTTGAATGTGCGAAGGCGTTCTAGAATAAAGTCCGCCAGTTAAGGCGTAGTTAGTTCCATTGGCGACTGCTAAAGCTTCTTGGAAATCTTTCACCCGAATTACGGCTAGCACAGGGCCAAAAATCTCTTGCTGGGAAATTACCGCATTTGGCGATACTTCACTAAATATGACTGGGCCGATAAAATATCCTTGTTCGGGTGATGGTAATTCTAAGGCTAGTTGTGCTTCTGCCTTACCCTTCTCAATATACTCGCGGATGCGATCGCGGGCATTAGCATCAATTACTGGCCCAACTTGGGTACTTGGTAACTCTGCTTCCCCAATATTTAAGGATTTTGTTGCTTCCACCAACCGTTGCACAAAGGTATCATAAATCGGTTGCAGCACAATTACCCTGGAAGCCGCAGAACATTTTTGTCCACTGTAACCAAACGCCGACTGCACTACTCCCACAACTGCTTGGTCTAAATCAGCACTTTCATCCACGATAATCGCATTCTTGCCGCCCATTTCAGCAATCACCCGCTTCATGTGCTTTTGTCCAGGTTTCAACGTTGCTGCATCTGCGTAAATTCTACAACCTACTTCCTGGGAACCCGTAAAAGCGATGACATGAGTATCTGGATGATTTACCAAATAAGCGCCAACTTGCGAACCCTTACCCGGCACGTATTGAAATACACCTTTAGGAAAACCAGCCTCGATCAAGATTTCTGTGAGTTTTGCCGTAATTACAGAAGATGTTTCCGCAGGTTTGAGGAGAGTGCAATTGCCGGAAACCAAAGCTGCGACAGTCATTCCACAAGCGATCGCTAGCGGAAAATTCCAGGGAGAAATTACCACAACAATTCCCCGTGGCTGGTAAATATAACGATTAGTTTCACCTGGTATGTCGTAATTCACACCTTCATCTAACCGTTCTATCTCGTCAGCGTAGTATCGACAGAAGTCTATCGCCTCAGAAACCTCTCCATCAGCTTCCTTAACTGGTTTCCCAACTTCCAAAACCATCCAAGCGGAAAGTTCGGCGCGGCGTTCTTCCATCAAATCACCCGCTTTCCGCAAAATATCAGCGCGTTGTTTAGCTGGTGTTTTCTTCCACCCAGGAAAGGCCGCTTTTGCAGCTTGCATCGCCTGTTCCGCTTGTTCAACGCTAATCAACCCAACTTTACCAACTACCTCACTGAAATTAGAAGGATTGAGAGAATCAACAAATTCCGGTGTGTTAACATACTCGCCATTAATTAGGGGCAAATAAGTTTTACCCAACTGTTGACGAACGTTTTGGAAAGCTTGCGCCGTTTTTGTTCTCACCTCTTCCTCAGAGTAATCAGTATCAGCCGCACCGAGGAAATGATAGTTAGGAGTTAGGAGTGAGGAGCGATGCCCTGAGCCTGCCGAAGGGTTAGGAGTTAAAGAGTTCTCCTCTTTGACAATTGGCGGTGCTAATAATTCTTCAATTGGTCGATTTTCGAGATTTTGCCGTAAAAAAGAACTATTAGCGGTATTTTCCAACAATCGGCGAATTAAATACGCCATTCCAGGTAATAATTCACCGTAAGGACAGTAAACTCTCACCCGATAACCCCTGTCAACCAATGCTTTTGCAACTTTATCACCCATACCATAGAGGACTTGTAATTCAAAGCGACGGCGGGGGACATTTAAACTTTCAGCGATGGCAATGGCGCGAGAGTGCGATCGCACATTATGGCTACCAATGGCAGAATAGACATATTGATGATTTTCTAGCAATAGCTGAGTGATGGTTTCAAAGTTAGCATCAGTTGCCGCTTTGTCGTTGTAAACTGGCTGTTTCCAATGCTTCTGCGCTGCTTTGATAGTTTCCTGATCCCAATATGCACCTTTCACCAAACGGATTGTCAGGGGATAACCGCGCTGTTTTAACCAAGAAATTATGTCTTTGACATCTTGCTCACTATCACGCAGATATGCTTGAGTAGTCATGCCAATATCTGTACGTTGCCGAAACTCATCTTCTAGTAACAGTTTTTTCAGGATGCTGAGAGTTATATCCTTATATGCATACTGTTCCATATCAAAATGCACAGCTGCGCCTAACTCTTTAGCACGACGTAATAGAATACGAATGCGATCGCTAACTCGCTCCTCACTACCTTTAGCATCTAAAGGATCAAATTGAGAATAAAATGCTGTTAACTTCACAGAAACCTGGACTTTTGGGATAACTTCCCCATCAGCCTCATCAATAGCCGGGATAGCTGCCCAATTCTTCGATGCTTCCACCAATTGTTGCATTAATTCTAGATAGCGTTCTAGATAAGACTGCGCTTCGGCTTCGGTAATCACCGCTTCACCAAGTAAGTCGATGGTGAAAGCCATTTTCTCTTTTCGCAGTCGTTCAACTGTTTTGATGACTTGTTTAATATTTTCCCCAGAAATATATTTATGGGCAAGAGTCTCAACGGCAGTACCAACGGTTGTCGCAGCAACTTGTCCGGGCATAGAGTCGGGGTTAGCAAAGTTTAACATTCCCTTCAAAGCTGCCGGTAATTCTACAGACTCATCGCCGAGATATTCTTGTAAATGTGAGGCAATTTCTGATTTACTGTGTAAAGCAGGTAGGGTATCTATAAAGCGAAATAGTTGCACCCGCAACCCAGGATTACTCATCGCCCAAGCTAGTAATTTATCATCCCAGCGCATTTGATCCCGCAGGGAAGAAAGGAACGAACGATTTTCCTGGGTTGCTGCGAGAAGTTGTTTAGCAATTTCTTGGGTTTTAGCTTCGTAGGTGCTTGTTTGTACTTGTAATACCACTGATAATAAACTCCGTTAATCAAGGCAAGGCTTTTTGTCTAAAGCCTGTGTCTTCTATTTTGGCGCTTTCATTTCGTAGTCACCATGATGCTGAGTTTATAATTCGGAATATTCGCCAAAGGTGAGAAGCAATTTACTAGGACTTACGCATTGACAAGAAATACTAAATATGTGTAAAGGTTAAAAACCATATCTTTCGTAGGGGCACAGCATTGCTCATTAGTGTCAACTTAAGGTTAAAACCTATTTGTCAACGATAGGTTTTGTTTGGAACGAAGTATAAAGGTGAACTTTTTTATGAGTTTTATACGCCAACTGGGAGTGATGCTAATAAACAAAGCATTAATAGTCCCTGAAAAAGTTCGTTTTTTGTCCCTTTAAAACCGCATTTTTAAGCATAAATGCTTATTGACGTAGGAAGTTTTAGCTTAACTTGACACCAATGAGCATTGCTGTGCCCCTACAGCATGGTCTATTTACGATAACAGGATAATTAACAAAAGCCTGAAACAACCTATTTTAGGTAATTCACATCACGATGCATTTGTACAGTGCGTAAGTCCTATTTACTTACGCCGTGCTGTTCTAGTGGTATAGGTTCATTTTGTAAAACTGCCACAAAGGGATCGCCTGTGAAGTTGCGGGGGAAACAACCTGCTAGCATATTGTAGAGACAAGCCGCAACTGTCCAAATATCTATCTCCGGCAGGGCATATTTAAAGTTAAGCACCTGCTGTAGCGGCATTACTCCGTCGCAATAATTACTATTAGTAGGAGAAAAAATACTGTGTCCAAATCTGTGTATGCGATCGCTGGAGTTTTTGTTGGCTTAGCCGTTAATCTCGTCGGCAACTTGCTCTCGGCGGCGATTCAACAGCAAGTTTTTTCGGATAAGTTCACCATAAAATCAACCTGTTGGTTAGTCGGGTGTCTATTAGTAGGCGCCCTAGTTGGCTGGTGGTTGGGTGAAAAAATACAAGTGCCAGCGCCAACAGCCACACCACCACAACCAACTAGCGGAAATCCGGGAACTCAGCAGACAAACCCAGTCAATCCTGATAAAGTAACTATGACTCGTCTGCGGGCAATAGCTTCCGTAATCAAGTCAAAAGGAAGTGGTGTTAGTCTTAGCGACATTTTCACACTTGGTTCCAAGATTGATATTGATACACGCGACTAACTACTTTTCATGACACACACAACAATCAATGCTCATAGCATTATTAAGCAGTTTCACGATTTCATGAAAATAGATAGCGACATTCGGGTGTTACGCCTGACGGGGAAACCTAAGATGGGTAAAACTTACTTGCTAACTAAGGTTTTTCCAGAAGAACTGCGTCAGCATCACCAAGATTATTATTCGACTGTACTAGATTGTAAGACACAGAAAATTATTGATATCCTGCAAAATATATACTTCTATCTTGTCTCACAAGGGCTGACTCTTCCAAATTATTCTGCTGCCTATGAAAAGTGGAGCAATCTCAACCCAGTAGTCGAAATAAGTAAAACTACATTGATTGGTACTAATCTTAACATTACTGCAAATAGAACAGATGATATCTGGCATATAACTAGGGTTCTCACTGACAAATTATTTATTGATTTGAATCACGTGCGTGATAAAAAATTACTACTGCTTTTGGATGCAGTAGATGGCGACTCAGATACACAAAAATGGCTGATGGAAACGTTCCTTGTTCAATTAATCCATATCAAGCATTTAAGATTTATTGTCGCTGGTCGTTCGTTACCAGAAGCATCCAGTAGCTATGTTGCATATTGTTGTAATTGTGAACTGAAGGAAGTAAAGGAAGAGCAAGAGTATATCAAGTACTGCCAACAAATTGACGGTGATGCTAAATTGACAAAAGAAACAATTCTAGCTTTTGCTAAAGCTGTCCAGTACACTCCTGGAGAGTTTACCGGGTTGATCTGGAATTGCTTGCAGTAGGAAACATTATATGAATGATTCAGTCTTACAAGCATTGCTATCAGCACAAAACCCAGCAGAAATATCTGCAATTGTGGCTGAGTCAGTTTTTAACAGCTTGCCAGAAGCAACAGCTTTAGTCGCACGGCGTTGTGTCATCTTGCATTGGTTTAACCAACAAATTGTGGAAGCACTATTGCCAGAAAGCACTTCAAATCAGGCAATAGAAGTTTATCAACACTTAAAATCTCTTCCTTTTATTGCCTCTTTCAACGATAGATTGACTTATCATGATTTAACCCGTGAAGGATTATTAGAACGCTACATTGTTAGACAACCAGATTTACTTCAGGATGGGGCAAAAAGAGCAGCATCAGTCTATGAATCTCATAATAACAATTTAACAGTTGCCGCAGAAGCATTTTTTTGTCATGCCATTGCTGGAAATTTAGCGACAGCAATTCAGTGGCGAGATAAATTATTGGCAATTGCTACAGATAGAAAAGATTGGCAGTTTTATAATAATATTTTGCAGATGCAGCAAGAAGTGGAAAAGCTGCCTTTTGTCGAGCCTTTAGAGCGCTTTTTTGCTTATGATGTTTTTATTTCTTACAGTAATCAAGACCAAGAATGGGTACAAAACGAACTATTACCAGATTTAGAAAAACAAGGCTTACAAATTTGGGTTGATTTTCGCAACCTTGAGTTAGGTGATTCTTTTACTGCTCAAATAGAACAAGCGGTGCAAACTAGTCGCAAAATACTGCTGATTCTTTCACCAGATTACTTAAACTTCACCCTCTGAGCTTGCGCCTCTTAGCTGGCTTAATTGTTCAGGATGCTCAACAACCTGGTGATATTGCAGCAGCAGCACGTTTAGATGTCAGTGGTCAGTTAGTGCAACGCCAACACCATGTTTTACAGCAAACCTACGACAGCTTAACGCCAGAACGCCAAAAGTTATTGAGTCAAATTGCCTGTTTCCGGGGTTCGGTGGCTTACAAAAACTTGAGGGAAATAGCAGCCGCACAGGAGAATAATACTCTTAGGGACTTGCGGTTTAATAATGTACAAATAAAGTTTTGGATTCTTCTTGATATAAATTGTCTAACTTATATTTTATTTTTACGCGAGTCCCTTAATGCTGATTTACAAGACTTGGTGAGTCGGGGCTTACTCCAGTATGACCAGCCAAATCACCGCTATGACCTGCACCCCATTGTTCGCCGCTACGCTTATGACCGCCTCGGTAGTAATGAGCGCAGTATTGTACACAGTCAACTGCGAGACTACTTTGCCGCAGTACCGCCACCAGAGCGAGTGCAGAGTTTGGATGATTTGAATCCTGTGATTGAGCTATATCATCACATGGTAAAGGCTGGGCAGTATGATGAGGCTTTTGACTTATTCAACGATCGCATCGGTGAAACCACTCGCCTACAATTTGGTGCATATCAGTTGAATATTGAACTCCTGAATGCCCTCTTCCCTAGTCGTGAAGAGCAACTGCCGCGACTGACGGGTAAGTGGGAGCAGGCTTCAACACTGAACTCACTTGGAATGAACTACGATGACAGTGGTCAACCCCATAAATCAGTACCTGCCTATGAGCGAGCTATTGAAATAAGTGAAAAACAAAACAACAAGACAAACCTTGCTATTTACTTGAGAAACTTAACCTTAATTCAATTGCAATTGGCCAACCTGCAAGCAGCCGAAACCAACTTGCACCGCTCTATTGCCCTTTCTCAAGAGATTGAAAATGAGTTTGATGAGGCGCGGGGGTATCGGGAATTAGGAAGACACTTAGCTTACCGAGGGACATGGACTGAGGCAGAAGCAAAATTATCAACAGCCTTGGCAATAGTTGAGGAGAGGGGAAATATAGGAGAGCAAGTACTTATATGGGGTTATCGAGCATTAAAGGCGCTGCTTTTAGTACGGGCTACTACCTTACTCCATCTAGTAGAGCAAAGGGACTTGCGTAAAAATAAAATACCAGCTAGACAATCTATATCAAGAAGAATCCAAAACTTTATTGGTACATTATTAAACCGCGAGTCCCAAATCACGGAACAAGATACTAATCCCGTTGCCACTGCCCTAGTCGCAGCCCAGCGATCGCTAGAATTGGCAGATGAGTACGCACGCAGAAAATATCCTGATGTATGGGACTACGTGCAGGCATACTGGCTACTCGGTGCAGCCCACCGAGTTAACGGCAATATAGAGGAAAGCGATCGCGATTTAACTCAGGCAATCACCCGTTGTCGTGCGATTAATTTAGTACGATTGGAGGCAAATATTCTGCTGGAACTAGCCCGACTGCGGTTAGCAACAGGAGAGCGAGATGAAGCGCTCAGGCTTGCTGATGAAGCGCTGGAGATAACAGAACGCTGTGGTTATGTGCTGCAAGGGGCAGATGTACATCTGTTTCTGGCACAGCTAGCACTAGCAGATGACGACAGACAAAAGGCGTTATTTCATGCAACAGAAGCACGACGGTTAGCAATCTGCGATGGTCCCCCTAATTACACCTACAAGGTTGCCTATGAAGAGGCTGGTGTACTGTTAGAGGAATTAGAAAAAGGGATATAAAAGGGATCACATAGTTACTAGGGTGTCCGCCGAGATACCGAGTACTGCGTTAGGCTCGATTGAGTAAAGAGTAACGCACAACTAATTCTCAATAATCTGTCATTAGCCATTTTTCCGCCTGTTATACAGTACATTCAGCAAATCAATCGCCCGTTTCTTCGCGGCTTCCCCACGCCTGTCATACGGCAAACGCATTTGTTATTTCGGCAAACGCATTTGTTATTTCGGCGAACTCATTTGTTATTTCAGTAAACGCATTTGTTATTTCGGCGAACTCATTTGTTGCTTCGGCGAACTCATTTGTTACTTCGGCGAACTCATTTGTTACTTCGGCGAACTCATTTGTTATTTCGGGGAACTCATTTGTTATTTCGGTGAACGCATTTGTTATTTCGGGGAACTCATTTGTTATTTCGGCGAACGCATTTGTTACTTCGGCGAACGCATTTGTTATTTCGGGGAACTCATTTGTTATTTCGGTGAACGCATTTGTTACTTCGGCGTGTCTATAACGCACCCGACGAAACTAGGGACTTCCAAATTAAAAAAAATACTCAACTACTTCTTGTGGGGTGGGTGTCTCGCCCGCCCAGTCCATAGGGCGCTCATGTTGCCCACCCCACAAGATTGGGTAATTTATTTCTTGGAAGTCCCCTAATAGAAGAGTTGAAACTTATACTGGTTAGACTTGTGTGTACACCGTAGCTGCAAGTAAGGGGAGGAAAATTTTTCCCCTCTTTCTGCTAACGGAGTTAGAATCTGAGGTTCTACTTGAAGTCTTCTACTGCTGTTTTAATAGAATGTACTTATTTTTTCCAATACTAAGAATGGGTATACTGCCTTTATGCCTACAGAAAACTTTATGGATACTTTATTTTATAAGTGGCAAAATACACACCAACCCTTTGGTGTTGAACAGATAGGGGCTGAAAAAGCCTTTAATCAGTTGGTTGCAGCTTACTCTACTCCAGGTCGCTATTACCATACACTAAAACACCTTGATCACGTCCTCAGCACAATTGAGATTTTGCAAGGCTACACCAACAACCTAGCTGCTGTTCAACTAGCTGCCTGGTTTCACGATGTAGTATATGACTCTCAAGCTCAAGATAATGAAAGACGAAGTGCAGACTATGCCTTTGAGTTGCTGAGTAATTTGGGTATTGCAGAAAGTATCATAACTACTGTCACCCGTCTCATTTTGAATACTAAAGACCACCAAGCTGGGGTTGATGACTATGATAGCCAAGTTTTACTTGATGCAGATTTAGCGATTTTGGCTACTAACCCGATGCAGTATGGTGAATACGCCCATGCTATTCGTCAAGAATATGCCTGGGTGAAAGATCAAGATTATATCATAGGTCGTCAGCAGGTTTTAGAAAGATTTTTACAGCGATCGCATATCTACTTCACACCTTTAATGGCAGAGTTCGCCGAACCCTCTGCCCGTGGCAATATCCAGGGAGAAATTCAGTCTTTATTGTCTGGTTCGTTTCATAGCGATTAACATTACAAAAGATTGCATTTAGCTTCTGCCCCTTCAACCTATTTTTGGCTAATTGATTCTGGAGTAATTGCCGCATACTCTTCAGGTGTCAGCACAGCTTCCTGAATATTCACATCTTTAGGAATCACACCATATTTATAGAAGTAATCTGCAATTCGCTGTTGTTCCTTAATTAACTCTGGGGAAATGCCTCTCAAGCCATAACTGCGGCGGCTAACTACCTTTTCGATAATGTCAGGAGGTAGTTTTTGGATTGGCCCGATAATTTTTGCTACTTCTTTGGGATTTGCCTCAGCCCAACGCTGGAGTTTATCAATCTCCTCAATCACTATTAGCAGAATTCCTGGATTCTCAACCGCAAACTTCCTTGCACCAACATAGTATGCACCAGGGGTATCAAGTCCTTCGGCAGTCTTAATTACTCGGATCTTACCTGCTTTTTCAGCCAAAGCTAGATAAGGATCGCCAGCTACCCAAACCGGAATTTTTCCTTCTAGAAAAGCACTACTAGCTTCCACTGTGGGTATACTCAGGATTTTAATATCGCTGGGCTTTAAACCCGCATCTTCCAAAGCTCTAAAGACAAAATAGTGAGATGCAGAAGCTTTTTGGAAGACGATTTTTTGTCCTTTGAGATCCTTGACGCTCTTAATGGGAGAATTTGGTGGGACAGCAATCACACTTGCTCTACCTGTAGTTGCAGTGCGTCGAGAGCCAACAACATAAACGATTTGAGCGCCAGCAGCTTGGGCGAAAATGGGTGGGGTTTCCCCGACAGCACCCAAATCGATTTTGCCAACATTCATCGCTTCCATTAGTTGTGGCCCTTGGACAAATTGCGCCCACTCCACCTTAACTCCCAAAGGTTGCAGACGCTTTTCTAATACTTTTTGTGATCTGACCAAATCGCCTGCTGATTGATACCCGATGCGGAGTACTTTCGCCTTGATTCCAGATGAATTGGTATCAGATACATTTGTAGCAGCAGATGGGCTTTGAGCTTTTTCCCCTTCGGCTGTGCAACTAACCAATGTTAACGAAGTTGCCAAGGTTAACAACCCAGGTGCTAAGAGCCATGTGAAATGGCGAAAGAACTTTATATATACCATAAGTGGTGATTTGCGTTTCCATTAACTATGAGTTTGCAAAATGACAAACACACTGTGCAATTCAAACTACGGTAAATACGTGAATAAGCCGTAGTTTATAACTGAACGCAGACTATCATGGAAATTCATCGAAAATCAAGTCTTTTTTCTTTGGTTTATTAATCCTGCAATTTCAGAAGATAGGCAGGAGACAGAGATTAGGTTGTTGAGTAGTCAAATATTCACGTAGTAGTGTAGATATTTGGTGTTAAAAAGCACGGTAATGCTGCTTATTTCATTGGCTTTTTAACTCGATAGTTATTTCCGGCGTGCTGTACTAACTTTTCCCAAACTACATAGGCACAAGAATGTGAACTTATGTAAATTAAATTAACAAACATAACAATAATTTGTAATAAATAATGAGGCGGCAGCATTGTATAAAGAGAACTTAGAAGGAAAAAACAACATCTTAATCAGGTTTTCCAGTCGTTCACAGAAGTTTGAAGTTTTCTAACAAAAGTTTTAATCTGAAAGCCTGGAGATCGTAAACTTATTTCTTGAGATGTCTGTTTTAAACCTTTCGTAACTCGTCAGGCAGTGCTGACATCAAAAATCAACTGTAACCATTCAGTTTTGAGTCCAATTATTCTTAACCAAGCAAATTAGGAGATTTAAGGCAATGGTTTTAGATGCATTTGCAAAAGTAGTTTCCCAAGCTGATACACGTGGGGAATACCTCACCGATGCACAATTGGATGCATTGAGCGAACTAGTCAAAGATGGTAACAAGCGTGCAGATTCCGTTAACCGGATTACCAGCAATGCATCTGCTCTTGTTGCTGCTGCGGTTCGTGAATTGTGGGCAGAACAACCTCAATTGATCGCTCCCGGCGGTAATGCTTACACCAGCCGTCGCGCTGCTGCTTGCATCAGAGACTTGGACATCATTCTTCGCTATATCACTTATGCTATCTTTGCTGGCGATTCCAGCGTCCTAGATGACCGTGCCCTGAATGGTTTGCGCGAAACATATCTAGCATTGGGAACCCCAGGAGCATCAGTTGCTGTTGGTATTCAGAAGCTGAAAGCAGCTTCCCTAGCCATCGTTAACGATACCAACAACATCACCAGAGGCGATTGCAGCGCTTTAGCGTCTGAAATCGCTGGCTATTTTGATCGTGCTGCTTCAGCAGTAGCTTAAGGCAGATATTGCTGCTATTGACTGAGATAATTGTCCATTAGGACAAAACAAAATTTCAACCAAAAGTTTGTAAAAGGGAAATACCAAAATGACAAAAACACCTCTAACTGAAGCGATTTCAGCAGCTGATTCTCAAGGCCGTTACCTCAGCAGCACCGAAATTCAAGTTGCTTTTGGTCGCTTCCGCCAAGCACCAGCTAGCTTACAAGCAGCAAAAGCATTGAGCGCTAATGCTCAACGCTTGACCGAAGGTGCTGCTCAAGCAGTTTATAACAAGTTCCCTTACACCACTCAACAACAAGGCCCTAACTTCGCGTCTGATGCACGCGGTAAAGGCAAGTGTGTTCGTGACGTTGGCTACTACTTGCGGATTATCACATACGCTTTAGTTGTTGGTGGCACAGGCCCCTTGGATGACTTCTTGATTTCTGGCTTGGCTGAAATCAACCGCACTTTTGATTTGTCTCCTAGCTGGTACATTGAAGCTCTGAAGTACATCAAAGCTAACCACGGTCTAAGTGGCGACCCAGCTGTTGAAGCAAATTCCTACATCGACTATGTAATCAATACTCTAAGCTAGAGTATTTCTTTAGCCCGGAGAGGAAATCAGCTCTTATGACCAGTAAGTTCTATGAGTTGCTTATCTCTCCGGGCAGTTTTATTTTGAAGAAACTGTTAAAAGACTAGAAAAAAAATTTTCTAAAAAGTTTTCAGTTTTGCAGTTAAAACTGAGGAGGTTAAATATGGCAGCTTTGGGACAAGCAGCAAGATTAGGGATTGGAGGATTTGAAAACTTGCCACTGGTAGAACTACGCCCTGATAGAACAGAAGCGGACGTGGCAGTGATTATCCGGGCGGCTTATCGTCAAGTTTTGGGTAATGAATATCTCCTGGAAGGAGAGCGTCTTGTCAGTGCGGAATCACTGTTGCAACAAGGTGCAATCTCAGTTCGGGGATTTGTGCAAGCCATTGCTCAATCAGAACTCTATCGGGATAAGTTTTTCCACTCCAATTCGCAAACTCGGTTTATCGAGTTGAATTATAAGCATTTATTGGGGCGTGCCCCGCAAGATGAGTCAGAGATTTCGTACCATGTTGAGCTTTACAATTCACAAGGTTACGAAACTGAGATTAATTCCTACATTGACTCATTAGAATATCAAGAGAGTTTTGGCGAAAACATTGTGCCCTACTACCGAGGCTTTAAGAGCCAAGTAGGACTGAAAAACGTTGGATTTGGCCGACTGTTCCAACTGTATCGCGGTTATGCCAATAGCGATCGCGCTCAAGGACAAAAACAAGGACGCCTAACCTGGGAAGTGGCTAAGAATCTAGCTTCACCCATTTACCCAGTATCCGCCGGAGCCTTAACAGGTCTCTCTACAGGTGGGCGTGGCGAAACATACCGCATCAGAGTGCTACAAGCAGCTTCTCCAAACTCAACTGTAGTGCGGCGCAGTACTGCGGAATTGATCGTACCATACGAGCAACTTTCGAGTAAATTGCAGCAGTTGAATCGCAGAGGCAGTAAGGTGATTAGCATTACAGCCGTATAAATAGTGACTGGGGACTGGGGACTGGGGACTGGGAACTAGGAATTGGGGACTAGGAGGAGAAAGGGCATAACCTATACCCAATACTCAGTACCCAATCCCCGATCCCTAATTCCCAGTCCCCAATTACCAATTACAAAAGGAAAATTACCAATGGCTATTACAACAGCAGCTTCCCGTCTGGGAACAGAACCTTTTAGCGATCAGTCTCCTGTGGAATTGCGTCCTAATGCAACCAAAGAAGATATTGAGAGAGTAATTGCTGCCGTCTATCGTCAGGTTTTGGGCAACAACTACATATTGACATCTGACCGCCTCACAAGTGCTGAATCTATCTTGCGCGATGGAAAAAATACAGTCCAAGAGTTTGTGCGTCAAGTAGCTAAATCAGAACTCTACAAATCCAAATTTTTCTACGACAATTTCCAAACTCGCGTCATCGAACTCAACTATAAACATTTGTTGGGTCGTGCCCCTTATGATGAGTCTGAGGTGGTTTATCACTTGGACTTGTACCAAAATAAGGGATTTGAAGCCGACATTGATTCTTATATTGATTCGCCAGAGTATCAATCTAGCTTTGGTGAAAATATAGTGCCTTACTATCGCGGCTTTAAAACTCAAACAGGACAGAAAACTGTCGGATTTAGCCGGATCTTCCAACTTTATCGTGGCTATGCCAGTAGCGATACCTCCCAACTCAAAGGCAAATCCTCTCGCCTAGCCGCCGAACTAGGTCGCAATAGTGCATCCATCGTTGTTCCTCCCTCCGGTGGTCCTTCAGGCTTCTCATACGTTGCTTCTGAAAAAGGCGTTACCCCCAACAGTACTTTCGGTGGTGCAGGAACTTTTGGTAAAGATGGCAGACTCTATCGCATTGAAGTGGCAGGCATTTTTGGCGCTGGGTATCCTAGCACACGCCGTGTCAATCAAGCGGTGATCATCCCTTATGAAGAACTATCTAGTTACTTCCAGAGAGTGGTAAAACAAGGTGGTAAAATCGCCAGCGTGAAACCACTTTAAAGTCATTGGTCATTAGTCATTGGTCATTAGTCATTGGTCATTAGTCATTGGTGAACCAGTGCGGTCTTCTCCCATCCGTGAGAGGCTAGCGCCTTCTCTGCGAGACACTACGTGAACGCAGAGCGTCTCGTAGAGAAGGGGATTTCCCTCATGAGCAACTGGCAAACCCGAAGAGTAATTATGAATGACAAAAGACTAATGACAACTTAAAATGGGGAATTAATTTTATGGTTGGACAAATTAGTAGTAGAACGAGTAGTCGTTACTTCCGGTATGAAGTAGTGGGTCTGCGCCAAAGCGAAGAAACCGAAAAAACTAACTATCCCATTCGTTCTAGTGCCACTGTGTTCTTCACAGTACCTGAGAACCGGATGAATAAAGAAATGCAGAGGATTACTCGCTTGGGTGGCAAAATAGTCAGCATTCAGCCATTGAACCCTGAAGCTAAAACAGCTAGCGAACAAAGCGATCCTTCTTCTTCTAATGAATTCAAGTCCGCAGAAATTTGAAGATTTATCACCGACAGGTGACTTTGCCAACGGTGAGTCTTTGACAGTAGAGCAAGCGATCGCTAATCTTGAAAGTGCAGATTTAGGTCTGCGATTTTATGCTGCTTGGTGGTTGGGTAGATTTCGGATCGGTGAAGCAGCTGCGGTTACAGGATTGATTAAAGCTTTAGAGGATGAAGCCGATCGGACACCAGAAGGCGGATATCCTCTGAGACGGAACGCAGCTAGGGCTTTAGGGAAACTAAGCGATCGCCAGGCAGTATCACCTTTAATTGCATGTTTAGACTGCTCAGATTTTTATGTGCGGGAAGCGGCGGCACAATCTTTAGAGATGCTGGGTGATCCGGTTTGTATTCCCGCCCTATTTAAGCTATTACAAGTAGGTTTGCAGGGAGAGGATCTGGTATCAAAACAGCCTGATTTATCTCAACCCTACGATGCCATCTTAGAAGCCTTGGGAACCTTGAGGGCGACTGAGTTTACCCCTTTGGTAAAGCCATTCTTAGAGCATCCAATCGAATTGGTGCAATATGCTGCCGCACGAGCTATGTATCAATTAACCCAAGAACCAGTTTATGGAGAACGGTTGGTAAAAGCTCTGGCGGGAGAGAAATTGCAATTGCGTCGAGCCGTGTTAGCAGATTTGGGAGCCATTGGATATCTACCCGCAGCAGATGCGATCGCCGAGACTCTTGCCGAAAATAGTCTGAAGCTAATTTCTCTGAAAGGATTGCTAGAATATCAAGTTAACCACACCGCAACAAGCACTTTGTCAGTAGGTGCGATTAAAGTGATTAATTTGATGGACTCGCTGTTGTAGTCATAATTTTCCAGGAATTAGTTGTCATTAATACGTTTAAACTAAATGTTTATCACACATAAATCCCCAACCCAACTGCAAAATCAGGGTTATGGGGTTTGTGTATGATGTCAACTACGGATAACTTAAGCTACAATTGGCTGACCACTAATCACTCATGATAAATTATGATGAATAACAGTGATCTTGCCCAAATATTGATCCGTGCTGTGCAAGAAGCAGATTCTTCAGAACGCTTAGTAGACGCAGTTCAAGAGTTAGCAGCAGCTCGTATAGAGGAATCTGTTCCCACCCTGATTGCAGCTTTGGGCTATAACAATCCAGGGGCGGCGGTGGCGGCGGTAGATGGACTAATTGCCATCGGGGAAGCCGCAGTCCCGCCACTCTTGCAACTAATTGATGACTACAACTACGGTGCTAGAGCCTGGGCAATTCGTGCCTTAGCGGGAATTGGCGATATCCGGGCGCTAGATACCTTGTTAGAGGCGGCAAAAACCGATTTTTCCTTAAGTGTGCGGCGGGCAGCTGCTAGGGGATTAGGCACTTTGCGCTGGCAGCAAGTACCGCCTGAGAAAGTGCAATCTGTTCAGACTCAGGTATTAGAGGCGCTATTACTAATTTCTCAAGATCCAGAGTGGGTAGTGCGCTATGCAGCAGTGACGAGTTTAGAAACATTAGCGATGTCTGGCAACAACCCGCAAAGCGGCAACGCCATAGCAGTCACTTTACCCGATCAAGTGTCGCGGATTACAGATCGACTTCAGCAAATAGTTGATACAGATGTCGATCTGGGAGTTCGCACCCGTGTAAAGTATGCACAGGAAAAAATTCAGCAGCAGCAGCAGCAGCAACATCAAGAAGTGTTTGCACCCAAAAGAAAGCTAGAAAACGTTGAAGTGCCTGAAGTGCCTTATCGTGGTGCTGGCAGACGGTGAACCACCCCATAGTATAGCAGGGGACTGGGGACTAGGGACACTTCGACAAGCTCAGTGCATCGCTGGGGACTGGGTTGAAAGTCTTTTTATATATAGGTTTATATCATCAGTTAATGTCCTAACCTCCTTGTCCGTTGCTAAATCCCCGACTCCAACTGTCTTTGATTTTGAAGTAATGAGTAATAAGTAATGGGTATTACTCATTACTTATTACCCATTACTCATTACTCATTTAATTATCCGTCAATTAGTTCTTGACAGACTACTAGTTCCTACCAAACACACTACCAAGGGCACGCGCCATATTTTGCGGTTGCATTGCATCCATTGCGGCGGTGGGTTCGTAGCCACAGTGAACCATACAATCTGCACACTTGGGATTACCACTCTTCAGGCCATATTGACTCCAGTCAGTTTGTGCTAGTAATTCTTTGAAGGTAGAGTAATAACCTTCGTTCAGCAGATAGCAAGGTTTTTGCCAACCGAGAACGCTATAACTTGGGCTACCCCAAGGTGTGCATTCGTAATCTTTCTCACCGATGAGAAAATCGAGAAAGAGCGGATTGTGATTGAAGTTCCAGTTTTTTTCACCAGCTTTGTATGGAGCCAGAATTTCCCGAAAGAGGGCGCGGGTTTGTTCTCGGTGGAGAAAATGATCTTGATCTGGTGCCCACTCGTAACTGTAGCCGGGAGAAATCATCATCCCATCAGTATTTAGTGTTTCCAGAAAGTCGAAGAACTCTTGCATATCTTTGGGTTGAGTACCTTCAAAGATAGTGGTGTTAGTCGTAACCCGAAAGCCTTTAGCTTTAGCAGCGCGAATGGCTTTGACAGCAATATCAAAAACACCTTTGCGATCGACGCACTGATCGTGCAACTCCCGCATTCCATCTAAATGCACACTAAAAGTCAGGTAAGGGGAAGGCTGAAACTTATCCAGGCTCTTTTCTAACAACAAACCATTGGTACACAAGTAAATATATTTCTTGCGCTCAATTAATCCTTGGACAATCTGATCAATTTGCGGATGTAGCAGAGGTTCTCCGCCAGGAATTGAAACAACCGGTGCGCCGCACTCTTCCACTGCGGTAAAGCACTGTTCTGGGGTGAGATTTTGCTTTAATATTTCCGTTGGATGTTGGATTTTACCACAACCAGTACAAGCAAGATTACACCGAAAAAGAGGTTCCAACATCAATACTAGGGGGAAGCGTTTACGTCCTTTCAAACGCTGCGTAACCAGATACTTCCCAATATCCATCGCTTGTTGTATATTAACTGCCATTGTTGCGATCGCTCCTCTTTATATAAAAACACCACAGTCATTGTCGGTTTGGGTACTTGTGCTACCCTAGCGCGGATTGCATCCACAGGTGAATTGCTCTATTTTTCATTTGACATAACCCTGAGCAACAAACCAATCCACAGCATCTTTGAGTGCCGCCTTCAGCGAAGATTGCGGTAGACCCAATTCTCGGACAGCCTTTGTCGGATCATAATACATAGGTTGTTTCGCCATCCGCACGCCATCCAATGGCACTGAGGGCGATTTACCCAAGGGTGCAAGAATCTTTTCATCAACCCAGGCAACACTAAGGGGCAACCAAGCAGGTACAGTTTGTTGAGGTGCCTTTAAACCTGTGATCTCGGCGAGTTGTTCGAGTAGTTGCTTGAGACTGAGGTTTTGATGACCTAAGATATAGCGATCGCCTGATTTACCCCGTTGTAAAGCCAGTAGATGCCCCCATGCCACATCCCGCACATCGATAAAATTTAGACCAGTATCTAAGTAAAAAGGCATTTGCCGTCGTAAAAATCGTAAAATTATATCACCTGTGGGGGTAGGTTTGATATCCAAGGAACCAATAGGACTACTGGGATTGACAATAACTACTTCCTGACCTGTAGCAACGGCTTGCATTGCTTCTTGTTCAGCCAGAAACTTAGACTTTTTGTAGTCACCCACCAACTTTTCTAAGGGACTCTGATGTGTTTCATCCACAACTTCCCCTGATGATCCTACACCAATTGCGGCCACTGAACTGGTATAAACGGTGCGTTCAATGCCAGCTTTGTGAGCTGCTGCTAAGACATTGCGCGTACCCAGAACATTGTAACGGTGGAGTAATTCTCGGTCTGTTTGCCACAGAGAATAATGGGCTGCGACATGAAATAGGTATTGACAACCTGCCATTTGTTGCCAGAGATTTGGTGAATTTAAATCGCCTTTGACAATTTCCACATCCAAATTGTGTAGATTCTGCAAATTGCTGCTCTGGCGTACCAATGCTTTAACTGTGTAACCTTGTTGCAGCAGCAACCGTACCAAGTGGGCACCAATAAAACCTGTACCCCCCGTGACAAAAACCTGCATCAACCTGTCCCCCTCTTCTTAAATCGGGGAAACCAATCATCCAAAATGGTGTAAACTACTGGCACAACAATCAAACTGAGGATAGTTGAAGTTACTAATCCACCAGCGATCGCTATAGCCATAGGCGATCGCAATTCCGAACCCGCACCCAAACCTAAAGCGATGGGTAGCATCCCTAAAATAGTGGAAGCGGTGGTCATCATAATTGGTCTCAGGCGCACTAGTCCAGTCTTGAGGATTGCCTCGGTGCGCTCTAAGCCTGCGTTGCGTAACTGGTTGATATAATCTACAAGCAAGATCGCATTTTTATTTGCTAGCCCCAGCAAAAAGACGAAGCCAATCAGTGAAATCATCCCAAAGTCGCTCTTGGTAATCAGTAGCGCCAACATTGCCCCCACTAGTGCTAAGGGCAAAGAGACACCAATCACCAGAGGATCTACCCAGGTTTTGAATAGTAAAAATAGTACTACAACAATGCACAGGGCAGATAAAGCCAGAGTAGTTCCGAAACTGCCAAAGACTTCACCTTGACGGGCAGAGTCTCCCCCTAAATTTAAGGAAACATTGGAGGGTAACACCGCCTTGGCTTCCGCTACCACTTTGTCAGTGGCATCACCCAAGGAAAGATCCTTGCCAAGATTAGCGCTGATGTAGGCCACGCGCTGATTATTCAAACGCTCAATTTGAAAAACCGTGCCCTGTGGATTCGTTTCCCCTGTAATTGTGACATCAGCGAATCCGGGTAATTTCTGAATCCTTTCTTTAATGGCTTTGACAGCTTTACTCAAAGCTGGGAGATTATCACCTTGTAATGCTATTTGCAGGGGTTTTTGACCACCGGAATCGACAAATTGAATATCTTCAACACTGGTAGTTACTCCAGAAAGAGCAGGTAAGGAGGAGCGCAATTGATCTTGTAATTCCGCAGTTGTGATTGTGCGATCGCTCTTTAACTTTACATATAGTATCCCTTTATTCGGCTCACCCTCACGAGAACCAACAGTGGTAAATACCGTTTCAACTGCCGGTGATTTTCTCACAACCTCTTCTAGTTTCTTCGCAACTTCAAGAGAGTCGTTCAGGGGATTGGGGATTGGGGATTGGGGACTGGGAATATCACTTTTTTGTCCTTCTTGTCCCCGTCCGGCCAAATCGGGGATACTGGGCAAAGGAGCCGTGTAAGCAATATTAAATTCGCCGCGATCGAGTTTGGGGATAAACCCTTTGGGAATTACTGGAATCAGTGCTATACCTGCAATGAAGCTGAGGACAGCTAACCCGATAACTATCTTCCGGTGATTCAAAGACCAACTCAGCAAGTTTCTGTAAAATTGGGTAAATGCCACCCAGATTTTTGCTTCCCCATGCGGTGAGAGCGACGATTTAGGTTTCAGCCAGTAGATGGCGAGAACTGGCGATAAAGTCCGAGCAACTAGCATGGAAGCAAGCATTGCAGCTGAAACGGTGATGCCAAAAGGTTTGAAGAATTGACCGATTACCCCACCCATCAAACCTATGGGTAAAAAAACCGCTACTGCTGTCAAGGTGGCGGCGGTGACTGTCAACCCAATTTCATTTGTAGCTAAAAGCGCCGCTTGGCGAGGAGTTTCCCCATCTTCAATGTGTCGCATGATGTTTTCTACATCCACGATCGCATCATCAACAATGCTACCAATCACCAAAGCTAAAGCCAGCAGGGTGATTGTCTCCAAGTTGAAGCCGAAAATCGCCATGACGATAAATGTCGCCAACAAAGATGTCGGAATCGCCAAAGCAGAGATGAGAGTTGCCCGCCAATTCCACAAAAAAGGAAAAATTACTACGATTGACAATAAGACTGCTTCCAGCAAAGCATCGATGGTTGACTGGGTGGCGTGGCGGATATATTCTGCTTGGGTGGCAGCTAAGGTGAGTTTGACATCCTTGAGGGTAGAGCGTAGCCTTTGAACTTCTTTTTCAACGCGACTCACGACTTCCAAAGTGTTAGCGCTACCGCGTTTGATTACCTGAAATGCGATCGCATTTTGACCATTAAATCTGACTAATGTCGCCCCGGTTTGGGGAAGAGCAGCTGCACTCCCATTGGTTGGATTTAAGGTAGGAGTTGCAGTACCAGCACCTAGTAGTGAGACTTTCAGGACTCCTGGTAGTTTAGCGATCGCACTCACAATGTCATTTTGTGCCAATTTCGTCAAATCTGGGAGATTCCGCGTGGGACTCTCAATGGCATAGCTAATGGCGGCTGACTCGTTTAGATTCAGAGGAATAATTTTAGAAGTTGCTCCCTGAGGCAAAGTTAGCTGCTTGAGGGCAGTTTCAACCTTTTTGGTGGATGTTTCTAAATTCGTCCCAACGGCAAAAGAAAGGCTAACAGCAGTTTGACTAGGATAGGTGGATGAGCGGATATCCTCCAGCCCTTCTAGGGAACGGAGGCGTTCTTCTAGGGGTTTTGTGAGCTTCGCTTCTGTATCCAAGGCTGTTGTCAGGGGGGCTGTAGCATTCACAACCACCACTGGAAAGGTAATATCTGGAAACAAGGCATACTTCAGGGAACTGAAAGCCAGAACACCAGCTACCGTTACGGCAATCCAAAAACTCACCGTCAGCCACGAAAATTGAATTGCCAATTTGGAAATGTTGAAGAGTTCTCGTGCGGATTTGGAGTTATGAAGTTTTACCATCTTGGAAAATTATCGTGTGGGTGACACAATTATTAAGCAATTCAAAATTCAAAAACACAATCCTAGCCAGATGTTTGGCAGTAGCAATTGCCTTGGTTTTGCGAGTTTTGGTTACTAGTAAAGGGCAATATTATTTATTGTTACTCAGATATGACCCAATCTTTAATGCAAAAGGAAAGTTCAAAGATCAAACTTGGTTCTGTTGAGAGGGCTAGTGTCTAATTTTTTGCCCATTAACACAATTCTGGTCCCTCATGGAGCAGAATATCAAGCTGTGTGTCGCGGATTAAGCGGCCTTCCTGGCTCCATCCCTACGGTAGTAGCCATACCTGTTGGCATGAAGCCTTTACTCAAATATCTGCAAGAATCCCTAGGAAATGGACAATTTCTGGCTCCAAAATCCAGAGTGCTGATTATGGGTGTATGTGGCAGCTTGAGCGATCGCTACACATTTGGTGATATTGTGCTGTATCAAGATTGTGTTTATCAGGGAAAGCAGCAAGAATGCGATCGGAATTTTACAGCACAATTGCACTCAGCACTCACTACTCCCCACTCCCCACTTTTAGTCAAGTCACTAACAAGCGATCGCCTAATTTCGTCTGCCGCCGAAAAACGCCGTTTGGGTGAGACTTTGGCGGCTGATGTTGTTGATATGGAAGGATTTACTGCCCTAGAGTTTTTCAATGCAGCTGGGGTAGCTGTGGCAATGCTGCGAGTAGTCAGCGACGATTGTCAGCATAATATCCCCGATCTGACACCAGCAATTAACTCTGATGGCTCCTTAAAACCTTTTCCCTTAGCGATCGCAATGCTTCGACAACCCCTTGCAGCTACTCGGCTGATTCGAGGTTCATTAACAGCATTAAAGGTGTTACAGCAAGTTACAAATCTACTATTTTCTGGCAATCAGCTAAAATAAGCGACTTTCAAATAAAAAATACTCAATTACTTTTTGTGGGGTGGGCGACACGAGAGACCATAGCCAAAATCGCTCATGTTGCCCACCCCACAAGATTAAATAATTTATTGGACTGTAGGAATCATAACTAATTATCTCAACTTGATTAAGTCAATATTTATAAAATCCAACCACAGTAAATATCTATGGTTATCTGTATTTATATGTAGTTGCTTTTGCTTTTATCTCACCTTGAGACAAACTAATAAATCCTAAGCTGGTAACAATCAATACAATCAGTTCTTGATTGGGGAATTGCTTATAGAATAAGTTTTACAGAAACTTTATCGTCATACAGATCAAATAGAAACTCATCTTGGGAAGCATAATATATGACCTGATCAAGGTTGGGTTCCACGAGAGCTAATTCCACTAGATTGTGAATCAAAAATACTCTTTTGTCAGGAGAGCTCGGAACTAATTTGCCAACTATCGAACAGAATTTATGAATCTCAATCTCTACTTATACTCGTTCCTAGCTCATTTCAAATGCCTCAAAAAAAGTTACACCGCTAAAATTATGTTGGTGGCATTTTTGGGCACTCATGTACCACTTTTAACCTTACTCTTGAGTTTCCTCATCTCAAATTCCTACTCTTTCGAGATGGCGGCGCGAGTTATGAGCATTGCTCTGTTGGCTACCTTAGCGGGTACGGCAGCCACCCTCTACGCACTACACCACCTCCTCAACCCGGTTATTTTGACATCTGCTGCATTGCAAAATTATCTGAACACCAAAACCCTACCGGAATTGCCCACAGAGTTTGCTGATGAAGCGGGAACATTGATGGCAAATACTTCACAAACTCTTCACAAATTAGATGAGTTAATTCACTACATCACTAATTATGACGATCTGACTGGATTGCCCAATCGTGATTTATTTTGCGATCGCCTTCATCAGAGTCTATCTCAACCTGAAAATAACCAGCGCCTTGTAGCTGTCTTTTTATTGGGTATTGATGATTTCACTGCTATGAGTCATGGGTTGGAGCATCAGACAAGAAATTTGTTGTTAAGAGCAGTTGCTCAGAGGTTATCACCCTGCATGGCACAAACAGATATTCTTGCCCATTTGAGTGGAGATGAATTTGCCATTGCCCGCATAGACATTGTTTCTTTTGAAAGTGTGATTAAGCTATCTCAGTTGCTGTTAAGTACCCTGAGCAAACCCTTTTCTGTAGAGGGTAACTTGATTCATATTACTGCCAGCATCGGCATCACAATTAATGAAATAAATGATCGTAATAGCGTAGATCAACTTTTGCAACAGAGTCATATAGCACTGTACCAAGCGAAGCAGCAAGGGCGTGGTAAATATCAATTTTATTCGCCGGAAATTAATGCCCAGTTGCAGGAGAGATTGATTTTAGACAATGAATTACATGGGGCGCTTAGGCGCAACGAAATGCTGGTTTATTATCAACCTCTGATTGATTTAAACAGTGGAGAAGTTACAGCGATGGAAGCGTTGGTTCGCTGGCAACATCCTACATTAGGTTTTATTTCTCCAGGAAAGTTTATTCCCATTGCAGAAGCCAATGGTTTAATCATACCAATTGGTGAATGGGTCTTGCGAACTGCTTGTGCCCAAAACCGTGCTTGGCAGCTTGCTGGATTTACCCCAATTCGGATATCTGTAAATCTGTCAGCTAGACAGTTTGAACAATCAAATCTGGTTGATCTAATCAGCCAAATTCTTGAGGAGACTGGACTCCAAGCATCTTATCTGGAACTAGAAGTGACAGAAAGCTTCTTGATGGGTGACATTGAGCGATCAGTTAAAACCTTAAAACAATTACGAGAGCTGGGTATATGGTTGGCTCTAGACGACTTCGGCACCGGTTATTCCTCCCTCAACTACTTGAAGCGCTTTCCCGTGAACATACTCAAGATTGATCAGTCATTTGTGCAAGATGTCATGTCCAATCCTGATAGCGCCGCCGTTACCAATGCCATTATTGCCCTCGCTAAGAGCCTGCGGTTGAGCATCACGGCAGAGGGTGTAGAAACCAAAGAACAACTTGACTACCTGCAAATTCAGGGATGTGACGAAGGTCAGGGTTACTATTTCAGTCGTCCTGTCCCTGCTGATACAATCACCCCAATGTTGCAGAAAAGTTCTCAGCAGATCGAGATAATTGCAGTATAGGTGCATACTTACAGCTATTTTCAGGTAAATATACCACAGATGTGGTTCAAATACATGAAAACGGCTGTAAGCCAGAGACTCACCTCCTTTAGGGACTGACAAATAAAAAATACTCAACTAATTCTTGTGGGGTGGGCATCTCGCCCGCCCGTAGCCAATAACCGCACCTTTAGGGACGGACACTACTACCCCGATCAAGATTAAAATCTCTTAACCTTTCGTTACACTAAAGACATCGAGAAGGACGAAAGCAAACCTCTCGAAGCTGAAATCAAAGGTAAACGACATGAATGGCACAATTCGCGTTGGTAATCTCTTCGGAATTCCCTTCTATATCCATCCGTCATGGTTTTTAGTTCTGGGTTTGGTAACTTGGAGCTATAGCAGTGGACTGGTGGCGCAATTTCCCCAATTGTCTGCGGGATTTGCTTTGTTACTAGGATTGATGACAGCGCTGATGTTATTTGCCTCTGTCGTCGCCCATGAATTAGGCCACAGTTTCGTTGCAATTGGTCAGGGGATTGATGTTAAATCTATCACACTGTTTATATTTGGCGGTTTGGCTAGCTTAGAAAAAGAGTCGAAAACCCCAGGTGAAGCATTTTGGGTAGCGATCGCTGGGCCAATAGTTAGTTTACTATTATGCGGTATCGTTACTGCTATTGGTGTTACTACTGCTGCATCAGGGCCCTTAGCTGCAATTCTTGGTGTTTTGGCTTCTGTTAATTTGGCATTAGCCCTATTTAACCTGATTCCTGGCTTACCCTTAGATGGCGGAAATATACTGAAAGCTATCGTTTGGAAAATTACAGGTAATCCTTATAAAGGTGTAACCTTTGCCAGTCGAGTTGGGCAAATCTTTGGTTGGATAGCAATTCTTTCTGGTATAGTTCCCCTACTATTATTTGGCAGCTTTGGTAACTTTTGGAACTTGTTAATTGGCTTCTTCTTGTTACAAAATGCTGGTAATGCGGCTCAATTTGCCAGAGTGCAAGAAAAACTCACAGGTTTGACAGCCGAGGATGCTGTAACTCATGATAGCCCCATTGTATCTGCTAATCTTACCCTGAGAGAGTTTGCCGATGAGCGCGTCATCAGTGGGCAAAACTGGCATCGGTTCTTAGTGACTGATGATGATGGACAATTAATAGGTGCGATCGCAGTTGATAATTTACGAACCATCCCAACAGTAATGTGGTCAGAAACTCAAGTCAAAGAAGTCATGCGGCCAATTACCGAATCTACCACAGTGCAATCTGATAAACCTCTGCTGGAAGTGATGCAGCTACTCGAAGAACAAAAGCTATCTGTACTTCCGGTGATTCGTAAGAATGGCGTTCTAGTTGGAATCTTAGAAAAAGCTGCAATTATCCAGCTACTTCAAAGCCGAACCCAACCTAACCCTGCATAGTGATTTCCAACAAATCAATTATCTAATCCTGTGGGGTGGGTATCTTACCCGCCCTAATTATGTAAGTTAAAGGCTCTTAGTATTTCTTCTGCAAGAATTTTTTTTACGAGATATCAGATATATCCCTAGCAACGATAAACCCGCTACTAGTGAAGGTTCGGGTATGTTTTTGATTTTTGCATAAATAGCTGTTGTAGTTGTAGCTCCTTCAAAAGCCTTAATATTCGTCTGGGGAACGTTTGGATTAAAGCCAGTTAGCTCAAGGCTGTATTTATTGCCTTGAAAGGTAAAACTCTGATTACTCAAATTCGTGTCTAGAAACACAAAGTCTGCATTTGTTTCAGGATCTTTTGAATCATTGGGTGTATTTACTAGAAGCAAGTTAAAGTCAAAAACTTGGCTGGTTCCAACGGGAGGGCTGAAGGACACATTGATATTTAAAGGTACAGATTTAAGGCTTGTACCTTCAAGTACCGTCCCATTGAAGTAAGTTAACTCAGCTATTTTGAATACAGAGTTAATGTCAGTTGAAAATGAATTGCCATTAAAAGTTAGTTTATTTGAGCCTGTTATGGTACACCCAATAGGAGTATATGGACACACATTAGGATCACCCCAACTAAATAAGTTGCTTCCCACGCCTGTATATATGGGATTGGTATCTACAGTTCCTGGAGTAGGTACTCCCCATGTAGCACTAGAGATGCCAGAAAAAGTTAGAGCATCTGCTTGGCCAGAGAAACCAAGTCCGGTGGCCGTACTCACAAAAAAACTAGATATAGCAGTAGCGAAAACAAAATTTAGTTTCATAAGTTAGGTTTTAATTATTATTCTGGAGCTTCTTTAAAGTAGGTCTCCAGTCTACCTTAGTAATTTTACGGAAAATACGCCAATATTCTATTGAATTTCTTAATAAAATATTCATATTTTATTCCAAAATCTTATTGACTAATTTATATTTACTAAGCTAGCTTTATGGGTTGTTAAAAAATCCCACCACTTCATAATTAGTCAAACAGTTATTGCGTAGGCATAGCCGGTCGTAGACATCGCTACTCTACTTGCCTACCTGCTTAATTGTCAAGCTGATATCAAGCTATTATTTTTTATAATTTTGACAAAATCTCTGGCAACAAATGACTAGGAACTTTAGATAAAGCCAGATTTTGTCCCTGTATCCCTAATTGATGATGAAAAGCACGAATAGTTTTCACTACATAAGTAAAGGTTATTTGATAAGCCTCTGGTTGTTTACTTAATCCGTTTAAGGCTTGCAAATGGTTATCTAATGCTGTTTCTAAATGTTGAGAACGTGTTGCTACATCGCCATTAAAAGACTTATCTATTACTAACTGATAATAGGCTAGTCCCAGGTTATTATAAGAAGCAAGCAAATCAAAACTTAAAGAAGTACCCCTAAGTGAGTGAGCCAAAGCTATAGCTTCTTCGTAAGCACTGATACATAGTTGCAGATACTTCTGCCGTGCCTCTTGAGTTGTCTGAGATAGGTTGGCTAGATGCCAGTAGGCAGTTCCCAGATTATTTTGTGTACCGGCGCAAGCACTGGGAACATTAGCAGGAGTGCGATACTTGAGAGCTTCAATGTAGACATCTATAGCTAGCTGGAGATTTTGGGCAGGTTGTTCGTGTTGTGCCAGATGCCAGCAGGCAGTACCGATATTGTTTTGAATCATGCCATACTTGAGCGGTTCCTCTTCGGGGTTGTAGTGTATAAGTGCTTCGTTGTAAGTTGCGATCGCTTTCTTTAAATGCACAATCGGTTGGTTGTATTGTCCTAGATGCCAGTAAGCAGTACCCAAATTGTTCTGGCAAGCCGCATACTTTAATGAGTCCATATCGGCTGTACGGTAGGTGAGTGCTTCACTGTAGGCTAAAATTGCTTGCTGCCAATTTTCAGATGGGTGAGAAAAACGAGCTAAATCACCATAAGCCGTCCCCAAATTATTTTGCACACGAGCGTAAGTTTCCGAATGTGTCTGAGGCGAAATCATCTTTAACGCCAACTGATAAAACTCTATTGCCTGCTCTATATAAGTTTGTCCTGACTCAGAATTGGGTGGTGTGCGGTATAGCATCCAGTAGAGTGTACCCAAATCATTCAAGATATCTGGGAGTTGCGGTGAGCTTTCGTCATAGCTAATTGCCTCCTGATAGGCAATAATTGCCACCATCAGATTTTCTAGGGTTGACTCTCCTTGCTCAATACGAAGACGGTATAAAGTACCCAAGCGATGATAAGCTTCTGCCAGTATCTCTCCTGGAACTTGGTTTTTGTGTAATTCTTCAATCTCCAACAAAATCTGCTGCGGTTGGAAATAATCTTCAGTATTTTCAGTAGTACTTATGTTGATTGTTGCTATCACTAGCTCCGTTAACTCGCTGCTAATATAAGATAAAGATGACAGGGATTGATGATTATTTCCACTACCAGACCTATTAGTAAATTCCTGCTCTTGTGGTGTAGCCTTCAATAAATCTGATGTTGACGGCGAAACTTCCTGGGTTTGATGTCCGCTATTCCCTTGGATCTCTACTGGCAAATCAGAATTATTGTCAAAGTTTAACTCAGTGGCTGCGGTTCTCAGTTCTGCTTGGTTAACTGATTCATCTAGAATCGACTGCTCAATATTCCCTAAATCCAAGCTTCGAGAACGTGAAAAACGTTCTGGATAGCCCGAATTCTGAGTTGCTGCTGTGGGTTCTCCAGCAAACACAAATACGCCAGTACGCGATCGCCAAAATTGTGGTGCTGATTGCTTGATAGCAGATAACCAAGGACGTGGTATCCACAACAGCAAGTTAGATTCTAGGAATCGGCTGGATTCTTGTGTAGAGAAATATTGTTCACTTAAGCGGAGATAGTGCAAAAATAACCTTTGTGTTGCCACTGGTTGCTTAGTGAGATGCTCCACGCCGACAATCTGAAATGCTGGTGCTGGAAAAGACCTTCCAGGGGTATCTTTTGATGCCCCAACAATTGGCGGTGGATAATTAGCCAACCATTGATTAATCTGGATTATGGGATTGGGATCGTTTAAATTTAAACGCAACGTGACTAATCGCGGATAAGCTGGAGTGCTATTTTCCTGAGCATTTGATGGCTGATATAGCACCTGTCCAACAGGATAAGCCAATGTAGAATGTAAACGGGCTGCTACCTGATTTCTTAAGTGTAAATCATCACATACCGCTAAAAATATTTGTCGTCGTAAACCAAGACTTAGGGCAAGTTTCAGGCGGTGATACACTTGCCGATTAAAAGTAGAATTATTGTTGTGTGCAGTATCATTCACGCTCATAGCGGCTAAAGAGCTAAAACGTAGTTATCACCTTTCTGGGTGTATTCAAGTGGGCTAAACTCATAATAAAAATAATTTTTAAGTCGATGTTGTGCTGCTCAAGATAAATTGGTACTTCATGTCTAGTACTTTGTCAAGCTAGTAATGAAAAGTTTGTAGTAAGCACTTTAGTGCTTAGAAAATAAGGACTAAAGTCCTGAGTACGAACTTGCTTACCGATGAATTTAAACTTGACATAATTAATAGCAGAAGTAAAAAAGTATTTAATTATACATTAGTTTCTAATTCAATTTTAACAAAAAATAAAAAATCAGGCCCCTATTAAAATCAGAACCTGAAAAACTATAAAGATGAAATTTTATTAAAATGTTTTAGGCTCAACTGTTTTGGGAAACAAAGAAGGCGACTAGAATTAAGCCGACAACCAAAGCTGTAGCGGCGATTCCTAGTAAGATGTAGGTTCGCTTTTGCCCTTCCGTAGGAGGTTCTGCTTCATAAATCTTCGGTTCCTTGGCAAAATTATTCAGGCGACCACCTTCTTCGGTTGTATAGGGCATGAACTAATTCCTTTACCTTTATTTATTGTTCATTTTATGTTACATAAATGCTAAATATGCTCCTAAACTGCTAGACAAATCGTTACATTGGGCATTGGGCATTGGGCATTGGGCATTGCTTATTCCCCTTCTCCCACTATTCCCCAGTCCCTATTCCCCAGTCCCCAGTCCCCAGTCCCTATTCCCTATTCCCTATTCCCTATTCCCTATTCCCTATTCCCTATTCCCTATTCCCTATTCCCTATTCCCTATTCCCTATTCCCTATTCCC
>NZ_JBALEA010000007.1:0-41227 GCF_036917135.1 Nostoc sp. | reverse complement strand
TGCTAAATGCGGACTTATCATCGTTGCTTATTAGACTTGTATACATTTACGTATTATTTCGCAGTCTTGTTCAGAAATCAAATAGGAGTCCTATAGTCCCCAATACTTGACTAATTAAATACTTTATCTGAGTACACCCGTAGGGGCACGGCAATGCCGTGCCCTTACACCTCGTGATGTAACCTTGTACTGCATCTGAATGGGAACCGCTATATATAGTAACCAACAAACAGCATGACGTAATTTTTAGTTTGAAGCGTAACATGGGCTTGTTTTTTCTCTGTTCTCAACAAGCCCAGTTTTTTGCTGTGAGCAATTGATTTAGGACTCCTATTATAATGCTGGTAATGAGTAGGGCATAAATAAAAATGTCATCAAAAACTTTCGATATTGCTGACTTATCGGATAATTTAGCTGATTTATTGTCAGATATCCAAAATCATGTTGAAGTGACGCTAACTCGGCAGGGTGTCCCTTGGGCAAGGGTTTTGCCTTTGTCTCAACCCCAAGAACAGCCTGTAGTTCCCAAAGCGGGTTTAAATCGTGGCTCTATGGTAATGAGTGATGATTTTGATGAGCCTTTACCAGATTCTTTTTGGGGTTTATGAAGGTTTTATTAGATACTCATATTTTTATTTGGTGGGACAGTGAGCCTGAGAAGTTATCACCAAATATTTTAAGTTTGCTAGAACGAACGGACACAAAACTATATGTCAGTGTTGTTAGTTTGTGGGAAATACAAATTAAGAGTCAGCTAGGGAAGCTCACCCTTAGTCAATCGTTAGAAGACATCTACGACAGCCAAAGTAAAAATGGGATCTCTTTTTTGTCAGTAATCCCTGCCCATGTTCTAAATTTAAATACTTTACCTCTACATCATAAAGATCCCTTTGACCGAATGCTAATTTCTCAAGCTTTAGTAGAAGGTTTAACGCTAATTTCTATAGACCAGATATTTAAACTTTATGATGTGCCATTATTTTCTAGTGATTTCGGAATCAGACAATAAATATATTGTCTTGAGAAGTAAAGTTATCCGTTGTGCGTCCAAACGAGAAGCGCTATATAATCTGTTAGGTTGTTAGGTGCGATGTATGAGATTAAAATAATGTGTAGGTTGGGTTGAGGAACGAAACCCAACATTTTGCGAGGTTTGTTGGGTTTTGTCTGTATAGCCGCGACTTTTAGTCGCCAGGGCTTTTAAAACATCCTCTGAGAGCTAAAGACCAGACTGAAGTATCAACAATGAATTTCATCCACTGCGGCGCTGTTGCTTGTAATCATAATCATCTTCGTATTCAATCGTGCCAAATAGCTCCAGAATTTTCAGTTGCTTTCGACGTTGCACATACTCTCGCAATGCCTCTTCAACAACGGCATCCTTAGTTGGATGACCACCAAGTTGGAGAGCCTCTTTAATTAAGTTTTCGTCAATTTCTAGATTAGTAGCCATGTACAGATTCTTCTAATTACGAATTACCTCTTTCACTCCACAAGAGATTTAAGAGCATTTATTAATTGCTGTTTCGTAAAAGGCTTAGTTAAATAAACATTTGCACCTTGTCGCATTCCCCAAATCCGGTCAATCGGCTGATTTTTAGAACTACAAATAATAATTGGTACTTTTTGAGTCGCTGGATTTCTTTTCAATTGGCGACAAAATTCAAAGCCGCTAATTTCTGGCATTACCACATCAGTAATAATTGCATCTGGCTGGTGATTTATTGCCTTACTCATGCCATCTTTGGCATCATAAGCTTTAATTACCGTGTGTCCACTGTCTTTTAAAAAACAATTGATTAACTCCAACTGAGAAGGAGCATCTTCGACAACTAAAACTGTAGCCATATTGATTCATCCTCACAAGCTCAAAGTCGTTATATTTTACAGTTAATTTAAGCCAAATGCATGAAAACTATTTTCAGTAATTCGGCGCGGGTAAACGGCTTCGTCAGATATCCAGACGCGCCGACTAATTTCGCTTTTACTTTGTCTACAATTGCTTTACTCCCAGTGACAAAGATGATGGGAGTCTTCTGAAATATGGAATTATTTCGTATAATCCGACACAACTCATAACCATCAATTCCTAGCATATTTAAATCCAACAAAATTAAGTCGGGTTTGTGCCTTATAATTGACAAAACAGCTTTTAGTGGATCGTTGATAGTCACGACAGAAAAATTTTCATTTTCTAAGAAATAGCTAATTTCTTTAAGAATTGTGGGACTATCATCTACAGAAACAATTTTGTGGACTTTTTGTACCGTTACAGTAGCAGCCGTTACGCTTTGGGAAGCAGAGTTTATGTTATTTAATATTGTTGGTTCTTGAAAGTTCTCTTTTGGAAGAGTATAAATCTGTGGTAATCGCTGAACAGGTGCTATATTCTCTTCAGAAATGTTCGGGCTTGAGTTGACGGTGGTATTTAATTCTTTTTTGGTGTCAATTAACTCTGGAATTAATTTTGAGAAAAGCGATTGCTCTTCAAAAATCTTTGGTAATTTATCATAAGGTGGATCAGGCTCATGCAAGATAATCCCCCCCTTAAGAATGTAAGGGTATAAATTGCTAGCCAGTTGGATTTCATCTTGATTCAAAATTGCAGCCAGATGACACAGACTGAAACCTCTCATCCAGTTCGTTAAATCTGGCTGGAGGTTTGGTAAGTATTGGTTATCAAATTTACTGTCAATCAACAGATATGGACGTTGATATGGAGAAGAAATTTGGGGAACAAAATCCTGCCAATTTCGTAATCTTACTTGGCAATGTTCTAAAATTTTTTCTACATTTAGATTGCAAAATTTTGGCATTTCATCAAGTGGTTCTGTTAATTCATAACTACCTTCTTTGATCAGCAAAAATGATTCAATCACCTCTTTAACTAATTCTTTAACCAGCACTGCTGCTTGTGTAGAATGTAGATGTTGTTGACTAACAAGCCAGGATATAGCCTGATACTCAGGAGGGTAGCTTCTCGAATTGCTGTCATCTTCGATTAGCCGACTCTGTGAGTCAGGTTCAAACATCAGCCTTACTTGAACCCGAACCTCACTGGTAAGCAGTGGAATTTGGTAGCTGAGGCGACGCAAATGCCGTTCTAGTCGATCAAAAGGTTCCACTGAATGGGTAGCATAGGTTATTTTGCCATGTTCTAGGTACATCGACCAAGAAACTGAGTTGCTCAATGCTTGTAAACAAGTACTGTCAGAGCAATTGGATAACTGTCTTAACAAACTTAGAGGACGTAGTTTGGTGAATGCACCTGAGTTATTCATATTTTTTAAGTTTTTTACGGAATCAACAACCGAACATTAGTAGATTTAAAATATCAGCTATGAAGGTATTTTCTTCTTTGTAATTTTTCTCTGGGCAAAAATTATTTCTTTTAAGATATGTGTATATATATATTAAAAGTTGTAAGTTTTATAACTCATTCGTTATACTTTAGCGCGTTCTACTTAATTTATCTCAAAAAATTAAGTAGGTGGGTATGAATAAAGGTAAATATTTATCATAGCTAGACTATCAGTAGATGTTGTTTACTTGTGGATTTTACTCGCTACTGCCAACTCTTGACTGAAGACCTTAATCATGACGTATATTTATGTCCACTCACTTCCAAAGGCAAGTTTGATTAAAAGTTCGCACCGCTACAGTGGTATACTTCCAGAGCTAATGATCTTAATTATGGTTAATTACTTTTATATAAAGGAACGATTCTTCTACATAAAATCTTTAAGAACTTATCTAGGAAAGGTTACGTATTTATTGTACTGTAGTTTTAAGGGATATAAATTTTTGGTAGATACATTACAACAGGTAATACTGGGTTTTGATAAACTCTTTTTTGCTAAACTAAACTGTACTCAAGTTCTTCTTAAATATATAGAGAACTTCATGAAAATAATTTGTTTAATAAAGATTAGAGCATCTACCACTAGATACTATATTCTGTAATCGGCGAGATTACGGGAATTATATACTGTGAGCAAAGGGAAATAAGGTTTTGGACTTTAACATAACACAAAAAGTTATGCACGATACATTAAGACTTGATGAAGTAGTAGAATTTGCTGAGAACCCAGAACCACGTTGTCCTTGTGTACTTTTACTAGACACATCTGGCTCGATGCAAGGTGATCCGATTGAGGCTTTAAATCAAGGTTTACTAAGCTTGAAGGATGAATTAGTCAAAAATCCATTAGCGGCAAGACGGGTGGAAGTGGCGATCGTGACTTTTGATAGTAATATCAATGTAGTACAAGATTTTGTGACTGCCGATCAATTCAATCCGCCGATTTTGACAGCACAGGGCTTGACTACGATGGGCGCAGGAATTCATAAAGCTCTGGACATAATTCAAGATCGGAAATCTCAGTATCGGGCGAATGGGATTGCTTACTATCGTCCTTGGGTATTTATGATTACCGATGGAGAACCGCAAGGCGAATTAGAAAATATTGTCGAGCAAGCAGCCCAGCGCCTACAGGGAGATGAAGCGAATAAACGCGTTGCATTTTTTACAGTCGGTGTAGAAAATGCGAATATGACGCGTTTAAATCAAATAACTGTGCGTACTCCCTTGAAGCTCAAAGGATTAAACTTCATTGAGATGTTTGTCTGGTTGTCAACTAGTATGTCAGCTGTTTCTCATTCGCAGATGGACGAACAGGTAGCATTACCGCCCATTGGTTGGGGGACTGTTTAATTAAAAATCGCAGCTTGATGTTTACACAGCTAGCTGCTGTAAAAAATCTATGAACATATCAAAACAGATTGCTCAATGGCGGATTGTGGCTGCGTCTGTATGTGGTACAAGTCACTTAAAAAATAAGCAGTTATGTCAGGATGCTCATCACTGGCAGATATTGTCAGATAATGTTTTAGTGGCTGCCGCAGCAGATGGCGCGGGTTCTGCAAGTCTTGGTAAAGTGGGAGCGATGATTGCTGTGGAGACAGCAATAGAAAACATTTCAACCATTGGCATAACTCGAAAAACTTTGAGTGATGATGCATTAGTGCGATCGCTCTTAAATGATGCCATACTAGCCGCCAAAAAAGCTGTGGAGGCTGAGGCGGCTACTTGTGACAAACAGCCTCAAGATTTAGCAACGACCTTAATTGTGATGGTGGCCACACCAGAAGTTGTGGCTGTTGTACAGATAGGTGATGGTTTGGCAGTGGCAAAAGATAGCACGGGCAACCTCCTTGCACTGACTATGCCTGATAGCGGCGAATACATCAACGAAACCACTTTTTTAACTTCGCCTACTGCCTTAGATACAGCGCAGATGAGATTATGGCGTACAGACATAGTAAATGTTGGTATTATTACCGACGGACTACAAATGCTCGCCTTGAATATGGTTGTTGGCGAACCTCACAAACCCTTCTTTTTTCCACTGTTTGAATTTGTCGCCAATACCGAAGATAAAACCGAAGCAAAGGAGCAGTTGGTAAAATTTTTACGCTCAGAGCGGATTACGCAACGCACTGATGATGACTTAACACTCATTATAGCCGCATTCAACAACTCGTAAGCAATAAATCTACAGGTTTCACATCTCAAATAACTCCCGTTAGCGGTAATTTCATTATGCAGGTACTACGTTGTTTCCCTAGAAAAGAAATCCTTAGCCTCAATGTCAGTTTGGGGCGTGGCGGTGAAGCTTGCGTTTATGCAGTGCCATCCGATAGCAACTTGGTGGCGAAGATTTACCACAAGCCAACCACTGCCCATGCTGATAAACTCCAGGCGATGCTAGCCAACCCGCCAGAAAACCCTACGGCTAGTTTGGGGCATATCTCTATTGCTTGGCCAGAGGATTTATTACGGGCGGCAGATGGTAAAAATAGCGTCCTGGGCTTTTTGATGCCACGTATTCAGGGGATGCGTCCAATCATCGACTTTTACAACCCCAGAACCCGTCGCCAACACTGCCCCCTATTCAACTATCAGTACCTGCTCCGCACGGCTCGTAACCTGGCGGCGGCTTTTGCCGCTTTGCATACTAGTGGATATTGTATTGGTGATGTGAACGAGTCAAATATCCTCGTCAGTGATACCGCACTGGTGACTTTAATAGACACAGACTCTTTCCAAGTACCCAGCCCAAACAACAATATCGTTTATCGCTGCCTAGTAGGTAAACCAGAGTTTACTCCCCCAGAACTACAGAATAAAACTTTTGCCCAGCACGATCGCGAAATCTCTCACGATTTATTTGGGTTAGCGGTGCTAATATTTCAACTCTTAATGGAAGGCACCCACCCATTTTCGGGGATTTTTCAAGGCTCTATTGAGCCACCACCTTACGAAGCACGCATTGTATCCGGTCATTTCACTTACAGCCAAAAGCGTTACGTACCTTACTTACCGACACCCATTGCACCCCCTTGGGAAATTCTCCATCCCAGCTTACAGGAACTATTTATCCGTTGTTTTGAAGAGGGTCACAACAACCCACGGCTGCGCCCCAATGCCCAAACTTGGCTCTCAGCAATAGCTGAAGCCGAAGATTCTCTGATTACCTGTACCACAAATCCCCAGCATCGCTACAACAACCATATACGTAGCTGTCCGTGGTGTGAACGTACCGTGCGATTAGGTGGACGCGACCCCTTTCCATCACATCGGGCTATTGAAGCTAGAGAACATCTACAACCACGAATCAAATCGAGAAAGCACTACACCCAGACACCGCGTTTTCCACAGCGAGCCATGTCGCAGCAGCTAGCTAATTATTGGCAGCCACTAATGACTCCCAGTGGTTCATATTATAAACCTTCCAAGAAGTCAAAATTGTACCCGATTCTTTTTTGCTTGTTGGGTTTTGGTTTATTGGGATATGCAGACGTAATGATTAAATTTACTCAGCCGTTAGTTTCCCAAAACGCTTACACCCAACAAACATTCAAGTCTCCTCGGACAAATGACAAAATCAGCTTCGCTGATTCCTATCAGCAAGGCTATACTGCTTACAAAGATCGAGACTATGACAAAGCAATCGTCAACTTCACCCAAGCAATTGAACAAGAACCCACACAAGCCAGAGCGATTGTAAATCGTGGCAATGCCCGCTATAACCTAAAAGACTACGAAGGAGCAGTTACAGATTATAGCCAAGCTCTGAAAATCCAGCCCAATCAAATCAAAGCTCTTGTGAATCGGGGTAATGCCCGCTATATGCTTGCTGAATATAGCAACGATCCTGATCACGAATATAACCTAGCGATCGCTGACTATAATCGTGCTATCGGTCTGGATAAGAATGAAGTTGAAGCTTATATCAGACGGGGGATTGTCCGCACCCAAATGGCTAAATATAGTGGTGAATCTCAACAAGCTTACAAAAGTGCGATCGCAGATTTTAGTCACGCCATAAAACTTAATATATCCCAAGCAGAAGCTTACTTTCAGAGGGGTATTGTCTATTATCAAATTGCTCAATATAGCAGCAATTATGAGCAGGAATATAATCTAGCGATCGCTGACTTTAACCAAGCATTAACCCTAAGTCCCAGACTAGCAAAAGCATATCTTAAACGAGGCATGGTTCGCTATGAACTGGCGCAATATGGCGGTAGTGAATCTAACAAAAACCAGACGAAATCTGTCGAAGATATACAGTCATCTATCAAAATCTTTCTTGAGCAAGGTGACATGGATAATTATCAGCAAGCACTCAGTAACTTATGCGTAGTCGTAGAAAACAAATGTGACCCTTTATTCCAAGGCCCAATTAATGGAGAAAAAACTAACTAAAAAAATAATACTTACGCAAAACTATACGCGCTCTGGGGCAATTCATCAATTTCCCATAACTGAAAATAAGTATTGTTTGCGTAATATCATGTCCGCTTGATTACTTATTAAACCCGAAGAACCCCACCCCGCCAAAGCTACGCTTTGTCTCCCCTCCGAAGAGCGGGGAAGGGTGCAATGAGTGTGGGAATCATAACTATTTATACGGACATGATATAAGTCATGAACAAGTAAATTTTGTTATTACCATAAGATTGGTTTTGATTGAAAAAATCAAGCCTGACTAGGATTAGCGGTCGCTAACCCTAGTTATTTTATTGTTGATATTTTTATTTAATTAGGTAATTTATTTTGCTGTTTATAGATATTCATAGAGCTTTTATATAGAAAAGATTTTAATTTATATTTCCTTTATAATTTTGCCGGAAATTACAGTTAGATTATTGACTGAGAAAAGAAAAACAGAAATCAATTTTTCTCTACCTAAGTGCATCCTCTTTATATCGATAAAGCTAAACAGTTTTGGATTTTAGATTTCCTTTCTTCTCTACGAGACGCTAGGCGTTCCGAAGGAAAGGCGCTAGCCTCTCCCTTTGCGAGAAGACTGCGCTGCTTCACCAAAATCTAAAATTGGCACGCTCAAATAATCATATCCCTACAAATCTCCGAGGTAATTGCATGAAAGCGGTGATTTTGGCTGGAGGTCTTGGTACACGCCTCAGTGAAGAAACTAGTATCAGACCAAAGCCGATGGTTGAAATTGGTGGTAAGCCAATTCTTTGGCACATAATGAAAACTTACTCTGCCCACGGCATTAATGACTTCATCATTTGTTGTGGTTACAAAGGTTACATAATTAAAGAGTATTTTGCTAACTACTTCTTACACATGTCAGATGTAACCTTTGATATGCGATTCAACCAGATGAACGTGCATTCTGGATATGCTGAACCCTGGCGTGTCACCTTAGTAAATACGGGTGATAATACAATGACAGGCGGACGCTTAAAGCGAATCAGCGAACATCTTGGTAATGAGACTTTTTGCTTTACTTATGGTGATGGTGTCAGTAATATTAATATTACAGAGCTAGTTAAGTTTCATAAACAACAAAATAGCTTAGGAACACTCACAGCCGTTCAGCCAGCCGGACGTTTTGGTGCCATTTCTTTAGGATATGAGCAAACTAAAATCACCAGCTTTCGGGAAAAACCCGAAGGTGATGGAGCTTGGATTAATGGCGGTTATTTTGTCTTAGAACCACAAGTAATCAACTTAATTGCTGATGACTCTACGGTGTGGGAGCAAGAGCCATTAGAAAAGCTAGCTGATATGGAACAACTATCTGCTTTCAAACATGATGGATTTTGGCAACCAATGGATACTTTACGCGATAAAAACTATCTCGAAGGGCTGTGGAAAAATAATCAAGCTCCTTGGCAGGTGTGGTAAGGGGACTGGGGACTGGGAAGATTTGAATGAAGATTCACATCCAAACCAAATCTTACTGATATTTTCTTACCCAGTACCCAATCCCAAATAACTTTATAGATTTACTGTAAATTGAAGTGCGATAATACTAATGTATGATTTTGCGATTATAGGTGGGGGAATAGTTGGACTCTCTACAGCATTGGCTTTAGGAAAACGCTATCCTAATGCGCGGATTTTAGTACTCGAAAAAGAGAGTCAATGGGCATTTCACCAAACGGGCAATAATAGCGGGGTGATTCATTCTGGTATTTATTACAAGCCAGGGAGTTTCAAAGCTAAATTTTGTCGTGATGGTTCTCGCTCAATGGTAGAATTTTGCCAAGAGCATGGAATTGACCATGAAGTTTGTGGTAAAGTAATTGTTGCAACTGAAGAGCAAGAGCTACCACGCTTAGAAAATCTCTACAAACGCGGCTTAGACAATGGCATAGAAGTCAAGAGAATCAGCCCCGAAGAAGTCAAGGAAATTGAGCCTCACGTAAAATGTGTAGGTGGGCTTCGGGTATTCTCAACTGGTATTGTTAATTACAAACAAGTTTGTTTAAAATATGCCCAGCTAATTCAACAGCAGGGTGGGGATTTACACCTCAATACCAAAGTTCTGAAAATCTCCCCAAGTGGTAAAAATCAGGTACTGCAAACAAACAAGGGTAACTTTGAAACCCGCTTTGTAATTAATTGTACTGGATTGCATAGCGATCGCACCGCCAAACTAGGTCAAGTTGAACCCCAAGCCAAAATTGTCCCATTCCGGGGAGAATACTACGAACTGACCCCAGAAAAACGCTATCTGGTCAAAACCCTAATCTACCCAGTACCCAATCCAGATTTCCCCTTCCTGGGTGTCCACTTTACCCGGATGATTGATGGTAGCGTCCATGCAGGGCCAAACGCCGTTTTATCACTCAAACGCGAAGGTTACAAAAAAACTGACTTTGACCTACGGGATTTTCTCGAAGTCGTCACCTATCCTGGTTTCTGGAAATTAGCAGCCAAACACGCCCCTGAAGGTATCCAAGAAATCATTCGTTCCTTTAGTAAAGCAGCCTTCACCAGAAGTTTGCAAAAACTAATTCCCGAAATTCAAGCAGAAGACTTAGTTCCCACCCATGCAGGAGTTCGCGCTCAAGCCTTAATGAACGATGGCAAGCTTGTAGACGACTTTTTGATTGTTTCCGGTCAAAACTCCATTCATGTTTGCAATGCTCCTTCTCCGGCTGCCACATCTTCTCTAGAAATCGGCAAAGCGCTTGTGGCGCAAATTCCCCAACTTTCGCACCTAGATACTGTAGTAACTGCATAGATATCATAGTTATTACTTCCGGGCTGCTGAATAAAAGGATGAATCTTGTATAGTGGGCATCTTTTCCAGCCTGGAAATACAAGGGACGGGTAAGATACCCATCTCACAAGAAAAAAGTGTAGTGCATCAATTAAGAACCGCTATAGAGTGCTGCTACCTAATGGGTAATATCATGTCCGCCAAATTACCCATAATAAAAGAACCCCACCCCCAACCCCTCCCCGCAGGCGGGGAGGGGAGACAAAGCACAGCTTTGGCGGGGTGGGGTTCTCCGGGTTTAATAAGTAATCAAGCGGACATAATATAAGTCGGCAAACTATGTCAGGACTGTTAGCCGAGTTATATATAGCGCTTCTGGGTTGAGTCCAATGACCTAACCCCCAACTCCTTCCCTACTAGCGTTGGGAAGCAAGATTCAAAGCCTCTCTCCTCTTAGGAGAGAGGTTTGGAGAGAGGTTATTTGCTTGCATACAAACGAAAAATATAGCGGTTCTCTCTTGGATGCAACACCCAGTAGGGCGCACAGATGTTCGCCCCTAATTTAACTCATCAATACAAAGGCATTAACCACAATGAAAATATTAGTAACTGGAACAGAAGGCTATCTTGGTTCATTATTACCGCCTCTGTTAATCGAACGGGGACATGAAGTTATTGGTCTAGATACTGGTTTCTATAAAGTTGGTTGGCTGTACAACCCTAGTGGAGTAACACCCAAAACCCTCAACAAAGATATTCGCAACATCACCCCTGATGATTTGGAAGGTATCGAAGCAATAGTTCACATGGCGGAACTCTCCAACGACCCCGCCGGACAATTGGCACCAAATATTACCTACGAAATTAATCATGTAGGTTCAGTTCGTCTAGCTAGTCTAGCTAAGGCTATGGGTGTACGTCGCTTCGTATATATGTCTTCGTGCAGCGTCTATGGTGTTGCTACCGCAGGCGATGTCACAGAACAATCCCCAATTAACCCCCAAACAGCCTATGCAGAGTGCAAAACTCTCGTAGAAAGAGATGTCAGACCACTGGCTGACGATGACTTCTCTCCCACCTTTATGCGGAATGCTACAGCCTTTGGTGCTTCTCCTCGAATGCGCTTTGATATTGTTTTAAACAACTTAGCAGGGTTGGCATGGACTAGCAAACAAATCAAAATGACCAGTGATGGTACACCTTGGCGGCCATTAGTCCACGCATTGGATATTTGCAAAGCCATAGTCTGCACTTTAGAAGCACCGCGAGACATTGTACATAACCAAATCTTTAATGTGGGAGATACAGCAAACAACTATCGCGTTAGAGAAATCGCGGAAATTATTGCTGACATTTTCCCAGATTGTAAATTGTCCTTTGGTGACAATGGCGGAGATAACCGCAGCTATCGGGTCTCCTTCGAGAAAATCAACACAATTCTACCCGGATTTAAGTGTGATTGGAATGCCCGACTTGGCGCCCAGCAGCTATTTGATTTATTCAGTCAAATACACATGGCTGAAGATACCTTCTTATTTAGAGGATTTACCCGCTTAAAGCAGCTAGAGTATCTGATTCGTACCGAGCAAATTGACAAAGATTTCTTCTGGAATAAAAAATAGCTAGAGTTGGCTATTAGTGTGTAAATAGATAATTTAATTATCGGATTTGTTGGTAGTTTTAACTTTAGTAATAAGGTGCAACCTGCTAATATATTAAATCAAAAATTACACACTAATAACCTCAAAAGTTCCGAAGAAAATAATATTTGATTCTGACTTATTTCATCCATCAAATTATTTGCAATCAGTGAGTTGAAATTTATGGCGATCGCAAAATGTCGTTTCAGTGGTCAACCTCTGCATCAAACCTTTATTGATCTAGGAATGTCACCTTTAGCTAATGCTTATCTTCGGGCGGAACAGCTAAACAATGCCGAAAAATTTTATCCTCTCCACGCTTATGTTTCTGAAGACACTCTCCTAGTTCAATTAGAACAGTTTGAAACTCCAGATCACATTTTTAGTGACTATGCTTACTTTTCTTCCTACTCGGTAAGTTGGCTAAAACACGCTAAAGCTTACACCGATATGATGGTAGAAAAGTTTAACTTTAATCATCATAATCAAGTTATTGAAATTGCCAGTAATGACGGCTACTTACTGCAATATTTTTTAGAAAAAGGAATCCCAGTTTTAGGAATAGAACCAGCTGCAAATATCGCCAAGGTAGCCGAAGACAGAGGTATTCCTAGTATCAACAAGTTTTTTGGAGTTCAAACTGCTAAAGAACTCGTGATACAAGGAAAACTGGCTGACCTTTTGATAGGTAATAATGTTTTAGCTCATGTACCGGATCTAAATGATTTCATCGCTGGGATGAAACTCATCCTCAAACCCAATGGCATTTTGACGATGGAGTTTCCTCACATTTTACAACTCATTCAAGAAAATCAGTTTGATACGATTTATCATGAGCATTTTTCTTACTTTTCATTCCTGACTATCGAAAAAATTTTTGCAGCGCATAAATTGCAACTTTTTGACGTAGAGGAATTATCAACTCATGGCGGCTCACTCAGAATTTATGCCAAACACGATCATGCTGATCATCCTAGCACCAGCGAACGAGTTAGCTATTTAAAAGCAAAAGAAATTGCTGCTGGACTGCATCAGATAGAGACTTATATTACATTTGGAGAAAAAGCCAAAGAAACAAAGCACAAGCTATTAAATTTTCTCTTGACGGCTAAAGCAGAAGGTAAATCAATTGCTGGTTATGGCGCACCAGCCAAAGGCAATACATTGCTCAATTACTGTGGAATTGGGAAAGATTTTATCGATTACACAGTAGATTGTAATCCCTACAAGCAGGGCTTATTCTTACCTGGAACTCATATTCCCATTTTTGAACCAGATAAAATCCGCGAAACCAAACCAGATTATATCCTAATTTTACCTTGGAATCTCAAGGAAGAAATTATGGAACAAATGGCATTTATTGGTCAATGGGGTGGACAGTTTGTAGTGCCAATTCCTGAAGTAAAAATTTATCCTTGTTCTGTTCCTGATCGGCTTCTAATAGCGTCGTAAGTACTAAATAGGAGCAAAAAACGCCTCTAATTACTAATAACTATTTGAATGATAGACAATATTTAAAGAGTAATTAAATGGCGGATTAACTTCAGCTAAAGTGTACGATTTGTTGGCAATAACTACTCATATACCAATTTAATTACTCTTTCTTGCCATGCATAAATTACTGACCATTGCTATACCGACTTATAATCGTGCTGAGTTACTTGATAAACAGTTAGCATGGCTAGCTCAAGCTATAAAAGGTTTTGAAGATGATTGTGAAATTTTAGTTTCTGATAATTGTTCTACAGACAATACTCAGGAGGTGATCCAAAAATGGCAAATAACACTTAGCAATATTATATTCAAGTCAAATAGAAATTCTCAGAATTTAGGCGTTGTCAAGAATATCATGTATTGCCTAAATTCTACAACGACAAAATATGTTTGGACAATTGGTGATGATGATCCAATTCAAGATAGAGCCATTGCTTATGTGATTAGCAAACTCAAGAATCATGAAGATTTATCATTAATGTTCCTCAATTTTTCCGGTCGAAACCAAATTACTGGTGAACCAGTTCATCCACCAACAATAGTTGGTAATCGCTGGTTTGATATTGATAGTGAAGATGGTGATGGTGATGGTAAAGCTATATTTGAGCATTGTTTCTCCAAAAGTGTCGGTGCAGTCATTTTTCTCACTGCTACAATCTACCGCACTGATTTAGTAAAACGCGCTCTAAAAAGTTGGCGAGATGCTGAGAACAACTGGATATCTTTAGCATATTTAGCCGGATATTGTGCTGCTAATGGGAGTGTAATCGTCACTAAAGAGACTTATTTGGAATGTGTTGTTGGTGTGAGTTATTGGCAGAAAGAGCCAAAATCTGCACTATTAATGCAATACAAACACATACCCGAAGTGATTTTGAAATTGGAGCAGAGTGGATATTCTAAGCAGTTTTGTAGGCGGATGCTTTTGCAGAACGGTAAAGAAGTCAACTTAAAAGTTTTCTTAGGTGCTTTAAGAAGATGGCCAATGTCCGCCATCAAGACAGTAGTTCCATTTTTGGCTTTAGTCAGTTTGTGTGCTTTTGATGTGATGCTTTCTAAAGAACTCAGGTTAGCAGAATCAAGGGAAATCTCTACTCACGAAATACAGAGCTATAAGCCCTAACTTACTAAATTACTGATAAATATACATTACAAATAGAGGGGATGTACGAAATGTTTGATGCAATTAAACGCAAAATATATACACTGTCTTCTGACTTTGAATATTACCTAGCTCTTTGGAAGCATAGCAGAAATCTGCCAGCATTGGAAGGACGCGATCGCAAGATCCTCAATGCTCTCAAAAAAAATGGTGTTTACGTCACAACACTGGCAGATTTAGGGTTAAACTCTAGCTCCGAACTACTCAAAGCTGCACACCATCAATTGTCTCAGATGGAAAATCCCAACAACGACCATCTAGATGAGAAATTGCCACAAATTTCCACAGTTACAGGTTTACCAGAATTTTATGCCTGGGGAATGGAAAAAAGACTTCTTAATATCATCGAAAATTATATTGGTCTTCCCATTGCTTTCCACGGTGTACATTTACGCAAAGATTTCAATAATAAACATCAGTTTGGGACGCTGCTATGGCATAGCGATGCCGAAGATCGCCGCATTATCAAAATCTTCATTTACTTGAATGATGTAGAAGAAAAAACTGGGCCTTTTGAATACATTCCCCGATCTTTAACTCCTTTATTTAGTTGGAATTATATTCAGCTTTTCTACAAACTTTGGAAGTCCGGCTATATGGGTATCGATGATGAACAAGTAAAATCAGTCATCCCCAAATCAGCTTGGAAATCCTGCCCAGGCCCAGCAGGTACAGTCATTATTGTAGATACAAAAAATGCTCTGCATCACGGTACAGTCCGCACAAAAGACCGGTCAGCGCTATTCTTTTGTTACACCGCTAACCCTCCCGAAAGACCAGACCTCTGCACCCAATATTGGGATGATACTTATCCCAGAGTAGAGTTACGTTCTGCATCAGATGCAATTAAAGCTTCGACTTAAAAACGCGCCGAAAGAATATCTAATTTAATTAACCGCAGAGGCGCAGAGAACACAGAGGAAGAGAAAGAAAGGAGTTACACCCGATGAAATTTCTAGATTCATGACACAAAATATCTCTCAAACTCTCGTCTCTCTGCGCCTCTGCGGTTCGTTTAATTTATTTACTCAACATTCATCTTAAAGCAATCAAATGATTTTCACTGAAACCGCACTCAAAGACGCATTCATTATTGATTTAGAAGAAAAGCCCGACCACCGTGGTTTTTTTGCTCGGTCTTTCTGCGCTCAAGAATTTGAAGCACACGGATTAAAGCCAACAGTTGCTCAATGTAACCTGTCTTTTAACTACAAAAAAGGCACTATCCGGGGAATGCACTATCAAGTTCTCCCAGCCGCAGAAACAAAATTAATTCGCTGTACTAAAGGCGCTATCTATGACGTAATTATTGATATGCGTCCTGAATCTCCTAGCTTTCTATCACATATTGGTGTAGAACTAACCCCAGAAAATCGCCGTGCTTTGTATGTTCCAGAAATGTTTGCTCACGGTTATCAAGCACTCACAGATGAGACTGAAGTTGTGTATCAAGTAGGTGAATTTTACACGCCAGGGTATGAGAGAGGTTTACGCTATGACGACCCATTCTTTAACATTGAGTGGCCTCTAGATATGACTGAAATATCTGAAAAAGATTTAAATTGGCCTTTGTTGAGAATGATGACTGTTGGCGGTACAGCTTCCAGATAAATATAGGTTCTTTATCTGCGCGATGCCAGTTAGGACAACGCGGAGGCAGCGCGGTCTTCTCTCAAAGGGAGAGGCTAGCGCCTTTCCTTCGGAAGGCTACGCGAACAGAGAAGGGGGTTTCCCCATGAGTGAATGCCGTAGGAACCCGCGCAACATACTGGCTCCTCTACGTGACGCAAAAATAATTAATTTAGGTAGAAGTAAATGTCAAATAATATTCTATCTCGTGTCGGCAATATTATCTCTTTCGTCTCTCAAAAAGTCCAAGCTCGCATCAATTATGCTAAGACCTTACAGGTTGTTTCCCTAAAGCCTAAACAGCCTTCCAAAGGAAATGTACTTCTTTCTTATCGAATTGAACCATTCCTTATAAAACCAGGTCAGCCTATCCCCAATGATCAGAGTTGGAACTGGGAATGTCTACTAATCGCCCAAACTTTTTTAGACCTGGGCTATAACGTTGATGTCATCCAATTTCATAATGATAAATTCGTTCCTCAAAAAGACTACGCATTTTTCATTGATATTCGTCATCGTCTAGAAGCGCTTGCACCAAAACTAAATAAAGATTGCATCAAGATTTTCCACGTTGACATTGCTAATATGATTTTTCGCAATGCAGCTGAATGCAATAGACTTCTAGAACTTCAGCAACGCCGAGGAATTACCTTACGTCCACAGCGATTTGAAACGCCTAACTTAGGAATTGAATATGCCGATTACGCTACGGTATTGGGCAACAATTTCACAGTTGATACATTCAAATATGCGAACAAACCAATGTATCGCATTCCCATTTCTTCGTCATTCGTTTATCCCTCTCCTGACGAAAAAGACTTTGAAGCGGTAAGAAAGAATTTTCTCTGGTTTGGTGGTAGTGCTTTAGTTCTCAAAGGATTAGACTTAGTTTTAGATGCCTTTGCCCAAATGCCGGAATACCATTTAACAGTTTGTGGACCGATAAGTAACGACAAAGAATTTGAGCAAGCTTTCTATAAAGAACTATACGAAACACCAAACATCCACACCTATGGTTGGATTGATGTTAGCAGCCCTGAGTTTTTAAAGGTTACAAATAATTGTTTGGGACTTGTTTATCCTTCCGTTTCTGAGGGACAGGCGGGAGCAGTAATAACTAGCTTACAAGCTGGACTCATCCCGATTTTAAGTTACGAATCTGGTGTAGATGTTCACGATTTTGGTGTGATTTTCGATAATCTTTCCCTTGAAGAAATTAAGGCGAAAGTTATAAGTATTTCCAATTTGCCTGTTGAAGACCTAAAACTGATGTCTCTTAAGGCATGGGAATATGCAAGAGCAAATCATACCAAAGAAAAGTTTGCTCAAGCCTACAGAAATGCTGTGGAGCAAATTATCGAAAATCACAGCCAGAAAAAACAGACTGCTGCTATAGCATCTAGCAAACAGCTAGTTAGTAATTAGCCTTGGCGATTAGAAATCGCGGCTACACAAACTCTCGTCCACCTCCGTGGACTAATACAAAATTAAGGGTTCTTAACCCACGTTCGCGTAGCATTCCGCAAGAAAAGGTTGGTAAAGTCTCATGTAGACGATCCAGCAATTCCCCATGAAAATGTACTTAAAATTTAGCTGTAACAAATTATTAAGTACAAAAATATCGAGAATTTGTATCCAAATAAACAGTTCCAAAAAGGAGTTTAGTTCATGATTATTATCGATCGCGCCTTACAAGCCCGTGCAGCAGCAGGAAATCCTATTAAGGTGGGAATGATTGGTGCTGGTTTCATGGGTCGAGGAATTGCCAACCAAATTGTCAATTCAGTGCCAGGAATGGAGTTAGTTGCTATCTCCAATCGTCAGATTGATGCAGCTAAACAAGCTTATTCGGAAGCAGGAATTGAAGATATTCAAGTTGTTGCAACTGTCAGCGAATTAGAAGATGCGATCGCTAACGGTAAATATGCAGTCACAGAAGACGCTAAGTTACTGTGTCGAGCTGAAGGCATCGATGCTTTAATCGAAGTCACAGGTGCAGTGGAATTTGGCGCTCACATCGTTATGGAAGCGATCGCCCATTGCAAGCATGTGATCATGATGAATGCTGAACTCGACGGCACCATTGGACCCATCCTGAAAGTGTATGCCGACAAAGCAGGCGTCATTCTCAGCGCTTGTGATGGCGATCAGCCAGGGGTACAAATGAACCTTTACCGCTTTGTCAAAAGCATTGGTTTAACTCCCTTATTATGCGGTAACATTAAAGGACTTCAAGATCCCTATCGCAATCCCACCACCCAGGAAGGATTTGCTAAACGTTGGGGTCAAAAGCCCCACATGGTGGCTAGCTTCGCCGACGGAACCAAAATTTCCTTCGAGCAAGCGATCGTTGCCAATGCCACAGGCATGAAAGTCGCCAAACGGGGAATGCTAGGATATGACTTCAACGGTTCTGTCGATGAAATGACCCAGTTATATGATGTTGAACAACTCAAAAAACTAGGCGGCATTGTCGATTATGTAGTTGGAGCCAAACCCGGCCCAGGCGTATATGTATTTGCTACACACGACGACCCCAAGCAACGCCACTATCTCAACTTATACAAATTAGGCGAAGGCCCTCTTTACAGCTTCTATACTCCTTATCACCTCTGTCATTTTGAAGTTCCCTTGTCCGTAGCGCGTGCTGTCCTATTCGGTGACGCCGTTATGTCTCCACTAGCAGGCCCGCTAGTAGATGTTGTCACCACCGCCAAAATCGACCTGAAAGCAGGAGAAACCTTAGACGGCATAGGCTACTACATGACCTACGGACAATGTGAAAATTCCGATATCGTCCAACAGCAAAATCTTCTACCAATGGGTTTAGCAGAAGGGTGTCGCCTCAAACGAGATATTTCTAAAGATCAAGTCCTCACTTATGAGGATGTAGAACTACCTGAAGGCAGACTTTGCGACCAACTCCGAACTGAGCAAAACACCTATTTCGCTCCAGAAAAAATCTTAGTAGCAGTTGGATAATATCGGTTCCAAAGTAGAGCCAAGGCGAATAGAATAATGCCTCCGGCACGCCAGGGGCGAACGCGGCTACACAAGCAAAGTCCGCCTGTGCGGACTAAGGCAAAATTTAGGGTTTGAAACCCACGGAGGTGGGTTTTGCCTGTGTAGACGCGGTTTCTAACCGCCGATTTAACTACATATTTGTCGCAAGAATTTCGTTAAGAGGATAGGAAGCTATACTGCGGGACACTAAAGTTGTTGATAGTAACTTGCTGGGGAGCGTTGAAACAAACCTGATCGAAACTTTAGGTCAAATTCATGAAAATTGCTCTAGTCCATGATTATTTAACCCAGCGAGGTGGGGCAGAGCGTGTGTTTGAACTGCTTTGTAGACGCTATCCCGAAGCAGATATTTTCACATCTTTGTACGATCCCCAAAAAACTATTGACTTAGGCGATCGCATAGTCAACACAACCTTTTTACAAAAGATTCCTGGTGCAGCAAAATATTTCAGGTCGATGGCTCCTCTATATTTTCCTGCCTTTCGAGCCTTAGATTTACAAGACTACGATTTAATTATTAGCAGTAGCACCAGCTTTGCTAAAGCAGTGCGAAAAAACCCTAATGCTCACCACATTTGTTTTTGCCATAATGTCACCCGTTTCTTATGGGATACAGCAACTTATTTAAGAGAGTACGGAGACTACAGATATTTTGCTCCTTTAATTGAACAAGTATTCCAAGTAATGAGAAAGGTAGACCTGAAATATGCACAGGAACCTGACCTTTACATTGCTAATTCGAGTGTTGTTGCCCGCCGAATTGAAACTATTTATGGCAAAAAGGCAATGATGGTTAACTATCCAATTGATACTAGTAAATTTCTTTTTTCAGATATAAAAGATGAATATTATCTTGCCTCCGCTCGGATGATCAGTTATAAGCGACTTGATATAATAGTCGAAGCTTTTAACTGGCTAGGGTGGCGGTTATTAATATCAGGTGACGGGCCTGAACTTGCACGCTTAAAATCCAAAGCATTACAAAATATTGAGTTCTTGGGACACGTAAGTGATAGAACCCGCAAAGACTTGTTTTCCAAAGCCAAGTCTATTATTGTCGCAGCCTTAGAAGACTACGGTTTAGTTCCAGTAGAGGCTAATGCTAGTGGTACACCAGTCATCGCTTATGGAGCAGGTGGAGTATTAGATACTCAAATACCAGGTGAAACAGGAGTCTTTTTCAAAAGGCAAACACCGGAATCATTACAAGTTGCATTACTAGAAGCCAATGGCATTTCTTGGGATTACGATCGCATCCGTAATCATGCAGTAGCAAACTTTTCAGAGAATGCCTTCTTTGGTAAGGTTGAGCAAATCATTAATCAGGCTTGTGGCGTGAATCAATTATTCATTTGATTTGTTAATCTCTTCTCAACATAAGATTACCTATTTATTTTCTCTCTCCTTCTTGGTAGTTAGTAAAAAAATAGGTATTCTTCGGATAATCTCTTAGCGTAAATCTCGTTGGCATAGCCTTTCGTAGAAAAGACAAGGATAATAAAAGTGGTTCAAGCTAGTCTAAATCCTCATATAACTCCAACTGCTGAAAGTGAACTAGGGTATGGACAATTGTTTGCCGTATTCATACGGAGATTCCCTTGGTTTTTAGCAGTATTAATTACTTCTATAGCTCTTGCAGGCGTAGTAACTTTTAAGACGAAACCTACTTATAAAAGTTCAATGCAACTGCTAGTAGAACCTAACTATCAAGGTAAGACAGAAGGTGCTGGGGTAGACAACCAGTTTACAGACTCTAATGTAGTTATAGATACTGCAACCCAGCTTAACTTGATGCAAAGTTCGGGACTCATCCAAAAAGCAGTTGAAAAACTTCAGTCTGACTATCCAGATATAAGTACATCTGAAATTAAAGCTTCTTTGGTCTTAACTCAATTAAGAAGCAAAGAAGATAATGTCGCTACTAAAATCTTTCAAGTTGAATACACTGCCGGAGATCCAGAAAAGACCCAAAAAGTTCTCGGTGCAATTCGACAAGTTTATGTGGAATATAACAAAGAACAGCAGAATTCGCGTTTACAAAAAGGTCTGCAAATTATCAGGGAACAGTTAAGTAAAGCCAGTGAAGAAGTAAACGCGGCTGAGACAAATTTACAAAGGTTTCGTAGAAATCAGAACTTAATTGATCCAGAGTCACAGGCGAAAGCGATTGAGACAGGTTTGAATACTATTGCCCAAGAACGACAGACAACTCGTTCTCAATATGAGGAAGCTTTGGCACGCCAAAAGTCTTTGGAAGAACAACTTAACCGTTCTCCCCAAAATGCTCTAGTTGCTTCTCGTCTGAGTCAATCTACTCGCTATCAAGGCTTACTAAACGAAATCCAAAAAAGCGAACTAGCACTAGCACAGGAACGCTTACGCTTTACAGATGAAACTCCCGGTGTGCAAAAACTCAAAGAACAGCTTCAGAGCCAGAAGGAGTTATTGCAACAAGAGGTAGGAAGAACTTTAGGCGGACAATCTCCTGGGGGATTCACTTCTGGAGATTCTCTTCTCGAACGAGGACAGCTTGGGCAAATTGATCTTAGTCTTGCTGGTCAGCTAGTAGAAACGCAGACAAATATAGTTGCTTTAACTGCTCGCGATCAAACTTTGGCTCAGAAAGAAAACGAACTGCGTCTTGAAATTAAACGCTTCCCGCCTCTGTTAGCTTATTACAATCGGATGCTACCGCAGTTGCAATTTAGTCGTGAAAGATTAGAGCAGCTTTTAAGAGCAGAGCAACAATTGCGGCAAGAACTTTCCAAGGGTGGATTTAATTGGGAAGTGGTAGAAGATCCCCAAAAAGGCGCACAATTAGGCCCCAATCTTCAACAGAACTTGCTGTTAGGTGGAGTGGTTGGGTTTATGTTAGGAGGTATTGCTGCCTTTATTCGGGAATCGGCTGATGATGCAGTTCATACCACTGCGGAATTAGAGAAGCAAATGGCTATACCGTTGTTGGGAACAACCCCCAAATTACCGCCAGCCAAACCCAAAGAATCAATGATCAAATTGCCTTTTGGCAAGCCAGAAGTTCTTGCTCCCTGGACAATTCAGGTATTACAATCTCCACCGCGTTGGGAATCGCTGGATCTGATTTACAAAAACATTGAACTTTTAAATACTGTTACAAGCTTGAAATCTTTGATGATTACTTCGGCTTTAGCCGATGAGGGTAAATCAGCTTTGGCTTTGGGTTTGGCAATGAGTGCAGCCCGTTTACACAAAAAGGTGTTGCTAATTGATGCCAACTTACGCGATCCTAGTCTGCACGAACAACTGAATCTTCCTAATGAACAGGGGCTTTCAACTCTACTGGCGAGTGATGCAACTCTACCCAACCAAATTAGTCTTCAATACTCAGGTTCCGCCTACATTGACATTTTGACTGCTGGCCCCAAACCTGCTGACCCAGCGAATCTGTTGAGTTCGCCTCGGATGATGCAATTAATGGCAGCATTTGAGGAAAACTATGATTTGATACTGATAGATGCTCCCCCAGTTCTCGGCTTGGTGGATGCCATGCTTACTGCATCATCTTGTCGTAGCGTGGTCATGGTGGCAAGCATTGGTATTGTCACGCGAAGTCAATTGACTCAAGCGACAGCGATGTTAAGTAAGTTAAATCTGATTGGGGTTGTAGCTAATGGGGTATCAAACTCTAGTAGCAATTACGTACCTTATATCAAACAACAGCAATTAGCTTTGCGTCAAGGTGTGGAAAAATAACTAATACGGCAAGATGAAAGATCCCCCACTTCTTAGAGAAGTCGGGGATCTTTTTGGTTTCTAGCCCCTAGGTGGAAATGCTGTTTATTGCGGCTCTGCCGCGAGTCAGGGAGGCGGCAGCCCCAATGAGGCGCATTCCCAGTCGGAGACTGGGAACGAGGTAACGAGGTAATGAACAGAATTTAATTTTGTTGCGATCAGGATAAATTCAGTATATTTATGCTATCTTCATGGGTTATCAGAGAAATCACTGGCTCTTTAAAGAGTAAATAAAGAATTTATTTGAGCGATCGCTATTTCTACATAGTCTTATATTCTAGAGATTACAGCAGCTTCAAAAAGGCTAAAAGACAAGAGTAGACTGGTTTTGTTAAATCTACCGAATTATGAACACTCAGCGTAATTAAACGTAGATATAGATTCATGGGTAATTTCCCTCTACATTTCTCTACTGTCAGTAGTTCCCGGAAAATCATGATTTACCCATGAATGTTAATAGTAAAGTTGCTCGTAATTAAGTGTAGGGTTTATGACCCCCCAACTCCACAGGTAGCTTTGTTTCAAACTGGGGTTTAGACTACATCTGACGAATTACGAATATTTCCAACTTTTTGGACTTACAACAAGATTTGGATTTGGGTCTTTGGCATTGATAGCCTTTGATAACTCTTCAGCAATTCACTCCTGTATAATCCCAAAGACGTATGACAACTTCAATAATTCCAACTCTAGAGAATTTATCTGATGTAACCCAGCAACACCAAGGTAATCGCTCTGGGTACTGCACACTGTATTGGCGACGGGGTAAGCTGTTGGTGAAGCCGCGTGGACGAGTTAAACAACCATATCTGCCTTCATTAGATAGTAAGCGATCGCTAGTAGAATGCTTGCAACATTCTCCTGTAAGTTTGGTAAGCATAGATGCAAAACTGGGTGAAACTTTGGTCAGGTTTTGGGCAGATGCGTGTGAAGAAGCTCAAAAACCAATATTCCTAAGCATATCTGCTGGCAATAAACTATCTAACCAACCCTGGAGACAATTACAAAGACTAATTGATTGGATTGCTGCTTGCGTGTTACTGCTATTAGTAAGTCCGCTCATGTTGGGATTGATTGTATTAATGCAGGTTTACTCGCCAGGATCACTTTTTTGTCGTGAGTGGCGGGTTGGAGAACGGGGTAAACTCTTTCAGGCGATGAGGTTTTGCACAACTACAAAGCACAACATCACACCGCTAGGGCGTTGGATGTGTAAATACGGTCTTGACAACTTGCCCCAGTTATTAAATATCCTCCGGGGTGATATGAGTTTAACCGGATCTTGTTGTTGGACTTTGGAAGATGCAATACAGCTAAATAAACTACCAGAAATTACAGCTTCGTGGGAAGTAGAGGCACAGTCTCACCTGTTACATCTGGATAGCCAAATACTGTAATTTATCTGTGCGGTAACTGATAAGTTCATCTACCGCACTTGGGGTAAAGCAAAAAGCGGTCTATCTACCTTGCCAAACTATTATTATAAAATCCATGCATTTCAAACTTCCTCAACCACTCGGTAATTTTCTCAAAGCTACCAGCTTTTGGCAGGAAAACTATTTGATATTACAAGAATTTAAGCACTTTCGCAAAATTGCAATTTTAGCTCTAATCTTTTCGGTTCTAGCAGCAACTTTTGAAGGTGTGAGTATTGGTTTCTTACTTTCATTTTTGCAAAGCTTAACCACTCCCAATGCTCAACCTGTCCATACAGGAATAGAATGGTTTGATATTTGGATTTTGGGAGCTAAGACATCGGCAATTAATCGTCTATACCGCATATCTTTGCTGATTTTATTGAGTACTTGGTTACGTGTTGCCTTCAATTATTTTTCACAAGTCTATATTGAACTATCTCAACTTAATCTTGGCGATCGTTTACGCAAGCAAATTTTTGAGCAATTACAATCTTTATCACTAAGTTACTTTTCTAAAACTCGTTCTGGTGAGCTAATTAACACAATTACTACAGAAATCGAAAGGATCAGACAGGGTTTTAGTGGCGCAGCCTTTTTATTTACTAGAGGACTAACAACTGTTGTCTACTTAATATCAATGTTTTTGATATCATGGCAACTAACAGTAATTTCAGCATTATTATTTACACTTTTAGGTGTAGGATTATCCAATCTAAATGCCAGGGTGAGAGAATCAAGTTTTGGTCTGACAACTGCTAATGCTAATTTTACCTCAACAGCCGTAGAATTTATTAATGGCATTCGCACTGTTCACTCCTGCGGTACTCAAGAATTTGAGCGCCAGCGTTACTACAAAGCTAGCGACAAGATAGTAAGTAGTACAACTAAAGTTGTCTTCACTTGGACACTTGTCAAACCAATTGCTGAAGGAGTAGCTACAACAGTGTTGGTGGGAATGATTATTTTAGCATTCACTACCCTGGTTACTAATGGAACCCTACAAGTTGCTTCTTTACTAACATTTTTCTTTGTGCTATTTCGCTTTATTCCATTCGTTCAAGATATTAACGGAACTAGAGCTTTCTTGAGTACTTTACATGGTTCAGCAGACAATATTAAAAACCTCTTAAAAAGTGACGACAAAAATTATTTCCAGAATGGGAAGCTTAAGTTTAAGGGTTTAGAAAGGTCAATAAACTTAGTATCTGTAGATTTCGGCTACGACGATAAAAATCTAGTGCTACATAATATTACCTTAACCATTGAAAAGGGAAAAATGACAGCATTAGTAGGGGCATCGGGTGCTGGTAAAACAACTGTTGCTGATTTAATTCCCCGATTTTATAATGCTACAGATGGAAATCTTTACATTGATGAAATTGATGTGCGGCAGTTTGAAATTAACTCTCTACGTCGCAAAATAGCTGTCGTCAGTCAAGATACTTTTATCTTTAATACTAATGTTTGGCAGAATATTGCTTACGGCACTCCACAAGCAACTAATGATGAAATTGAAGAAGCTGCTAAACAAGCAAATGCATTAGAGTTTATTTTGGAAATGCCCGAAGGTTTTGATACCCAATTAGGAGATCGGGGTGTTAGATTATCTGGAGGACAAAGACAGCGAATTGCTATTGCACGAGCTTTACTACGGAACCCAGAAATTTTGATTTTGGATGAAGCAACTAGCGCCTTAGATTCTGTATCTGAGCGGTTAATTCAAGATTCATTAGAAAAGCTATCTGTTGGGAAAACAGTAATTGCGATCGCTCACCGTCTTTCTACCATTTCTAAAGCAGATAAAGTTGTAGTTTTAGAACATGGACGCATAGTAGAACAAGGCAAGTATCAAGAACTATTGGAAATCAAAGGCAAGCTTTGGGAATATCACAATATGCAATACCATAGTTCGTAATACTTCGGCTACGCTCAGTACAAGTTCGTAATTCGTAATTATTAAATTACGAATTCATTCCCCCACTCAATTATTTATAGTTTTAACAAGGGAAAATAAATGGTAAATCTAGGCTACCACACTGCTAAAATTCAGGGTAAATTTAATCGCTCTCTATATAAAGCAGCCCTTTCTCAGATTGTCAGCATCCCCATCAAACAAACTCGACAAGTTCCCATAAGTGTCTATGCCTTATCATGTGAACGCGATTTGCCAGAACAAGTAGCAAGTATTCGCTCCTTCATCCGTCATATTGGCATTCCAGATTCATTCACTATAGTTTCTGATGGCAGTTACACTGATTCTAGTTGTAATTTACTCCGCCGCATCCATCCTTGCGTTCAGGTAATACTTTTACAAAACTTCCTGAGAACAGATTTACCTCAATGTGTTCTTGATTATGCCCAACTGCATCCAATGGGCAAAAAATTGTCGGCATTAATGTCAATTCCTGTTAATGGAACTACGATTTACACTGATTCAGATATTTTATTTTTTCCCGGTGGGGTTGACTTAATTGATTTGAGTAACTCCGACAATAAACACTCTCTTTATCTACCTGATTGTTCTAGCTCACTAGACGAGCGAATTATTTATGATGATTCCGAGAAGTCAAATCCAGTAAATGGTGGATTTATATTATTTAGGCATGAATTTGACTGGAGTTTTGCTATTGAACGTTTAGCAAATCTTCCAGAAAATCCCACTTATTTTACAGAACAAACAATTGTGCATTTGACAATGCACCATAATCATGGTGAGCCTCTATGCTCCAAAAAATATGTTCTTAATGTAGAAGACCAGTTTATCTATTCAGATAAATTTGCAAGTAAAAAAAATGCTCTTAGGCATTATGTTAGTGATGTCAGACACAAGTTTTGGTTTAATGTTGGCATATAGAATATGAGGTTTAGCCTCTATTGATATGAGCAATATTATTAATAATTACGTGACAATAATTGGTGAATAATGCCTAACTTAATCAATGATGCCAAGCAAAATGAGAAACAATTACAGAGGGAGTTTTTTGATAAAGACCTGATTTACCAATGCTCAAATTTTGACGTAGGTGACGGCGGAGGTGTTGAAACTTATTTAGCTTCGTTGTTTGAACATCGACCCTCTGATGTTAGCGATCGCGTGCTAAAATCTCTCAAGAATGTCGATCAAAGCCAGTTCAAATTGCTGCACATTCACAGCCCAGATTTGCTCTTGGAGCTTACAGGCGAGTGTCCTACCGTCTTCAGCGTTCATAATCACTCATTGTACTGCCCTAGTGGTACAAAATATTTAGCAGGACAGAAGACAATCTGCGATCGCAATTTTTCTTACTTAGGTTGTACTTGGGGTAAGTTAGTAGATAAATGTGGTAGCCGTAAACCTTTAAGAACTCTTAGAGAACTTCAAAACACTCATCAGTTATTAGATGTATTAAAAAAGATCAAAATTACTTTCATTGCTAATAGCGAATATGTCCGGGAAGAGTTGATTAAAAACGGTGTACCTGCTGAACAAACTGTAACTCTACACTGTGGTATCTCTATACCGCAAACAGCAACTACACCTCTTAGTTTAGAAGTCCATCAAAATCATCGAATTTTGTTTGTTGGTCGAATTGTTCCTGATAAAGGTCTGGAATGGTTACTCAAAAGCTTAATACATACAGACCCGCAAATTCAACTTGATATCGCAGGTGAAGGCTGGGAACGACCACGCTTAGAAAAGTTAGCAACCACACTCGGATTGAATAACCGCATAACTTGGCATGGTTGGTGTAATTCTGACAAAGTAAATAAACTTTATCAACAGTGTTTTGCAGTCATCTTTCCCAGTGTTTGGCCTGAACCTGCCGGTCTTGTGACTATGGAAGCTTATGCTCGTTATCGACCTGTAATTGGTAGTGCAGTCGGCGGAATTCCCGAACATTTACGAGATGGAGAAACGGGTATTCTTGTTCCAGGTAATAATATCAAAAAGCTGGTTGATGCCATTGATGATTTGTATAAAGATCACCAAAAAAGCCGAGATATGGGTGAACAAGGTCATGCTTTATTAATGAAACAATTTACAATGAATGCTCATGTAAATAATCTGCAAACAATTTATGCAAAAACAATAGCTGAATTTCCTTCTCGAACAAAAAACTTATATAGCTATAGCATCTCTCAAGCTAAGTAACCATATTTTGTTAAAAATATCAAGTAGTGCATCTTTCAATTATAAAAAATCAAGAGAGAAAAATATGTCATTGCATCAAGAATATCAGCAACCTTTAGTCAGCGTTATTATCCCCACCTATAATCGACCAGAGTATCTTAAGCAAGCGATCGCTAGTGCGATAAAACAAACTTATCAAAATATTGAAATTATTGTTTCTGATAATTGCAGCTCAGAAAATATCCAAGCCATTGTCGCATCTTTTGGTGATTCACGTATCAGATTTTGGCGACATCAGCAAAATGTCGGTATGTTAGCTAATCAGCAACATGGCTTCAAGATGGCGCGAGGTAAATATGTTGCCAGTCTCCATGATGATGATATGTGGAATGAAGACTTTTTAGCAAAGCTTGTACCACCACTAGAAGCAAATTCTGAGTTAATTATCGCTTTTTGTGACCAATATATCATAGATGTTAATGGCATAATTAATGATATTGGAACTGAAGAAAATACACGCGCTTACAAGCGAGATAAATTAACACCAGGAATTCATCAACCTTTCTATAAAATTGGGTTAATAGATAAAAGTATACCGACTGCTGCATCTTGTGTTATTCGCAATAACTTTGTCGATTGGGATAGTATTCCCCCAGAAGTTAGCGGGATGTGGGATTTATATTTAACCTACCTTTGCTGTATATCTGGTCGTGGTGCTTACTACTATCCAGAAAGACTGACGCGATATCGTGCCCACGAGCAAACTGATACTATGCTCAGTGGTAGTCGGAATATGCAGGCAAAAATCCGCAAAGCTAAAAGCGAAATGTTTTGCTATCAAGTCTTTATGGAAGATGTTCGTCTACAAGAATTTAAAACTTATTTTCAACAGAAATGGTTAGAAGCTAATACGACTTTAGGAATTGGTTTGCTACGAAGTGAACAGATAGCCGCAGCACGTCCTTATTTTTGGCAGGCATTGAAAAAACAAAAGTTTAATGTGCGAACTATGGCGGCACTAAGTCTTAGTTTTACTCCGCAATTTTTAGCGAATAAGTTAATAGGATTATCTAAATAATAAGGCAATCAGATAAGTTATGTTTTAACGATCTAGAGAGAGAATAAAAAAAGATTCTCTTAGGGACTTAAAAGTAAAAAACATCCTAAATTTTCTTGTGGGATGGGTGTCCGCACCCGTTCGATATTCAGGGCGGGCAGGATGCCCACCCCACAAGATGGATAATTTATTGATTGGAAGTTCCTTATGCGTGAGCCAAAGAAATATGCAATAGGTCTATTGTTAAGGAAGATAGTGGATGAAACTTTGTATTGTTACTCATAAAATCAAAAAAGGTGATGGTCAGGGTCGGGTAAACTATGAGGTTGCTAATGAAGCAATTCGCCGTGGTCATGAACTGACATTATTAGCTAGTGAAGTTGCACCAGAACTAGAAGATAATAGCCAGGTTAATTGGATTGAAATTCCAGTTAAAGGCTATCCAACTGAATTTGTGCGTAATTTTATCTTTGCTCAAAAAAGTGCAGATTGGTTGGGTAAACATCGCTCTCAAATTGATTTAGTTAAAGTCAATGGAGCAATTAATCTGGCTGCGGCTGATGTAAATGCTGTACATTTTGTCCACAGTTCGTGGTTGCGATCGCCTGTTCATATTTCCCGCAACCGCCGCGATTTATATGGTTTCTACCAATGGCTGTTTACGGCTTTTAATGCCCGTTGGGAAAAACAAGCTTTCCAAAAAGCGCAGGTTGTGGTGGCTGTATCGGAAAAGGTGGCTCAGGAATTAGTCAACATTGGTGTACCACGTTCTCGCATTCGCGTAATCGTCAATGGCGTTGACTTAGAAGAGTTTACCCCTGGTGAAAGCGATGCCTGCGGCGGGCTACGCCTACGCCAAAAATTAGGTTTACCAGAGAACGTTACCCTAGCACTGTTCGCCGGAGATATCCGCACACCCAGGAAGAATTTAGATACAGTACTACACGCCTTAGTGAAAGTTCCCCATTTACATTTGGCGGTGGTGGGTCATATCGAAGGTAGCCCATTTCCTCAACTAGCAGCATCATTGGGGTTAAGCGATCGCGTGCATTTTGTCGGATTTCGACGTGATATTCCCGAAATTATGCGGTCAGTAGATTTATTTATTTTTCCTTCCCGATACGAAGCTTGTAGCCTCGTATTGTTAGAAGCACTTTCTTCAGGACTGCCGGTAATTACTACCACAGCTACCGGAGGTGCAGAGTTGGTGACACCAGAATGTGGCATCGTCTTATCCGACTCAGATGATATCGACGCTTTGGCTATGGCGCTGATGTCCTTGGTGAGCGATTCCCAGCTAATGCAACAGATGGGGCAAGCAGCCCGCTCTGTAGCAGAACAATATAGCTGGACTACTATGGCAAAAACTTATGTGGATCTATTCGAGGAGTTAAGCAAGAATGCGGAACACTGTTCTCATACCAACTTATCGCCGTCCACAAGACCTATCACGCTGCCTTTTGGCGCTACAGGAGCAAACTAAACCCGTTGATCAGGTAATAGTGGTTGTGCGCGATACGGATGAAGAAACTTGGCAATTCCTGGCGCAATTAAACACGGAAAACTTGCCACTACATAGTGTGAAAGTGACGCAACCGGGGGTAGTAGCAGCCCTCAACGCCGGACTAGCAGCAGTGGAGGGTGATATTGTTTCCATTACTGATGATGATGCTGCACCTCACCCGGATTGGTTAGAGCGCATCGCGGCTTACTTTACCTCAGATAATCGTCTCGGCGGTCTGGGAGGGCGTGATTGGGTACACCACGGCAGCAAATTAGAAGACGAATCCCGCTCAGTAGTGGGACAGTTGCAGTGGTTTGGGCGAGTGATTGGCAACCATCACCTGGGAGTGGGAGAACCCCGTGAAGTCGATATTCTCAAGGGCGTAAACATGAGTTTTCGTACCCAAGCAGTCGGACAATTGCGCTTTGATGAACGGATGCGCGGAACTGGAGCGCAGGTACACTTTGAAATGGCATTCACTCTGACATTAAAACGGGCTGGTTGGAAGATAATTTACGATCCGAATGTTGCCGTAGATCACTATCCCGCACAACGTTTTGATGAAGATCAGCGAAATAATTTTAATGAAATTGCCTTTATTAATTTAGTCCATAATGAAACTCTAGTTTTATTAGAGCATTTGCCATTTATTCGCCGGATGATATTTTTATTCTGGGCAGTATTCGTGGGTACTTGCGATAGTTTGGGCTTAGTACAATGGCTAAGATTTTTACCTAGCCAAGGGCAGTTGGCAGGTAAGAAGTTGCTGGCATCTTGGCGTGGACGTTGGCAGGGATATAAACAATTCGTAATTCGTAATTCGTAATTCAATTTCTTCTTAGCTCTGGTAGTCTGTCAAGTTTAAATTGATGGGTAAGCAAGTTCGTAGTAAGGACTTTAGTGCTTATTTTCTAAGCACTAAAGTGCTTACTACAAACCTTAAAAATTAGCTTAGACATTGTACTAGTTAGCATTGGTAAATCAAAAATCTCAAATTGAATGAATTCTAAGCAGATACTTTTCAATAGTTTTTTACAAGAAAGCTATTCTCCTGAAGAGCGATCGCAACAGGGTTGGATGGCGATCGCAGGCTTTATACTACTAACTGTAGTTTGCTATTTTGCTGGTGCTACTGCCGCATTACGCCTAATTTACCCAGTCACAGCTTTAGCAGTAGGCATATTTTTATACTTGCGCCATCCCATTCTCTACATCAGCTTTACCTGGTGGATCTGGTTTCTCACACCCTTAGCTACCCGCTTGGTTGATTATCGAGTGGGCTGGGATGCTACCCGTCAAATGCTCATAGCACCCTACTTGGTGGTGTTTGTCACCATCGCAACTTTTTTAAGACATTTTCCTAGCGCTTCTCGTAAAGGCGGCTTGCCCTTTGTTATGGCTTTTATCGGAGTGTTCTATGGCTTTTTAATCGGTCTGATTTACAACCCACCTATCCCTGTAGCACGCGGATTGATGGATTGGCTCAGTCCGATTATTTTCGCTTTTCACTTATTTATCAACTGGCGAGATTATCCCAGCTATCGCCAAAACTTTCAACGTACATTCCTCTGGTGTGTGTTAATTTTAGGAGCTTATGGCGTATATCAATTTGTGGTAGCTCCTGAGTGGGATAGGTACTGGCTGATACAATCAAAACTATTCATGAGTTCTGGAAACCCTGTACCTTTCGGGATGCGCGTCTGGAGTACATTACACTCAGTTGGCCCCTTTGGTTCTGTGATGCAAGCAGGATTACTGTTGTTATTTACCAGTTCGGGAAGTTTAATTTTTCCGGCTTCAGCTGTTGGTTACTTGTCCTTCTTATTGACACAAGCGCGTACTAATTGGGGAGGCTGGTTATTTGGAATAATTATGATTATGGGTTCAGTCAAAGCGCGTATTCAAATGCGCTTAATTACCATAATCGTAATTATGGCAATTTGTGTTGTACCATTAGCAACTATCCAGCCAATTTCTGGGGTTTTATCAGCCCGGTTGGAAACTTTTACTAATCTTCAAGACGATACGAGTTTTAAAGATAGATCGGGAAGTTACGACAAAAACCTTGGTTTAGCTCTTTCTAATGGTCTAGGTAACGGCTTAGGAAATATCTGGAAAGTCAACGAAAAAACTGGTCAAATTGAAGTAGTGGTGATTGATAGTGGCATTTTAGATATGTTTTTCACCCTGGGTTGGTTTGGAGCCATTTTTTATATGGGTGGATTAATCTTATTAATTATTAGTGTTAGCAGCTATAGCGAAGGTCGTTTCGATAGTTTTCTCAGCGCTGCCCGCGCTATTGGAATCAGTTCTGCTACACAGCTAGTTATTGGTAGTGGGATGTTGAGTGTCGCTGGGATGATTCTTTGGGGATTTTTGGCTATGGCAATGGCAGGACATAAATACTATAGCAATCCCAAAATCCCGACTTCTTAGAGAAGTCGAAAATCTGATAAATCTTACAACTTAAATAGGACTGATATAAATTATGAAAGTAATTATTGTAATGCCACTAGCCGAGCAACGAGGTGGCGGTGAAATGATGCTTTGGGATTTGGTACAACAAGGACGTAATGCTGGTGTTGAGTGGCTGGTGATATTTTTAGAAGACGGCCCGATGGTTGAACAAGTCAAGTCTTTGGGTATTGATGCGCGAGTTGTGGAAAGTGGACGTTTACGCCAAATCCACCGTTTTATTGGCGCTGTTTTTCGGATAGCTGCGATCGCCCGCCGCGAACGTGCAGATATAATTGTCAATTGGATGTGGATTACACATATATCTGGAGGTTTGGCGGCAATGCTGGCGGGGTTGCCTGCTGTGTGGTATCAACTAGAAGTACCTAGTGATAAAACTTGGTTGGTACGAATCGCTACTTTAATTCCAGCGCGGGCAATTATCACCCTCTCGCAAGATGGCAAGCAAGCACAGGCAGAGATTTGGCCTCATAGACCAACACCTTTGGTTTATCCTGGTGTCGCATTAGACCGATTTGAGCCTAATGCTTTGCCAACTCCAGAAGAAACACGGCGGAAATTGGGTTTACCTTTACACGGGCCGTTGATTGGAATTGTGGGACGATTGCAACGATGGAAGGGAATGCACGTACTAGTGCAAGCAATGCCCAAAATTTTACAGAAGTATCCTGACGCTCATTGTGTAGTAGTTGGCGGTAAGCACGATTTTGAACCGGATTATGAAGACTTTTTAAAAGTCGAAATTGCCACCTTGGGCTTGAAAGAGCAGGTAATTATGGCTGGGCTACAGCGTAATATACCGGAGTGGGTGCAAGCGATGGATGTATTTGTGCATGCATCGGATAAAGAACCCTTTGGGATTGTGATTATTGAGGCGATGGCGCTAGGTAAACCTGTGATTGCTGGTAATGCCGGCGGTCCCACAGAGATTATTACCGATGGGATGAATGGACTATTAACACCTTACGGCGATGCGGATAAATTAGCGATCGCAATTCTCCGCTATCTTGACGAGCAAGAATTTGCCCAGAGTGCGGGAGTCGCTGCTAGACAACGCGCCCTCGATTTTTCAACCCAGAATTATGCCGAAAACTTTATTAATGCGATTCGTTCGACAATACCAAGTGTTTCTTAAGTTAATGTAGCATTTTCCTAATGTAGAGACATTGCATTATAGCGGTTCCCATTCAGATGCAGTACAACGTTACATCACGAGGTGTAGGGGCACGGCAATGCCGTGCCCCTACGGGTGTACCTCACGTAAACGATAACTGCTATACAACGTCTCTACCACCAAATGATGTTAATTTCTGGAGATGTCTAGTAGATTGTAGATTCACTATAAAAACCTCAATTTTTCTTAGAGTAAATACCACCTCCATAAACTGCAAATCCACCGTATACAAAAGCTGGCATAATTAGGACAACCCACCATTTTCCTAATAGCCACCATTGATTTACAGGTGTACTCGGATCAATATTGTTAGTGATAAAGAACCCCAAAGCAGTTGCTAAACCCGCGATCGCATGAATGTAGATAGGGCATCTGAAGCCAGCTTTCCACCACGCCAGCATAGCAGATATCAAGATAAAAGCAATGAAAATAACTTTGATCGTACTCACGTTCAATCCTCAACAAATTAAACTCCCTAAATCGTATTAAGCAATCTCAATTCCGAGTACTTCACACTCAGGAGTCGATACCTTACTAGTATTCCCATATTAATTTCAGATATAATTCACAATTAAATAATAAAACTGTCTCGCAGATGAAAGTCAGCCTCCGCGCCTTTATGAGTTAACGCCCAGTAAGTCACCTCACCGTCTCTATATTTAATAACAGTAGTAATGCCAACTTCAATGGCTTGCTCTGCCGAGATGATTTTACCCAAATCGACATCTAACGCAAGTATCAAACCATCAGCTTGATTTTGAACACTAAACGGTAGCTTTTCAAAAGCTGTTTCCTCTTGCATTCCTTGACGATACCCATCAAAACGATAGACATTCCAATGTCCGGCAGGGGAAAGGTTGAATTCCCAATACCGTTGAGAATTATTGATGCCAAGGAAGAACTCAAAGCAAGTTTCTTCCCACAATTCGTACTTGCGTGATGGAGTATTTGATGGTGGGGCGATTGCAATTTCTTTTAAATTGCCTCTAAGGGTGTAGCAAATAGTAAGTTGATTAGCATTTCGAGCGATATTGCCTGCAATTTTTAAATTAGGAAAGGACTCGGTAGAAGGGAAGGGTTGCAGGGAAAATGTCTGATCGTTCATTTCATATCTTGGATAATTTTGCAAATCTGCGTTTTTTGAGATTCAATACTTTCGGTAAGCTTAAACTGAACGATCGCTCTGGCAAGATTATGTTCTGGGTGCTTAACTTTAAAGTAGACATTCCCTGCTAAATAATCAGCAAAAAATCTCAGTCCTAGTTCAAAAGTAATTAGACGAATTGCATCATATATGTATGCATAATCATTCTCAGTCAGAAACGCTTTTGCCACAGCAAGATAACCCTGTAAGATTCCCTCACACAGATCAGTATCGAAATAAATACTTTCCCAATTCTCGGTTTCTTCACCAGCAGGATTACAACCCGATCGCAAACAATCACCAATATCGTAATGTACCAAACCGGGTTTAACGGTGTCCAGGTCGATAACGCTGACGGCTTGCTGGGTAACAGTGTCAAACATGACATTGTTAATTTTTGGATCGCCGTGCATCAGACGCAAGGGAAGAATACCTTCAGATTTGGCATTTTCTAGGATATGTGCAAAGGCTTGGCGATCGCTAACAAACTGTAAGCAATAATTAACTTCCGCAGATTGAAACACCCTAGTTTTCGCCAAAACTTCCTGATAATGCTGGAGATAAAGCGGTGTAATATGGAACCCTTCAAGGGTGTCAGCAAGTTTTTCTGGTGGCAAATCGCTGATTAAATTGTGGAACATCCCCAAGGCATAACCGATTTCTTTGGCGTGTGAGCGATCGCCCATACTATCAAAAGACTGGGAGCCTTCAATAAAGCTGATTGCCCGCCAAAAGGAGCCATCTGCATCCCTACAGTGATCTTGAGCGTTTTTGGTCAAAAGTACCCGTGGCACTTCCCAGCGACGATTCAGGGGTATATCCTGCAAGCGTTTGTGAACGTGATCTGTATAGGTACGCATATTCTGCATAATCAGTTCTGGCTGACGAAACACCTGCGTATTGATGCGTTGCAGGACAAAATGTTGCTCTTCTGAGGAATCTATCGTTATCAAAAAGGTATCATTGATATTACCACTTCCAAATGCTTTCACGCCTGTAACCTTCCCCAGTTGGGCGAATTGGTTAGCGATCGCCACCAGATTCTCTGCACCCTGTATATTGAATTCTTCTGTCATCTCAAGGATTTCCGGCAATACATAATTAATATAGATGTTTAGTTAAAATTCGCAATGTTCAGATCCCCGACTTCTTTGAGAAGTCGGGGATCTAACTTTTCACAAATTATTTAGGATTGATATGTATGCTAGCACAGGGCACGATACCGAATAGCCCATTGGAGATATTGCTCACGCCGCCCCCGTGCTAATTTAATAGTTAGGAAATCTCATCGCTATCAACCCACTCGTCATAAGATGAGTCATAACCAATGTAGTGAACAAAGTATTGCTGACCTTGGATTTGCTCAATCGTTGCGGAATACCAAGCCTCTTGGTCATCATCCCAACATTTTACCTTTTGACCAACTGCATATCCATTATCATCAGAGGCACGAAGATCGCGAGTCCGAATATCATCTTCGCCCACCCACTCGTCATAAGATGAACCGTAACCAAGGTAATGAATAAAGAATTGGTCATCTTGGACTTTCTCAATTGTTCCCTGATACCAATCCTGCTCATCATTATCCCAGACTTCTACTGTTTTGCTGACTTCATATTGATTGTTATCCGACTTGACAGCAGATGAGACATCTTGAATAGGCTTTTGCTCCTCTTGTTTAATTTCTTCTTTTACTAGAGTGTATGCTTGCAAAATCAAACTCCGAGCGACAGTTTGAATTCCCGTATGCTCGTAGTAATTGGTAGTTTGATCTAGGAATGCTGCAACAAAATCTAAATTATCATCAGCAATCTGAATAAAGTTACCCAAATTACGAGAAATTGATTGCGGGGTTATGCCTGTCTTGGATACTAAATTATTCATCCAGCCTTCCACAGAGTTAAAACCCTGATTGATAAAACCAAGTTTATCAGAAGGATTATTGCCTGGGAGAAAGTTATTAACGGCTAAGAAAACCGGATTTTGAGTTATTATGCTAGTATCAGCGCCACTAATAACTTCATGAATTTTGCTGAGAAAGTTAGGGCCTAATGGGAGAATTCCATCTATACAAACTAGAGCTACCATCCTGATTAGGGATGCATTTTGATAGTTGTTAGTGAGAGAATTAGCAAACTCTTGGGGGTTAGGTTGAGGAATGCCATTTAGTTTACAAAAGGCAATGATTTCCACAGCGATTTTTAGTACCAAGTCAATGGATTGAGTGACATCAGCTTTGGGAGTAATTTTGCCTAAAAAAGACAGAAAGCCAATTTTCTCGCTAACTTTATTCGCTAAAGCCGCCGCTCCCATAGCTGTGTCTGCCTTATCAATTGTTTGATAAAGTTTAATTGCGAACTGGTAGCCTTGTTGAGGATCTTCGTATAAAGTAGCGGCGCGATCGCGGATTTTTTGGATTACCTTAGCATCGGTTTCTCCAGTAATGGCGCGAATACTATTGTCAAACCCCACCAAATTGCTCCATTCACCTGGCGCTACATAATCAAGAGCCTTTAAAACTTTGACAGTGATATTATCAGTTGGTAATTCGTCAACCAACTGAATAATTGATTTATCCATCAGCCGATCCTCAAAACATCGTTACAACAAGGTTCAGAGCAGCCCACAATCAGCCTTTCTCTGGTGAGTGCTGGGCAATTATTGAACCGTATTTATAGAGTTCCCTCACCTAACCAAAAAATAACGATGTTAGCCGCTCCCTTGGACTTGGCTCCCTTGGACTTGGCTCCCTTCGACTCCGCTCAGGGAGCGTTCTTGTGATGGTTGAGGGAAGTAATGCACTGAGCGGCTGGTGAGCGGAGTTAAACTATACCGAAGTGTCGAAGTTAGTCAATCTACTGTAATGAGTTTCATTTTGACATTCGGCTAACTTATGCAACAAATTTGTATCTCCTGAAATCAAAGCTTGCTTCTTTTTTCGACTCCAACCTTGCACCTGCTTCTCACGTTCAAAAGCATCCACTACGGACTGATAATACTCGCAAAAAACTAGCTTCACAGGCAACCGTTTTGCTGTGTGGTTTGCGCCCTCGCCTTGTTGATGTTGCCACAACCGCCGCTCAATATCCGTTGTACTACCCGTGTAGTAACTACCATCAGCACATTTAAGAATATAGATATAAGCCATAAGGGACTTGTGCGATCGCTTTCTATTAGAAAAAGTGTTCCCTGAGCAAAGAATTCCCTAAGTAAAATGTTCCCTAAGCAAAGCGTTCCCTAAGCAAAACGTTCCCTAAGCAAAACGTTCCCTAAGCAAAGCGTTCCCTAAGCAAAACGTTCCCTAAGCAAAACGTTCCCTGAGCAAAACGTTCCCTAAGCAAAACGTTCCCTAAGCAAAACGTTCCCTGAGCGAAGTCGAAGGGAACATTCTCTTACTAGTTAAAAACTGCTGGCTGAACAAAGTGAAAACCTGAGCCAAGCGTTCTCTAAGCAAAATGTTCCCTAAGCAAAGCGTTCCCTAAGCAAAACGTTCCCTTCGACTCCCTTCGACTCCGCTCAGGGCAAGTCGCTCAGGGAACACTCTTTTTGAATTTTCATCATCTTTATAAAACTTGAATGATCACTGAGCGGCTGGAGAGCAGCTTGTCCTGAGCGTAGTCAAAGGGCGGAGCCGAGATAGCACAGTCTCTCCGACAAGAGAAGGGAGTCGAAGGGAAGTTGGTTTAATTGCAGTACTTACTTCGGCAAAACCGCACTTTGACGCACAATCCGCTTCCGATCGCTTTTCCGAGTCCCTCCAGCCATTTGATACTCATGGCTATTGTTACCAAACTTATAAGCAATCCCACTTAAGATTTTTTCCGAATAGTCTGCTAAATCTTGTTCATTTTCAATGATTTGGGTTCGTAAGACATCAATAGTAGAGAGAGTGGTGTTGTATGCTTCTAAAGATTTTCTCAAGCTGGCAATTTTTTCAGTATAATCTTTGACTGTTAATCCTTCTCCAACATCAAGAGTTGGACTAATAGATTTAATGCTTGCTAAACGTACTTCAGCTTTGCCAAGAGTACGTGAGTTGCGTTTTAGTCTCGCCATATTTAATACTCATTTTCCAATTTACTGATAACTCTATAGTGGACAATTTTGGAAAAGATTGTCATACGTAAAATTGTTGATTTTTGAGAAAAAACTTCAGTTAAAGCAGAAGTTGCTCCAAGCTACGCGAAACACTGAAACGTGAAGACGGAAGTTGCTGCAAAGATGGCAGAAGTTACTACAGGCTACGCAAAACACGGAAACGTGAAGACAGAAGTTACTGCAAAGATGGCAGAAGTTACTACAGGCTACGCAAAACACGGAAACGTGAAGACGGAAGCTACTGCAACGATCGCGGAAGTTGCTACAGAGAAGATAAACAGCGATCGCCTATTTGAATCAGTGCGATCGCCCCAGAAGTTTCCCGAAAGTGCGATCGCACAGAGAGCTGCCTTCGACTTCGCTCAGGCAGCTTCGAGTTCCCTGAGCGGAGTCGAAGGGAACATTCTAGTCGAAGGAAAGATTCTAATTACTCTTAGTACCAATGCCATCGCACAGAGAGCTGCCTTCGACTTCGCTCAGGCAGCTTCGAGTTCCCTGAGCGGAGTCGAAGGGAACATTCTAATTGCTCTTATTACCAATGCCATCGCAGAGAGAGCGATCGCTATCGCTCACATTGGGATTTGATTGTAAATAAACACGTAGCCGATTGCAACTGTAGCTCATTAGATCGTTGAGACTACCAGAAATTATTAAATTATTAAGGTGATCTGGGTACATATTCCAGAGTTTCACGGTATAGTCAGCACTAGCAGAAGCAATGGTCTTGCCATCTGGGCTGAATGCTACGCTATTGACCTCATTGCTATGCCCGTAGAGGGTGATGATTTCTTTACCTGTGGCCGCATTCCAGAGTTTCACGGTATAGTCAGCACTAGCAGAAGCAATGGTCTTGCCATCGGGGCTGAATGCTACGCTATAGACCCAATTGCTATGCCCCTTGAGGGTAGTAATTTCCTTCCCTGTAGCCGCATTCCAGAGTTTCACGGTATTGTCAGCACTAGCAGAAGCGATGGTCTTG
>NZ_JBALEA010000006.1:0-54101 GCF_036917135.1 Nostoc sp. | reverse complement strand
TAGTTTGCTTATCGTTACATCAATTTTTGCAATTATCTATATCATTTTGCAATCTTTCTTAGTTTTTATTAGTAAATAAGATGCGTTTGCCCTGGAGAGTAGGCCCTTGGAAAGTTCTGGGTGATGAGGAAACGGAAATCCTCTGGATGGAAAACGGCTCTCTCAAGTATAAATATGCACTAAACGATCATCCAGATGCTAGACTACGTGACTTCATCCCAGCATTGGATAGTAAATTACTACCTTGGGGCAAGGCAGATACAGTTCAGTTTGTGCAAGCAAATAAGAAGTGGCTAAGGAAAGATATTAACGGAGGTGGAGTCTGGTTGCTCACCATCTTGCCGCATTTTGATAATAAATATCAAATGATACAACCATACAACGAAGAGGGGTATTGCTTAACGGGGTATTGTGATGTAGGAGATTATCGAATCGTAAAAGATCATTATTGGTATTGTCCTAGCTTTAGTACTCTTCCCAGGCATATCACCGATGATGGCGGTTTATTCTTTGTTAGAGTTGATAGAGATTTATCACAAGTTGCAACAGTCCTGTCATACGCACCTCAAGATATATAGGTTTTTGGCGTTGCTGAATTAGAGGATGATTTTGCACAATTTATAACGTATTTCCAATGTGTTTCTCCCGCTAATTCATCCCGCATTTATGCAACGCCAGGTTTTTAAGCAGCACAGTTTTCATGTAGATTACTTGAAGGTCTTTTTAAATACCGCCCAATAGGTGAACCCAAAACCTGTCCGTTATTAAAAATTAAATTTCCACGTAAAAAGGTACTTTTTACCCTTCCAGTTAACTCTACTCCTTCAAAGGGTGTATAACCTTGTTGTGACTCCGACTCAGCAGCACGCACTACAAAGCTTTCATTGGGGTCTACTAATACTAAATCAGCATCATAGCCAATGGCAATATCGCCTTTTTCTAACAAACCAAAGCGCCGCGATGGGTTCCAAGATAGCAATTTAGCAATATGATTGTAGGACATCCCCCGTTTGCTACCTTCACTAAATACACCAGAAAGTAAATATTCAGTACCGCCAAAACCAGACTTTGCTAACCAAATATTATTCGGGTCTTTAGCACTTCTTTTTTGTTCAGCAGCACAGCAAGCATGGTCGCTAACTATCCAATCTACTTGATTATTGAGTACTGCTTGCCATAAATATTCCACATCTGCACGCGGGCGAATAGGAGGGTTGACTTTTGCCCAAATTGTATTGGGAGTATCGACATCTAATAGCAAATGTCCGACGGTAACTTCTCGCCGAAAGTTGATATGAGGAAAAGCAATTTGCATAGTCAAAGCTGCTTCCATTGCTTTACGCGAACTCAGGTGTAACAAATTGATATTTGCACAGTTAGTTTCAGATGCTAAATAAGAAGCGATGCAAATTGCTAAACCTTCGGAATGAGGTGGACGCGCCGCACTATAAGCGTGTAATCCACTCAAACTAGAATCATTTTCAACTATTTTGGTGTAGGCGTTGAGAATTTCTGCAACTTCACAGTGCAAACTCAAGCTGATAGTATCTCGCGCTTCTGGATGTTTTTCCATCAAGCGAGTTAGACCGCGCATAATAAATTCAAAATGGGCGAAATCGTACCGTTCCTCTTTATTAATCATCAAAAAGAGGTTTTGCTGGTCTGATAAACCATGCAAGCCATAGCCGCCATAAAACATGAAAATTTTAAACGAAGAAACACCGTATTCTTCAAACAATAAAGGTATTTCGTCGATATGTTGGCTAGCTATAGGTGCGATGTGATAGCTGTAATCTACAAAAAAATTACCTGCGGATAAAGCCAACACCTCTGGAAAAAAATCGCGGTAGGAGCCGCCTTTGTTAAGATAATACTGCCCTGTACGGATGTAATTTAAGCTAGTAGTTATGCCTCCCATTGCAGCTGCTTTGGTTTCAGTCACAGCATCTTTGTCGAGGGGTTGATAGATGCCGATGTGCATGTGGGCATCTACAACCCCAGGAAAGCCTAACAGGTTTTTGGCATCAAATACCTCTTTAGCTGTGTCTGGGCTAATATTAGGGGCAATCTGAGCAAATTTTCCATCCTTAATGCCTAAATCAAGTAGTTCGATTGCATCCTGATGGGGACGAACTACCCGCACATTTTTGATAATTTGATCTAATACGGGAGTTTCAGACACAGTAGACCTCACACTAAAATGAGTTTAGTCAGGAATTTCAACATCGAATCGGGACGAAGAGCAAATCCCATCATTATATACGGTTTTTTATGAAATCATCTTCAGGAGAAAAGACAATGGAAAGTTTTAATGAGTATCATATAGACCCAAAGGAATTTACTTTTCTCAAAAGTTTTCAAGATAACTGGCAAGTGATTAGAGATGAGTTTACACGTTTTATTAAGGAGGCATCTGATGACGAATTAAAATTAACTTACGAGATTCTTGGCCCTAAAAGTAAAACAATTAAAACCAAAGGTGATAATAAATACAGTGCTTTTGGGATTTTATTTCAAGGTATGTTTATTGAAAAATATATTCAGGCGCATCAAATACAATATCCTGATTATGAGTCAGATGATGCATCACAAAAAGCACTTGTATTAAGAGAGAAATATTTTCCAAATTTGGCTAAATTAATAGAAAAAGTTAACTTGCTCGATGATGAAATCATCAGGAACGTGTATTTTGGTACATTCCATCCCGGTTTGGATATCAAGCTACACGTTAACTATAACCCTCATACAAATCGTGGCTATCTAGGATTGATTGTACCAGAGGGAGATGTGGCAATGAAAATATGCCATGAGCAGCTTTATTGGCATGAAGGAAAATTTCTGGTTTTAGATCACAGTTATCCACACTGTCCACATAATTACACCAATTATGATAGAACTGTTTTGGTTGTAGACTTTTTTAAACCGGATAAACCTAGAGAAGAAGTGATCAGATTTGAGCAAGAGCAAGTCAGACAACGTATGCAAGATAATCCTTACAGCTTAGGTGTTTTTGGTAAAAGCGATCAAGCTAAAGAAGAAGATTTTATCAAGTATGGTTTAGCTCATCAATTAGAATGGGACAAAGCTTTATCAGCTTAATTTATGATCTCCAAACTGGCTGGGAAGCATCATTCGCCATTTTCAAAATTCTCTCAAGAGTCTCCCACACCCGTACACTTGATCGTGGATGTCGTTATGTCGTAAGGCATACCACCAGATTGCCGCATTAATGGCAATGACCGGCTTTCCGAGCCACCGCTCCGCTTCGTCAGCAAGCCGGAGCATACTCAAATTGGTACCCATTTGCACGATCGCATCTACGTCATCACCATCGAGTTCTTGAAGATAGTTGCGAAGAGCATTTTCCGAGACTTCAGCGATCGCTATTGCAGTGGGGCAACGGAGTCCTTTCAGCCGGACGACCTCCACCCCAATGTCACTGAAGAAGTTGCATAACCTTTCGTCGCCTACGGCCTGATAAGGGGTGATGACGGCGATCTTGTTGACTTTGAATGCTTCGAGAGCTGCCTGACATGCCAAGCCAGCCGAAGCCACTTTGAGTCCAGTATAATCCTCAAACCGTTTCACGAACGCTCTGTTTCCCTTGAGTCCTTCCCAAAAAGTCTCGGCACTCATGGCCATGATTAGGTAGTGGATACCAGCCGTCATCACGCGATCAACTGCGAAGAAAATTTCGTTGTCGATCTGCTCCAGAATACGCGCCATCTTTTCGTCACTACTCAAGTCCTGGTCTCGAATATGAATCCGGGAGATGTGGGATGTAACGCCCCGTACCGCCATCGTGTGAAAATCTGGTTCGACGATGGTGTTTGTGCTGGGCGCAAGTACCCCGAATTTCTTTCGCCATCCTAACGCGTCTGTCATTGTTGAATACCCGTGGATAATCTAATTACTTACCTTTATCTGCTTTCAAGAGTCCGATTTATCGCGATCGAGTGCAGCCTCCAGACGCGTCTGATCTTGTTGAGTAATATCTGGGTTATGCAGTATCCAATAACAGTCTAGACGGTCATTGGTGCGAAACAGAAGTAATGCTCCACTTTCTGTCCAGAAGGGGCCGTGTGGAATATGTGCTGGTCGCCAGTAGTAGCCGTCTTTGCACATTGCTGTATAGCGCCTATTAAAAGGGTCATCGTTCATAGACCAATGTCCAAGAACATCTCCACGGATGACATAAGCCTCCTCAGTAGTAGGATGACCAGCATAGAAATTGCCTTCAATCCACATAGGTACTAAGCCTAGAATCCACGTGGCGCGTCCGGTTTTTTTATTGGTATACAGGCTTTTACGTACTGAACCAGGAGGTAAAAAGGTTGTGCTTTCCCATTTCATGGCGTGGAGTTCTTGCAAGGGAATATACTCAGTCATCCGTTCATGGGTCTGCATATTCACATGATATACAGGAGTTTCCGGGATTTGCTCAAGGCTTGCGTAGTCTTCTGCGATGTAAGTGGGGGTAGCATTTGGCATCCACAAGATAATGGTGTCATCTTCCGTTTTCCAAGGGCCAGTAGGTATGCCAGCTGGGATGAAAGAGTAACTGAGAGTGCGTAATATAAACCCACCCTGGCAAAGTGCGCCTGTTAGCACAAAAATTTCCACATCGGTAGTGAAATGACCTATAGGTGCGTTCCAACCCTTTTTCAAGACGACTCGCTGTGTAGATTCACCTGTACTTTCGTTGACAGATAGAACCTGTGCAGTACCGTGTTGACCAATAATAAAGTTTTTGACGTTAAAAGGCACTTGTGGAAAATTAACAACTGAGTTAAGTGATTCTTCAGTTTCTACATGTTTGCGCCCTGGCGAGGTGTTTTTGTTCATTTTAATACCTGTGTAGTGTGTGGGAGATTAACATATTCTACACAGACAAACTCAAAGTTGCCGTTGACCCAAGACAGTTTCAAGGCATAGAATCAATACCTGATGCTGTAGAATATCTCATCAGTGGTCAAAATTATGGCAAGGTTTTAAGTAGCACGATATAAGTTTATATTCAGTCGGAGATGAGAATGACACAAGATTCAGAAAACACTTTAAAAGTTGCTCGACAGGCATTTGAGAATCTGACACATGGGATGGCAACTGGAAAATGGGAAGCATTGTTAGATATGCTCACAGAAGATTTTACCCTTTGGTTTCCAATGGGTAAATTCCACGGTTTGAATGTGGGAAAAGAGCGAGCTAGAGAATTTTTCGAGTACGTTTTTGAATCCTTCAGTCCTGGTTTGAACCTGACTAGTCTAGACCATGTTACTAGCAATGAAACAACGGCTGTCTTTGAGTTTCGAGATGAAGGACCTTTGTTTGGACAGCCTTACAAAAATCGGGTAGCAGTTTCCTTTGATGTCCGTGGAGACAAAATTTGTGGTTATAGAGAATACTTTGGCAGTGATGGAAAATCGTATTAAATAATTTGTAATTCGTCATTACAAATTATTTAATTAACTTTTGTTAGTTTCTCTCAGGGTTGAGTTCGTTGATTTCTCTGCATTTAGCCTCTGCTGCTTGATATGCTGCCAAATAGTCTTGACCACCCAACATCACATCACCGTAATATTCATAAGGTGGATCACCATAGATTGGCAATGGTTCATCTTCTGGATAATCTTCTTTCGATTCTTCAATGATGGCTTTGAGTTTTTTAACCGTCAGCCTTTGGGCTGCAAAATACCAGAGTTCTTGGGGATTTTTGTTCAGGTGCGGTAATGTGGGATCGATAATGCGGACATCGGGGGCATCGCCTAGCTCAATCCAACTGTGTTCAATCGGTCTGTATGGCTTCCCAACAAAAGCTAAAAATCCCTGAATATATCTTGCTCCCTCAGTGGACAATGCTGCTTTGTAAGCATTATCAAAGGGAGTGCTAGCCCTGCTGTTTATGCGTTCAGCAGCTTTGATTGACAGCGTTTCATCCAATATTTTGTTCATCAATAGCAAGGATTAGAGCAGCCATGAAAATATACTATCATTGCTACTTACCATTTTGCTTGGGCATTGAGCATTCACTAATGACTAATGACTGAGGTATCAAATTTTATCCGAACTGTTTTGGGACGACATGGGCTTCCCCAACAAACCTGGCCAGAGGGCATATTAGTAAAAACAGTACTACGAGCGCCAATCACAGCATTAGCACCGATTTGCACTCCCGGTCCAATAAAACAATCTGCTGCTACCCATGCACCATTCTCAATAGTGATACTCGCTGTTTTCAACCCAAAGGCAGGGTCTTGGATATCATGACTACCAGTACATAGGTAACTTTTTTGGGAAATTACACAGTGTTCACCGATGCTGATTTGATCGAGGCTATATAAAACTACGTTATCTCCAATCCAACTGTAGTTGCCAATAGTGACTTTCCAAGGGTAGGTGAAGCGGGCGGTGGGTCGAATTAATACGCCTTTGCCGATACGAGCGCCAAATAGTCGCAGCAGAGCCGAACGTAGAATATTTAACGGTTGAGGAGTGAGGGGAAAGGCGATCGCTTGTACAAGCCACCATAATAAAATATACCAACCTGGACGACCCCGGTCAAACCAAGATTGGTCATATTTACGTAAATCTACAAAAGGTTGGTCATTAGTCATTCAATTTTAGATTTTAGATTTTAGATTTTAGATTTTGGTCTGAGCGCTCAGTCGAACGATTTTAGATTTTAGATTTTAGATTTTTCCTTCAATCCAAAATCCAAAATTAAAAATCTAAAATTGCCAGAGTTATGAATCAATGGTCAATAGCTTTACCTCTGCTCCTCTGCTCCCCTGCTCCCCTGCTTCTTCCTTTGGGGTAGTTGCAGTATTTAAGTGGCCACCACAGTTGCGTAATTCGTAAAGTTTAACGCCAATTTGATATTCGTATTGACTTAACAAGCGGGCATAAATATATCCTGCTTTGCCATCCAAAAAACCGCGTTGAATTATATAAAACAAAACGAACCGCAAAAGGGGTTTAAATGGCAGGTGTACCCACACTTTTTTCAAAAAGCGCTTGCGTTGCACTGCATCACCAAATAGATTAGCGCCAATAGTACCGCTATCACTTTTACCTGTAAGAATATTAAAGTAAACACTGGCTTCCCAGTTGGAATAACGGTTATGCCGTTCTAACCAGTGGTAAAGGTCACGGAAGTCTTCATGAAGCATATCATTTTTGAGATACCCAACTTTCCCCTGCAAAATCACATGTTCGTGAACTTCGTTATCACCAGTATTGGGAATATCTTCTGTATTTAGATTTTCGTATCGACCTTTTTGATGCTGAAATAAACGTAGATTCCAATCGGGATATTTACCACCATAGCGAATCCATTTTCCTAAGAAAAATACGCGGCGGTTGAGATAATAACCTGTATATTCTTTGTTTTGAATTGCTTGGTCAATTTCTTCCCAAAGTTCGGGGGTGATGCGCTCATCGCAATCTACAATTAGTACCCATTCGTTGCGAAAAGGTAGATTATCTAAAGACCAATTTTTCTTTTTTGGCCAGCGTCCATTGAAGTTGAATTGCACGACATTTACACCGTGGGCTTTGGCAATTTCAATGCTTTTGTCGGTACTTTCAGAATCTACTACAAATATTTCATCTGCTCTGCTCAGGCTAGCGAGGCACGCAGGCAAATTTACTTGTTCATTTTTTGCGGGAATTAGTACTGAAACTGGTATTTTAGATGACATAGTTTATTTAGGAGTTAGGAGTTAGGAGTTAAGAGTTAGGAGTCAGAATGGACTGGATATGATTGCCGATTTTAAACCATTTCCAAATCGTACATTTGAAGGTCTACAATCAGGTGGTGGTTGAATTTGCAACGGCAAAGCATTCTGAATTCTCCATTCTTCTTTATTTCTTATTTGATGTAGATAAAAGACCCTGAATAGCAGCATTTAAGTAACCAATCTGACCGTAAGCATAAACAAGTTTATCAAACCGTTCTGCTGGATCAGAAAAATATTGCAATGCTTTATACAAGCCCCGCACAAATCGTTCGCTACCTCGCTGCAATTGAGCGATTCCAGCTTTACCAGCGAGTTGTTCTCGATAGCATTCACTGATACCCTGCCACCAGCCTCGGTTTAAAAACCAGGAGCGTTGGAGGCGTTCTGGGGCTACATTGTGAGCGACTAGTGCTTCGGGAAGATAAGCAACTTGCCAACCACGCTGTAGAGCAAATTCGGTCATTTGCAGTTCTTCATTTGATAACAAATTTTTCCCCACTCGACCAAGGTGAGGATCAAAACCACCAATTTCTTCTAGGAAACTGCGGCGGATGGAGTAATTTAAGCCTCTGGGTGTTGAGCCAGGTTGCTCAATGTAGATGTTACTGTCACCCAAATCGTATGCACCCAGATTTGCAGCTAGCCCTGGAGATAGCCACCGTGGTGGTTGGATTCCTGGAGGCCACAAAAGAGTGACTTTGCCACCTGCGATCGCGAGCTTAGAGTTATTGTAATAGGCAAAATATAAAACTTGTAGCCAGCCCGCGCAGGCAACGGCATCATCATCCAGATAAGCCAGAATATCACCACTCGCTACCTTTGCCCCCGTGTTGCGGGCGACAGATAAACCAATGGTGGGTTCAAAGACATACTTCAGGCGCTGATTGTGGCTCCTTTGTTCTACGACTTCACGAGTGCGATCGCTAGATCCATTATCAATTACGATAATTTCAAAGTCAGCAGCAAAATCCTGCCCTAAAAGACTATCAATTGCAGCCCCTAAATAGGTATCTCGATTGTGAGTACAGATGATGGCAGAGATTTGGGTGTCTGGCATAGATTGAATTTTGGATTTGAGATTTGGGACTTTCCTGCGGAACGCTACGCTCAGTCGAACGATTTGAGATTAAAATCTTAAATCCAACGCACAGCTGCTGAGAGCTAATCTAAACCAAAAGTTACTGACCCACCAACCGAGTTTCTTCGGAAATAATCTTTAAAACTTCACGTTTGCTGAATATGACTGTGTAAAACTACAAGGGTTTGGGCTAGTTGACTCAGGCGGGTTTCCAAGGATTGCTTGCGCCCTAACAGTTGACGTAACTTTTGGTAACGAGCGATCGCCATGCTAACATTGGGAACCTGATCTGCTGGACATGGACGCGACCAGACTTTACCAGCATCGTCTACACCACAGAGGCGGTAGCCAGTAATCGATGATTGATAAGATACTTTCCCACCACTCGCGCAAATTTCTTCTACGTAGTTCATCAGGCGGTCAACTTCTGCATGGCGCAGTGTGGCAGTTCCTCCCGGTTCTGGTTCTTGGGGATTGGATTCTAACCAGCCATTGACAATTGGCCCTTCTAAGTAAATATCCTGAATTTGCTTCAAAATATTTTGCAGTTCTATTTGCCAACCTGCAACAGTTTCCTGAATTTCTTGTAATAGATTCATCGCCAATGCTGGATTTGCACCGTGGCGATGGCTACTAAAGCTCGGAGTTTTCAACTTGGGTAGGCTGGGTGTTCTACTACCATTCTCTTCTGCTTGAAAGGTCTGCACAGAGTCATGGTGAGGAAAGAAATTTTGTTCATCAGAATAATCACTTTCAGTATCTACACTGAGGTCAACTGTTTGTCCTTGTGTATTGAGTTCCCCATTCTCAGAGAATGGAGTTTCTGTACTTTCTGTGGGTTCGTTGGCTCCGACGCTGATTCTAAAGGAGAAAGGCCGTTTTGTCGTCGAATCACCTGTTTCGGCGGCAGAGCTAGTGCCGCGATTCCCTAAATCGTGTAGAGTTGCTTCAATGCGTTTTAAGCCTGCGTTCATAAAGACATCCTAAAGTTTGCTGTCCCCAGTAGTATTTAATAATTAAGAATGGGGTTGTTGGGATTTTCGGCTGTTGCCAGTTGTGGCATCAATCTAATTTGTAATTCAAAAGGGTTTTTACCCGGTGCATAATAACGGTAGTCCCCTTGGCGTTGGGATTTTAATCCCGACTGAAAACAGAATTAGGAATTATAAATTTTGAATGGTGCTGGTGCTAATTTTATCCCTTAAAAGTTATTTGAAACCAAAAATCTCACCCATGAAGTAAAAAACTGCGGTGATAAATTGTAACCATAGGCATATTGTTAAAATACTCAGGAAACAACTTTGGGTAAAATCATCTTAGTAACAGGTCCAGCACGATCTGGTAAAAGTGAATGGGCGGAAACTCTGGCTATCCAGTCAGGAAAACAGGTTGTTTACGTAGCAACAGCCACCGATAACCCAGATGACCAAGAGTGGCATCAGCGCATTTTAAAACACCAAAAACGTCGTCCCGAAGATTGGGTAACTTTACCTGTACCTGTGGAACTGTCTGCTACCCTCGCCGATGCCAAACCCTATACCTGCCTTTTAGTTGATTCTTTAGGAACCTGGGTTGCTAATCTCCTGGAAAAGGACGAATTTAGCTGGGAAAACATGGTTACAGAGTTGTTAGAGACGGTGGAACTGGTTGCTGCTGATATGTTGTTTGTGGCAGAAGAGGTGGGTTGGGGTGTGATCCCAGCTTATCCTCTGGGGAGGAAATTCCGCGATCGCCTGGGTTCTTTAGTGCGCCAGCTAAGTACACTCAGCGAAACTGTTTATTTAGTTACTGGTGGTCATGTTCTCAATCTCAGCATCCTTGGTTCGCCATTACCAAACAGAGAAGATGCTGGAACATTCAGAAGTCAAGATTCTTAACTGTTGATTCAAATTCATCCAAAATCTCAAATCTCAAATCTAAAATTGTCTTATGGCAACCAAACAAGAAGTTAGAGGATACCTTGCCTACTGGTTTCAGTTGGGTAAGCAAGTGATTACGGGCAACGGTAAGGCAAGTTTTTTGCCCCAGTCGGTGGTAAATGGCGATCGCTATAGTGAAGAATTTGAAGAATGCTGGCAGAAAATTATCTCACCACATTCAGGTGACTGTTACCTAGAGGGTACTCATGAAACCATTGCTGAACTGTTGACACCAGCATGGGATATGCTACCTTGTGGCCGTTGCAGTATGCCAGTAGCCGTGCGAAACGTCGGTATGCCCGCGTTGTTATGTCCCTGTAATGATTTACCTAACTGGCCAAATACTGAATTACCAGCACCGCGAGAGCCAATTAAGACTCAAAACCAACTCCAAACAATTCGCGATCGGCTTGTAGATAATATTGCATAAACAAACAATCAATAGACATCTGGTGAAAAAGAATTGTTTTGACGTAGCACTGCTACGTCTCTAGAAGGGTTCTGGGTGACGCATATTTAATTTCTGGAGATGTCTAATTTGTAAATCTGACAAGTTTTTTCTAAATTATTTGATTATTTTAATTTTTCCTGTAGCGGCTTTTAGTCCCACCACAGGATTTCACCACAGGATTTTTGTATGTCCATGCCAGCTAGGGTAAAAATAACTATTGGTTATTAACTATGCCCAATCCCCAATCCCCAAAATCCTAAGTATTTTACTCATTAACCGTGCCACTATAGAAAATAGAGCTGCAAATTGAGCAATAGGAAGACTAAAGAACACTGTGCAGATAACATTCTTAGGGACGAGTTCCGGTGTACCCACGCGATCGCGCAATGTTTCCAGCGTCGCCCTGAGATTACCCCAAAGGGCAGAACTGTGGTTATTTGACTGTGGCGAAGGTACTCAGCATCAAATAATGCGGAGTGAACTCAAAATGAGTCAACTTTCCCGAATTTTTATCACCCACATGCACGGCGATCACATCTTTGGGTTGATGGGACTTCTTGCTACTTGCGGCTTGGCTGGCAATGTGGAACGAATTGATATCTATGGACCACCTGGCTTAAATGATTACATTCAATCCGCCTCACGCTACTCCTACACACACTTTTCTTACCCGATCAAAGTTCACGCCATCCGTCCAGGGGTAATTTATGAAGACAATGACTTTACCGTTAGCTGCGGTAACTTGCATCACCGCATTACAGCTTTCGGCTACCGCGTAGCCGAAAAAGACCGCACAGGACGCTTTGATATCGAAAAAGCCAAGGAGTTGCAAATTCCTCCTGGTCGGATTTACGGTCAACTCAAGCGCGGTGAAACTGTTACCCTTGACGACGGACGGGTGATTGATGGCACTCAATTATGCGGACCGACAGAAATTGGTCGAAAGATTGCCTATTGTACAGACACAATTTATTGTGATGGTGCAGTGGAATTAGCTCATGATGCAGATGTATTAATTCACGAAGCCACCTTTGCTCATCAAGATGCAGATATGGCTTTTCAGCGATTGCATTCTACAACCACAATGGCAGCGCAAACCGCTTTAGCTGCTGGGGCGCGTCGGCTGATTATGAGTCATTTTAGTCCCCGCTATGCTCCCGGAAATACCTTGGAGTTGAAGGATCTTCTCAAGGAAGCCCGTGCTATTTTTCCCCGTACTGATATGGCCTACGATTTCATGATTCATGAAGTACCTAGACGACGGGAAGTAGAGTTAACTAAGGTAGGCGTTTAGATTTTGGATTTTAGATTTCCTATTGAACCCTTCTAAGGGACTGACAAATAAAAAAACATCCCAAATTTTCTTGTGGCATGGGTGTCCGCAGCCATCCCATATTCAGGGCGGGCAGGATGCCCACCCCACAAGATGGATAATTGATTTCTTGTCAGTCCCTAATCTAAAATCTAAAATTAACCAGGCTCTATAGCCGTCCTAAATCATTCGACGCAGGGAACCTCTGCAACGCACTGGCTCCCCTACGTATCTTTTTAAAAATCAAATAGTGGTTTTATAGTATAGTTTAAATATTTTCCCCAGTGTGTTTCTTAGATTATAAGTCATTAAAATAACATGAATATACAGTAATATTGTGAATCAGAGAATTTTTTACTAAAATACTTAGGAAAAATAATTAATTTTCCGTCAAGATTTTTATTCTTTAAATAAAATATTTATGAAAAATTTATTCTTCCAACACTGATTAAGAATTTATATGCATGAATTCATGAACATGAAAGCGCCAGTTGGCATAATATTGTGCCAAATGAGTTTGTCATCGTTGGAAGAATAATTAAGTATGTTGTTGTAGCTATTAGGTGTGGAAAAATCATTTCACAGTTCTCATAAATCTTCCAAATAAATATAGTATTTCGATATTAGAGGAGTTTGATAGTGGCTAAGACTAGTCTGAATCAAGAGCAACAGGTTACTACTTCAGCACAAGGCGCAGTTGACATCAGACAACTATCTACTATTTTGCTTCGCCGACGCTTTCTGATCTTGGGAGTTTCCTGTGTAGTTATGTCAGCTGCTAGCCTCCTGGCGATCATTGCCAAACCTACTTACCAGAGCAATATGCAGATATTGGTGAGTTCCAATTTATCGGAAGGGGCACAGTCAAATAATATCCCAGTCGGGGCAGATACTCAGGTTACTGATTCCAATTCTCAAGTTATTGATGACACTACTCAGATGAAACTCATGCTGAGTTCTAAGCTGCTCCAGAAAGCCGTAGATTTACTTCGTTCTGATTATCCTAATATTACCTTAGAAGATATCAATGGTCAAAAAGAACAGAGCAAAAAAGCACCTCTGGAAGTGAATCGAGAAAAGGGAGACATAGGAGCTAATAAAGTTCTTAATCAAGTATTTGAAGTTGCTTTTAATGATGACGATCCAGTTAAAGCACAAAGAGTACTTCAAGCTCTAGAAAAAGTCTATCTAAACTACAACAAACAGCAACAAAAAGAACGTCTTAATCAGGGACTGGCTTTTGTAAACGCTCGCCTACCTGAGATCAAAAAAGAGGTGAGTAAAGCTGATAAAAATTTGGAACAGTTTCGCAAGAAACATAAATTTCTCGATCCCGAAGTTCAAAGTAAAATCTTGCTAGAATCTCTAGCCGATATTCAACAACAACTACAAACGACTCGTGCCAACCTTCAAGATGCAAACGCTCGCTACGATAACCTAGAGCAACAAATAGCGTCTTCATCCCACCAAAATACACTAATTTCTTCTCGTTTAAATCAGTCAAGCCGCTACCAAGCCTTATTGAGTGAAATTCAAAAGACGGAACTGGCTTTGGCGAAAGAGCGGCTGCGCTATACAGACGACTACCCATCAGTACAAAAACTAAAACAGCAACGCCAAAATCAACTTTCGTTATTACGAGAAGAGGTGAAAGCTATTACTAGTAGCAGTGAGGGACAACCGCTATTAAAAGGGCAAATGGTAGGGGTTGATCCCACGCTAGTAGATGAGTTTATTCTCGTGCAGACAACCGTCTTAGGACTAACTGCTAATGAGAAGAATCTAGCCGAGTCAGAACAGAAACTCCGCTCTGAAGTAAACAAATACCCAAGCTTGATAGCAGAGTACAACCGTCTACTGCCAAAGGTAGAAACTAGTCATAAAACCCTTGAACAACTGCTTCAGGCACAACAGTCATTGGGACTGAAAATTGCTCAGGAAGGATATAACTGGCAAGTTTTAGCAGAGCCGACTCTGGGTACTTTTATGGGGAACAACAGATTATTCCTTTTGGTTGGAGGAGCCGTAATTGGGCCGATTTTAGGTATCTTAGCAGCCCTGATTTGGGAAAAGTTTAATGATGCTATTTATTGTGCGGAAGATTTAAAGAAACTGACGAACCTACGTATACTGGGATCAGTCCCAAAACTACCGTCGCGTGATGTCAAAAAGCGGCGACTGGGACTGCCTTGGAATGGACGGCGAAGTTCAGATGACTCTGTAATAGAAGTCACTACTAAATTGCCCGTCCATGAAACCTTGGACATGATCTACCAAAATATTCAAATCTTAAAATATCCCTTGCCTTTCAAGTCGCTGATGTTTACTTCAGCACTACCAGGAGAAGGGAAGACAACCTTAATATTAGGGCTTGTGGCTAGTGCTACTCGGATGCATCGACGAGTATTAGTTATTGATGCTAATTTGCATAATCCTAGCCTGCACAAAATCCTGGAACTATCCAATGATTGGGGACTATCTCTGTTATTAGTTGATGAGACAACTACTCATTTTCAAGATTATATCCAGCCCATTCACCCTTCAATTGATATTTTGACTGCTGGGCCGGAACCAGATGACACGGTGAAGTTACTCAGTTCTGAACGGATGAAAGAACTAATAGAGTTATTTGAGCAAAGTTATGACTTAGTACTGATAGATGCTCCAGCTATTTTAGGTACGGTTGATGCCAGGATTGTGGCATCTTTTTGCAATGGGATTGTGATGGTAGAGCGCATGGGTAAAGTGACGCGAACTGAACTGACTCAAGCTACAGAAATTTTGAGTAAGTTGAATTTAATTGGAATTATCGCTAATGAAGTGAGCAATTCTCAAAAGGTATTGGCATCGTAGAGCGAAGCAGCAAGGAGGTATTGGGTATTGGGCATTGGGTATTGGGTATTGGGTATTGGGTATTGGGTATTGGGTATTGGGCATTGGGTAGAAGTGAGGAATTCTCTTCCTGCCTCCTAATTTCTACCTGATAGCTAAAGCAAAATGCATAATTAGTAGGAGGTGGCAACCTCCTGCGTTGGAGAAGTGTCTCATCTTAAAGTAGTAGACGCCATAGTTCAGAGCGTCAATTAGATACTAGTGTGATTAGATGATCAGCATGAAATTCCAACTTTACTTAGGCTCTTTATTTTCCCAGATTAAAGTACGTCATTGGTGGGTAAGTATCCTTTTGTGGATAGCTTTGGTTGCCCCAGCCCAAGCGTCTGTAATTCTGCGTGTGGCAATTGAGAGGGGCGTTAATCAGGTAAAAGTGGGCAGTTCCACCACTGGGATTGTCAAGGATAGTACTGGCCGGACTCTCGGACAGTTGCCAGCGATGAGTGCATATTATGCTCAAGCCGTTCCTGGTGGAGTGGCTTTAGATAAATGGCAGTCTGGTTTATTTTGGATTGAGCCAACTGGTAAAGGATTCGTTTATATTGGCGATCGCTGGTATCGGGGTAGAACTCTAGTTGTACCCACAGACAAAGGCTTAACGGCTGTTAATTGGGTTGATGACCAAGAGTATCTCTACAGCGTTCTTGGTGGCGAAATGGATACTAGTTGGCCTCAAGAAGCGCTGAAAGCTCAAGCGATCGCAGCCCGTACTTATGCCCTCTACGAACGGGAAAAACAACGGAATAATCCCGTTTACGATTTAGGCAATACCCCCGATCGCTGGCAAATTTACAAAGGTGTGATCAGTGAAGCCCCTTCTACTTACGCCGCAGTCGATTCCACACTAGGGCAGGTACTAACTTACAAAAACCGGATTATTCTCTCAGTTTTTCATGCTTGTTCTGGGGGACACACCGAAAACGTGGAAGATGTTTGGGGAAGCAACGAGCCTTACCTCCGAGCTGTTCAAGACTACGATCAAAATATCAGCGAGTGTAATTGGGTGAAAACCTTCTCGCCCAGTGAAATTAGCGCTAAATTTCCTGAGGTGGGCAATGTCAAGGATATGATTCCAGAGACATACTCACCTTTCCGCAGTGTTAAAGTCTTGAAAATTGTCGGCAACAGGGGCACAAAAGTGCTACAGGGCGAAGAAGTGCGAACAGCCCTCAAGTTAAAAAGTACCCGCTTTACCGTCACCAAGGGAGGCGATGGTAGTTTTGTACTGCAAGGGCTGGGCTACGGTCATGCTTTAGGTATGAGTCAGTGGGGAGCGTACAATCTGGCTCGGCAAGGAGTGAACCACCTGCAAATTTTGGGTCATTATTATCAAGGTGTAGCCCTAACACCAATTCAGGCGAAGTAATCAGGGATTGGGCATTGGGGATTGAGGATTGGGGACTTGTACTGAGCGTTCGCGTAGCGTCTCGTAGAGAAGCCGAAGTATTGGGGATTGGGCATTCATATTTCCCTTGTCCCCCTGCCCCCTGCCCCCTGCCCCCTGCCCCCTGCCCCCTGCCTTCTATTCCCCACTCCCCCTTTCTAAGCGTTTTTGCCATTCAGCGTCAATTTGTGCAGAACGCTCAACTTCCTGGTCTAGTAAGTCAGTTTCGCTAGAATACACTAAATCTTCCTTGCTAATGACTTTTTCTGTTGCAAATTGTTGAGCATAGTCAATTTTTTGTTGCAAAGGTGCATCAGGACTTGTTAATATTCTGGCTCTGGAAATGCGATCGCGGTTGCGATCGACAATTTTACGATTACGCCACCCAATCCAGAAATAACGCAATAACGGTATACCTAAAAAACCTGCTCCATAAGCCAATAGCAGCCAATAAATTCCTTGGACAAAAGCTACCAGTCCACCAACTTGGGCGGCAACAGTGCCATCTCTCAACAAACTTCCCAATACTAAAGCACCAACGAAATTGAGTACACCCAATCCAGCACTCAGCGTGATTTGCCCTGATGTTGCGGCACTAAAACGCCAGGGAAATTCCTCCAAGTGATCTGATATTGCATGACGGCGCTTTTTAACTGCACTCACCTGCAACTCTGGGAAGTAATAAACAATTTGTCCTTCTGGACTTACCCCCGGTTGCCCATTAAATCGCGTCAGAACTGGCAGCATATAATCTTCGTACTCTCTTGTATATCCCTCACCAATGTCATCCAAATATGGGGTAATCTGTTCTGCTACCACTGCGCCACGGTTACTCCGAATCACCGTAGCAATTTCTTGCCAACGACGTTCTTCTAAGTTGGCATTAGGATTACCATCGCCAAACAAAAACGAAAACACAGCTTCAAAGAAATTCAGATTGCTTTCTTCCCGGCTTTCACGTCGCCGTTCCTGGTAGCGAGTATCATAATTTGGGCTAAGATACCAAAATAAATTGGGAAAAAAGAAAAACCCCCCACCGCCGGAATTACTGCCCCGATTGTTGCCGTTACGGTCTGAATTGGCATAGGTAATGATAATGTAGATGGTAACAGTTATCAATACGATAGAAACAGTTAAGAAAATTCCGAAAGAAATGCGAATCAGGTAAAACAGAACACTCCAGACCTTTTTCCACCATTCTTGCAATCGTAACCGGAAGTATTTATTACGCAAAATTGCTCGAAAATTTTGCGGAAAAAGGTAAACTATATCACCTGAATCCGCTACCTGCAAATGTCCCCCAGCATCAGATGCTAGGGCTAACAAGCTTTGATTAGCTTCAGCGACGTTCAATCCTGCCTGAGTTGCCACATCACCAACGGTGACACGGTAGCCCAGTTGTTCCACAGCTTGCATGATGGTGGGACTGGGAGCCATTGCTCTCCCTCCTGTTGAAACTTATTCCCCTTTTATTTCTTAAGTATAAAGTTTTATTTTGAGCGACTTGGCAGGGGTAGGAATAACAATGTAGGGTTGGGGGTGGGGTGCAATGACTGTGAGAATCATAACTATTTATAGGGACATGATATAATCCCCAGCCCCTTAAGAGCTAGCGTTGGGGAGTAAAACTATAACCCTATCCTTACTCGGCTCAGAATGATAAAACCATGACTCATGTGATTGAGGATTTTATCGATTCCCTTAAACTTAAAAATGGTGATTCCGACGCGGGGGTACCCGCTAACGCTTCGCTATCATCGACCTCCTGCCCTGTCAAGGAATAGCGGATTGAATTGGTTGTGGGTCATTCGTCATCACCCCGCCATTCATCCCACGCTGCACGAAGTGACAGACGTGGGGCTTCTGTCGGCTCAAGCTAAAAAGTCATTATCCTTAAGAATTTCATAGAGATTAGTATCTTGCTCTAGCAAGCAAGCGTGTCCACAATGGGGCAACACCACAATCTTGTTATTTGGTAAAATGTTCCCTATGCGCTTTACTTCAGTTACAGAAGGCAAAAGGCGATCGCTACCACCGGCAATCAACAAAACTGGTTGAGTCAAGCGGCTTAACTGTTCGTCATCAATATGAAACTCTCGCAGTAAAGACAACCGCCAAAGAACAGTTTCTGATGGGACAGAACGCATAGTTTTCAGCAGATCGTGGCGATCGCTCCGAGAAATGCGGGGCAAAGATGCTAAAAACGGCAGCAACCCCAGTGCGCCAACATCATACAATCCTGATGGCACTAAGTAAGTGAGTTGCGATGCCCAACTCAACCAAGGACGAAGATGAAAGGATGAAGCTGGGTTAATTAGAATAATTCGCTTAAATAAATGCGGCGCTTGGCTCGCCACTTTCATCGCCAAGCAGCCACCAAAGGACTCACCACACAGGTAAACTGGCCTCTGAGAGCTTTTTTGTAATTCGGCGTCGATCAAGTCCAATACACTCTTAGTTAGCATATCCCAAGTGTTAAGGTCTTTTCTGGGGATCGCTAAACTGCGGACATCAAAGCCAGCTTCTAATCCAACGGTTTGCGATCGCAATAGCTGACCAGTTCCATCCATTCCTGGCAAATATACCAATAGCGGATACTCTGGCTGTACTCGTTCAGGAGTCAGGAAACAAGGATTTAGCTCAACTTCAGAGATAGTCATTGGTCATTGGTCATTAGTCAATGGTCATTAGTTAATGGTATAAAATTTTTGGATTCTTGGATTGTTCCAACAATCCAAAATCCAATGGTTCTAATAGCAACCTTGACGCAGTAAGCTGCTAATTTCACCATGACAGTGTTCTGTCAGTTCAGCCACAACAGTTCTGGTTTGTTTGCCGTGATATTTTTGATGATGTTGAGGCGTAATCCAATAAGGGCGACCGATTAACACCGCAACCCGACGATAAATTACTACAGGATGCCAACCACTTTGGTTAAATAAAGGTTCTGAAGGGTCAAATAAACTCAAAAGCCTTAAGGGTAAGCCATTGGTGTTTACCTCTTCTAAGGAGGCGATCGCGATGGGTAAAATAGCTAAATCCTGCACATTCGCCCGCAACGCCAAGTGAGCAAATCCCCGATGAAACTCACCCACCTGATTTGGCTGACTAAATTTCACCATTGGTTCAGTCCCTTCTGGAAATACTCCCACCATCTGCTTGGACTGCAATAGCACTTGCGACTGCGAAAAAAAGCTTTGCAGGCGGTTTTGATTTTCTTCCAGAGGAAAACACCCCAATTGTCCGGTGACAATCTCCCGCATGACTGGCACTTGTCCCATATAGTGATGACAAGCAAAGCGAATCGGATTCGATAACGCCGCCATTAAAATTAGTGCATCCATAAAGCTGTGGTGATTGCTAACTACCAACACGCTGGCATCCTGGGGAATGCGATCCTCATAATAACGAAACATTTGCGTTGAGAGTGCCGCCACCAAAGCGCGAGAAATCTCTAGGGGGCTATTTCGACTCATACTTTATCAATATATTTTTCTGGTGAATATGGCAGGTTATCTTAAATTAATTTTTACATTTCTTTACTATAGCCATGACCGTCTTAAGATAGAAATATCTAATCTCCAAAAGCAGCTATATTTTCTGACTTCTCGGTTATGTGGAAAAGCTAACGATTGACCTAACCCCCTAACCCCCTTCCCGCACTTCGTGCCGCTACGCGAACGTAGGGAAGGGGGAAAATTCAAAGTCTCTCTCCTTTTAGGAGAGAGACTTAGAGAGAGGTTTTCCAGATACCGTGAAAAGCAGCTATATTTTCTGACTTCTCGGTTATGTGTTCTTGATCACAATATTATCTAATAGTAACTATTCAAAAAAATTATGATTAGCTAATTTCCATCTTTTAAGCAAAAATGAGTTGAATTGCTGCATATTACAAAACAATTCTTGACCTGATAAATTTGCTAATATTAAGACATTGTTCGAAAAAACGGGAATATTATTGTACAATTGCCTGGTTTTGCCAACAAAAGCTAAGATGTAAAACGTTTTAATAACTTAATTTTTATTTTGCATGAATCTAGTGAATAAAAAAGAATTGACATTTGCACTGACAACACCGTTATATTATGTAAACGATGTCCCACATATAGGCAGTGCTTATACAACGATCGCAGCAGATGTAGTGGCGCGATTTCACAGGCTGCTAGGGCATCAGGTATTACTGATTACAGGTACAGATGAGCATGGGCAAAAAATTGAGCGAACGGCAGAAAGTTTAGGCAAAGCACCACAAGAGTTTTGTGATGAAATTGTGCCTAGTTTCGTTAATTTGTGGGACTTACTAGACATTCAATACGATCGCTTTAGTCGGACTACTGCACCTCGTCATGAAGCGATCGTCAAAGAATTCTTTGAGCGAGTCTGGAAATCTGGTGATATTTACCAGGGACAACAACAAGGCTGGTACTGCGTATCCTGCGAAGAATTCAAAGAAGAACGGGATCTGTTAGAAGGACACCGTTGCCCGATTCATACTAACAAAGAAGTGGAGTGGCGAGACGAACAAAACTATTTTTTCCGCTTATCCAAATATCAGAATCATCTGACAGAATTTTATCAATCTAAACCGGATTTTATTCAACCAGAAAGTCGGCGTAATGAAGTCCTCAGCTTTGTCAATCAAGGGCTGCAAGACTTTTCCATTTCGCGGGTGAATCTAGATTGGGGTTTTCCTGTACCAGTTGATCCCAAGCACACCCTTTATGTCTGGTTTGACGCGCTGCTAGGTTATGTCACAGCATTACTAGAACCAGATGCAGAACCCACTTTAGCAAATGCTTTAGAAACATGGTGGCCAATCAACCTGCACCTAATTGGTAAAGATATTCTCCGCTTCCATGCAGTTTATTGGCCTGCAATGTTGTTGTCGGCTGGTTTACCATTACCAGAACGAGTATTTGGGCATGGCTTTTTGACCAAAGATGGTCTAAAGATGGGTAAAAGTCTGGGTAACACCCTTGATCCTGTGGCGTTAGTTAAGCGCTATGGTAGTGATGCCGTTCGTTATTACTTCCTTAAGGAAATCGAATTTGGCAAGGATGGAGATTTTAATGAAGTTAGGTTCATTAATGTTCTGAATGCAGATTTGGCAAATGATTTAGGCAATTTGCTCAATCGCACTTTGAGCATGGTGAAGAAATACTGCGCCCAGAATAATGTCCCATCAATCGGCAATGAAGGAATTCCTGACGAAAATCCTTTGAAAGCAATTGGTTTACTTTTAGGGGAACAGGTGAGACAAGCATACCAGGAGCTAGCTTTCAGTCAAGCTTGTGAGGCTATCCTTTCACTGGCGCAAGCCAGTAATAAATTTATTGATGAACAAGCTCCTTGGTCATTATATAAACAGGGACAGCAGGAGTCGGTGGAAAAGGTTCTTTACGCAGTTCTAGAATCAGTTAGACTAGCAGCTTATCTGCTTTCCCCAATTATTCCGAACATCAGTAGCGATATTTATCAGCAACTGGGCTTCGGAATAAACTTTAACGATCAAAAACAAAGTTCAGTTACCGCTCCTTTTACCATCCATGCTACATGGGGAATACTATCTAGTAAACAACCTTTGGGTACACCCCAACCTGTTTTTCAGCGAATAGAACCCAAAAAAAACGATTAGTCCTTATCAAACTCTGATTTTGTTCAATTTCTTATTCTCTCAAAAAATTTATCGTGGCTCAACTTAATTAGCCACGGAACATTATCATAAGCCGCTGTGACTAGCATCTAAAAGTTGGTATTTTGTATCAAAAATAACAGGGATAAAAATTGAGGTATCACAACAATGTTGCATAATTTGGAAAACGATTCAATCTTTACGCCAGAACAAGTTTTGGAGAACCGGGGTAGGGTCGCCATATTCATCGATGGCTCAAATCTATTTTACGCTGCACTGCAACTAGGGATTGAAATCGACTACACCAAGCTGTTGTATCGATTAACTGGAGGTTCTAGACTACTGCGTTCTTTTTTCTACACGGGTGTAGACCGGACAAACGAGAAACAACAAGGGTTTCTGCTGTGGATGCGTCGCAATGGCTATCGAGTCATAGCGAAGGATTTGGTACAGCTACCAGATGGCTCTAAAAAAGCTAACCTGGATGTAGAAATAGCTGTAGACATGATGGCGCTAGTAGATTCTTATGATACCGCAGTTTTAGTTAGCGGTGATGGGGATCTGGCTTATGCGGTCAATTCAGTCAGCTATCGTGGCGTGCGGGTAGAAGTGGTGAGCTTGCGTTCCATGACCAGCGACAGCTTAATTAATGTCAGCGATCGCTACATTGATTTAGAAGCCATCAAAGAGGATATTCAAAAAACCCCTCGCCAAAGCTATCCATATCGACCGTTATCTGGGATCGGTTTTTTGGAAGATTCCAGAACTAGTGATGGACACCTAGAAATCCAAGAATAATGGCGTATCAATTTCATAAAAGAGGGAGAGAGGGGGTAAGAAAAATTCAAATTTTCTCCTCTACTCCCTCCTTTCTTCTTTTACCTTTGACCTTTTTCTTGGTATTTGGTTTAGTTGCCTGTGGGGGGAAATCCCCCACAGCTTCCCAACAAAATACCGGGGGATCATCTAATCAAGATAGCAATTTGACTTTCTTTGGTGTCACCTTAGAACAAGCAGATGAAGTGGGACGACCAATTTGGAAAGTCAGGGCTACACGGGCAAAATACACCAAAGAAAAAGAAATTGGTCAGGCTGAAAGTCCTTATGGTGAACTATATCAAGATGGCAAAGTGGTTTACCAAATCAAGGCAGATGTAGCAGACATTCAACAAGATGGAAAGCAATTATTTCTTAAAGGTAAGATATTTGCCACAGATCCTAGCAATGGAATTGTCTTGCAAGGCAATGAATTAGAGTGGCGACCTCAAGAAGATTTGTTGATTGTCCGCAACCAAATTAATGGTACTCATAAACAACTACAAGCAGTGGCGCAAGAAGCGCGAGTTAAAACCCGCGAACAGCGCATGGAATTTTCGGGAGGAGTAGTAGCGAATTCTACTGATCCCCAGATGCAAATAAGAACCGAGCATTTAATCTGGAATATTAAAGAAGAAAAACTGATTGGCGATCGCCCCATCCAAATTGATCGCTACAAAGATAATAAAATTAGCGATCGCGGCAAGGGAAATTCTGCTGAAGTCAACTTAAAAACGAAAATTGCCACTATTCAAAAGAATGCTCAACTAGAATTACTAGACCCACCAGTGCAAATAGCTAGTAACTCTATGACCTGGAACATGAACGCAGAAACTGTCACGACAAATTCCCCCGTGCGGATGTTCCAGCGTGCCGAAAATCTTACCGTAACCGCCAATCAAGGTGAAATGAAAATACCGCAAAAAACGGTTTATTTAACAGGTAACGTCAACGCCATTGGTCAGCGTCGCCAGTCTCTGAAATCTAATACACTAACTTGGTATCTTGACAATAAGTTAGTTGAAGCTCAAGGAAATGTGACTTATCGACAAATTGACCCACCGTTAAATTTTGCGGGTGAAACAGCCCTTGGTAATCTGCAAACAGAAAATATTGTCGTCAAAGGTGGAAGTTCTAGCGGTAGGGTAGTAACAGAAATTATTCCCCAAGAAAAAGCCAATCCTCAGTAGTAAAGTTAGAGGAATGGGGCATGGGGCATGGGGCATGGGGCATTTTTTATAGTAGTTATTCTCAATCTCCCTCATCCCCATAAATTTTGGGTTGGTCGAGTACTAAACTAGGATCTTAGTATTACAAGTCCTTTGATAATCCATGAATGCATCAAACCGATTAGGTAAGGAATCCTTGCCAACATCCCAGCAAGCAGAACATTCCCACAATCACGATACAGACCATGAGGATATAGATCATACTCATGGAACTGGAGAGTCGGCTCATCCTCACTTCCATAGCGAAGAGTCTTTACGGCGAATCGTGAATCGATTATCGCGTATAGAAGGCCATGTTCGCGGTATTAAGGCAATGGTGCAGCAAAGTACACCTTGTCCTGATGTTCTACTGCAAATTGCCGCAGTACGGGGCGCATTGGATCGAGTAGCGCGAATTGTTTTGGATGAACATTTAACTGAGTGTATTGCTAGAGCCGCACAAGAAGGTAATATTGATGTTGAAATTAAACAATTAAAAGCTGCTTTAGATCGATTTTTACCTTAAAAATTAGAAAAATAAAAAATTAACTCGCACGACAAAACATTTTGTAGACGTGCGAGATTCAGTGTATTGACTCAGGCAGAGGGTTATTTATGGCAAAATTAACACAAGTGTTTTACGTGTATTAACAAGGGGATGTTTTGGCATTACCTATCTTGCCAAGGATCAAAAAGGCGATGCCTAGGTTGGCAAGCTACCCGTAGTTATCAGACTCCTATTTTAGCAAAGTTATTGTTTGAGGATCATGTATGGAAAATAATAAGAAAGAAAAAGCTATAAATCAAATTTTCCTGGGACTTGCTTTACAATTTATTCCATTGATTACCCTTGGATTATCTAAGAAATATTTAAATAGTTTATTTCCTATTTCTGGTATATTAATATCTTTTTTAGTCTTAGGGTTTGTCTTAGTAGGGTATGGATTTTTTATTAAAGGATGTCGTCTCTATATTAAAAGTAAAGGTTATTCGTCTAATTGGGGATGGCTAGGGTTATTAAGTATGATCGGGTTGTCAATTTTATTACTTATTCCCTCTAAGAGAAATCCTGTCTCTTTACAGGATGAAACTTTGGTAAATAAACCATTTGATAAAATTAATATTCCAGAACTATTGCTATCTTGGATAATTGCCTTACCAGTTCTATTATTTTCGATATTAGGAATATTTTGTTTATTAAATAATTGGAATTTTTCTAACTTGATAAAAAATCAAACTATCCTCAACCTATTAAATATAATTATTTACATCTTTGGGGGATTAGTTTTTTTAACAACCTCTAGAAAAGAAGGGTTAGATTTTAATAAAATTATAGGCTATAAAAACCATATTAATTTCAAGCTAATTGTAATCATTTTTGCTATACAATTTGCTTTTCAATATGGATTCAATACTCTAACATTATACAAATTATCATTTATTCTACCCAAATATGTGGAAAGTTATATTAATGAAAAACGTTTTACTAATATTTCAGAAATGATCCTCTGGAGCTTTTCAGTTATGTTCTTAGCCCCTCTGATAGAAGAATTCCTTTTTCGGGGAATAATTTTGCCAAAATGGTCAATAAAATGGGGAGTAAAAGTAGGAATTTTAACTTCATCTTTGCTATTCGCAATTTTTCATTTCCGATTTGATATTATTCCTTTATTTCTCACGGGTATTATCTTATCAATTTTATATTTTAAAACCCGATGCTTAATAACATCAATACTCTTTCACTTTTTCCATAATACTACCGTTGTAATCTTAAATACCATCGACTATTTCAGCACATCAGAAATCGAAAGAAGTGCATTTATTTCGATAAAAGATTATCAAGCTTCAATACAACCTTTATTAAGTCAACGAGCTGTTCTGATCGCTATATCTCTTCCCTTTCTTATCTACTTTATTTATAAAAGTTTTCCTAAAAATGATGCAATTATTCCTTATTATGCCAACGATGCTAAAGCCTATGAAACTAATTAACTTTCTTTGGACTTAGAGGTTGTTTGAAAAGTATTTACCTGTAATTTTAGGCAGTTATTGATCCCCCCTAACCCCCCTTTAAAAAGGGGGAAACGAATCAAAGTCCCCCTTTTTAAGGGGGATTTAGGGGGATCTAGAACGTTTTAATCCCAAAAATAGGACTTTTAAAACATCCTCTGAGACTTTATATATCTAAAAATGAATTTAAAAAAATATAATTTTAACTATTATTTAAACCTCAATATAAACAAACCTCTAATTCTTTTTTTACACGGCTTCATGGGAAACATTAATGAATTTGATGAAGCCATAAAATTACTAGGTGAAGATTTTTCTTATCTCACCCTTGATTTACCAGGACATGGTAAAACCCAAGTTTTAGGAAGTGATGAATTCTATAAAATAGAAGCAACCGCCCAAGCAATAATCAATTTATTAGATGAATTAAAAATAGATAAATGCTACTTAATTGGTTATTCAATGGGCGGAAGATTGGCTTTATACCTAACTCTACATTTTCCAGAACGTTTTATTAAAGTTGTATTAGAATCAGCTTCCCCAGGTTTAGCAACAGAAGCGGAGCGATTAGAACGAGTTAGACGTGATGCTCAGATAGCTAAAAAATTAAGCAGAAGTATTATTCAAACTGATTTTGCTACTTTTCTGTCAAATTGGTATAGTCAGCCAATTTTTGGTTCTATAAAAAATCATCCAGAATTTGAAAGACTGCTAGAAAATCGTTTGCATAATCATCTGATTGAATTAACAAAATCACTCCAATTTATGGGCACTGGTAGTCAACCATCTTTGTGGGTAAAACTCAAAGATAATACAACGCCTCTACTTTTACTAGCTGGTGAAAATGACGAAAAGTTTAGAGATATAAATACAGAAATAGCTAATATATGTAAAATTGCACAACTAAAAGTAATTAGGAATACTGCACATAATATTCACTTTCAAAATACTGTAGAATTTGTGCAAAATATCAGAGATTTTTTCAATGATTAGTTAACTTATTTTGCTGCTTCTTTGATGGCTGAATCTGGGGAGTTGGGGCTAAGTTTACTGTTGATGGTTGCTTCGCGGCACTTAATTCCTCTTGCAACATTTTCTGGTAAATCTTAGCTAAAGAGCTACTAACAGAATTAGTTTCTATACCATATCCGAGACTTGTCCAGGTGGGAGAGAGTCGCCGCAAAACATCATTTAACTTTCCCTGACGTAACTGTTGAGAAATATCAGTTCCCCAAGCTTTAGAATCACTCAACCAACGGTAAACTACTACATCTTGATATTTGGCTTCAAAACTATAAGCAGTCCAAAACATCATCGGCATCGGTCTTGGGTGATAACGGGGGGCTAAACGATACCAAGTAACGTTGATAATTTGATATCTCCCAGCAGCAGTGGAACAATTACCTGTGTTGGGACCGGTGACAATTGTGACGCATATCTCAGGATGTCGGCTAAGGTCGTTAACTTGCTGTCCACCGTATAATAGCGAATAGGGACGGTTGCCACTAGCCTCACTCGCCGAGATGGTTCGCATTAAAGCGCGGATATAGGGGTCGCCCTGTTTCATAACCAAAGGCGGCTGTTGATCTGTAAAGACAGGATCGGAAGGCGATCGCAAGTCTCCAATATACCATTGCAACAAATACACGAAGCCGAGAAGCGCGGCTATTGGCCCAATAAGTTTTTCAACACCTCTGAATTCAAAGCCTTTCAGAATCTAATCTCCTTCAAATTCGCTTTCTTTGCTAACAAAAATCATCGACGAACTCATTCTGACAAAGTTCACACCTGGTTGTTAGTTATTATTCCCATTTCCTCATTTTTTTGGTAATTAGGAAAAAAGGGCATGAATCAGTATAGCAAGCGAGATACTCCCAAGTTATAATAAGATAGTTGATTTCACCAGCAATTAGCTATGACAACAGAAATATTAAAGTCTGTTGAGCCTACCCTTTATGAAGAAGATCATTATTTATGGGTAGAAACAACACTTAAACAATTAGAAAATAAAGATATTGAAAATATTGATTGGCAACATTTAGCAGAAGAAATTGAAGCTTTGGGAATTGAACAAAGACGAAAAGTAGAAAGTTACTTAAAACAATTATTAATTCATCTTTTACTTTATCGTTATTGGGAAACTCAAAAAGAAAATTGTCACCGGGGCTGGCAAATAGAAATAACTAATTTCCGTGATGAGCTAGAATTTTCTTTTCGTTCAAAAACACTTTATAATTATTCTCTTAGCTGCTTAGGTGCAGTTTATATTAAAGCCAGAAGGCAAGCCATTCAAAAAACAGGTTTATCCCCTGAGATTTTTCCAGAACAATGCCCTTTTTCTGCCGAAGATATTTTTAATAGTGAGTACTTCCCACAATAAAAGTGATTTTGTAAGTAGTCAGACAAAATTAATTACGGCTCTTCATTACTTATTATGCTAATACTTCTGTAAATCAGCTTTTGTTATTTTTCGATTGTAGATGTCGTATATACACGTTATGCTCAAAAAAAGGAACCCATGTAAACATATAATTGGAATGCTTAAGACTATGAAAAACATTCTCAAGCCCAACAAAAATGGGCGAGAGAACTTATAGAAAAATTATCTCTTAACGGATCAGAGGATGTTCTTGACTTAGGTTGTGGTGATGGAAAAGTAACCGTTGAAATATCGAATGTGGTATGTAATGGATCAGTCATTGGGATTGATAATTCTAGTTCGATGATAACGCTTGCAACAAATCAGTATCCAATAGATAAGTATCAAAACCTTTCATTTAAGGTAATGGATCCTCGTGATTTATTGTTTGAAAAATGTTTTGATGTTGTATTTTCAAATGCAGTATTACATTGGGTTAAAAATCATAAAGCAGTTGTAGAAGGTTTATTTAAAAGCCTCAGACCTGATGGGAAAATACTCCTTCAAATGGGGGGAAAAGGCGGTGTCAGTTTATATATATCTGTTTTAGATGAAATACTGTTATTTCCAGAATGGCAGTCATATTTTAAAGATTTTGAGTTTCCTTACGGCTTTCTCGGAGTAGAAGAGTATGAAGTAATGTTATTGGAATCTGGCTTTAAAATAAATCGCATAGAACTTATTCCCAAAGATATGACTCATGCTGGAAAGGAAATGTTTAAGGGATGGATTCGGACAACTTGGATGCCTTATATAGAACGAGTACCAGAAGAAAAAAGGGAACAATTTATCGAAGTAATATCTACAAAATACATTGAGAAAGTATCACTAGATGAAGAAGGTAATGTTCATGTAGCTATGGTAATGATTGAAGTTGAAGCAGAAAAAAAAGCATAACAAAAAAATCGAGCGGCTTTTTGGCTTTAAATTTTATTTTTGATCTTGCCTCTCGTCATCGGATGGATAATTTTCGATTATATCGCTGTTTATAAAAATGAAGGTAATAAGAGAGCGATCGCTTGTCTCTGGTGAATCAGTGTAAGGGTAAAGCGCCGTATGATCAATGCGCTTTACCCTACGTTTTGGGTGTAGGATGGAGCGATCGCTTTCGGGAGTGCAATCAAGGGCGGTCAATTTAGATGAAGCAAACTACTTGACAAAGTGCGTAGCCATCGCTTTTCCATGAAAATGTGAGCCGATGGGATATCAGCACTGTTGAAATAGCTCCTGAAAGCTTTTTGAGGCTGCTTCGGGTTTCGCAACAATTTCGACAATTTTATTGCGTGCATCTGCTTCAAACAGCGCCTCAACAGCAACTTGGGCGACTTTCTGCCTGGGGATGCTACCGTCAAATAGTGTATCTGCACCCTGCATCACGATCGCGTCGAGGTTATCTTCATTCTTCAACCCACCAGGCCGCACAATTGTATAAGTAAGACCACTTTTCTGAATATACTCTTCAGCTTGTTTTTTCCACAACAAAATTAGCCAAAACAAGTTGAGTGGATGGAAAAGCTGCGAAGTACACAAAGAAGAAACTAAGACAAGATGCTCAATTCCCTTTGCCTTGGCAGCATCTACTAAATTTTTAGTCCCTTCAAAATCCACTTTATAGGGACCAGTGGGGTCAAAGCTAGGTTTTGCACCAGTCGCAACCAACAAAACTGTGCTATCTCCCAACGCAGCAGTCAAACTTTCTGGTTGTAACACGTCGCCTACAACTAATTGGGCTTCAGGAGACAGAATACCCTTAGCTTTATCTATATCCCGCACCAGGGCTATGACGGGAATATTTCGCGCGATCAATTCTTGCACAATTCGGCGACCTGTTTCACCTGTTGCCCCTGCTACAAATGCTTTCATAAGAAATGCTATCCTAGGAAACTATTGTGTGCTTGTTCAGTTCTTTATTTTAGTAATTCTATGGAGGTAATGGTAGATTAATGAGGTTTCGGTAAAAATCGGATATTAGTACTAAATGACCCAAGCGTGTTGGGAATCATTAATATAGACGAACGCCAATGTATACAGTAATGCATTTATGCTTTCAAGAAAAGGCGAATATAAATCCTGGGAAATAACAGAAGCAGTTTTACCTGTAGCGTCCAGCCAAGAAGAAGCTGAACACACGTTAACAGAAACCGATGTAGCGGCGCTGACAAAATTTTACGGTCGTTATCAAGATTTTATGGAAATGGCTGCCCCAGTAGATCAGGTTGCTGAGTATCTCAATGCTCACGCCTCATGGTTTTCGCGCTGCGCTGAACCCATGAAGGTACAATCACTTGGGGAAAATGGCTATGCTTTAACAATTGGTCGTTTTGGTTCCTTTGGTTATGAAGTAGAACCGAAAATTGGTTTGGAATTGTTGCCCCCAGATGAGGGGATTTACCGTATCCGTACAATCCCCATTCCTGACTACCAACCGCCTGGTTATGACGTAGACTATCGGGCATCTCTACAGTTAATAGAAGCCGATGTTTCTACTAGCATTGGCAAGGTTACAAGAGTTGAATGGGAATTGGATTTGATCGTTTATATTCACTTTCCCCGGTTTATTCAGCGATTACCCAAATCTCTAGTTCAATCTACAGGCGATCGCGTACTTAACCAAATCGTCCGCCAAGTGTCCCGCCGCTTAACTCGCAAAGTTCAGCAAGATTTTCATAAATCTTTGGGAATCCCCTTTCCGGCTAATTCTAAGCAAAAGCGGTGAGTCAATAGTCAGTTAACAGGCTGATAACTGTTAACTGACAAATAACCTACAGATTATGCTTTAGTGAGAATTTTTTGGACAATTTGCACCCCAGTCACAGCCTGCCAAGCAAAAAGTCCCAAAAGGGTGAAATTTATCAAAATGTGAGTTGCACGCGCCCAATTTGCCCCTTTCTGCATATAAGGGGATAAAGCCGCAGAAAATGCTATTAGACCTGTCATACCTAGTCCTGCTAACAAGTGAGGCTGGACAAACAACTTACCATTATTGATGTAAGTGACAGCCATCCCACCGATCGCACCTGCTACCATCAAAGCTAGGAGTATAGACCCAATTTGGTAGTGTCTGACGTTATATCTACCTTTAATCAGTTCCTTCTTTTCTTCCCCCTGAGCATTTCTGGTACTCTGTACTTTTAGCCCTAAATAGGCAGCATAAATTGAGACTGCTAACAGCACCCACATTAGCACCGGATGGAAGAAGCTCAACCAATATTTTGCCGACGCAGAAAGTTCCAGACTCATTGTGTTCTCCCCTAATTATGAAATCTTCATAAAAATTAGCATAACTCTATTCTCTGTGCTTAAAGTTGCACAAATTAAAAGACACTTCCCCATATCCCCCGACTATTTTCCTTTGCCCTCTTGCAAAAGTGGATAAACAATCTCAGACTGAGTTTTAAGGGTAGACGAACAAAACCCCCTGTGTGGGATCTCATCCATGACTGAAAACAACGATACTTTGCTGCTAAAAGCTGCTAAAAGCGGTGATATCAAGGGGCTGTGTGTGCTACTGGCTGCTGGTGCGAAGGTGGACGCGTGCGATCGCCAGGGTACCACAGCGTTAATGTTTGCTGCTAATTTAGGCTATACCGAAATTGGGCGATCGCTTCTAGATGCTGGGGCAAATATTAACTTACCCAGAAAACTCTATGGTTTGACGGCTTTGATGTTGGCAGCTAGTGCCAAACAACTTGACATTGTGCAGCTTTTACTATCCAGAGGTGCTGATGTCAATGCCACTAATGAAGATGGCAGCACAGCTTTAATGGCAGCAGTCCTCAAAGGTCATATTGATGTAGTGCGAGTTTTATTGGCTGCTGGTGCCCAAGTTAATATCGCCGATCAAGATGATGATACTGCATTGAAACTCGCCGTTAAGCAGGGAAAAATAGAAGTTATAGAAGCAATTCTCCAAACTTGTGTCGATGTCAATATCCCAGATGAGGAGGGTGAGACACTCTTAACATTAGCGGCAGACTTGGGACATCTGGAGGTTGTGGAAGCATTGCTAGCAGCAGGGGCTGATGTGAATGTGAAAAACGCCGATGGTGGAACTGCATTATCGGCAGCTGCTGCATCTGGACATAGTGCGATCGTCGCAGCTTTACTAGAGCGAGGTGCCCAAATTAATCTTCAAGATCAAGATGGGGAAACTGCCCTACATCTTGCCGTTGTAGAAGGCTACATTGATGTCGTGCAAGTATTACTTAACAGGGGTGCAAATGTCCAAATTAGGAACCGCCTAGGTGATACACCACTGCTTGTAGCCGCATTGCAGGGACATAGCCAAATTGTCGAGGCATTGCTGCATTCTGGGGGAGATGTTAACGAGAAAAATCTTGGTGAAGTACCTTTGACGTTAGCTGGATCACAAGGACACACCCAAACTGTAAAAGTGTTGCTAGACTATGGTGCTGATGCCAACACTGCGGGAGATGATGGCAAAACTGCTTTGATCAAGGCAACCGAACGCAAGCACATAGAGATCATACATTTGCTGCTGACAAAGGGGGCAGATGTGAATTTTCAAGACTCAGCGAAGGCAACATCATTAATGTGGGCAGCCTCAGCAGGTTATAGCGAAATTGTGCAGGTATTACTCCAAGCTGGGGCAGATATGAATTTGAAAAATCGGGGTGGTTATACTGCTTTGATGATTGCAGAATTTAATGGTTATAAAAATGTAGTGCGGAGTCTGCAAAAAGCTGGGGCGCAAGAATAGCTAATAGCCATCTCAAATATTTTCAGAAATATCTTGACAAATCATTAAATGAAGGTTAATAAATTGAATAACAAGGAAGTTTAAAACAACCAAGTCTAGACCGAAGAAACAAAGAAAGCAAAACTCCGTCGTAGCTGTTGTGAACTTGCTACGGCGGAGAAAGGAAAAATTAAAACGCCAAGGGGCAGCAGGCTAAATGCTTGTGTCACAAGGATAGAAAGAAAGCAAACATGAAGAAGTAAATTTAACTTTTACTTTTTACCTTGTACCTTTTACCTTTTGCCTAGTCTTCCCCTTGGCGTTTCCTACTGTGCTAGATGTGCAAAATATATAGTTTTTACTTGAACAGAAAAGTATTCTAACGATCATTTTTGATGTATTATCCTAAAGGCTAAATACAAAAAAGTCCCCAAAAAGGGTTGATGTAGGACTATTCGGGCGATCGCTACGGAAAGTCAAAGAAAAAATAAAAAATTAAGTTGGACATAATTAGGACTTACGCACTGTACAAAAGAATTATGTTGTGTATCAATGTAAATACGTCGTTTCCGGTTTTGATGAATCATTCTTTGATTGTTGTAGAGCCGGACGGTCGGGGCAATTCATGAATTGCCCCGACGACAAATGTGGTTTTTCAAATCAGCCACATTTACTCTTTCCTGTCAATGCGTAAGTCCTAATAATATTACCGATGAATCGGCTCTAGGAGCATACATCTGTACCGCCAACTTCCGACTTAAAAGCCTAACTCACATCTTGCACCTAGCCCTAGCGATTAGAAATCGCGGCGATACAAACGAAGTCCGCCTACGCGGACTAAGGGACAAGGGACTTCCAGATAAATAAATATCCCATCGCTTTTAAGGCAGAGGAGCAGGGGGCTTCTTAGCTGGGGAGAAAAAGCCGTTTTGAAGGAGTGAAATTGGATAATTTATTTCTTGGAGTTCCCTAAGGTCACGTCGCTTCTCTACGAGACGCTCCGCGAACGCTCCGAATTCAAAATTCAAAATTCAATAATTTTTGATCCCCATAAATAAATTTAGTTGCTCTGTAAACGGACTTCGTATTTCTTGCGCTGTGCCACTCGTTATACATACATTTTTTTGCTTCTCCATAAATAAATTTAGGGGCTTGTATCATGAGTCGTTTTCGGTCAAATCAAGGTTTTCAACCCGCGCAGGCGGGTTTTGCCTGTGTAGCCGCGACTTCTAGTCGCCTGGTGCAAGATATAAGCTAATCTTTGCCCACTCCCTACTCCCCACTCCCTTTCATAAGTAAGTTGACGGCAAAAAACAAGAGCTAAAATTAAGTCAATAGTGTGTCTGTCGTTGCTAGAAATCAGAAAAATCTTTTTCACCAACTAAACCCCATCGATAAAATATGGATCGTCGGAATTTTCTAAAGTATGTCACTTTAGCAGGATCTAGCTTTGTCTTAACTAGTTGTGTTCAAGGTAAAAAGTCCAAATCGCAGGGTGAGGTGTATCCCTCAGCATCCCCCGTGGCGGTAAATGAACCTTTAAAGGTGGGATTTGTTTATGTTGGTGCTGTGGGTGATTTTGGCTGGACTTATGCCCATGATTTAGGCCGCAGAGATATGGAAGCCAATCTTCAAGATAAGGTAAAAACTACCTTTGTCGAAAATGTCAACGAAAGGGCTGATGCTGAAAGGGTGATTCGCCAACTAGCATTAGATGGTAATAAGTTGATTTTTACAACTTCCTTCGGGTATATGAACCCAACAATTAAAGTTGCCAAGGACTTTAGTGAGGTTGTCTTTGAACAGTGTACAGGATACAAACGTGCTGCCAATGTTGGCACTTATCTGGGACGATTTGAAGAACCGCGTTACTTAACGGGCATGATTGCTGGCAAGATGACAAAAACAAATGTAGTTGGTTTTATCGGCGCATACCCAATTCCAGAAGTAATTCGGGGAATCAATGCATTCACTCAAGGAGTACGGCTAACAAATCCCCAAGCAAAAGTTAAGGTACTTTGGGTACAAAGTTGGTACGATTCAGGTAAAGAAAGAGAAGCAGCTCAAGCTTTGCTCAATTTAGGTGCGGATGTACTGACGCAGCATACTGACTCTAATGCAGTTGTTCAACTGGCTGAGGAAAAAGGGATCTATGCTTTTGGCTACAACACTGATATGAGTAAGTTTGGTCAAAAAGCCCACCTGACATCAACTATTAACAAATGGGGCAAATTCTATACAGATAAAGCTTTGGCTGTAATGAGTAATATTTGGAAGTCTCAAGATGTTTGGGATGGCATTGGTGAAGGGATGGTAGATATTTCCCCGATGAATCAGGCGATTCCGGCTGATGTACAACAGCTGGTGAATGGGAAGCGCGATGAGTTTATTCAGGGTACTGCACATCCTTTTAATGGCCCGGTGAAAGACCAAAAAGGGGTGGTGCGAGTCTCAAAGGGTAAGGTGTTGGGTGATCGGGAACAACTGGCGATGGATTGGTATGTTGAGGGAATTGAAGGGTCAATTCCCAAAGGTAAACAATACTAGGATTTACCTTTTTTATTTTTTAATTTATTAAAAACTTTCTTCAAATTTTCTAGCTGCCTTAGTCTCTACAACGGTTCTGGATAATGCATATTTAATTCCACCAGATGTCTAAGAAGACTAGAATTAGAATTGACGTGACATTCTCCTAGTAGCCAAAGTGCCAGACTCTCTGCCATTAAGCGATCGCTATCTTGCCTTAATCGATGAAATTGTCGAAACCACCCTCAAGGGCAAAATTAGCTCTGTAGAACAGGTGTATCAACTGCTGCTTAAAGGAATCACTTCCGGGACAGGGGAAGTCTTTGAGCTAGCTTTGAGCGATCGCCTAAATGCCATCCAAAGCCAAGTAGATAGCGAAAAAGACGAACTCAAGAAAGCCAAGGCTACTCGGAGTTTGAGAGCTATTAAAACCATTCAAAGTCAATGGCAACGCTGGCAAGAACAAAATAAAGCAACAGTTGCGATCGCCTCCGCCGTTACAGAAATTACCACAGCCACTGCTAACGAGCGTCTGGCGGCATTTATCCGGGTTACTGACCCCAATCAGAAGTATCCGCTAAATTCACAACAGCTACAGCAGTTGTCAAAAGCATTACAGCAATTTGCTCAACTAGATTCTGATTTAGAAGAATTTTCTGAAGGTATTACCCGTGGTTTAGCTTCTTGGCAGCGATTGCAAGACAACTTGCTCAGTTGGATGTACGAGCAAAAAGAATCTTTGGGATTTGGCGGCGTCCCAGGAGAACGTGGCCCTTGGGCAAGTTGGGCTAAACAACTCAATAGTGAGTTTCCCAAAGGACTGCTTCGTACCCTGGCCAGGGAAGAATCGGCAATTGAGTTTGCCCAACAGCAACGGGGCATCACCCTCAGAGATTGGGTGGAAATGGCATTGATTTTACAGTTCTTGCAACGGGGACTAATTAACTGGTTTGACCAACAAGCTTACGATGTTAAAGCCGGGCCAAAGTTGTCTATTTCCACGTTCTTGACCTTTGCAGTAATTTGGAGTCAGTTAGCAAGTGGTTTTAGCGGCATCGGGACAGTATACAGCGATGCCTGTTCTCAAATTATGCTCCAGATTTTGCGAACCTTTGCCCAGCGTCCCTATTTTCCCTTTTACGGTGGGATTTTTGCCTCTTTCACTGGTACTTATTTGCGAGATGCCCTAGATTATCTGGATGAACCACTGCGACGAGGAGAGGGAACCCAAGAAAAGGCGCGGATTCTAACACTTTTAGGCTATTCTCAGCGTGCTTTGGGACAATACCAGCGATCGCTTGATTTTCATCAGCAGGCGCTAGAGATAGCCAGAAATGCAGGCGATCGCACCTGTGAAATTGCCAATCTCAACCACCTCAGCCGCACCTACGTACAACAGCAAAATTATGCTGAAGCAATCAACTACAGTCAACGAGCATTAATGCTGAGTCGGCAAGCAGGCGATAGAACAGGAGAAGCAAACGCGCTAGTAAATTTAGGTTACAGCGAAGTCATGCAGGCTCAGGAACTAGAAAACCTAGAACCCGAAACATACCAAGCTGCAATTAATTATTTGGAACAAGGTTTAAAATTATCAGAAAAATTAGGCGATATTCAAAGTAAAGCCTTATGTGTCAGTAGCTTAGGAATTGCCTATCTAGTAATTGGACAACACCAAACGGCAATTAAATATCTTGAAGATGGTTTTAAAACAGCCCAAGTTTCCGGTGATTTGTATTTGCAAGGGCGTAACTTAGCTTATTTGGCAGAAGCTTATTATCATCTGCAAAATTCCGAAAAAACTGTTTACACTGGCTCCTTGGGAATGTATCTTTTGGAGCAAATTGCTTCTCGTGAGTGGCGGCAACCAGCAGGGTTACTGACAATTTTACAAGGACAAATAGGGGTAGAAAATTTCCAAAAGTTCTTACAGCAACACCGCCCGAAAATCATTGCAGTTATCGGTGTAGATGGGTATGATCACATTCCACAATTGTTAGAAGAATATCAGCGAGATCGGTAAGAAAGTAATTTGATTCAGATTTCGCTGCTCCCAAGTATCCTAGCTTTCCTGTTCGTTTTTCAGTTTAAAATCTGCAAGCTTTTCAAGACTTACAACAGATTGCGCTCTAATCGAATACACGTAGAGATGTAGCACTGCTACGTCTCTACAAGGTTTTGGGTTTTATATATGTACTTTATTTACCTGAAATCTGCTGTAACGGGAAAAGTCAGAAACCAGGAAGGGTCGAATCCCCTCCTGGTTTGCTCTTCTTGCCTCTTTCAAAGTATTTTTGTCCCATCACAAGAGAACTTTTAGCGCTCCAGCACTAAGCGTGGGGTTTTTGCTGTTGGTAAGCGATCGCTCTGGTGTTAGAATTGCAAGTTATTTAATCTACCTTCCTTAATGCACTCTTTTTTAAGATGCTAGTGATTTTTTAAAAGCTTTGCGCTTTTTCAAACTAACTAATCCTAAACCAACTACAAATATTCCTGCCATTGCACTGGGCTCTGGAACAGCAGCTGCGCTAGCATTTACCAGTTTTACATCATCAATATAGGCTCCGAAAGTATCTAAAGACCCCTGATAGTTAAACTGTATTCGTGATAGTGCATTGTTAGCTGTGAAAGTCGTAGTAAAGATTGACCAAGCAGTATCTGCACCACCAGCACCATCATAAATAGTCGTTTTGAAAATGTTGCCAACATTGCTGGTGTCACCAACCAAAACATCAAAAACATTCTCTACTGCGGCTGTACCCGGACGAGCAGAGTAGGCAAAAGATAGAGTGTAGGCTTTACCTGCTACAGTTGCAACGTCTTGGTATAAACCCAAGGGGTTATTTGCAGAAAACTTGGTCTTATCATAGTTGTCACTATCCAATTCTATTAGGTTTGAACCAGCATAAGGAGTACCAGCAACACCACGTTGAACTTCGATTTTACCGTTTGGAGTTGCAGACCAACCGTTGATCTGAGAATAAGTTCCCCAACCGCTTGTTAGTTGAGCTTGAGAAGTACCAGCTAAAGTTGTATCTTCAAAGCTGCCATTAGTCAGTAAGTTAACTGAGGAAGCTGGTGTTGAACTAACGATAGCAGAAGCTGGTGCTTGACTGATACCTACAGCCGAAAGAATAGTAAATACTGCGCTAATTGATAAGGTGCTGAGAGATAAGTTCATGGTTTTTCCCTGGAGTGAATAACACTCTTCAACCTTAAGTTCGTTCTCGGAAATCAGCAATATTAAAACGGATAGGTTTAAGAAGTTTTCTTAAAAAGATTGTTTTGATTAATTTCTTTGTGAAATTGAAAGTATAGTCCCAATTTCTCGTAAAAATACTGATGTCGGTATATCTGCAAGAACTATAATTATTGCTAATAAAAATTAAGCACTAAAAACCTTCTTGCAGACTACTTTTGGCAAGTTATAGAATCATGAAAATGCTCAACGGAAAAATCAGAGCCTGAGAAATAAAATTAGGCGATCGGGCAAAGTTTGACAGGTTGTTTTTTGACGCAACTATTCTTTTAAAATTATGTGCGATCGCATAACGAACTTCCAAATAAAAAAACATCCCAAATTTTCTTGGGAGATGGGTGTCCGCACCCGTTCCATATTCAGGGCGGGCAGGATGCCCACCCTATGAGTATTAAAGACTTATCCCAATACCCAATACTTCGGCTTACCTCGGCTTCGCTCGGCACAAGTCGCGGTTCCTGAGCGTAGTCGTACCACTTCGTGGAAGCAAGCTACGCGTAGCGTCTCGTAGAGAAGGGCAGTACAAGTGCCCAATTCCCAATGCCCATAATTTAAAATCCTGCCAAACGATGTGAAGGTTTCAAACTCAGGGATGATGAATAATTAGCAACACAATTGGCAAAATCACACTATAAATAGTGATATTTTGCCATAGACAGCGATCGCAAAGGACTAACGGGCATGATTAAATCTTGGATGGTGATTGGGGGGGTGGCTTTTTTAGTTGCTTTAGCAGCTAACTTGATTACGCCTAGCGATCGCCAATGGTTCAAGCGCTTACAACGACCGAGATGGCTAACTTTTGAGGGTGCAATTCCAATTATCTGGACTGTAATATTTATTTGCGGTGCTTGGTCAGCTTATATTGTCTGGGAAAAAGAGCCAGGAAGCACCTCAACCTGGTTAATCATGGGTTTATACTTGCTTTTAGAAATTGTCACCATAGCTTATACGCCCGTAATGTTTAGGCTTCGTAGTCTGAAAGTGGGCACAATCCTTGGTGGTACAGGTTTGATAATTAGTGCTTTATTGATACTTGCAGTCTTAAGTTTTTCTGGTTGGGCAGCATTGTTACTAGTTCCTTATATACTTTGGAGTCCCATTGGTACTTATACCACTTGGCAGATGATCAATCTCAATCCTCAAGATGTCTAAGATTCGCACCAGCGAATGATTCGAGCTATGTCTTAAATTGTCAAACTTGCAGTGTATGACTTGACAAAACACACAAAATTTGAGTGCATTATGATTCCATCTTGGATAATAATTGGGGCTGTAACTTTCTTCATCGCCCTTGGTAGTTTCTTAATTACGCCGCGTGATGTTAAATGGTTCGCACATTTAAGTCGCCCTCGCTGGCTAGTTTTTGAACCGTTGATTCCGTTCATCTGGACTGTGATTTTTATTTCCGGTGCGGCTTCAGCTACTATTGTCTGGCAAAAAAATCCCGGAAGCCTCATTACTTGGCTAATAATGGCTTTGTACATTCTGGTGGAAATTATCACCGTCGCCTACATACCTCTAATGCTGAGGTTTCGCAGTCTCAAAACTGGGGAAATTCTTGGAATAATGGGTTTGATTTTAGCCGTTGTCCTGGTAATCTGCGTTTTACCAATTTCTCTAATGGCGGCGCTGTTACTTCTTCCCTATCTAGTTTGGACTCCCATTGGTACTTACACTACCGATGAGTTAAGAGAATTAAATCCTCAAGATGCTTGAAGAAGAGGCAAGGGAGCAGGGAGCAGGGAGCAGGGAGCAGGGAGCAGGGAGCAGGGGGCAGGGGGGGACAATCTATGCAAGACGGCCATAGCATGCTGTGAATATATTGGCTGGATTGGATTGATTATTCAACCAAGCCCACATTTGATCGCCAACCGAAAAATGCCACCATTCTCTAGGATTGCGTTGAAAACCGGCTTTTAACATGACATCTCGCAATAGCTGACGGTGAGCATGATATTTTTGTGGTTGTTCGCGATCGCTATTGGCATAATAATCGGGATGCGATCGCTCTGACATTTCATCAATGGGCGAACCCATATTAACTATTTGCCCAGCATCATCTACCAGAGTCACATCCACCGCCGCACCAGTACTGTGAGGAGGGGGAGTTTTTTCATCCCAACTCGGTACAGCCCAAATTGCATAAACTGCTTCCCAAATCTCTTGGCGTTGGTTTGGTGATAACTCCACCTCACTCAGTCCCCTATCCCTTACTGCTTGGGCAAAGCTGTAATCTACCATAAACTGCTGAACTGCGATCGGGCGATAGGCATCAAAGATTTGGATATACCAGTTAGGATGCAGAATATCAAGATAAGTTTGCGCTTGGATCAAACTTTCAATAACGCTTTGACGGAGATAATAAGGAGAGCGATCGCCATAACTAGCACCTAATTTTTCATAAGGATGGGGAGATTCCACCGCAAACAATTCTAAAGGAATCTCCACCAGGGGTTCACCACACTCAAAAATCGGAATTTGATGATAAGGTCTCATCTACTCAGCTACACAGGACTTAAGGATTTTAACGCAAGCATAGCATTCTGCGTAACGAGTCTCTTCTTTCTCTGTGTCCTTTGCGCCTCTGCGTGCAATACAAATTTTTCTCAATTTAATCGCGCCCGAAAAATGTAAGAATACCATATACCTTCTTATCATTATTTAGGAAGCTCCTTACACGAAAAATTAACAGAAAAGAATGAAGTATGGCAGATAAAACCAAAATTATTTCCTTTGAACTTTCTGACGGCAAAATAATTAAAGTAGAGGTTACGCCTATAGGGGAACAACCTGTTTCTGATGAAACCAGAGTCTTTAAACAAGCGACAGAAATTATTAAATCCATTGCTGAAGATGTCGCAGTTACATTAAAAGATATTAGCGAGACAGTCAAACCAGATAAATTTAGTGTCAAATTAGGTTTACAAATTGGAGTTGAGTCAGGACAACTAACCGCTTTAATTGTGAAAGGAACAGGCACAGCTAACCTGGAAATTACGATGGAATGGGGTAAATAATAGTTGATTGTCTTACAGTTGTGGTAATCTTTTTACAAAGATGCTACGTGAGAGCAATTAATGGGTAACGAAGACGATTTACAACGCTGTACAGTGCGTTTAAATGTTGCCAGTAGTCAGGGAACAGGTTTTTTTGTTGCACCGAATTGGATTCTCACCTGCGCCCATGTAGTCGAATCTGCGAAAGATAACCCTGTGCAAGTATTCTGGAAAGCAGAAAACCAGAATTACACAGCTAAAGTTACGCAATTATGCAAATATCCCCTTGATTTAGCCCTTTTACAACTGTATGAGGATTGTTTGAATCATCCCTGTGTTGAATTGGATGACACAAAACCCAATACCAACGATGATTTATATATTTTCGGTTATCCCAAGAATAGCGAAGTTGATTATTCGCTGGGAGATTCAGCAAGTTTTAAATATGAAGGAATAAGTTTTAAACAGGATATTATTCTCTATAAGTTAAAGCAAGGGCAAGTTATCTCAGGCTTTAGTGGATCGCCTTTGCTAAATTTACTAACAGGTAAAGTTTGTGGAATTGTACATCTTTCCCGTGATGAGAGTAACGATTTAGGTGGGCGAGCAGTTTCGGCTCAAGTTATTGTCAAACAGTTTCCCGAAATTGCCTTACTTAATAAACAATTTCATCAGCCAAAGCCCAAAGGTGATAATCCATTTGAATATGGTCTTCCTGTTCCTCCACAACGTTTTTACGGACGGAGAAAAGAGATTTTAGAGATTAAAAACCGCATTGGTGCGATTAGTCCTCAATGTGTCAATTTGGTAGGCTTGCGGCGCAATGGCAAAACCTCTCTATTGCGATATATCAGAGAAAAAATCAGCGAACTTTGTTCGCCAGAACAAAAGCCTTTAGTTGTTTTCTTAGATTTAACGAATGGGAATTTTCATACTCCAGAGGGGATTATTGAAGGCTTAAGGCGAGGGATTCACAAACTAACAGGGAATTTTCCTTGGTCAAAGGAAGATAATGAAGATGGCTTTGCAGTAGAAGATGGCTTACAGGTGTTAGTAGATGAAGGGTATCGTTTAATTATTTTATTGGATGAGTTTGAAGCTATTGCTAGTAAAAAAGATAGATTGGAATTGTTTCAGGATTGGGGAGAAGATTGGCGTTCTAAGGCTTCTGCGGGTTTATTAACAATGGTAATTGCCAGCAAACGCCCTCTTAATGAAGTTTACGAAACTTTGAGTCTGGGTTCTCCCTTTGCCAATATTTTCAGTACAACTATTTTAGGGGCATTAGAGGAGGAAGCTTGGCAAAGCATCATCCAGAAAGGACAGAAAGAATTTCTGCTTAATTCTGCGGTATTACAATGGGTGGATGAGTTAGCAGGAGGGTTGCCCTATTATGTGCAGATGGCGGGGGCGATGTTGTGGCAAAATAGGAATCAAGAAATAGCTAAAAATGAGTTTAATTTTCAAGCAAAGCCTCGTTTTGAAGAACTTTGGAAAGATTTAACTGAAGTTGAACGTTTAGCATTACGTTATGAATTGAGAGGGGGTAACTTACCTATTGCTGATCTGGCAATTGTAGATAGGCTTCACCGTCATGGGTTATTACGGAAGAATCGGGGTTTATTTAGCAGTGTTTTTGCAGAGTTTGTGAAAGGTCAAAGATAAAGCAATTAGCCAAAAAATCAGATATTAAATATAACAAATGTTGCTGTTTTTGCGAGAAATTTGGGAACTATTTTGGGGGGCAATGTTTTGTCCTTCAAGGCTTCAACAACGAATGAATGAATGGTTGCCTCAAGAAGAAAAAGATGGACGCAGACCGGATACAAGTTTTTTTAATATTTTGTTCAATGGAAACTTACGATTTTTTAGTCAGTACTTATTACTATTATTTATTTTTAATATCCCTCTTATTTTCAGACTGATTGAGCGTAATCAATTATTAGATTGGTTACAGTTACCTTGTGTAATGTTAATTGCTTATACGACAGGAGTTTTATTTTTACCTTTAGGACTAGTTATCCCTTTGTTGTGGTTGATAGTTGTATTAAATCAGCCTGATAGCTGGTTAAAGGGCTTAATGGAAGCTATTGAATTTTTCCATAATTTATTTCAACCGTGGATATATCTTGCAATTTTTGGAGTATTTATATCATTAACTGTTTGGTTAATAGCTCAACTGTTAAAAAAAGAATCTCTTTCCCTTGCTCGTAATGTGATGGTGGTGGGAGGAACAATCAGTGTGATGTTAAAAGTATGGTTAGCAACTCAAAACTGGTTGTTTCTGTTGTTAGTAAGTGGAATCACAGGCTTTTTCCTATTTGCAACAACAGAAAATATAAAAAATAGTGATAATGCGGTCGTCGCGGCAGTCGTCGCGGCAGTCGTCGCGGCAGTCGTCGCGGCGACCGCCGTGATGGACTTTGTGGCGGTCTTCGTGGCGGGACTCGTGGCGGTCTTCGTGGTGCTCTTCGTAGCGGAAGTTGTGGCGGGAGTCGTGCTGGTAGTTGTGGTGGGAGTCGTGGCGGGAGTTGCTACTTTACCGCTTACTTGGTTTTCGATTGTTGCAAGTTTAATAGCTTTTGCTCTTGCACCAGCAAATAACATAGTTTTGATCAGCATTACAGTGATTTTAATAGCTCTTTCTGCTCAAAAATTAGGATGGCATTCAGTATTAATTATCCCTGTAACCTTAGTTAGCTATTACAGAATTATTGACTATTTTTTCTTTGCTCCTTTCAGTTTTTTCACATTAATTATTAATCGTCTTCGTCCTCAACCATTGCAATTACTTCACAGCTTACCTCCTTATACCAGTGAACTTCTTTGGCTACCCTTAGCATTACCTAATCACGATCAACTTCTCATTTCCGCTTTTGCTAACAATCCTCAACAAGCCTTAACAATCTTTCAATATACCCAAACTTTTTCCTTCCCAGGATTTAAAATAACCCTGCAAAATGCCTTACCACAAATTGTCGCCGACCAACTTAAGCAAATTCAAAGTATTCCAGAACTAATTTTTACTGCCAACTCAGACCATCCCATATTACCCTTCCTGATTTCCCCCTTCTATCACCTCGATTCTGACAGCGATACCCCCACTCCAGAAACACCTTTACCAAAGGTTAAACTTGAACTCTTTATCCTTCTTCCTCGCTTGCAAATTATTATTCAAGATATTCAATCTGCACTCGAAAATCAAAATATACCCATACGAGAACGAGGATTAGAAAAAATCAATGACAAGCTTGTTCGATTGCAATCCCAATTACCCTCTCTCGGACTTAAAGACGAAGCCATCAAACGCTGGACACCTGTACTGGAACATTGGCAAAGGGTTATTGAACTGGAACAAAATGAACAAAGCAAACTCTCTCAAGGCGAACTAATCAACCCGTTCCAATATGGAAATCCGGTGCGACTTGACCAAAAAAACTTATTTAAAGGTCGTCAGAGATTTGCCAATGAAATTGTCCGTCGAGTTTTAGACCGTGACCGACCTACCCTTGTGCTGCATGGCCCCCGTCGCTGTGGTAAAACTTCCTTTTTGTATAACTTTCCCCGCCTGCTTCCCAGTGATATTCTCGCCGTATTTGTGGATATGCAAAGTTCCGCTATTACCACCAGCGAATCTGACTTTTGCTTTGGCTTAGTCCGTGCAATTCATAAAGACTGCAAAAGTCAAGGCGTTCAATTACCAAACATTCCTAAACGCACCGATTTTCAAGCTAGTCCCTATACCACCTTAGAAGATTGGTTGGATGAAGCATTTGCCCAAATCGGAGAACGGCGTATCCTTCTCAACCTTGATGAATTTGAAAAAATCGGTACCGCCATCGAAAACGGTCAGATAACTATACGTTTATTTGACGAACTGCGCCACTTAATTCAACATTATGAACAACTCGGTTTTCTCTTTTCTGGGGTGCAAATTTTAGAGGAATTAGGCCCGAATTGGAGTAGCTATTTTATCAGCGTTGTCCCGATAGAAATGCTTTATCTTGAACCTAACGAAGCCGAGGAATTACTGCTTAATCCAGATCCAGCTTTTACACTACGTTACGCTACAGATATTGTAAAGGAAGTATTAAAACTTACCAATTGTCACCCTTACTGCCTACAATTATTGGGCGCATCAATGGTGAATCAAGCTAACTTTAACCATACTGACTTTATTACTGCTGAACTCTTGCAAGCTTCTATTAATGACGCATTTACTTCTGGTCAGCCTTATTTTACAAATATTTGGACAGAATTTACAGGAACTACACCAGAAGAAAGGGTAATTGGTCAAGAATTATTATTACAAGTTACCAAGACAGATATTTTATTACCTATAACTACTGAAAAGGTATTAACCCGCTTGTTGCGTTATCATATTTTACACGAAATTAATGGAGGATATGATTTTGAAATTCCTCTGTTAAAACAATGGGTGAGAGAGCGTGCAATAAAAAGCGTTTAATTTTGTTCATTTAACTTAAAAAATGCATTAATCAAAGTGCAGAGGATTTATTAGCGTTAACAGTTCGTTTTTTCAAGAATGCTAAATCAAAACCAAACACCTCTATTAAATGCCTTAAAAGCCAATGCAGCAAGACCTCATGCGCCTTTTTACACCCCAGGACATAAACTAGGTGAGGGAATTTCTCAACCTTTAGCTGATTTACTTGGCAAAGATGTCTTTCGCGCTGATTTAACTGAATTAGCAGATTTAGATAATCTCTTTGCACCCCAAGGCGTTATTCGAGAAGCACAACAACTAGCGGCTGAAGCGTTTGGCGCTTCCCAAACATGGTTCCTTGTCAATGGTTCTACCTGCGGTATTGAAGCGGCAATTCTCGCTACCTGTGGCATGGGCGATAAAATTATTTTGCCTCGGAATGTGCATTCTTCTGCGATCGCAGGTTTAATTCTCTCTGGTGCAATCCCAATTTTTATCAATCCTGAATATGACGCAGTTTTAGATATTGCCCACAGCATCACGCCCAATGCTGTAGAATCTGCACTCCAACAACATCCCGATGCCAAAGCAGTGTTGATAGTTTATCCCACATATTACGGCGTTTGTGGAGATTTGAGTGCGATCGCCAACATTACCCATCAATATAATATCCCTCTACTTGTAGATGAAGCCCACGGCGCACACTTTGCCTTTCATCCACAATTACCCACTCCAGCTTTAGCCGCAGGTGCCGATTTAACTGTACAATCTATCCACAAAGTACTCGGTGCGATGACACAAGCATCGATGCTGCACGTTCAAGGTAAAAGGATAGATGGCGATCGCATCAGTAAAGGTTTGCAACTTCTACAATCTACCAGTCCTAGTTATTTACTTTTAGCTTCTTTAGATGCAGCCCGTCAGCAAATGGCACTCCACGGAAAAATGCTGATGTCTCGCACTTTACAACTTGCTAATGAAGCTAGAACCAGAATCAGCCAAATTCCTGGCTTATCTTTACTATCCGTAGGGTTGGGGGAATCTCCCAGCTTTCAGGCTTTAGACGAAACACGTCTAACTGTCACTGTTTCTGGTTTAGGCTTAACCGGATTTGAGGCAGAGGAAATTCTCGATGAAAAATTAGGTGTTACTGCTGAATTCGCCTCACTGCAACATCTCACCTTTATTATTAGTTTGGGCAACACCCCAGCTGATATTCAGCAATTAGTGCAAGGTTTTACCACCCTTGCCCAAGAATATCGTCGAACCAACTTGACTTTTAAGAGCAAAGTTTGGGAAAATCAATTGAGTATGGGGAGTTATACTTTAGATTTTTCTCCCCGTGAAGCTTTTTTTGCGGCTAGTGAAATACTACCTTTAGCAAAGACGAGCGATCGCATTTGTGCCGAAATCATCTGTCCCTATCCCCCAGGAATTCCCGTGTTAATGCCGGGAGAAGTCATCACCAAACCCGTCCTTGACTATCTGCAAGAAATCCAAGCAATGGGAGGATTTATCAGTGGTTGCAATGACACTAGCCTCAAAACTTTAAAAGTTGCAAAATAACTTCCTAAAGCTCATCCAAGTTGAGAACCGTAGTTTTTGCCCTCACCCTAAATCCCTCTCCCATATCTGAGAGAGGGACTTTGAAAGTTTAGCTCCCCTTCTCCCATATCTGGGAGAAGGGGTTGGGGGATGAGGGCAAATCTTTTTCATCACAAAAGAACTACAGGTTTCAAGATAGACGTGGTTTAACTCCTGAATTATTAGACATCTCCGAAAAAGAATTGTTTTGACGTAGCACTGCTACGTCTCTACAAGGGTTCTGGGTGATGCATATTTAATTAATTTCTGGAGATGTCTATTGTTGTTGAAGAATAATTCGACTCCTGACTCCTTATTGATAAAATTTTAATTAATGCGTCAACACGAAATATGCGGTTGAAGAGAAAATTTAAGTAAAAATACGCCTATAAGCGGTAAGGATGTGTCGCTGCAAAACTTTGGGTTCAATATCCTTGGCACAGATAAACAAAAGGTGATTTACAACTTCTCTGAAGATAAGCTTCTCTAACTAATGGTAAAACATTTCGCCCCACATTTTCGCACTCTTCTAAATGGGGATACCCAGACAAAATAAAAACTGTGATTCCCAAATCTATATAATTTAAAAGACGCTCCGCTACTTGTTGATAGCTACCAACAATTGCCATTCCCGCACCGCTCCGCACCACTGAAATACCAGCCCAAAGCAGTGGTTCAATATACCAATCTTCATCAGCATTTCCCCGTAATTCCCACTGTCGGCTTTGACCGATACTTTCTCGCTTAGGATTAGGAAATTCGGTGGCTCGTGCTTTAGCTAATACTTGTGGAGAAACTTTTGCTAGCATTTCTCTTGCTGTTTTCCTGGCTTCGATTTCACTTGGTCGAGCGATAATATTAATCCTTAATCCAAAACGCACCGCTTTTTTCCGTCCGCAATTAGTCACTAATTGCTGCATCCGGTTTATTCGGTCAGCAAGTTGTTGCTGTGCTTCCCCCCACATCAGATAAACATCTGCAAATTCTGCACCTACTTGTTGAGCCATTTCACTCGCACCACCGAAATAAAATAGCGGCCCAGACGGTTGCAGAGGTAAAGTTTCTAACCGAGTTTGATGGAGTTGATAAAATTCTCCCTCATAGTCAAAGGGATTAGTCGTTGACCATAACTGGCGGCAAATTTGCATAAATTCACGGGTGCGACGATAGCGGCTATCATGATCTAAATAATCACCATACATCGCCTGTTCCGTTGGTCGTCCACCTGTGACAATATTAAGCGAAAGGCGACCTTTACTGATGTGATCTAAAGTAACAGCCATCTTTGCCAATATTGGGGCTGAATAGAAACCTGGACGCACAGCTACCATCGCCCCAGCATTAATAGTAAGGGCTAAAACTGCTGTTGCTAAAGTCCAAGCTTCCATAACGTGGTGGTTGAAACCCATACCAATTAGAACTTGCCCAAAGCCAAATCTTTCTGCTGTTTTAAAAATCTCAACAGTATACTCCAGACTGGGAGGACGTTCCCAAAGGGGCAAACCCAAATAGAATCCGTCACCAGATACCGGAGCGCACCAGTTAAATTCCAATCTCGGTTTTGTCAGCATTCATGCAAGTTTTAGATTGCGATTCAATAATCTTTAGCGTTTTCAAGTTAAAGAGGAGTTTTTTGAGCCAAATTTTTACCCACCTTGAAAGGCTAGCCTTAATCTTTTAACAATAGTCTAGAACTGGATGAAAAATATTGCCTAGCAAAAATGATTAACTCAGCACCAAGTCGTTTGAGGGAACTCGCCAAACTGTTTTTTAAACTGGGTGTTATCGGTTTTGGCGGACCGGTTGCCCATATCGCCATGATTGAAGATGAAGTGGTTAAGCGCCGTCAGTGGTTGACAAGGGAGCATTTTATGGATTTGCTGGGCGCAACTAACCTAATTCCTGGCCCAAATTCCACAGAAATGGCTATCCACATCGGATACATCTATGCCGGATGGCTAGGGCTGATTGTGTCAGGTGTCTGTTTTGTGTTACCTGCGGTTCTAATTACTGGTGGGTTTGCTTGGGTTTATGTTACCTACGGTACTCTACCCCAAGTCGCTCCCTTACTTTATGGCATTAAACCGGCTGTTTTAGCAATCATCATCAATGCCCTTTGGGGTTTGGCAAAAAAGGCTGTGAAAAGTCGCCAATTGCTAGTGATTGCCTTGGCTGTGGTACTACTGATATTATTATTAAAATTAAATGAAGTAATTGCCCTATTAATTGGGGGATTGCTGGGTATGGTTTGGTTACATTCTGGTGAGAAAAACGACAAACCAGGAGATAAAGCTAACTTTTTGATTGCTAGTCTCAGCACAGGTGCGACTTTGAAGGCATCAGCAGCTGTTGCTGCATCCATAGCTACTGCATCTACAGCAACCAACGTTTCTTTATGGCAGTTGGGTTGGTTTTTTTTGAAAGTCGGTAGTGTCTTGTTTGGTGGTGGCTACCTTTTGGTGGCTTTTCTCCAAGGGGGATTAGTTCAAGAATATGGCTGGCTGACACAACAGCAGTTATTAGATGCGATCGCAATTGGTCAATTTACTCCTGGTCCAGTACTGTCTACTGCCACCTTTATTGGTTATATCATTGCTGGTATACCTGGCGCAATTGTTGCCACAATCGGAATTTTTCTACCTTCTTTTGTTTTTGTTGCTGCCCTGAATCCCTTAATCCCACGTTTACGGGCTTCTTCTTGGACTAGAGCATTTTTGGATGCTGTGAATGTTAGTGCTGTGGCGCTAATGGTTGTTACTGCCCTGCAACTGGGAGTAGCGACTTTAATATTACCACAAGCCCCATTTGTAGATTTTATCGGTTTAGCGATCGCGATCGTCTCAGCCATTTTAGCCATTGGCTTTCGCATCAATGCTGCATGGCTAGTCTTTGGTAGCGCTTTAATTGGATGGGGTATTTCACTCTTGGGCTACACTCGATAAAATTGCAAGTGTTGTAGGTTATGAACTGCTACGCACCTGGGAGAAGCAACTGGCGCGACGCAGAGTACACGGAGGAATAGGAGTTTAACAAGTTTCTTGCGTAAGTCCTAAAACATTAAAAGATGTCAAATGGGTTCTATATAGCCAAGTCAGTAGTTACACTTAGGGCTAACACGTTTAATTGACAGGAAAGATTATTGATTCCACCTTGTTACGATTTCGATGAATTTGTGCGTCATATCCATCGAACTCTAACTCCCAAAGGCAATCTACAGAATGCTAACTACTGTTTTAGAAATCAGTAGCTCTAGTTTCTTGTATAATTGACACACAAATCATTAATGACATATAGTTTATTAAATATCCAAATAAGATAAAGGTCTAAATCAAATACAAATTAATCTTTGTCATTAAATTCCAAATGCTAGATATAGCCGTGTGCAGTTGAATGAGAGCCGAAAAAATTCTAAAATTCCTTCATAGTAAGGATTTGGGTTTTCTGTTTGACAATGATGGAGACTCAATCCCATGTTGATGTCTGCGATTAAATAAATATTAATCCTATTTGGGTAATAAATCCTCAGATAGTAATTTCAAATCATATCTGGTGCTATGAAAATAAGATATATTCTCCACCGCTTGAAGTTCGGTCTCCACAATAAGTGGTGGTTGTTGAAGTACCGATTTCAAGAACTACTGATTAAACTACAGTTCTACTGGCTTCTGTATCAAGGTAGTAAACCACTAAATCTTAACCAAAAATCGGTAATTGTGTTTTCTCCTCACCAAGATGATGAAGCACTAGGTTGTGGCGGTATGATTGCACTCAAGCGAGAACAAGGCATACCAATTAAAGTTGTTTTTGTTACAGATGGAGGAGGTTCTCATCGAGGTAATGCCAAGATTACCCGGGATGAAATTATCGAAATTCGTAGACAAGAAGCGCTAGCAGCTTTGAAGATTTTAGGGGTGGAATCAAAAGATATTCACTTCCTTGAGAAATGTGACGGCGCACTATACAAAATGACAGAAACTGAACAACACCAAACTATTGAAGAAATGGCAGAATTATTGCGTACTTTTCAACCACAAGAGGTGTACGTCACTCACAAACATGATCGCAGTACAGATCATGAAATGACTTATCAACTAGTTAAAGCTGCCATTACTAAAGCAGAAGTGACAGTAGAACTGTGGCAATATGCTATTTGGTTGCTTTGGAAATCTTTATTGTTTCGCAGCCTGAAGTTTGATGAATTGGTAGGCGCTCATCGGATCGCAATTCATCAAGTGCAATCTAAAAAAAAGCAGGCTATTGAAACCTACCGTTCTCAATATTTACCTATAGATGCTGAATCGAGTGCCGTACTTCCTCCTGGTTTTCTCTGGCGGTTCTTTTTACCTCATGAGATTTTTTTCAAATCAGACTCTTGAAGAAAGTAGAAGACAGTGAATAGGGTTCGGTTAAAAAAGGTTTTTAATCTGGTTTTTAGACCAAAATACCGTACCTCACTAATTTGCAATTAGCTGTATTAGCTAATTGAGTACTTACATATTTTCAAATTATTACCCTCAGATCCTAACAATATGAGTCAACAACAATTCTGCTTTTGCACTTTAGCATTAGGTAAAGTGTATCGGGCGTTAGCTGGTTTATTAGCAAAAGACCTAGAACTATATGCACCTAACACTGCTTTGATAATTTTCACAGATAACCCGCAAGAGTTTAGCAAATATTCTCAAGTTTTAGCGTTTCAGCATCAGCAGCAGGGCGTTAAGTGTTACCACGATAAAAGATTTGCTGTTGCTAAGGCTTTATCTCTATTTAATTCATGTATATTCATCGATTCAGATATGCGAATCTTGGCACCAATCTCAGAAGATATAGAATGGCTCTTAGAACCAGGGATAAGTGCTAGGGCTTGTATGGATATGCCGAAAAAATTTGCCAAAGCTTCGACAACAACTAACAAGAAATTTCATCGAGAAATTGAAGTAATTAAGAAAGCAGCACAATTTTTAAATTTAGATCCAGAATGTCAAAATGTTACCTTTGTCCATGAGTATTTGTTTTCTGTCACTAAGTCAACAGGAAAAGAAATTGAATTTTTAGAAACATGGGAAATCCTGGCCAAATATTTCGAGCTAAATGGAATTTATGAAGGCGAAGGTAATGCCATAGGTCTAGCTGCCTATAAAGCAGGGCTGCCAGTGAGATGGAGTGAGATGACAGGTATTTCCTTTTTCAATAACAAAACGGAACTGATTAAAATTCAAAAGGGACAGTCAAACATGGATGAAATGTCAACGTATTTTGAGGAACACGAAAGAATTACACATCCTAAACGCTCTATTCTGGAGAAAATCATCTTTAAACTTAGCAAAGCTATAATGCATCTTTATAGGGCAATAAAGTACAGAATTGTTAATACATATTCCCTTGAGAAAAGCGGAGAGAAAGTTTCTTGAAGACTTTGGTTTTATTGCCAATTCAGTTTGGAATTGAGGTAGCAAATCTTTAAGGACTCGCTCAAATAATTCATAAGGAAAAAGTAAAAATCTTTCTAAGAGTTGTTGTTGGGCAATTGTGGTCAAACGACATCATAATAAATTTTCTCTTTAGCCTAGTTCATCTTTCTTTACCTAGTTTGGTTTTATTGTGCCGACTTACTTTTTTCAGTGTGATTGTATGGAGTGTTTAAATATAAAATGGTTTCATCAATAACTCGGACACCGGGGATTTCTGGGGGTTCTGCTGACGAAGCAGAGGGATTGGGCAAAGGGA
>NZ_JBALEA010000005.1:0-14252 GCF_036917135.1 Nostoc sp. | reverse complement strand
TATGAAGGTAGTTCTGGCAAGGGTTGTAGAGCTATTGTTTACATAACTTTACAACGTGTCCCATTTTGCACGTATCCCGGCTGTACCCCTAAATAACAAAACAAAAAGCCCGCATCTGCGGGCTTTTTAAATCAATTAAGTTATTGCTTTACTTACCGTTTTGCCAACTTCTTCGACATCTTCCGCAGGCGAATTGATTGCGGTGTAACTTCCACCAATTCATCGGCAGCGATGTATTCCAAAGCACGCTCTAGGCTCATGTCTATCGGTGCTTGCAGTTGCACCAATTCATCCCCACCAGCAGCCCGGTGGTTGGTTAATTGCTTGGTCTTACAGATATTTAGTTCCAAATCTTGAGAACGAGTGTGTTCTCCCACGATCATACCTCTGTAAACCTTTGTACCGGGAGTAATAAAGAATGCTCCTCTATCTTCGGCATTTCTCATGGCGTAGAAGGTAGAAACGCCTTCTTCAAAGGAGATTAAAACGCCTTTGTTACGGGCTTCAATGTCACCACTCAGTTGACGGTAATCTAAGAAACTGTGGTTCATGATGCCTTCACCACGAGTCATCCGCATGAATTCACCCCGGAAACCAATCAAACCACGGGCGGGAATCACAAACTCTAGTTGGGTGCGATCGCCACTACCTGGTTGCATATCTTGCATTTCGCCTTTGCGTTGTCCCAGGCGTTCAATACAGCTACCCACACCATCAGCAGGAATGTCTAACACCAAGAGTTCGTAAGGTTCGCAAGGTTGACCGTTGATTTCACGGTAAATTACCTGTGGCTGAGATACCTGAAACTCGAAGCCTTCCCGACGCATGGTTTCAATTAAGATACCTAAGTGGAGTTCTCCACGACCGGAAACGAGGAATTTATCGGGAGAATCGGTTTCTTCGACACGCAAAGCCACGTTGGTTTCGAGTTCGCGGAATAGGCGATCGCGTATTTGTCTTGATGTCACCAACTTGCCTTCTTGACCTGCAAAGGGCGAATCATTCACCCAGAAGGCCATTTGCAAGGTTGGTTCATCCACTTTAATTAGTGGTAAAGCTTGCGGATCATTGGGGTCAGTAATCGTTTCCCCAATATAAGCATCAGCAAAACCAGCCACCGCCACAATATAACCTGCGGTTGCTTCTTCCATGTCTATGCGCTTTAGTCCTTCAAAGCCCATCAACTTGGTAATTTTACCCTTGACAATGGTGCCATCTTCTGTAATTAAAGCTGCTTGTTGTCCTGAGCGGATCGTACCGTTGTGAATTCTGCCAATCACAATCCGTCCCAGATATTCAGAATAATCTAGGGTTGTGACTTGTAATTGCAGAGGCTTAGTGCTGTCGCCCACTGGTGATGGAACGTGTTGCAGAATCGCGTTAAACAGGGGTTGCATATCTACCGATTCTGCTTCCAAGCTTTCTTTGGCGAAACCTGCCATACCGGAGGCAAACAAATAGGTAAAATCACACTGGTCTTCATCTGCCCCTAATTCCAAGAACAGATCCAAAACTTTATCAACAGCAACGTGGGGGTCAGTTTGTCCACGATCGATTTTGTTGATGATAACGATGGGGCGCAGCCCTTTTTCCAAAGCTTTTTTCAGCACAAAGCGGGTTTGGGGCATAGGACCTTCATTGGCATCGACAATCAGAAGACATCCGTCAACCATGCCGAGTACACGTTCCACTTCGCCACCAAAGTCAGCGTGTCCAGGAGTATCAACAATATTAATTAGTGTTTCTTTGTAGTGAACGGCTGTATTTTTGGACAGGATAGTAATACCCCGTTCCCGTTCTAGGGCGTTGGAGTCCATAACGCAATCCGGAACGTCTTCGCCTTCGCGGAAAATGCCGGATTGTTTGAGGAGTGCGTCAACCAGGGTGGTTTTGCCGTGGTCAACGTGGGCGATAATTGCGACGTTGCGAATTGGGAGCGTCATAGAAGCTTTTGGTGAACTCTAGAGGGGGTTTTAAGATTTACATTTGAATACTAGGCTTTCTTAACAGAATTAGGTATGATTAGCAAAACTCTGTAAAGAACCTTTAATAATTCTAGCGTAATCGTCACAATTGCGGTGAGGTTTGTCAAGCCCACAATAGCGAGAAGTGTGGTAATTGCGGTGTCCCTAGTATGAAAGTTTGTAATAAATTGGTTATTCTGTAACAGAACGTATTTAGACCCCACCTAAAAACTTAGCTATTACTTCTTTGTTGGTTGGATATGCGAAGATTTGGCACCAATTACAACAAGTGTCTATGTAGAAACGTTGCAGTGCAGAGTTTCTACTGAATTTAAGGTATATTTTAAAAATTAATAAACTGACAGCAATAAAATAATTATTATGATCTGCTGCCTAAATCCCAATTGTGAGAATTCTCAAAATCCTGAGGGGACAAATTACTGTCTCAGCTGCGGGACACCATTGGTATTGCTACTCAGAAATCGTTACCGCATAATCGCACCATTAGGTAGAGGAGGGTTTGCACGCACTTATGTAGCAGAGGATATAGACAAGCTAAATGAACAATGTGTTGTTAAGCAACTGGTTCTCAGTCAATTCTATGGCAGTCATGGTACTGATGCACATCAAAAAGCAACTGAGTTGTTTGAACGAGAGGCTAAACGTTTACAAGAACTAGGGGAACATTTGCAAATTCCCAATTTGTATGCATATTTTAAGGAAGGTGAATATTTGTATTTAGTGCAGCAGTTTATCCAAGGGCAAAATCTGTTGCAGGAGTTAAAACAATATGGGGCTTTTGATGAAGCGAAGATTCGATATTTTTTAAATGATTTATTATCTGTGCTGGTAGCCATACATCAACAGCAAATAATTCACCGAGATATTAAACCAGAAAATATTATTCGCCGTCAGAGTGATAATAGGTTAGTAGTAATTGATTTTGGAGTTTCAAAACAAAAAGCGGAAACTTCAAATACTGCACTTGGAACAATTATTGGTTCATTAGGTTATGCACCAATTGAGCAGATGCGATTGGGCAAAGTTTTTCCTTCTAGTGATCTGTACAGTTTAGGCGTAACTTGCTTTCATCTGCTAACAAATATTTATCCCTCGAATTTCGGCTATGGTTGGACTTCTAGTTGGCGACAGTATTTGATACAACCCATAAGTCATGAATTAGAGTTGATTCTGGATAAGTTACTCCAAGAAAATCATGAACAGCGTTATCAGTCTGCACAGGCTGTATTACGAGACTTAAATAATTTACTACCACTAAGGCAGACATTACCTCCTACAGTCATTTCACCTCCTTATGTATCACAAATTCAACATAAAACAACTGGATATCTACCACGATTGTCTAATCGTAAATTCTTCTCGGGAGCAATAATTGCTGGATCAGGTAGTTCATTTTTAGCGATCGCACTGATCAGTTTTTTAGGATCTAGTTGGATTAGTTATGGATTGTGGTTGCTAATTTTAGGGGGGATAGTCTTTATTCAATCTCGGTCGCTGGGGGAAAAAATTTATTTAATTGCGATCGCTATCATAGCAAATTTACTCAGTGTTTTGACTTTCCAAAATCGGCTAACCAATATTCTACAATCTGGTATAAATGGACTTTTAGTTGTAGGGTTGCTAGTTTTTCTTGCAGGTTTATTAACAGTTATTATTGTGGGTATATCGGAAATAATAAACAAACTTCTTTCTAAATATTTTTAAATCTTTAGTCTAGGTTAATTTTCAGCTACATCTTAAGTTTTGAGCAACTTTGTATAATTAAGGAATTATTTATGACAAACAAAAACGAAAACTTGAAGCTGCTTATTTCTTTGGGGCTGGCTGGAGTAATGGTAGCACCTATTTGGTGGTTAATTACCAAGCTTTCTTCTCCTAATCCAGACAACAACCCAGGTAACGGAATATCTCCATCTCCTTCAGTTTCACTGACAGATAAGCCTTCTACGTTCATTAGTTTGGGTACAAGTATTTTGGTGAAAGTAGAAACATCCTCTGAAAAAAAAGATGGAGTTAAAGCTTTTGCTGATAAAGATTTTCCCAGTGCGGTAGAAAAATTTACTGCATCTCTGAAAAAAAATCCCAATCAGGCGGAAACTTTAATTTATTTGAATAATGCTAAAATTGCCAAAGCTAAGTCCGAAGTTCTAACAGTTGCTGTTATCGCACCAACTAACTTTAATATTGGCGTAACACAAGAATTTTTACGTGGTATAGCTCAAGCTCAAGATGAAGTTAATAATCAAGGCGGAATTAATGGTAAAAAATTGCAAATTGCGGTTGCAAGTGTTGAGGATCAAAAATATTCTGCACAGCTAGATGATGAATTAGTTCAAGACAATAGTCTTGTAGCCGTAGTCGGTGTTAGTCTTAATCCCAGAATTTATAATGACAAAGGTTTGGTGTTAGTGTTTCCTGTCGAACTTCCAGGTCAAACTCAAAGTTCAGTAAATAGTCAGCGTGATCCTTCCAAAAATAATTACTTATTTCATGTAAATCCGCCTTATGATAACTTAGTAAAAACTCATGCTAAATACATTGCTGAACAAGTAAAAAATATTGCTATTTGTGGCGATTTTCCTAGGTCAACAAATAATCCAATTCCCTCACTTAATCCGAAACTTGTAAAACAGTACACTGAAGCTCTGGAATCCTATGGAAGTAAGATTCTTAGTACACCTTGCTATTTGTCAGGCAAAAATAATTTCGACTATAAAGCTTTTGTGAATAAAGCCATAGAAGAAAATGCCAGTGGTTTTTTACTAATACCTTCAGTTGATAACATACCTTTTGCCACCAAAGTCGGACAAGAGGTTGGAAGCAGAAAACTACTCTTTGGTTCCGAAATTATGTACAGTCCAAAAACTTTACAAAATGGAAAGGATATCGAAGGAATGGTACTACCTGTGTATTGGCACCGTGATGCTAATAAAGAATTTGCGAATAAAGCCTTTGAACTTTGGAACGCACCGGTAAATCAGAGAACAGCAGGAGCTTATGATGCACTTCAAGTAATTATCACTGGCTTGAAACAAGACAACACCCGCGAAGGCTTGCAAAAGGTACTGTCTAATCCTAATTTTTCAACTTCTGGAGCTACGGGACTGATTAAGTTTTTGCCTTCAGGTGAGCGCAAAACCGAAGCAGAAGCTTTGCTAGTTAAAATTGAGCCTTCTGGAACTGGTTATGATTTTGTCCTCTTGAAGAATAAGTAATTTTTTAACATTACAGCTATTTTCAGATAAATAGACCAGGCGGTGGGGGCACAGCAATGCTGTGCCCTTACGATAGATGTGGTTGAAATACATGAAAACTGCTGTAAGAGGGTGTTTGAAAAGTCCTCTTGTCAGTATCAAATATTTTTTTACCCCACCCTAACCCTCCCCTTATAAAGGGGAGGGTTAGGGATTTTCTTGTTTCCCACCTTTATAAGGGGGGATTAAGGGGGGTAATAATTCGATTAAAATAACAGCCAACCACTTTTCAAACATCCTCTAATCATCATCCCAGAGATATAGAGCAGTATTCAGAATAAATTTAAGCGATCGCTCCGATTCATATTTTTATTTTACAACACTAAACTTGATGTTTCTCTACCCATAGTTGTGAGAGCGATCGCTCAAAAGAAAGATGGAATCTCCCTAACCTCTGTGTCAAGGTTATAGCAAGTAATAATTATGAACACTTTGCCAAGGAGAACACAGATGGTAGCTACTTTAGATGATACGAAGCGCAATGCTATTGCTGTAAAATTGGCAAGCATTAAAGCACTGCAACAGCTGGTCATAGAAAATGAGCAATTGCTTTTGAGCCAAGGACTTGATGCTGAGATTGCCGATCGCATTCGGAATTTCATCAAAGATGACGAAAAAAATCTTGGCGTTCTGGAAACTGTAATTGGTCAGTATGGAATTCAGGCTGAACCCAAAAAAACTGTTACACAATTCATTGAAAAAGCTAGCGAATTGTTCAAAGGTTCTGAATTAAGCCTCTATGAAAAAGTATCTCAGCATGAATTACTCAAACATCAACTAGTAATGAGTGGCTTGATAGTTCACAAGGCTGCTCAAAAAGTTGGTGCTGATGTGTTGCTAGCGATCGCACCTTTGAATACAATTAACTTTGAAAACCGCGCTCACCAAGAGCAACTCAAAGGTATTTTGGAGATTCTGGGCGTCCGCGAACTCACTGGACAAGATGCAGATCAAGGTATTTGGGCGCGAGTCCAGGATGCTGTGGCCGCAGTCAGTGGTGTGGTAGGTAGCGCTGTTACCCAAGCTAGTGACAAAAAGGATCTAAATATCCAAGATGTCATCCGCCTCGATCATGGCAAGGTAAATACCCTGTTTACTCAACTGCTACAAAGCAATGATCCCCAGAAGATCCAAGAGTACTTCGGTCAAATTTACAAGGATTTAACAGCCCATTCTGAAGCTGAAGAAGAAGTAGTCTACCCAAGAGTACGTCCTTTCTACGGTCAAGATAACACTCAAGAATTGTTTGATGAACAAGCTCATGCAAAGCTGGCCTTAGAAGAAATTAAGGCTCTCAGCCCATCTTCACCCCTATTCAAAGAGAAAGTCAAACAGCTATTGGAAGCTCTCGGCGATCATATTCGTCAAGAAGAAACCACAATGTTTGCTGCCATTCGCAACAACTTAAGCACTGAGCAAAGTGAACAACTTGCTACTGAATTCAAAGCTGCTAAGACTCGAATTCAAGAAAAATTGGGTGTTGTTACTGAATCGAATGTATAGGATGCTTTCGGGCTTTCTATATCCGCTAAAAAAGGTTAGTTAAATAAAACTCCCAGCACATAAGCGCTGGGAGTTTTTGTTTATAAATTTTGCTGACAGTATTTATAAGCGGTATATGCCATAGTTACAACCCCGGTGATAATTGCAGATTCATCAACTTCAAATTGGGGATGGTGTAATGGGTGATTAATGATTCTTTCTTTGTAGCCTACACCCAAGCGAAACATCGAACCGGGGGCGTGTTCCAAATACATCGAAAAATCTTCAGCACCAAGGGAGGGTTCGGGTAAGACTTGAACGCGATCGCTACTCCAAGCTTCTTCGGCGGCTGACTGTAACAATTGCGTCAAGGCATAATCATTTTGGACGCTGGGTACACCCTGGCGATAATTGACTTGACAGTTTGCTCCGTAGGTATGGCAAACATTAGATACAATGTTTTCAATCCAGTTTGGGAGATGGGCGCGGGTTTCGGGATGGAGCGATCGCACGGTTCCCAATAACTGCACTTTATCTGCAATTATATTCGGCGCTCTCCCACCATTAATCTTCCCTATACTCAATACTACCGGGCGTAAGGGATTTTGCGTCCGACTGATGGCTTGTTGCAATGTCGTAATGACTTGGCAAGCAATCCAAATTGCATCAATAGCCTCATGGGGACGCGCCCCGTGCCCAGATTCTCCCATAATCAGAATTTCTAAATCATCAGCTGCGGCTGTCAATGCCCCGTAACGCACACCAATAGAGCCTGCGGGTATAGAAGGGAAAACATGAACCCCTAATAAAGCTGAGACATTTTTCATCGCCCCATCTTTCACCATCCAGCTTGCCCCTTGAGCAATTTCTTCGGCTGGCTGAAATAAAAACCGCACTTTCCCGCCCAATTCCTCTGCCAGTTGGGACAGCAGCATTGCGGTTCCTAACCCCACTGTGGTGTGTACGTCATGACCGCAAGCGTGCATAACACCATCTGCGCGAGAGGCGTATTCCAAATTGGTGCCTTCTTGAATTGGCAAGGCATCCATATCGGTACGAATTGCTAATAAACGGTCATTTTGGCTAGTGCCTTGGAGTTCTCCAATAACGCCCGTTTTGCCAACTCCTTCTTGTACGTGCAGACCACTGGAAGACAAAACACCAGCGACAAAGGCTGCTGTTTGGTACTCTTGACCGCTCAGTTCTGGGTGAGAGTGGATGTGGCGGCGAATTTCAATTAAGCGGGGCGCTAGTTTTGCTGCTAAGTCTTTAATACGGGTAAGCATCAATTCAATTAATCTATAGGCTTTTTTCCCATGATAAAGAACTGTTAACAAACAAAATGCTTTTGCTATACAAGGATCGTTAAGAACAAGCAGGGGGCAGGGGGCAGGGAGGGGGCAGGGGGCAGGGGGCAAGGGGCAGGGGAAGATGAGGGAGATGAGGGAGATGAGGGAGATGAGTTAATAACCGATGCCCGATGCCCGATGCCCGATGCCCAATCCCCCAGTTTATTTTGAATAACAGGTTGTGCCTGGAGTATTTTCGGATTTGAACTGGTTACATTCTCTGGTCTTTTGACGCTCTGACGACCAGTTATAAAGCATATCAGGGGTGACAACACCATTAGCCAGAGTTGTTAGTCGGAAGTTAGCCCCCCGAAAATTAGTAAACTGTAATTTGGCATCTTTGAAGTTTGCTGCTTCTAAATTGGCGCTGATGAAACCGGCATAAGACAGATCGGCATTTTCCAGGGATGCTGATTTCAAATTTGTTCCTGTAAAGGAGGCACCAGTGAGATTCGCCGAATTTAAAACCGCACGTTCTAAATTTGCACCTGTGAAATCGGCGTTCGTGAGATTAGCTTGAGATAATGTAGCGCCACTCAAATCAGCCCCTCGTAAATTTGCTCCAGTTAGATTCAGTTTACTTAGGTCAGCACCACTCAAATTACACCGGGGACACGCACTTGTTGTCTTCAACTGATCGAAGTCTAGCTGATTTAATGCAAAGGCTTGGTCTGCAAACCCGAAACAAGCTAAAAGGGCTATGGTAGCAGCAATCTGAAGTTTCATATTTTTTACTGATATTTACAAAAATGACAATTTACGCACATCGCATACTGTCATACTTACATATACTGCTTCTCTCAGGAACAACAGGGATGAAGCATTGATTAAGAAGCTGTAAAAATACTATAAATTCTAATGGTAAGACTACTCAAACTAAAATATAGGCTATAGAATCGAGTTGTTAGGAACTATACCGAACCAATTATAGACTACCATATATGTGATCCCCCTAGCTCGATGAAAAATACGACTAGGGGGATCTTGTTTTTAGGTATTGGGCATTGGGCATGGGGCATGGGGGAGAATCAATAATTACCGAAAAATTGGGTTTAAAGCCCCGTCGTTCTACGACGGCTTTTCTTGTAACTAATAAGTAATAAGTTTTACTCATTACTTATTACTCATTACTCATTACTTATTTACCTCATCTCCCCCTGCTCCCTGCTCCCCGCTCCCTACCTTCTTCATCGCCATCCCAAAAGGCGCAATCCAGGGACAATTAAGTAATAACTCACTCCTAACCAGAAGCTGATAAAGAAGCCCACAGAACCAAAAAAAATCAGAGGCTTGTATAACTCTGACCAACCTGGCTGACTAGTAAATTGGATGATCGGAGGTGCTAACTTCAAAAGAATCAAAATTGCATAGGCGATCGCACTACCAAAGGCAGCGAACACAGCGTACACTATATGATGGCTGCGAAGCCCTAAGCTCAAGGTGAGTAGGCAAGCTGCCACTAAAATCACTGCCACTAAGCCCTCGCCACTATCTTTTGGTGTGATTAATTGCAAAATCAACCAGCCGAAACCATAGCTAATCACGCCCATCAGGGATGCTACTAAAAACCGCCGTCGTTGACCAAAACACCCGGATACTGTCAGTCCCCATGCGGTTCCCCAGCCTGCTGCAATGAATATCAAAATATCTGCCCCGAAGACGGGTTGAGTATTTGGCACTAATTGGTTTAGCTGACTGAAAATAAATTCCACAACCCGCCGCCCGAAGCTGGTGTGATAGGCCAAAATAAAACCAGCGATCGCACCAAAACAAGCGCCGATACTACTCAGGATCATCGCCCAAATCGTCGCCAAACAAGCTTGAATAATTTTGATGATTGTCTGAGCGATGAAAATAACGGTTTTAATGACAGCTTGGCTAAAGTTAGCTAAAGCTTGTTCAATAGCTTGTGTTAGCAGTGTAAATCTCTGGGAAGCTTGCGTTGAGACTTGCTTAATCTGGTCTCGCAGTTGGGCAAATAATCCTGGTGGCGGTAATGGTTGAGAAATCTTCGCCAAACGTTTTTGAATTATAGCTGCATTTGCTGGACGCGATCGCACATCCTCCTGCACCATCTCATCCAGCAAATCTGCTAGTTGCGGGTTGACCTTCACCGCAGTTCGCCAGCGCAATTTCCCTGTTTGCTGATCTTCCAACTCTAGCGGGTATTTGCCTGTTAGTAGTTCAATCACCGTTCGACCAAGGGCATAAAAATCGGCACTTGGCCCGACAATACTTCCAATCACTTGTTCTGGTGGACTGTAGCCAGAAGAAAATAAGCGGGTGGAACTAGACTGAGAACGCAACTTAGAGGGGCTAAATTGTTTTGCCCCGCCAAAATCAATTAGTACTAGGCGATCGCCCTCTGTCTGCCCTTGAGGTGGCGTTACAGATGGTAAAGATGTACCCAGCATTAAATTAGAAGGTTTGATATCCCGGTGAATAATCTGACGTTTATGTAATTCCTGTAAAATCTGTAGAGCTTGGGCAAACCAGTTTAAAACCAAATTCTCTGGACAACCTTGGGGAAACTTTTTTAATATCTCCTCCAAAGTCCGCCCATTGATTTTTTCCATTACCAGACAAGGCAGTTGGTGCGCTTTGGGATTAAACAGGTTGACGTGAAAATATCCATCGCCATCGACTGTAGGGACACCAGAATGCTGCAAGCTAGATAAAACCGCCGCCTCTTGGGTAAATAATTCCAGTGCCTTTGGCGAATCTTCCACCAACACTTTCAGTACTTTCTCGGTTTGAGTTTTTTCATCCCAAACCGTATAAATTTGAGCAAATCCTCCCGATCCCAATGGCTGAAGTGGAACATAGCGGTCTAACAGCTCTAGCGGTGCGCCACAGCTGTTGCAAAATTTGTTTCCCCAAGGCTGAGGATAAGGACGTTGACAATCAGGATTGATGCAGTGAACCGCCCTCTGAGTGATGTGGGACACAACCGCTACAATACAAAGGCTGACTTGATTTTAGCGTTTCTTTAGGTTTCCTGATTTTAAAATAGGCAAAAGGAAAACCCTCATAGCTTTTATGAGGGTTTTTCTTTATATCTAAAATCAGTCCTTAATTACGAAAACTTCTCTTACTCTGCCTATGCTTGGCAACTTCTTTGCGCTTGCGTTTTTCTAAGGGCGTTTCAAAATGACGATGCTTTCTCATGTCTGGAAAAATTCCAGCCTTGGAAACTTCTCGCTTAAATCGTCGTAAGGCTGACTCAATATGTTCATTGTCACCTACAATTACTTGGGTCATTATCTCTCCTACTAAGTTGACTTCAACAATGGCTATGGAGGCATTCAGGAGTGCTGAGTAGCCCAATAGATAAATCTAGGGGATTGAAATAAGGACGGTCACTCAGCACTGCTTCGGTAACATTACAAAAAAAAGACAGACTCCTTGTCTGACCTTAAGACTCTAGGTAAATTTTTTTTGTTTCCAAGGTTAGTAGCGGTTGCGTCCGCCGCCGCCGCCGCCACCGTATCCTCCTCTGTTACCACCAAAGGAACCTCTATCGCCTCTATCTTCCTTGGGTTTAGCCTTATTTACTTTCAGGTCACGACCCATCCACTCAGCACCGTCGAGAGCTTCAATGGCAGCTGCTTCTTCAGCATCAGTTCCCATTTCCACAAAAGCAAAGCCTCGCGGACGACCTGTTTCACGGTCGGTAGGTACTTGAACTCGCTTTACAGTACCGTATTCTGCAAAAATACCGCTTAAATCCTCTTGTGTAACATCATAAGAGAGGTTACCTACATAAATTGACATCGATTCTCTCCAAAATCATCACTGTGTAGAGATTTTAATTTCTCTGAGAAGTCTGTAAATACTAAAAGGAAAAAGCCTTTCAATACTAAAATCAAAGACATCACTAAATTAACTCTCCTAATCATAGGATGACATACGAGCCAACTCTCTGCATCCAGTAGATAGTTAACAGATAGTTAACTAGTGATGCGATCGCACCTAAGCGATCGCCCGCCCCAACCTATCCTAAGTACAGCCCAGCGCAAAAAAGGGTTGAAAATAGAAGAGGATAAATTTTGTAGGGTGATAAAAAATCAGACATACAGGGGCGAATCTTTAAATATCCGAATTGAACATTTGACTGCATTAACCATGAAGCATTACTCCAAAATTTTAATATGAAAGGCAAAGTCAGGCAACAAATATAAAGCGCTGACTTGTACTTCTTTGCAGAATACATCCAACTGGTTAACGAAGCACCACTAGAAGCAGCACGAGGGGCGGGAGCCAACAAGGTGCAAGTGATCTACGACGGGATTTTGCCGCAGGTGTTACCGCAAATGATCGATCTGACCCTTTATCGATGGGAATATAATTTTCGTGCCTCCACGGTGATGGGAGCGGTAGGGGCTGGTGGCATTGGGTTTGAGCTAATTGGCACACTTCGCCTGATCAATTATCGGGAAGTTTCAGCAGTGCTGCTAGTAATTTTGCTGATGGTAATTTTGGTTGATAGTAGTTATAGCAATTATCGTTTACGTGAGGTTCACCCGTAGGGGCACGGCATTGCCGTGCCCCTACACCTCGTGATGTAACGTTGTACTGCATCTGAATGGGAACCGCTATATCTCAGGAAACGTTTAGTGTAGGAGGTTGCTGATGAAACCCAAAGTTGTAATTACCCACTGGGTTCACCCGGAAATTATTAGAAATTTAAGTGAGTATTGTGAAGTAGTTGCAAATCCAACCAGAGAGACTTTACCGCGTGAAGAAATTCTCAAGTTGGCACAGAATGCTGAAGCTTTGATGGTTTTTATGCCAGATAAAATCGATGGGGCGTTTCTGAAAGCTTGTCCAAAACTGAAGATAATTGCCGGAGCATTGAAGGGTTACGATAATTTTGATGTTGATGCCTGTACCCGTCAAGGTGTTTGGTTTACCATCGTCCCTAGCTTATTAGCTGTGCCAACGGCTGAGTTGACTATTGGATTGATTATCGGGTTAGCCCGTCAGATGCTACCAGGCGATCGCTTGATTCGTCAAGGCAACTTTGCAGGTTGGCGATCGCATCTATACGGTATGGGATTAGCAAATCGGACACTAGGAATTGTTGGTATGGGCAGTCTAGGGCAAGCCCTGGCTCAAAGGCTTTCCAGTTTTGAAATGAACTTGATTTACACCGATGCGATACCTTTATCCAAGGAAAAAGCAGCAGCTTGGTGTTTGTCAGAGGTTTCTCTAAATACGCTATTGGCAACCAGTGATTTTGTCGTGCTAATGGTTCCTCTGCAACCAGAAACCTTTCATTTGATCAATAAGACATCTTTAGCACGGATGAAACCAGGGAGTTTCTTAATTAATCCGTGTCGCGGCTCAGTAGTTGATGAAATTGCGGTTAGTGATGCTTTAGCCTCTGGACATTTAGCAGGTTATGCAGCCGATGTCTTTGAACTAGAAGATTGGGCCCGTAGCGATCGCCCCTCGCAAATTCCTCCATCTCTATTAGAGAAACAAGACCAAACCTTTTTTACTCCCCATTTAGGATCGGCGGTGGATGATTTACGACGCGACATTGCTCTAGAGGCATCTCAAAATATTTTACAAGCTTTACAAGGTCATTTCCCTCAAGGAGCAATTAATTGTCCTAGTTGAAACTTTTTTACTTCTCTAATTCTGCCAACTTCTCTTGAGCAAACTTTCGCACTTCTTCATCTGGGTCATTCTCTGCTTTGTCGCGCAACAGTGGTAAAGTTTGGGGATGTTGAGGAAATTGCTTGATAATTATCTCCAGTACAACCCGTCGAGGGTTGGTTTCATAGTCTTTTTTACGCTCAAAGGGTTCATTGACAGCGCAGTTGTAGTAAATTTCAAACAACTCAGATTGATTTCTGAAGTGTTTGGCTAATGCTTGGATGGCTGCACCTCGCCCATACTCATGATTATCAGCAGTGGCGCGGTCTTTGAGAAACGAGCGCGTGTCCGGGTCATCTGGGAAATTACTGGTTAATGCTTGGATGGCTGCACTTCGCACATTTCCAGAATTATCAGCAGTGGCGCGGTCTTTGAGAAACGAGTGCGTGTCCGGGTCATCTTTGAAATTGCTGGCTAATGCTTGGATGGCTACATATCGCACATTCCCTTCATCATCATGAGTGGCGCGGTCTTTGAGAAACGAGCAGGTGTCTGGGTCATCTTTGAAATTGCTGGCT
>NZ_JBALEA010000004.1:0-8138 GCF_036917135.1 Nostoc sp. | reverse complement strand
ATCCTTATAGTACTTTTGGCAGATTATTGATACATTTTTTGACATTGTTTGATATCTATATCTTAATAATTTGGCATAACAAGTACTGAAGAACCGTTTTAATTTGCGAAAAACGATGCTTTTCACAAGACCAAAAATCTTCTAAAACATCAACAATAAAATCACTGGTAACTTTTGATTCTGTAAAGTACAAAAATAGCTCATCAAGCTCTGGAAGAAATATACCATAAGGAGTTACAGTTGTTTTTGGATTATAATCATGGTTATCAGCTTTCGCTCCATCCCTTCATTCCCCTTTAAAATGATTATCATTCTTGTTAGTGGAATAGTTTATTTTCTGGAAGTCCCTAAGATCAAATTTGCGAGAAATTTCAGTGAGGATAGTCTCACCTAGTGCAAAATTAATCTTGAGGTTAAGAGCGCGTAATTCGACAACTTGCGATCGCACGTTGCGTAAATGCATTTCTATTTGATGCTCACTTTCATTGTAAAATGCCCAGTGTTCAAACTGGGTGGTGTCAAAATTCGCCTCAAAATGTGGGCTAAAAAGCTACCCAGCAAGAGACAGATCAACTCTTGCTGGGTAATTTACCTTTAGTGGCTATAGTTAGCTTTCGTTAGGGACTTCCAAGAAATAAATTACCCAAATAAACGAACCACAGAGACACAGAGAACACAGAGCAATGAGGAGGAGAGAGCTTTTTAGCCAGTTTTTTGGGTATTTTTTTAATTGGAAGTCCCTTAGGCAATCACATTAATATCTGTACTACTAAGCACTGCTTTATTCGAGAACAGGGCTATCTGAACTTGTGCAGTGCTACCAACCCCATCTTTGTCAAAGAATAGGTTCCCCGTAGTTTGATCATAGATAAAGCGATCGCTTGCGGTTGTCGCACTAGTACCAAGTCGGAACAAGCTGGGATCGAGTGTAGTATTAGGAGATTGGCTGAGTGTGAATTCTGCCTTGGAAACCAAGATACTATCATCTCCATGAGTAAAATCAGTAATGGTATCATAGCCTCCAGTGCGGCTACCAGCCAAGTTGAAGCTATCTCGCCCAGATCCACCAGTCAGCATATCTCGACCAATTCCACCAGCTAGTAAATCATCACCCGCACCACCAAGCAAGGTGTCATTACCTGAGTTACCAAAGAGGGTATCATTGCCATCTCCTCCTGTTAACGTGTTAGCGCCAGTATTTCCCGTCAGGATGTTATCAAGGGTGTTACCAGTACCATTGATTGCCCCACCTCCAGTCAAAGTCAAGTACTCCAGGTTAGCTAACAACACCAAAGTCACCGAAGACTTGACTAAATCTATGCCTGCATTGGCGGATTCAATAATAGTATCGTTCACGTTGTCTACGATGTAAGTGTCATTGCCGGCTCCACCATCAAGCCTGTCAGTACCTGCACCTCCATCTAAGGTGTCATTGCCTGCACCACCCAACAAGGTATCATTACCTGTACCACCCAACAAGGTATCATTCCCATCTCCTCCGCTCAAAATATTAGCGCCAGTATTTCCCGTCAGGATGTTATCAAGGGTATTACCAGTACCATTGATTGCCCCGCTTCCAGTTAGGGTTAAGTTCTCCAGGTTATCTGCCAACACGAAGGTCACCGAAGACTTAACTAAATCTGTGCCTGCATTTAAGTCTTCAGTAATAATATCGTTCAGGTTGTCTACGATATAAATATCATTGCCGATTCCACCAATGAGAGTATCAGCTCCCAAACCTCCATCTAAGGTGTCATTGCCTGCACCTCCATCTAAGGTGTCATTGCCTGAATCACCAAAGAGGTTATCGTTGCCATTTTGTCCGCTCAACATATTAGCGGCAGTATTTCCAATCAGGATGTTATTAAGGCTGTTACCAGTACCATTGATTGCCCCGCTTCCAGTTAGGGTTAAGTTCTCCAGGTTCTCTGCCAACACGAAGGTCACCGAAGACTTAACTAAATCTGTGCCTGCATTTAAGCCTTCAGTAATAATATCGTTCAGGTTGTCTACGATATAAATATCATTGCCGATTCCACCAATGAGAGTATCAGCTCCCAAACCTCCATCTAAGGTGTCATTGCCTGCACCTCCATCTAAGGTGTCATTGCCTGAATCACCAAAGAGGTTATCGTTGCCATTTTGTCCGCTCAACATATTAGCGGCAGTATTTCCAATCAAGATGTTATTAAGCTTGTTACCAGTAGCATTGATTGCGTCGGTTCCTGTCAGGGTTAAGTTCTCCAGGTTATCTCCCAACACCCAAGTCACTGAAGACTTGACTAAATCTGTGCCTGCATTTAAGCCTTCAACAATAGTGTCGCCGATACTGTCCACAGTATAAGTGTCATTGCCTTTACCACCAATCAGACTGTCAGATCCTGCACCACCATCTAAGAAATCATTCCCATCACCGCCATCAAGGGTATCGTTATCACCTAGTCCTTGGAGCGTATCATTGCCCTGCAATCCTGATATGAAATCCTTGTTTACCGTACCAATCAGGTTGTCTGCACCTGAAGTGCTATTAGTTACATAGTTTACTTCGTTAATCGTCAAGTTTACAGTAGCAGTACTACTACCTCCATGCCCATCACTTATGGTGTAAGTGAAGCCGTCGGAGCCAAAATAGTCTTGGTTCGGGGTATAAGTGTAAGTACCGTTGTTGTTGTCGAGTAAGCTTCCTTTATTAGGTTGGGTAAAGCCAGTAATACTCAATACGTCAGTGACATCGGCATCTGTATCATTACTCAACAGGGTAGTAGCGTTAATTATAATAGGTATGTTTTTGTTTGTCGTGATGATGTCGTTAACAGCGACGGGAGCATCATTCACCGCCGTAATATTAATATTGCGGGTAGCTGCGGTACTATTAGAAGTCCCATCATTAACTACAAAGCTGATGGTACGAGGTGTGAGACTGGGGTTATCACTGCTGTTGTTATAAGTAATGGAACGCAGTGCAGTTTGATAATTACCAACGGTGTCACTACCATTTAAGGTTAAGACACCTGTGCTGCTGTTGTAGCTGCCCGTAATGCCATTTTGGTTGGCGAAGGCAAGGGTATCTTGAGCAGAGGCGAAACCACTACTAATCCTGATGGTGGCACTAGCTAAGTTGGGGGAGTCTACATCGCTGACGGTGATGCCTGAGTCGATGGTTGTAGTGGTGTTTTCGGTGTATGCCAGAGCAGAGTTGGTGGCAGTAGTAACGGGTACATCATTCACCACCGTAATATTAATATTGCGGGTAGCGGTGGTACTATTAGCAGTCCCATCATTAACTACAAAGCTGATGGTGCGAGGTGTGAGACTGGGGTTATCACTGCTGTTGTTATAAGTAACTGAACGCAGTGCGGTTTGATAATTACCAACGGTGTCACTGCCAGTTAAGGTTAAGACACCTGTGCTGCTGTCGTAGCTGCCCGTAATGCCATTTTGCTTGGCGAAGGCGAGGGTATCTTGAGCAGAGGCGAAACCACTGGTAATGCTGATGGTGGCACTAGCTAAGTTGGGAGAGTCTACATCGCTGACAGTGATGGTTGAGTCGATGGCTGTAGTGGCGTTCTCAGTGTATGTCAGAGCAGAGTTGGTGGCAGTAGCAACGGGTGCATCATTCACCGCCGTAATATTAATATTGCGGGTAACGGCGGTACTATCGTTACTCCCGTCATTAACTAGAAAGCTGATGGTACGAGGTGTAACAGTGGGGTTGTCGCTGCTGTTGGTATAAGTAATGGTACGCAGTGCGGTTTGATAATTAGCAACGGTGTCACTGCCAGTTAAGGTTAAGATACCTGTGCTGCTGTTGTAGCTGCCCGTAATCCCATTTTGGTTGGTGAAGGTCAGGGTGTCTTGAGTAGAGGCGAAACCACTGGTAATGCTGATAGTGGCACTAGCCAGATTAAGGGAGTCTACATCGCTGACGGTAATGCCTGAGTCAATTGCTGTAGTGGCGTTCTCGGTGTATGCCAGAGCATAAACAGAACCAGAGGTGATCATCGGGGGAACCCCACTGTTATTATATAGTTGTGCATATATCCCATTCTTATCCCCATCTTGACCTGAGCTAGTCCAGGAGATAACAAAGTCTCCATCTTTAGCGATCGCTACTGTGGGGTTATTTTGAGTGCTAGTGAAGTAGGTATTAACCTGAAATTCCTTCCCTTGAGCCACCCCAGAACTGTTGTAGCGTTGGGCATATATCCCATCATTATCCCCGTCCTGACCATAGCTAGTCCAAGAAATAACAAAGTCCCCATTTGCATCCATCGATACAATGGGGTTATTTTGACTAGCTATAGTAGTGCTATTGACTTTGAATTCGACCCCTTGAGCTACCCCAGCACTGTTGTAGCGTTGGGCATATATCCCATAGTCAGAATTGTCTTGACCAAGGCTTTGCCAGGAGATGACAAAGTTCCCACTTGCATCCATCGCTACTGTAGAGTTATTTTGATTACTGCTGGTGGTGGTATTGACTTTGAATTCGCCCCCTTGAGCTACCCCAGAACTGTTGTAGCGTTGGGCATATATCCCATCATCGTAAGACCCATCCTGACCATAGCTAGTCCAGGAAATGACAAAATCCCCACTTGCATCCATCGCTACTGTGGAGTTAGATTGATCGTTGCTGGTGGTGGTATTGACTTTGAATTCGCCCCCTTGAGCTACCCCAGCACTGTTGTAGCGTTGGGCATATATTCCATAGCCAGACCCGTCCTGAAGATTGCTTTGCCAGGAGATAACAAAGTCTCCCCCTGTATCCATCGCTATTGTGGGGTTCTTTTGATTACTGGTGGTGGTGGTATTGACTTTGAATTCGCTCCCTTGAGCTACCCCAGCACTGTTGTAGCGTTGGGCATATATCCCATATTTATCCCCGTCCTGAAGATTGCTTTGCCAGGAGATAACAAAGTCTCCCCCTGTATCCATCGCTATTGTGGGGTTCTTTTGATCACCTATGGTAGTGCTATTGACTTTAAATTCGTTCCCTTGAGCCACCCCAGAACTGTTGTAGCGTTGGGCATATATCCCATATTTATCCCCGTCCTGACCAAAGCTTTGCCAGGAGATAACAAAGTCCCCATTTGTATCTATCGCTACTGTGGAGTTAGATTGATTATTGCTGATGGTGCTATTGACTCTCAATTCATTCATGAAAAAACCTCTAAAAAAACTAAAAATTTGATTTCAACAATTACGCTCTGATTAGGCAGATTCCTTAGTCATTAGGAATCACTGCACTCGGTCGCAGCCAGTAGTTCAACTCTGGTGCAGTAAATGCTTGGCGGATTTCTTTTCGTTCCTGATTCAAAACCATCGGACGCTGTACACCAGAGAGAAACTGCACATCATAAAGTTCTTGACAGCCTGTTGTGAACTTCAGCATCCCCACCTGCTGCCCATTTCGCAAATCTACGACTGCTACGCCACAGAGCAACTGCTCAAACCGTTGGGTAATGGGCAACCCTCCGAAAATATGTCGTTCCCGAATCTGGCAAAGTCCGACTAGGGCGTAATACCCCACGCAGCACAACCCCCGCAGAAATCCAGGGAGTACACAGACTACCTGTTTGTCTCCTGATTCAGGATGAATGCGCCATATTTCCCCAGCACCAGAGTTGAGGAGCCACAAAAATCCGTCATGCCAGATTGGAGAATGGGGCATTGATAATCCATCTAAAATAATTTCATTACTCTCCACTTCCACTACGACCCCACCGTTGCTTTTGCCCGGTCGCCATCCCCCGACGGTATCTGTCGCACCGAGGGCAGTTACATACTTGGGGTTGCCATCCACCATCGCTAGCCCATTGAGGTGGCAACGGTCTTCTGGCACTACTTCAGAAATAAATTTGGGATGCCAGCGTGGTACAAAGCTAAAGTCTGGACTCAAGGCAGAAAGACAGGAAAAGCGGGTGTTGACAATCCACAGCCCTTCCCTGCCAAATTCTAGGTCGTGAATGTTAAGATCGCCTGTGAAGTATGCCATCCGTGGCAGGTAGAGAGCATCGTAGCGTCCGGGCTGGTCTTCTAAAAACTCATAAGCTAATGCAGAGGCATTGGCTAATAAACAGACTTCGTGATGGCTAGCTAGTGCCAGACGTGAACCATGAACTGCCAACCCCATTGGTTTAGAAAATTGGCGTAACAGCATGGTAATTTGTTGCCCATTCCAGCCCACAACTGCCAGTTTTCCAGCTTGGTAGGTGGTAATGGCAACTGAACCTCCGGCTTGACTTAGCCAGGAGATAAATCCCTGATCGGCATCACACTGAATTAAGTTATTCTCTTCTGGGGCAGTAGTGGTAGAGGTGGCTAACATAAATAAATAAGTTGAATTAAATTTGAAATTTTGTTGGGGATTTTGACTTATGCCAACTTGAAAAATAATTGTGACAGATGGATTGATGGAACCCAGGCAAAGACATCGATTCTCAATCCAAAATGGTATTAATTGAGAACAAAAATAGTCCGTGGCTCTAGCCTTTAAAATTGAGCGATTTATCGCTCAATACGAACCATGCAAAATTAATGACACAGACTATAAGACGTACCATCATTGTCAATAAACAAACCTTTACCAGGAAGAGAACCCAAAGGAATTACCCCCAGATAACAGGTCCCACGGCCATAAGCCTGCACCAAACCTAACTTTGCAAAAATTTTGAGCTTAGTTTTTTTATAATGTCTTAGTGGTAAGTCTTGCTTGATATACTATTGTTATAATAAAGACCATTTTTTTAGAAAGAAACTGTATATATACTGGATATAAAAATTGTTCAAAACTTCAGCAACTTGAAGCTTGGGTCAGCAGGTTTTCTTACTATTAGCTTTGATAATCGTTCTTAGGCTTGAGAAGGTGGGTAGGTATAGACTGTTGTAGGCATAGTCTGCATCTGTATTAAATATTGAGCCAAAATACGTATAAATTCTGATTAATTAACTCGAAATCAGTAAAGAGAAAGTAGTAAAGCTGACACAAACCGCCAAGTAATGCCTCAAATTCCTGCTAAAAAAGGATTATAAAAATAAGATTGCTATTTGACCGGAAGTTACCCAAAAAAGCTTTTTTTGGTGTGCCATTTGAAGTGTACGACGGAGGTAATATCATGTCCGCATAATTAGTTATGCTAACCACAGTCAATACACCCCACCCCCAGCCCCTCCCCGCTTGTGGGGAGGGGAGACAAAGCATAGCTTTGGCGGGGGTGAGTTTCTTCGAGTTTAATAAGCAATCAAGCGGACATGATATAAGATGAGACAACAAGAGTGTGGAGTGACAGTATGGTTCACTGGTCTGAGTGGTGCAGGTAAAACTACTATCTGTAAATTTGTTGAGAAGGAACTCCGTATACAGGGATACAGAGTTGAAGTTCTGGATGGCGATGTGGTACGTCAAAATTTATGCAGAGGGTTGGGTTTCAGTAAAGAGGATCGAGAAGAAAATATTCGGCGCATTGGTTTTGTGGCTCACCTTCTTGCCAGAAATAATGTAATTGTCTTGGTTTCGGCAATTTCACCGTACCGCGAAATTCGGAAAGAAGTGCGCCAAAGTATTCCATCTTTCATTGAAGTTTACGTCAATGCATCATTAGAAGTTTGTGAACAGCGAGACGTAAAAGGGTTGTATAAAAAAGCAAGAACTGGGGAAATTAAGCACTTCACTGGTATTGATGATCCTTATGAAATACCAATCTCTCCTGAAGTCGAATGCAAAACTAATGAAGAAAGCGTTGCTGAGAGCGCAAATAAGGTGTTACAAAAGCTGGAAAAGTTGGGTTACGTACAGCACTTTGCAAGTAAATGAAGTATACCTCTCGCCTTTGAAATCTGCTGTAGCTGACAATTCAGGTGATCTGGAAAAGTCCACGAAAACCTAACCCCCTTCCCGACGCTCTAAGAGGTTGTTTGAAAAGTTTTTTTATACGCCTAACCCTTGGAGATCCCCCTAAATCCCCCTTAAAAAGGGGGACTTTGATTCTTCCCCCTTTTTAAGGGGGTTAGGGGGGATCAACGAGTGCCTAAAATCACACCTAACTAGGGGTTGCTGAAAAAGTCATAAAAAAGCAATTTCAAGGGTTGACCAGTTATTCAAGCATGAATAGAGATAGTTTTCTGTTATCTATAGCTAG
>NZ_JBALEA010000003.1:0-70461 GCF_036917135.1 Nostoc sp. | reverse complement strand
CGAACTCAGAGGTGAAACGCTGCTGCGGCCACGATAGTTTAGGGGTAGCCCTACGCAAAAATAGCTCGATGCCAGGGATCATAATTTAAACAAAAACCCTCTAGCTCTCATAAAAGCTAGGGGGTTTTTGTTTATGCTGAATTTAGTATTGGATAAATTGCTATGACTTATGACTCAAGAACTTTGGGATTTAAGAAAGTCTATTCTTGATGGACGTTATGAGGATGCTTTGCTAATTGTTGATGAGTTGGAGTTGATGAGTCGAAAGAGCTATATCCGAAATATAATATTAGGAGTTTCCTCATCAGACTGATTATTCATTTGATTAAAAATCAGGTGGAACAAAGATTAACTAATTCTTGGGTTGCTTTTATTTCAGGTTCAATTTTAGAAATTCAAGATTTAAATTTACAGGATAACAAGACTTCTCATTATGTGAAGCCAGGTGAGTGGGATGATTTGCTATATCCTGCTTTTGATGCGGCAATTAAGCCAGCATCTGCTGAAATTTTGAATGGGTTGTATACATCTAAACGACTCTTAGCTATTGTGGATAAATCCCAAATATTGGGAGTAGCAAAGGCTTTTTTAGATTTGACTTATACGAATTCTCAAAAGTCTTTGCCTGGTGCTATTGATGAAAGTATTGAGAGAGTTACCTGGTGGTAAGGAGTGGGAAGAAGGTCAGTCAAAATAATTACAGCGCTTCCGGCTATTATGCAATACGGTTTTTCTCCTTGCCCCTCTCCTAGCATAGCTTTCAGTTTTGAGGATGTACCTTATAGCTGCTGGAAGTGCTGTATGGAAATAATTTTTATTAAATTTAGCTTAATTTAAAAGTTGCTCGATAGATATCTGGATATCTGGAAATGCTAAGGGCGAAATTACCCCTTCACTGATAACCTGTTGAATAAAATATTGACCATAGTGCAGTCCTAACAACTTAAAATACCAAAAATCGCAGCTACCAATTGAAAAAGCATTTCTAGCGAGCCAGTAGCTACAGCTATATGACTTCCAAGTGCTGCTGATATCGCTTCAAAACTAGCTCCGGCACTAATCATAGTAACTAAAATAGTTCCTATAGTTACAATACTATAGCAGGGGACTGGGGACTGGGGACTAGGGACTGGGTTGAAAGTCTTTATATATATAGGTTTTATCATCAGTTAATGTCCTAACCTCCTTGTCGGTTGCTATAACTCCACTACCCACAATAAAAACCCCACTTCCAGCAACTAAAGTCACTATGACTATCCACTGAAGTGGATTAGGGTCGGAGCAAGATACACTACCTAATGCAACGATCGCTCCTCTAGCCTGGAACACTAATAGAGCGATCGCTTCGCTATCTTGGGTTTTGAAGGCAAGTATGGGAGTCAGATCCCATACTTAGGTTATCCCTCTCATCTGGCGCTCTCCTCCTCTTGTGGTGCAGACATAATTTGCTTTTGCTGTTCTTGTAGCCAGGTTTCAAAGAGTTCATTCAGCAGGCGCACTTTCATAAATTCATCCAGTTGTGCTGGGATAAATTTTTCCAGCCGCAAAATCACAAACCATTCAGCGATGCGAGTAGGGGGCAATATCTGACCTGGTTGACTGCTAGAGAGCATTTGCACCATTACTGGATGTAGTGCATTTAGTTCAATCGGACCTACCAAGCCGCCAGTTTGGGCTTCTGGACCGAGTGAGTATTCCCGTGCTAAGTCAGCAAAAGAGTTTTCTTTTGCCTGAATACGGAAGTAGAGTTCTTGGGAAATTCCCACATCCTGGGTTCGCAGTAGGGAATAAATTACTTTGTCCAGTTTTGTTTTACACTGAAAAAAGTAAGACTCCAGTTTATTACCCCAAGTTGCTTGCTTGAATTTTTCAATTCTCAGCTTACGAGTAGTAATAACTTCTAGTTGATCGGCAGTCAGCCCTTGATGTGCCATCCAAGTTTGGATGTCTTCTTCATTTTTTAACTGTTTTTCAGCGTAAAACTGCTGTTTAGCTTGGGCTATTTCCTCAGGTGTATATTCGATTGCTATCTTGGCGGAGCCTGAGTTTTGCTCTATCGCCTGATCAATGATCAATTCGCGCTGCAACTGTGGCAGCATTTGGTAACTTGCCAGTAAGGAAATCAGTTCACTAGCTGTGATTGTACGATTACCGATTTGGATCGCTTCAGTCATTAGGTTTCGGGCATCTCAAGAATATCTAGTCTGTTAAAGAAGCTATACCGTAGCCCATTTACTAGGAGCTTTTACCTTAATTCTACCGAGTTAGGTATGCTAACATCACTTTCGCAATAGTTAAATAGTTACTTGCTAAGATACTTTAAAATATACAGTCTATATGAGTTTTGATCAAAGATCCTACGCAAATACGCCAAGGACGTTAGTGACTCAGACGATCCTACGTCGCTGATGCTTCTCTACGAGACGCTGCACGAACGCTATCTAACGTCATAATCTAAAGGACATCCAGTTTGCATATCTAAAATTTATATAACTCTTACAGCGCTTCCCGCTATTATGCAATAAAACTTTTCTTCTTGTTACTCTCCTAGCATAGCTTTCAGGTTTTAGGATGTACCTCATAGCTGCCGGAAGTGCTGTATGGGATGGGTATTTTGTTAAAAGTTGTCAGAGATAGAAAAAGACAACACATCCTATGCTGCCTTTTCCGTTAGGGATTTATGTATTCCACAACCGAAAATTCTCAGGTCTATAACGACTCTAAATAGTTCAAAAGATCCGCCATTTCTTGGGGACTAGGTTGGAATTTTGGCATTGGCGGTGTTTCACCACTGATCACTTGATGAATCAGTCCATACTGAGATTTGTGCTTTGAAACAGCTTGCAAACTAGGCCCCACTCGCCCGTCTGCTTCTAAGCCATGACAACCAGCACAATTAATTTGAAAGATCGCGTGTCCTTGAATTGGGTTTCCTGTTAAGGATAGAACACTCTTGACATAAGGATCGGAGGCTTGAACCAACTGAACACCAAAAAAGCCCAAAGGGATTGCTAGCAGTATGGACAGCATCAATAAAACGATTCGCTGAATCAAAATTTCAGGTTTGGTAATCTGGTTATCCAAAAGGTTTGCGGTGAAAGTCTAGGTGTGCTAAAAATTTTTCATTTCCTACACATAGCTTAAAAGTTCTTGATTGTGTCTGCAAGCACAGAAGACTATTTTTTTGTGGGCGATCGCCTTTTAAAAGGCTGTAGGCCGCAGGATTCATCCGAAATTTGGTAAAATCAAAAACAAGCAACGAATATTTAATCATTACAAAAAGGAGATTTCCAGTGGTTGAACCCCTGCTATCAGGTATTGTCCTTGGTCTAGTTTTCGTCACCCTCGCCGGACTGTTTTATGCTGCCTATAAGCAATACAAGCGCCCCAACCAGTTGGGAGGATGAGGGAGTGCTGAGTTAGGAGTTAGGAGTTAGGAGTTACATTGTTTCTCATCTCCTTTATCTGCCCCTAATTCCTGACTCCGAATTCTGTAGAAAGTAAGTGATGTGTTGCCGTAAACTTTCTGGCGGCAAATTTCCCAACCTGGAATCTCTAGCGGTGTCCAACCTTGTGAGGCGTGTTCAACTGCAATTTCGCCGCTCGGATCTAAAAGTTGATGGTGAGCGATCGCTTCTAATACTGACTGGTACAATCCACTGGCATAAGGTGGATCGAAGTAAATTCTATCGAATTGCTTGCCTGCTAAAATCTTTAACTCCTGGGTAATATCTCCCCGTAATACCCGAAATTCTTGGTCGGCATTAGCTATCTGCTGCCAATTTTGTTGGATGGTGACACAGGCTCGGCTCGATTGTTCAATTCCTGCTACTAGGCTGGCTCCTCTACACAAAGCCTCTGCACCCATTGAACCAGTACCGGCGCATAAATCTAGCCAGCGACAATCTGCAATTTCTCCTTGCCAAATATTAAATACTGCCTCTCTTACCCGCGCACTTGTGGGTCTAGTTTCTTTCCCTGGTAAAGTTTTTAGCTGGCGATTGCCGTAAATTCTCAGGCTCATTGGTTATTAGTCATTGGTCATTAATCATTAGTCATTGGTTACTTGTACTGAGTTTCGACTGCGCTCAACTACCGCGGAGCCGTTCGCGTAGCGTCTCGTAGAGAAGTATTAGTTTTAGGCAAAAGACAAAGAAGAAATGACAAAAATACTATTAGGCAGGAATTTTTTCGCGGACTTGAGCAACGAAATTAGACAAGATTTGCAATCCGATATTAGAGGATTTTTCGGGGTGAAATTGTACTGCCATCAGGTTTTCATAGGCGATCGCAGCTGTGACGGTTTGAGTCCCGTGGGTGACGGTTGCTGCACGGATTAACGGATCTATTGGGTCAACATAATAGGAATGGACAAAATACACCCAAGGATCGGACGGTAAATGCTCCCACAAAATACTTTTTGGTTGAGTCACTTCCAGCTGATTCCAACCCGTATGAGGAATAGTGATGTCAGTTTCTGGACGAAACCGCCGCACTTTTCCTTTAATAATTCCTAGTCCCGGTTCGGTACCTTCTGCACTTGATTCAAAGAGAATTTGCAATCCTAAACAAATTCCTAAGAAAGGTTTACCAGATGCGATCGCTTCTTTAATCGGTTGTTCCAAACCACGCGCTCGCAGGTGTTGCACTGCTGGATCAAATGCTCCCACTCCCGGTAGGACTATTGCATCTGCCTGCTCTAATTCCTTTGGAGAATAGGTAACATTAGAAGTTGCCCCAGCTTTTTCTAAGCCTTTACAGACTGAGTGCAAATTTCCCATCTCGTAATCTACGACCGCAATCACTGGCATTTACCTGCTCCTTGTAAAATTATTATGGAGGGTTTTTCTATTCTAAATAATATTTGTTATGAAGAAAAGAATTCTATTAACTTCTTTTGATATTTGGCTAAAAGATCAACAGTCGAATTCTTCTGATGATTTATTACTTGAAGTTACCAAAGTTAATCTGATACCCCATGACTTAAGTTTTTTACGCCTGTTACCCGTAGATGTGCAACTTGCCAGTACTCAGGTAATTGAACAAATCAATGCAATCCAACCTGATTACATCATCTGTTGTGGCCAGGCTACAAGCCGGACAAAATTAAGTGTGGAAGCAGTTGCTAGCCGTGGAGAAAGTATTTTGCAGACAGAAGTTGATTTAGAAAAATTAGTGGCGGGAGCCGCAGCAATTGAGATTAGCCACGACTGCGGTAAATTTGTCTGTGAGAGTCTTTACTATTCAGTGTTGGACTACTTAAGCCAAAATCAACTCAGGACGCGTTGTATTTTTGTCCACGTTCCGGTTCTCAATCAAGAAAATTTGATGGGGATTCTTGGCGATTTTGTATTAATTATTAACAAACTGGCACTTTCATCAAGTTGTTAATGTCTGTATGGTGAAAGAAATATCTAAGTATATGTTGCCATTGTTACTAACTTTTTCCATCGGTCAATTAACTTCTGCTACGCCACCACCTGAAGAAGTTGTACAACCACAAGAAGTACGACCTTTACCAGGTCAATTGGATACAGTGCCAACGTTTAACAGCAATAGTCCAGAATTGGTTTTGAAAGAAGGAATTTTACTTTCCACCTTTCCACCAGATGGGAAAAAAGTGCCAACGGCGCATCTAAATTTTCCCTTTCGAGGACGATTTGATATTTTTGCTCACCACATTACTAAAGCTGAACCAGCAGAGAATTTACGTTCTCTTTATTTAGGGATAATTTTACATAACCCTAGTTCGGAACCAGTGAAGGTAAATATTTTGCAGGCGGCGAGTTATTTGAGTCAACCCGATGCACCATTTATTCAGTTACCATCCTTGAGTCAAAATCTTTTAGGTAAAGTTTTTGCAGGTCCTGGCGATCGCGTCATGTCTGATGTGCTTAGGGGAGTGCGACAAGAAATTTTCCCTGCCACAATTGCGATTCCACCAGGGAAAAGTCGGATGTTACTAAATTTACCAATTCCGGTGCAGGGATTGACACCACCCCTGAATGGTCGGTCTACATTGATCCGACTGCAAAGTAATGGTACTGTCTACGCAGCTAGCCTAGCCATGTTTGCACGGGTGAATCTTGATGGCAGTGAGAGAATGCCTACTTTAGAAGAGTGGCAGAATTTACTAGATAATGGTGATTTGGCTGGACCAAGAGATAAAACTCCCACTCCCTTAGAAGAAACTGGCAAGCCAAGAATTTATGGGCGTGTTGCTGGAGTGGCTGGTGGTTCACGATGGAGAGCCTTATTAGTAGATAATCCTCAAGCCAGGTATCTAACTATTCCTCAGCCTGGTCAAGGGTTTTCCTACGTTCTGAGTACCCTACATGGCGGTACCTTAGGAACTGGTCAAATTCAAAGTGCTGCTATGCTGGTGCGCTATCCTGACACCGCATATCGCGCTCATGGCAACTATGGAATTCAATATAATCTGAAGTTGCCGCTATACAACAATACTCAAAGTTCTCAAACTGTGAGTGTGTCTATACAAACACCACTCAAGGAGGATCAGTTGGGAAAACCGGGGTTACGCTTTCTGAGTACACCAGCCCCTCAAGTGTTTTTCCGAGGAACGGTGCAGGTACGTTACAAAGATGAGCAAAATCAGTCACAAACTGAGTTTGTGCATTTAGTGCAAAAGAGAGGTCAATCAGGGGAACCGTTAGTTTTATTAAATATAAAAGCAGGCGATCGCTCTTTAGTAGAAGTAGACTTTCTCTATCCACCGGATGCCAGTCCACCGCAAGTATTAACAGTTGCGACTCAAGCTGAACCTCGTTGACATCTTCACCGACCTAAAGGCGCTCTTAAGAAGGAGTAATGAGTAATAAGTAATGAGTAAATACCCATTTTTCATCCACTCATTACTCATTACTCCTTACTCATTACTTTAAAGCATTGCTTGAAGCACGGGGCTTTAGACCCAATTCTTTGGTAATGATTGATGAGTATTACGGACGAGTGTAAATAAAATTTTGGATATCTTCTCATGTTTCCTTTCTAAGCAGACTGTCACCTTTTTCAATTGATTACTTATCTTGAATTTACTATCAGTGTGGGTAGTTCACTCAGCGTACCTGCCATTTTTTGCAGTTTTCTGCCTACTTCTTCCATCGTGTAGAAGAATGTGAAAAATCGGAGTAGCTCATCCATTGGGTAATCTTGCTGCTTAATTTCTTCTAGCCGATTTAATTGCTCTGTAGCGTTGATAAGGGCAATTTCCATTCCTGACAAAGATAAACTAGGTTGGTGCGATTTGACTGCGGTTGCTAGGGTGAGCATTGCAGTCTGAGTTTCTAGTGCCAGTTGGGTAATTTGAGGTGAAAGAATTTGCCAGAAAGTATCTTGCTGTCTAGCAAGTACAGTATGTTCCATTGTCAAGATGTGTTCCCAAATCCGCCGGATGAGGAACTCCCAAGCTTCATTCACCCGTTTTTCTGGTGGCTCATTTGTCTGTCCCCGCCTGACTTCCTGCCATAGCGATCGCGCCTTGATAAATGAACTAATGATACTGGCTTTTAACTCATCCACACGCTGGCGATCGTAGTTTCCTGTAAAGGCAGAGTCCACAACCAACTGATAAAACTGCTCTAAATCAGTTAACGTTTGTGACAAACAACGCCTCAGTTCTACTCCAGCAGACGCAGGAAAAATAAAGTTGTTTACCAACAGTGCCACACCAATACCCAAGAGGGTTTCGAGAAAACGACCCCAAGCATACAGCCAAGGAGATTGGCTGTGACTCAAAATCACGATCGCTGACACATACCCCGCTAATTTTGCCGCCTCATTGAATTTCCAATAAGAAGTGAGAAAGATCGTCAAAAATACACTTATTCCCAATGACCAGAAATTGGTACCCAATACAACCGCAAAGATGGCTCCACCGATAGCACCAATCACAGTGCCAATTATGCGCTGAATTCCTAGTGTGAGGGTGCTGCCATGAGTAGATGACATCACAATGATGGCGGCGATCGCTGCATAAAAAGGATATTCCCATCGCAACGCCTGAGCAACTTCAAAAGAAACTGCCGATGCTACTGCCATTTTGAATGCCATCTGAGCTAGCAGAATCGTTGAGATGCCATCGGAAGTAGCAGCCCAAGTTTTTAATGCTGTGATGATTCTTAGCTGAGGCGATCGCCGTTTAGGTGGAAGGCCATTAGAGGGTTGTATCATAGGTATCGGGTTTATTTGATTTATGCAAGCGATCGCCATGACAACATTACTGATAAAATATCGAAAATGCGAGAACTTTACCCAGCGATCGAGCCTTACTTAGAAGGTAGTTTACAGGTTTCTGACCTTCATACCATTCATTTTGAAGAGTCAGGGAACCCGCAAGGTCAACCCATCGTTTTGCTGCATGGGGGACCTGGTGGTGGATGTCCAGCTTTTTATCGGCAATATTTCCACCCGAAAAAATGGCGGTTAGTAATGTTTGACCAGCGCGGTTGTGGTCAAAGTACTCCTCATGCCGAATTACGAGAAAATACCACTTGGGATTTAGTCAGTGATATCGAAAAACTGCGCCAACATTTAGGTATAGAAAAGTGGGCAGTCTTCGGTGGGAGTTGGGGTAGCACTTTATCATTAGCCTACAGTCAAACCCATCCCTCTCGATGCACGGGGCTAATTCTGCGTGGGATCTTTATGCTGAGACAAAAAGAGTTGCGATGGTTTTACCAAGAGGGTGCTAGCTATATTTTTCCTGATGCTTGGGAAGAATATCTTAAACCAATTCCTGTAGATGAACGTGAGGATCTGATCGAAGCATATTACAAACAGTTGACCAGTCCAGATTTAAAAATTCAATTAACAGCAGCGCGTGCTTGGTCAATTTGGGAAGGTAGTACCAGTAGGCTTTTCTTAGATCCAGGACTCATACAAAAGTTTGGCGAGAGTGAATTTGCTTCAGCTTTCGCTCGCATTGAATGCCATTACTTTATGAATAAGGGATTTTTGGAAAAAGAAGATCAATTACTCTTAAATGTACACCGTATCCGCCATATTCCGGCTGTAATTGTTCAGGGGCGCTATGATGTAGTCTGCCCAATGATCTCCGCTTGGGAATTACATCGGGCTTGGCCAGAAGCCGAATTTATAGTGGTTCCTGATGCCGGACATTCGATGAGTGAACCAGGAATTCGTAGTGCTTTGATTGAAGCAACAGATAATATTTAATTCGGTTGAATATTTAGATTTATATAGCATTTCCCAATCATATAAAGTACATCATAGCCCCCTCTCGAAGACAGGGCTGATTCATTCCCCCCTTTTTTAAGGGGGGTTAAAACGTTGTGGAGCTAGGTTATAAGACTTGTGTGTACACCGTAGCCTTAAAAAGGGGGGCAAAAACTTCTCAAAGTCCCCCTTAAAAAGGGGAGCCACTGCGTTGGGCGGCTCTGCCGACGTGAAGCATGTGGCGTGGATTTAGGGGGATCTTCAACGATTTTGGTTTTGTACAAAGATGTGTGTACACCTTAGCCTCCCTTGTGGGTTGGGGGTGGGGTTCTTGTACCTCACTATAGCAACCCTAACTCTTGTTAATTTGGAAACTTACACTATATATAAAGCATCAGTGTAAGTAGTTCACGACAAAAAAAGAAGATATGCGAATTCTAATTGTGGAAAGCAGTATGTTGTTGCTCCTAACTGCGGTGACAACTGGTTGTGTCGGTTCTTCCTCTGTTACAAAACAGCCGCAAGCCTTGCCAGCAAGCACTGAGCAACCGACGAAAGAAGCTGTGTTGGCCTCAACACCTACACCGACTGAAAAAACTACAGAGACTTCTACCCCTGAAGCCACTGTTGCCACAAATCCGACGCGCTGTGAAACTAGTCAATTGTCAGTGCGCCGAGTCTCCGAAGATGCTGGCGTTGGGAATGTTGCACTTACCTACGCCTTCACCAATAACGGCTCATCCCCTTGCACCCTCAACGGTTATCCGGGATTGGCACTACTGGATGCAAAAAATCAACCTTTGCAGGGGATTAAAGTTATCCGGTCCAAGGACACTTATTTTTCGAGTAAGCAACCTCGACAAGAAGTAACTCTCGCTCCTGGAAAACAAGCCTCATTTCAGATAGCATATAACCATGTTACTTCCCCACAGGAACACTGCCAGATATCGAGTAAGATTGAAATCACGCCTCCCAATACTTACCAGCACTTTACCCTTACAGAAGAAATCAAGCCTTGTACAGGCAAAGTTAGAGTGACTCCAGTGCGAGCTGTTGACACTCAACCCTAAGAAATTTCTGTAATTTACTCAAATACCCAGAAAAAGCATAAATTTAATCAGAGCCTCTGATAAGTTCAGGATTCTACTATTCAAAAAGGTTAGAAGATTATATGCAAGGAATTGATGTTGCAGATCAAGACGGCAGAGTAGATTGGACGACAGTAAAAAACTCTGGTAAAACTTTTGCGTTTGTCAAAGCCACAGAAGGAGTTAGTATTAAAGATTCTGCTTTTCCTCATCACTGGCAGACCATGAAAAGTGTTGGTATTATTCGGGGTGCTTATCATTTCTTTCACCCCCATACATCTGACCCGGTTCAGCAAGCGAAAGAATTCTTAAAAACGCTGGGTAAATTAGAACCAGGAGACCTGCCACCAGTTCTGGATGTAGAGGTAACTGACAAAGGAAATAGCCAAGGTGTAATTAATGCAGCCAAACTGTGGTTAGCAGAGGTAGAAAAAGCCCTTTTGCAACAAACCAAAAAACCAATTAAACCAATCATTTATACTTTCCCCAGTTTCTGGGCAGAAATTGGCAATCCATCTGATTTTGCGAGTTATCCGTTATGGATTGCTCACTACGGAACCCAGAACCCAAGTATTCCTGGGGCTTGGCAGGGGCAATACCTAATCCATCAATTTGCAGGTGATATATCTGGTGTAGCTGGTGTTAGTGGTAGAGCCGATTTGAGTAGATTTAATGGTTTGCAGCTAGGAGATTCTGGGTTAAGAGTCAAACAATTACAACAGCAATTAAAAGATATTGGATTATATACTAATGCCATTGATGGACAATTTTCTGAGTCAGTTAAGGATGCAATTGTTAGTTTCCAAACATCTAAAAAATTGCAAGCTGATGGAATTGTCGGTATAAAAACTTGGGTAGCTTTACTCTGGATTTAAGTAACATCACGTCCGGTTAATCAAGCTGAATAAAAAACGTTTGTAGTAAGGACTTTAATCCTGGCTTTGGGGACTTAAGTCCCCACTACAAACTGCTTATTAGAGGATGTTTGAAAAGTAATTGGTTGTGATTTTAGGAACTTATCGATCCCCCCTAACCCCCCTTAAAAAAGGTGGGAACCGGAATCAAAGTTCCCCTTTTTAAGGGGAGCCACTTGCTCTACTTGGGGTCTCCCCAAGTAGAGCAAGTGGCATGGATTTAGGGGGATATAGAACATTTTGCTACCAAGAAGAGGACTTTTCAAACAACCTCTTAGGGGTGATTTGGCGGACATTGTATAAGTAGAGGTGAATAATTCAAGCTTTGTAGTAAGTGCCGAAACCCCTACGAAGAGCTAATTTAATTAATATTATATTGCGTAACATAGTTTGATTTATTCTTGCCTACTTACTTCACGTCGAAATCCACAAAAGTTAGATTCTACCTGGAAAAAACCTTTAAGCATTTGTTTGAGTGAATTAAATTTAACCCACCTGATAGCTTCAGTCACTTCTACCCATTGCCGTTTTCTTTGATTTGCTTCTGGATAATCTTCACTCAGCATGTCAACTGGTAACAAATACATCTTGACGCTGTAAATTTTGCCTTGTTTGCGGTACTTGTAAGTGCCCAGTTCATTCACATCTACCTGCCCAATCACTCCTGCCTCTTCCCACGCCTCTTTTGCTGCTGAATCAGGCGGACTCATGCCATTGGGAATATCTCCTTTCGGAATTACCCAGTGTTGAAAGTTACGGGTCGTGATTAGCAAGATTTCAATTTTACCATTGTTCACTCTATAAGGAATTACCCCAGACTGTTTGAACACTTTGCTGATTTTTTGACTCATGTAATTTGTATCCTGTACTGACTAGCTTTTTTGTGTAATGTCTACTTCAGAAAGTCTAGCGCTGATACCGGATAAGTTTTGGTTAATTTAAGGTTATAAATAGGTTAAAAAACGTTTTTTTACGTATATAGAGTTAATTATTCAAAGTTAAAAGACAAGTTGAAATCTGCTGTATAACTAACTTGACTGAATGGCACTAAGAAAAGCCTAAAGGGTTGTGTAGCCTCCTTCCCAGCCTACAGGCTGGGAACGGATTCTGAATGGGCTGCTGCCTCTGGTGAAGAAAGAGGAGGCAGCAGCCCCCGGGAATGGTTTCCCAGCCTCCAGGCTGGGAACCAGTCAGGGTAAGGGCTGTATGTTAACTTAGTGCCATTCCTAACTTGACTCTTTCATCTTTTGGTAGATATACAGCGAAGATATAGTATTTATATCTACTTCTTTAGGCTCATATTCATCCTCACTAGTATTTTTAAACAAGACTGTAAACGCACCAGCACCTAACCGATCTTGAGGGAACATCCGATAACAAGGCATTGTAGTTAAATCAGATTGATATTTAGCTAGATTACTAATTTCTATCGCTTTAAAATGTGGGAATCGTTCCAAAAACCATTCACAAACTCGCTCATTTTCTTCGGGTGAATATGTGCAAGTCATATAAGCCAGATAGCCTTGTGGTGAAACAATTTTAGCAGAGTTAGCTATAATACGCTTTTGTCGATTTGCACTCTTATTAATAGCCGTTGGGTGAAAACATCCGGGTGCTTTTTCACCTTTAGCAAGTAAAGATTGTCCAGTACAAGGAGCATCTACTATTACTAGATTGCTAGAGTCAGAAAAGATTTGGGCAAATATACTCGAATCTCTATTAACTACTGCACTAGGGTTTATCTGGCAACGCTTCAAATTAGAAATTAGCATTCCCAGACGTTTACCAATTACTTCATTGCTAATGAGTAAGTCTGGTTGTAAAGCTTTCCACGCGAAGATACTTTTACCTCCTGGTGCGGCACACATATCAAAAACTAAACGCACTGACTGAGGAAGAGCTAACAAAGTAGTAGCTGCAAACACCGAAGAAAAGTCTAAACAATAGAAATATCCTTTTTCATGCAAGGGATGCTTACCGGGTTTTTCTCCCAGAGATAAGCGGTCTATAAATTGTGGTTGCCAAGAGGTTGGTGTTTCTACCGCCAAGGGCGAAATCTCTGGCTTTTCTTGACACCAAAGAATACTGGGTGAAAAAGGCTGAGGATTTATTAAAGCCTCAATAAATTTTTCTTGCTCATCTAGATTAGTGAACAAACGCCGCGAGACTTTAAGTAATAAATTCGAAGGTTTTTCCATGTAGATATATACAATACCAATTAAAAATTGAATTACGAATTACGAATTACGAATTAATAGGTTGTATCAAAATCAAAATAAAACTGTTACACAAGAACATGTAATTAAGGGTTTTGGCTTCATACTCAAAATACAATGACCGCCATTGGGATCGCAATGGCCAAGCTACCCCACTGCACCGGAGAAGGTCATGATCTTAGATAATTTTCCGCACAAATTACGCAAAGAAGCACAATTATGGAGGGATGAAGGATTAATTAGTTCTTCGCTGTATGAACAGATAGCAGAACGTTATCAATTTAAAAACCTGGAAGCTGCTGCACGCGATCGCAATAAAGCCATAGCGATCGGTGTAGGCAGCATAGTTTTATGCTTAGGCATAATTACCTTTGTATCAGGAAACTGGCAGGGAGGATCGCGAGAAATCAAATTTATTTTGATGATGAGTTTGTTTTTTGCGATCGCCATCACTGGATTTTACACCTGGAGACAACCTGAAGGCAAGAAGCCACAACAAAGCAAACGCTTACTGGGAGAAGGGTTGCTAATTTTAAGCGCCTTCATTTTCGGTGCAAATTTACTGCTGATGGCCCAGATGTTCAATATTGCTGGTTCAGCTTCCCAATTGTTTCTGGCTTGGGGGTTGGGTGTTGTGGTGATGGCCTTCTGTTTATCCTTAAATTCTTTAGGAATTCTGTCAATTGTCCTGGTGGAAATCGGCTACTGGACTGGGCTAGAAGACTTGTGGTACTCTTCAGGTGAGTTAACTTGGTCGCGTCTAGTGGTGCAGCATTTGCCTTTGTTGGCATGGCTGGTGTTTGTACCCTTAGCCTACTTCTGTCGATCGCGTTGGATTTTTGGTCTAGCAGCCTTTGTTTTTGCTAGTTCCTTACAAGCCAACCTTAACCCTCTCCCATTGCTGAATTATGCTAATATCGCCCCTTGGGTGGCATCTTTTGCTTTTGCACTGCCATCTGCATTATTCTGGAGTTATGATGACCTGCTGTTCCCGACCATAAATTACAGGTTGTTTCAATACCTAGCCCGGAATTTAGCCTTGGTCAGCTTCGGCGTTGTCTTTTATGTTCTGTCTTTTCGTTGGGTTTGGGAATCTCCTGATTATGCTTATAATCAGCCAACGACATTGAGGAACTTATTCGAGTCTCTGCCAATCATCGATTTGGGGATTCTTAGCGGCTTGGCGGTATTGCAATGGTTGTTTCTACTGCGCCAAAGAAATAACCCTCCGCGCCGCGAAGTAATTTTCACGACTGCTGTCATTAGTACCTTTCTTGCCTTTATTGCAATAGTACCTTTTTGGCATCAAACTATCAGCCGGATTGATGAACTTGGCATTTTCATTTTCAATGTACTTCTTGCAACATTAGCCTGGGGACTAATTCAAGAAGGATTGAAATTAAGCAACAGAACTTCCTTTTGGGGCGGTATGCTGTTAGTAACACTGCAAATTATCAGTCGCGTGCAAGAGTACGATACCGACCTACTTTTTAAGTCGCTGGTCTTTATCTTGTGCGGTTCTGCATTAATTAGCGCTGGACTCTGGTTTGAACGCCGCCTAACTGGTGGTTCTAGCTCTACCAATAAGAAGTAGTGCAAATTTTAGATTTTGAATTTTGAATTTTGGATTGAATAAAAAATCTAAAATCTAAAATTCTGAAATCTCTGTGCGTTAAAGTTTTTAAAGTTTCTCTGCGTCAGTCCTAATCTCGTTACTTTTGACCTCTTCAAGACCTCTGCTTTTTAGGACTACGCTCATGACTAATACCTCTTCTGAATCTAAAAATAAACCCTTGTCTCCTGAAGCCGAATTTTCTAGTAAGGTGACTTTTCGGGATTACTTGATTGCTACTGAACAAAAATCGAATAAGCCTTTACCTTTTTGGCGGTTAATAGTTCCCCTGGCGCTGCAAACAGGGTTAATTATGGCAGTACCAGCTCAAGCAGTTTATACGGATGTCACAGGTAAGACGGTGATTTTGCAAACCGTACCTGTAGAACCTAACAATGTGCTAGAAGGTAACACCTTAGCCTTAGATTACAACATATCTCGTACCTCAAATTTAAGTAGACTACCTGGTTGGCAAACATTAGTCAGCAAAGGTCGTGGAAGTGGCAGAAGATTGCCTGAAGGAACTAACATCTACGTGACTTTGCAAGAGCAATTATCCTATGGTGGCGGTGTTCCTAGAGCTTGGAGACCATTACGGGTTAGTAGCGATCGCCCCACAACCCTAAGAGCCAACCAAGTAGCCTTAAAAGGTGTTTATCAAGATGGCTCTGTTAACTACGGCTTAGAAACATATTACATTCCAGAAAACCAACGGCAGCAGATTCGGAACGACTTGCAAGCCCAACGCGCCCGTAGAGGACAAATACCCCCCATTGTGGTGAAGGCGAAAGTAGATCCACAGGGTAAGGCAGTACCAGTTAGTATGTGGGTGCGCGATCGCAACTATCGATTTTAATTGTTGAACCCCAAGAACCCCGCGCCCTTTGCTACCCTGTACACACAAATGTAGAGACTTCGCAATGCTAAGTCTCTACAAGGGTTCTAGGTAAAGCATATTTAATTTCATCAGATGTCTCATACATCTACTGTTATAGGTTTTTTACCAGGGTTATGCACAATTACACTCAGATATAGCCTTTGTAAATTCTTAGAAACCACCACCTACCGATTCCCATGCTTTATTATACATCCTGTACTGGATGCTGCCCATAATATGGCAAAGCCTCTGACCAATTAGGACATTTGCCCTCTTGCCAATCGAGATTAGCTAGTTCCAAAATACTTGTCACCGTCGCTGCTAACCCAGATTGCGCTTGAATCAGCTGATAATTAGTGTTCCAATTAGCTAAAGTTTCCTGCCATACTTCTGGTGTCAACACTCTATCTGACAAACACACTTTTAATTTAGAAGCATCTGACTCAAACTGATAAATAGCAGCAAAAATTTGACCTCGTTGTGCTGGCATTTCCACAGCAATAGTTTTTGACTTTTGACTTTTACTTACTTCTGACCAAGCAACCGCAGCCAAAGTTGAAATCGCAAATACAGGAATATCTAACTGTTGCCCTAAAGTGCGAGCAGTGACAACGCCAATGCGAGTTCCCGTAAAGCCACCAGGTCCTTTTGCCACTGCGATCAACGACAAATCTGCCCAAGTTTGCGGTTTGATAAATTCAATTAAATATTGATGTACTAAGCTAGATAAATCACGCCCCAAATTCCAAACTTGAGAGCGAGTTTCACCAGAAAAATCAGTAATTGCCAAACCCAATTCGGGTGTGGTGGTGTGTAGTGCTAAGGCGTATTTATTTATTGCCAGGTCTTCTAGTTCCGTTGTCAAAGTTACTTAAAATATCTATTTTTATAGAGCGCTTCTCGGTTGAGTCCAATACAGACCTAACCCCCAGCCCCTTCCCTACAGGGGAAGGGGAGCAAAATTCAAAGCCTCTCTCCTTTTAGGAGAGAGGAATGGAAGTGAGGTCAAACTGTATTGCTTCCATTCAAGAACCGCTATAGAGTTAACGTGATTTATTCAAGCATATAACATAGCGGTTCTTAATTGAATAGACTACTGATTAAAGATCGCCGTTCTTAATTGTTTGGTGAGAGTTGCATTCGGGACACTTCATCTTTCCATTTTGCAACTTCTACCATTATCTTCCCCCGAACCCTGGATATTAATCCTCTCCTTCAATCTTCTGGGGTATGAAGCCTGGGATGTCAGTAGTGTCAATTGCGAAGACGAAGAACTTGTTTGGGTTGTCGATACCCGACGGATGGAAAGCGTCCGACGTTATGGTACCAACGAAGTCATTATCGTTGGCGAGGAAAAGCGTATGCTTGATCGTGCGGTTGATAACCACATCTGGCCCAAAAGCCAAACCTTCAAGCTTGGCAGGTATGTCCTCTGCTTTGATCCCATTCTGAGTCAGCGTAGCTACTACATCAAGGAACAGGGTTTTGCTAACTTCTTTACCAGCTAGGTTGTTTTCCCCGGTGATATTGCTTACTTCTTGAGCATTGGTCAGATCGATATGGTATATCTTCTTGAAGACAGCCTGAGAGCCATCACCCAACCCCTTGCCATCTCGTTCGTCTACCAGGAATTCGCGATCGTTGATGGATAAAATCTCGCTTACTGTCGGGTATTTAGGTTTAGCTGACGTACCGATATTATCTAGCTTATAGGCATACTCTTTGGTGGTGCCTGTTGCAATGTCGATCTTAACAATTCTGGTGTAAGCGCCATTAGTACCCCCGTCCTGGATCAGTGGACTCTGCATTATGCCGACTAGGGTCTTGCCATTAGGGGTAATTGCGAGACCTTCCATACCCTTGTTTGCAACACGTCCAGATGTGTTACCGCTAATTTCTGTAGCACTAACGGGATTTAGGTTCTTGACTGCGAACTTACTGTCGAGTGTAAAGACCTTGATGCGCTTACCTGTCTCGCGGTCGAATTGGTACACATAAGGGCCGTATTCATCGGAGATAAAGATGGACTCACCATCATTAGATACACGCACGCCCTCAGGATCGAAGCGGGCATCACTGGGATTGGTCGATATCTCGGTGGGGTCGAAATTGTCTGAGCGTCCAGTGAAATAGTAGGTATTCTTGGCATTCAGGGCAGGGGCACCGTTAGGCACTCCCAGTCCTAACCCAGTACCGTAGTCGAGAGGCTTCTTGCTGAATAGCAGGGTTGTGTCAACTAGAGAAGGAGTAAGAGTAAAGGGCAACGCTGAACCAAGCTCGCTGGGTAGGAGTTTCAGCCTGATCGTTTGGAAGCGGTTGATATAGGATGTTGTGTCATCCACGGCGCTATTGTATGCATTGGCATTTGGTCCCCGATCTGGGATAGCGATGAAGGTGTTACGTCCAGCGTAGGCCAGTCCTGACCCAAAACCACCGAGGAGGTTTCCGGCAACACCGCTTTCAAGCGGAGCGGAGGTTTGGCTAGAAAGGTCTCTGATGTTACCACTCAGGCTTCCAATTGCAATCAGCTTAACCTCTGCATTGGCGGCAGGGGCAACAAAAAATGATGCTAACAAGAACAGAATGAGATTTCTCTTGAGCATAGCAGTATTCCTACTAAGTACAATATTTACTTATGGATATTGTATTTTTTTCACTTTTTCATTATCTATGCCTAATGATTAAGCTATTTTTAAGCAAAGATTAAGCCAAAGTTAATCTAGGAATGGCTGATGCCTATCAGTATTTAGGTGGGGCAGAATAAGGCAAACAAGAGTACGAAATGTAGGGGCAATTCATGAATTACCCCTACGGTAAATCAAGGCTTTTACTGCCTTTTTGCATAAGGGACTTCCAAATAAAAAAATACTCAACTACTTATTGTGAGGTGGGCGTCTCGCCCGCCCTTGTATATGGGCGGGCGAGACGCCCACCCCACAAGATTGGGTAATTTATTTCTTGTCAGTCCCTAAGTCAAGGTTCTGTTATTAATGGGCGTTAATTTAACATATTATTGTCTATTTGTCAAGTCGGCACTAATTCACCAGGACGCAATTTTGACCACTTACCCGTTTCTTGCTTAAAGCTCAGGCAACCAACAACATCCCATTCCATTTCAATTACATCATCTTTAGTCCGAATGTTGACATTGATCGAAGGTTCATTCGGATCAAAATCTGGTGTTTCAGTCAAGTGAGGCTGTTGGTGCTGCCCTTCAACGGCATGATAGGTAACACAGCTGTCTACATAGTGGCAGTTCACGCAAATACACATAATAGAACCAACTCCAGGCGCCTTTATTGCTAATCTAACTTAAGCCCAACTGTTATTCATGAGTTGATGGGTTGATTTTTATTACAATGCACGAATCAGTTCCTTCTACCCTAGCTCCTGAAAATTGGCCTTTTAGCTTGGAATTTCTGCCACAACCCGCTTATATGGTAGGTGGTGCTGTCCGAGATGCTATCCTTGGCAGAACGCGCGAATATCTGGATTTAGATTTTGTTATCCCATCTAAGGCGGTAAAGGTAGCGAGAGCGATCGCTCATCATTACAAAGCTGGTTTTGTGTTACTCGATGCCAAACGACAAATTGCCCGTGTGGTTTTTCCCCACGCCACAGCTGACTTTGCCCAACAGGAAGGAAATAGTTTAGAAGTTGATTTGCACAGACGGGATTTTACAGTAAATGCGATCGCCTATAATCCCCATACTCAAGAAATTATCGATCCTCTGCAAGGTTACCTAGACTTACAACAGGGCATTTTGCGAATGGTATCACCCGCCAACCTAGAAGATGATCCTTTGCGGTTAATGCGAGGTTATCGCCAAGCTGCCCAATTAGGTTTTACTATTGAGCCAGCTACCCAAGCCGCAATTCGTTCTTTGGCATCACATATCAGCAAAGTTGCTGCCGAACGAGTTAGGGTAGAAATTGGCTATCTATTAGCAAATTCTCAAGGTACTCCCTGGATAACTAGTGCTTGGGAAGATGGTTTACTTGCCCCTTTCTTCAAAAATGCCACCCGTGAAAGCTTGCTCAAACTAGCAGCAGTTGACAATGCAGCCGCCTTACTCACAGAAAATTGGCCAGAATTAGGGACACAACTGCAAGAATATGTCCGCGATCGCATCAAAACCACTTGGCTAGGTATTGCCAAACTTGCTTGTCTAGTCAACCAAAATCCCGAATTAGCAGAAATAGAGCTACAGGAACTAACTTATAGCCGTGCCGAAATCAGAGGTGTAACCACTGCTCTGAAACTATTACCGCAGTTTCAAGTAGTCGATATGTCTTTGCGAGAACAATACTTTTTATTCCATGACGCAGATATTGCCTTTCCCACTACGGCAGTGCTAGCTGTAGCACTTGATAATTTCCTAGAGGCGATGTCTGGTGACAAGCCACTACATACACCAGTCGTCATAACAGAGGAAACTAAAGAAAGGCGTTTCCCTGTTTGGGCATCTTTGATCAACCGCTACTTGAACCCTGATGATCTGGTCGCTCATCCGACTCCACTAGTGAGCGGGAAGGACTTGATTATAGCATTAGATATTCCAGCTTCACCAATCATCGGCGAACTCTTGAGAGAAATTGGCGTAGCACAAGCTGAGGGGAAAGTTTCAACACCAACAGAGGCGATCGCTCTTGCACGTCAGTTACTTGAGGGTTAGCAGCTTGCTCTCAAGCCTAGTATGTGGTGCCCCATTCAGACAGTAATAAACCACGGTTTATTACTGTCTGAATAATTAGCTATGATTCACATATTGTCTAATTTGTCAATGCATAAATTCTAATTTAGATTTTTTATAAAGATTGCGTGAATTTAAGAGTTATGGTGTTTTGGGTGTACTGCTCTTTGGCGCTTTCGGCGTAACAGAGTTAAAATTAAAGCGATCGCTTTAATTTTAACTCTGTTACTGGGGACTGGGGATTGGCGACTAGTAAGCTGTTCCACATTTAACTTGCATAATTAGAGCGCTCATGTTGCCCACCCCACAAGAGTTATATAAGTTTTAAATATGCAAGTTTGAAACCCGCGTAGGCGGGTTTTACCTCGTGTAGCCGAGACTTCCAGTGCAAGAGTGCAAGATATCAGCTAATGCCTTCATTCCGTAATTAACTCACGATATACTACCAAGGTTTCCTGATGGACGCGAGCAACACTCAGCCGCTCTAGGTTTTTATTTGCCCGTTGTTTCCACTCGTGCAGCATCTCAGTATTACTCAGTAATTCCACTAATACCACAGCTAAAGCATTACTATCTTTTACTGGCACCAAAAGACCTGCTTGCCCATTATCCAAAGCTTCAGGAATCCCATCTACCTGAGTACCGACGATCGCAGTTCCAGCTTCTCTTGCTTCCGAAAGCACCAAAGGGCAAGGATCGCGGTGGGAAGCCAGCACAAATATGTCACAAGATATGAGATAGCGCTGAGGTTCCGGCTGGAAACCTTCAAAATGAATGCGTTCTTTTACAGAAGTTGCTTGTGCTTGTGCCTCAAATAGCTGTTTATCAGGACCATTTCCTACCAAATAAAGATGCGCTTGGGGAAAATCTGAGGAAATTTTTTCAAAGGCAGCGATTAACTCAGTGATTCCCTTACGTTGATACATCCCGGCTACGGTGGCGATCGCTGGACGCTGTAATGGTAAAGGTTGATAATCTTGTATTTGTCGAGTGCGGGGACTGCCCAAAGTTCCATTGCATACTACCCGCAACTTGTTTTCTGGGATACCACGCCTGGCCATAGAATCTCGCACCGCCTTACTGACGGCAATTACCCTGTCAGCTAAACCCATCAGCAGGCTAGCACGTTGAAATTCGTTGTGTACCGTAGAAACTAAAGCATACTTGTGTCCTTTAAAAATACGTGCTAGTATGACTCCCGTCATCATGTGGGCATGAACAATATCCGGCTGAAATTCAGCTGCGATCGCTCGGTAATGCATAGCTGCTTTGATCATACTGATCGGTTTCCGGCTTTGGTCTAGTTGGTAGTGTTTGACACCACAAATATCTAGTAACCTCTCGTATTCACCACCAGCAGAAACAACCGCCACCTCATAACCAGATTTAGCCTGTAGACAAGCTAGATCCACAGCCACATTCACAATCCCGTTACCTATTTCTTGAACGTGGTTTAAAATATGTATGATTCGCATAATTTTTGAGATGTGTATAAAAAATAAAGATAAGTAACTGAGTGTAAATCAACATAATTATTGAAGTCTTTAATGACAACTCAAAAGTAGTCAGTAGTGGGTCAAATTGACCACTTCCTACTGACCAAGAGCGCTTATAACCAATTACTTAGCTTAAAGACTTATTCATTAACAGCTCGATAAATCGGGGTAAAACTCCAAAATTATCAAGACTAAATTTGCTATTAGTCATTAGTCATTAGTACCAATGACCAATGACTAAAGTGGCGGGGCGGCTATCCCTCTCTACCCATGTTCGCGTAGCGTCCCGTAGTCCCGTAGGGAGGGGATGGAGTTTCCCGCCGCTTTCTATAAACCTTTTGATGCCGCTACCGGATCTGTGAATGATCGCCAAAAGTCTTGAAGTGAGCCAAGGCTTATGTAAAACTTGAGATCCTTTGCTTCTGGCCTACTTTTAAGGAATTGATCAATGGCGCGTCTAGCCCTGCTCAGTGTATCTAACAAAACTGGTTTAATTGACCTAGCCCGTAGCTTGGTTGAAGAATTTAACTTTGATTTAATCAGCAGTGGGGGAACAGCCCAAGCAATCAAAGATGCGGGACTCCCAGTTACCAAAGTTGCAGATTATACAGCTTCACCAGAGATTTTAGGTGGTAGAGTTAAAACACTGCATCCCCGGATTCATGGCGGAATTTTGGCACGGCGAGATGTTCCCCAAGACATTACAGATTTAGAAAATAACCAAATTCGCCCGATTGATTTAGTGGTGGTGAATCTATATCCTTTTGAGGAAACTATTGCTAAACCAGGGGTGACATTATCCCAAGCCGTTGAGCAAATTGATATCGGTGGCCCGGCGATGCTACGGGCATCATCGAAAAACTTTGCCCATCTCGCTGTATTATGCGATCCGGCACAGTATGACGAGTATTTGCAAGAATTGCGCCAAAATAACGGCCAAGCATCCTTAGAGTTTCGGCAAAAGGCGGCATTAAAAGGATTTTCGCACACTGCTAGCTACGATCAAGCGATAGCGCAAGCGCTGACTTGTCAGTTCGCATCTGACCTCGCAGACTCACAGCATTACACCCTTAGCGGCACACAATTACAATCTCTGCGTTACGGCGAAAACCCCCATCAACCCGCCACCTGGTATCAAACTGGTACTACCCCAACGGGATGGACAGCCGCCACCAAACTGCAAGGTAAAGAACTTAGTTACAATAACTTAGTTGATTTAGAAGCCGCACGCCAAATTATTGTTGAATTCACAGATACCCCAGCCGCAACGATTATCAAACATACAAATCCCTGTGGTACCGCACTGGGAAGTACTATTTTCCAAGCGTACCAAAAAGCTTTCAACGCTGATTCTATTTCTGCCTTTGGTGGTATTGTCGCACTCAACCGTCCCATTGATGCGGCTACGGCCAGTGAGTTAACCAAAACATTTTTAGAATGTGTGGTTGCACCAAGTTGTGATGCTGAAGCTCAAGAAATCTTAGCCAAAAAATCTAACGTGCGAGTTTTGATTTTACCAGATTTCAGCAGTGGCTCTAAGGAAACAGTGAAGGCGATCGCAGGTGGTTTCCTTGTCCAAGCTAGCGATGACGTGATTGCTGACACTACTAAATGGCAAATAGTCACTGAACGTCAACCTACCGAGGGCGAATTAGCCGAATTGCTATTTGCGTGGAAAGTTTGCAAACACATTAAATCTAATGCCATTGTTGTGACAAGCGATCGCACTACACTAGGAGTAGGTAGTGGTCAAATGAACCGCGTCGGCTCAGTTAAAATTGCCCTAGAACAAGCTGGAGAAAAAGCCAAAGGCGCAATTCTCGCCAGCGATGGATTCTTCCCCTTTGATGATTCAGTCAGAACAGCCGCAGCCGCAGGAATTACAGCCATTGTCCAACCAGGGGGAAGTTTGCACGATAAAGATTCTATCATTGCTGCTAACCAACTGGGTTTAGTGATGGTCTTAACTGGTGTACGTCACTTTTTACACTAAAATATTTAACCGTAAGGTGTGCAGTTTTTAAAGTGTCACTCAATATACTTGCCCTTTGATAGAAGCGGTGATATGGTTTAGTCGTGTGTGAGGAGCAAGTTAAAAATAAAAAGCGCCTGGGGTGGAAACACGGCAACACTCCCAAGCGTTTTTTAATTTGTCAAAAATTAGATTGGTTGTCCAGTTTTAAAAAGTTTCATTCAATATACTTGCCTTTTGATAGAAGCAGTGATATTGTTGAATAGTGTGTGAGGAGCAAGTTAAGAATAAAAAACGCCTGGGGTGGAAACACGGCAACACTCCCAAGCGTTTTTTAATTTGCGTATATAAATTAACGCTTCCAAAAATTTTGGCGATCAACTAATCGATGATTTTGATATTTTTTGACACATACACCATTGGAAACAACGGAATTTATCTAATAGAGTATCTCCCCATTGTTTGGGTATAGAGTCAAGGACTGGACTGATCAAATTATTGGACATCTATACAAAAAAAGCGGCTTTGTTATCTGCGATCGCAAACTTTAGCCGCTTGTTAACCCTCTGGGGATTCCCTATAAAGGGGTGGGGTTTTGATGTATATTATATATATTTGCATAGGCGTAGCCAAACCCAGGTATCGCACGTTTCAATGAAGGATTTTTAATGGAGATTAGCGGACTCGAACCGCTGACATCCTGCTTGCAAAGCAGGCGCTCTACCAACTGAGCTAAACCCCCATAAAATTAAAATAGCAGGTAAATTTACTTGCCATTGCTATTGTAACTTATGGGACTTGCAAGTAATAAAATATCCTAATATTTCTTGTGGGATGGGCGTCTCGCCCGTCCTGTGAACTGGGCGCTCATGTTGCCCACCCCACAAGATTGGATAATTTATTTGTTGGAGTTCCCTATATTGTTCTATTCTCAAAGGGATGAAACCAGAAAATATCCAGGTCATCGCAGCACTGTATAAATTTGTTAAGCTGCCAGATTTTGCCGATAAACAAGAACCTCTGCTGTCTTACTGCCAAGGGCAAGGTGTCAAGGGGACAATTTTGCTAGCACAAGAGGGGATTAACGGTACAATTGCTGGATCGCGTCAGGCTATTGACTCGGTTCTCTGGTTTTTGCGTTCTGACCCCCGTCTAGCAGACCTAGAACACAAAGAGTCCTATACCGAAACCCCGCCCTTTGAGCGGATGAAAGTCCGGTTGAAGCAAGAAATTGTCACTTTAGGGTTGCCGGAAATTGACCCAAGCGAGCGAGTTGGCACTTATGTCAATCCCCAGGAATGGAATGATTTAATTTCTGATCCAGAAGTAACCGTGATTGACACCCGGAATGATTATGAGGTGAATATCGGTACTTTCCACCGTGCAGAAAATCCCCAAACTGAATCATTCCGCGAATTTCCCGATTATGTGCTACACCACCTCGACCCAACTAAACACAAAAAGGTTGCTCTGTTTTGTACAGGCGGCATTCGCTGTGAAAAAGCCTCATCTTTTATGCTTGCTCAAGGCTTTGCAGAAGTTTACCATCTTAAAGGCGGCATTCTCAAGTATTTGGAGGAAGTTCCAGCCCAAGAAAGTTTATGGGAAGGGGAATGTTTTGTCTTTGATGATCGCGTAACTGTCAGTCATCGGTTGGAGGAAGGTAGTTGTGAGCGGTGCTTCTGTTGTGGGCGTCCGATTTCTGAGGAAGATAAGGTATCTGACAAGTATGAGCAAGGTATCTCTTGTCTCTATTGTTTCGATAGCCTCACCGAAGAAAAAAGAGCGCGTCAGCAGCAAAAATGGCGGCACTACCAAACCCAACTTGCTAACAAAAATCAGGATGTGAGTTGAAGAATAATTCATAATTCTGAATCTTCAGTCAAGGATAATTCCGAATTTAAGGGCAAAGTTACTGTAAATGTAGTACCGACTCCAACTTGACTTGTGACAGTGATTTGACCTCTGTGAGCATCAACGCACCTTTTAACAATTACTAACCCCAATCCAGTACCCTTAATTGATTGGACATTTGAGGCTCGGTAGAATGATTCAAAAAGTTTATCTTGGTCTGATTCGGGAATGCCCATACCTTGATCTTGAATATAAAAAATTGCTACTTTCTCAATCGGGTCGCAGATTAAATCAAACTGAATTTTGCCACCTCTTGGAGAATATTTAACCGCGTTTGAGACGAGATTTTCAAATAGGTAATGTAATAGTCCTTCGTCCATGACAGCATTAGTGTTATCACTATGACAGGTAAAAACAATTTCACACGCGCTACTTTTAACAATAGAAAAGTCTTCGATTAACTCTCGACAGAATTGCTCTAAGTGAAGGCTAACAGGGTTGTATCTGAGTTTTTCTGCCTCCGCTCGACCCATAAACAGCACCTCTTCCATGAGTTTTTCCAGAGATCGCACAGCACCTTGAATTCGCTTTAAATAGATGCCTCTTTTTGCATCTGTCAAATTTGCTCCTTGCATTTCTATGAGTTCTACTGATGTTTGAATAACAGTCAGAGGATTACGGAACTCATGAGATACAGTAGAGATAAATAAGGATTTGAGACGGTTAAGTTCTTGCTCTTTCTCCAATGCTTGTTCTAGCAGCTTTGTTTGCCGTCGTTCGCTAAGATCCCAGAAAACAACTACTACACCATTTATCTGGTCAGGCCGTTGCTTTATTGGTGAAGCACTATCACCAATTGGAACTCTTTTGCCGTTTTTTGTAATTAAAGATGTGAATTCCCCTAAATAAACAACCTGTTGCTCTCGCAACACTTTTGTCACCGGGTTTTCTAATGTAGTCTCTGTAACTTCATCGACAAGGTGAAAAATCTTTGTTGCTTCATTTCCTAAAGCATCTTTTTGCTGCCAGCCAGTCAGCGCCTCAGCTGCGGGATTCATAAATGTTACTGTTCCCTGCTCATTAGTAGCGATTACAGCATCACTTATTGAGTTTAAAAGGGTTGCTAACTGATCTCGATTTTCCCGCAGTTCACGTTCTAACTGGTGTTTTAACAGACCAATCTCGATCGCTATTCTTAAATCTTTTGTAGTAAATGGTTTAACGATGTATCCGAAAGGTTGGGTAATTTTGGCTCTTTCTAAAGTATGATCGTCACCATAAGCGGTTAAATAAATTACAGGTACATCTAACTGCTCACGAATCTTACTGGCGGTAGCAATACCGTCCATCTCACCTTTAAGAATAATATCCATTAATACTAGTTCTGGTTGAGTTTCCGATGCCTTGGCAATGGCAACTTTTCCAGATGAAGCTGTACCCGTAACAATATATCCTAGTTGACTCAGTTGGCTAGCAATAGTTCTAGCCACAATCACTTCATCTTCAACGACTAAAATCTTAGCTTGACCCATTTGATATTTACTGATGCAAAGTTAACTGCGTGAATTGGATTTTGAATACTGTTCCATGATTGCGTTCTAGAGTTATGTCACCTTCCAGTTGTTCTGTAACCAAATCATGTACTAACGACAGACCCAAAGAATCAGTATTTCTCCAATCTAAATTATCTGGTAAACCAATGCCATTGTCTCCGATAGTCATCTCGATACTATTGTCCAGATTACGTAGAGTAATACTAATAGTACCTAGTTGTTGATTGAGAAAGGCGTGTTTGAGGGCATTAGAGATTAATTCATTAATAACCAATCCACAGGCCATAGCTTGGTCAATATTCAAACTCAATGGTTCTATATCAGTTTTGAGAGCGATTTTACCAGGCCATATTTGATAGGAAATTAGCAAGCTTGCTGCTAAATTATGGATATAGTCACCAACATCAATTTGTCCAATATTAGCGGAGGTATACAAATTTTTATGAATGAGAGATATTGACTCAATTCGGTTTTGACTTTCTCGAAGAACTTTGATGACTTCTGGATCTTTGAGTGTTTGAGACTGAAGTTGTAATAAACTGGAGACAATTTGCAAATTATTTTTAACTCGATGATGAACTTCCTTTAAGAGAACTTCTTTTTCAGCTAAGGCATTTTTTAATTTCACTTGAGCTTTTTGTCTTTGAACAAGTTCAGTTTGAGCTTGCTCAAGGATACTGGATTGTTGAATTGCGATCGCTAATTGGACTGTCAGTTGATCGAGCAAATCTAATTGATTTTCTTCCCACTGGCGGAAACCAGAGCATTGGTGAGCAATCAGTAAACCCCAAAGGTGAGAGCCAGGGTTTTGAGAGCTGACTTCTAGTAAAATTGGTACAACTAAATTTGCTTTCACCTCAAACCGTTCTAACAGGCGAATATGGCAATCAGTTAGTCCAGCTTCATAAATATTAGCGATCGCACGTTTGCGTCCCTGATAATACTCCACTCCTGTGCCTGTTTGAAAACAAGTATCATGAATCTCTACACCCAAAGAAACCGTCCATCCAGGTTCCACCGATTCCGCCATAATTGTGCCGATCATCGCTAAGTCAAACTGATAAACTACGACTCGATCAACTCCAAGTAAATATCGCACTTCTTCAACTGTTGCATTCAGAATATCGTGGAGATTCAAAGATTGACGAATCCGTTGAGCAACAGTTCGCATCAATTGCTCCCGCTCGGCTTGGGCTTTTAGAGCTAATTCAGTTCGCTTCCGTTCTGTAATATCTTGCCCAATACCGATAATTTGACCATTGGAAAGGTAAACATTAGTCCAAGATGTATTTAGTAAACGACCATCGCGCATCTGAGTTTTAAAATCGCCCCAAACGCGTTGTGCAGACTGCATAAAATTAATTACATACTGTCGATATTCAGCATTAGGGTATAACAGTTCCAAGACATCACGAGTTTGGAAATCTTGAAATTTCCAACCGAGAACATTTTCCCATTCTGGGTTCACCCACTGGAGTTTGCCATTGGCATCAATCAGGGCAATCATCAACGGTATACTCTCAAAAATTATCCGCAAAAACTCATTTTGCCCTTGAAGTTTTGTCTCAGCATTTTTGCGGTCATTAATATCATTAAATACTGTCAATATTGCTGATTCGTTGTTATAATGTAAATATTGAAGGGAAGCGATCGCCCAAAAAAAAGTTCCATCGGCTCTTTTTAATTGAAGTTCATAATTATGAATAAAGCCATCTTGATTAAGAGCTTTTAACAGGGCTTCTAAATCTGTGAAATAATGATATAAATCTAATATATTTTTGCGATTAACTAAATACTCTGGAGAAAACTGAAATGTTTGAAGTGACTCGGGATTAGCGTATAAAATCAACCCATCAGAGACACGCGAAATAATGAACGGAACAGGGATAGCTTCAGAAATAACTCGAAATCTGGCTTCACTTTCCTGAAGAGTTTTTTCTATTTGTTTGTGTTCTGTGATATCTCGTATATTAACCAAACGAGCATTATAACTGCTATAATCTATTGGATGCGTGAAAATTTCAACATCAATAATCTGTCCATCTTTTCGCTGATGTTGCCATTGTCCAGCAAAGTGTAAGTTAGGGTAATTTTGTCTTAAATATTCCCGTAATATAGGCACATCTTTTAGAGGGCGAATGTCAGTTATTCGCATTTTTAAGAACTCTTCTCGTGAGTAGCCGTAATGGATAACAGCAGCTTCATTTACATCTAAAAATTGCAGATTATTCTGGTTATATACCCACATTGGGTTAGGATTTTTAGAGAAAAAGAGATTAAAAGTTCTTTGGCTATCATCAATAAGTTTTTGCCGATATGACTCTAAATGTCTGATTACTTGTCGAGACAATTGTTGCAAAGCTACTTGTTCTTTAACATTCAAGTTTCGGGGTGCAAAATCAATTACACAAAGACTACCTAATGCAATGCCGCTTGAGGTAATTAGAGGAACACCCGCATAGAAGCGGAAATAATTATTTGATGTGACAAAGGGATTTTTCGCAAACCGTTCATCTTGCAAAGTGTCGGGGATAATTAATATTTGACTTTGCAAGATAGTATAACTACCAAAGGAAATGCTTCGAGAAACTTCCGATATACTTACTCCGATTTTTGACTTGAACCATTCTCGTTCTGCATCAACTAGGCTAATGAGAGCGATTGGTGTTTCACAAAAGTTAGCAGCTAGTTGAGCTAGTTCATCAAAAACTTCTTCTGGTGGTGTATCTAAAATTTGATATTGATTAAGTACTTCTAGACGTTGGCTTTCATTTTCAGGAAATAGCATTAGTGGTTGGGTGAAAAAAGTTTTGTTAAATGCGAGATTTAATTTGCTGAAATCTGAAAAAATAATTAAATATCTATAATTCGACTTTCGAGGATAATTTCATTGTCAGAGCTATGGGATTTTTCAGCTTCTTTTTTTAAGTCTTCATATAAGTAAGTCGGCACAATAAAACCAACCTGTGTAAAGAAAAGTAAATAAGGCTCAAACTCTCTTTCCCCCTGCCTTATCCCAACGATAATTATTTACGCCGACCTACTTGTCTTCCTATAGAGGTATATGTCGGTTCAATCTTCATGGGAATCTTGCAGTGTAAAGTATGTCTGATAGTTTACACTAAGCAAAGATCACTTGTACAGAGACGTAAAGGACACAGAAATAAACTCTCTGCATTCTCCGCGCCTCTGGGATTATTTTCATCTTGGTCGTCCCAATGTAGTGATATATAAAACAGCTTCATCAGCAGGAATGCCTAAAACTTCATTTACTTGATCATCAAAGAATCCACCGATACCGCTAACGCCTACATTTAGATGCATTGCGGCTAGATTCAAGCGCTGTCCCAAATGACCGGCATCCAGATGTAAGTAACGGTAAACGCGATCGCCATATTGGGCGATCGCAGCTTTCAGATCGGCTGTATGAAATAACACCGCAGCCGCATCCCGCCCTAATTCTTGTCCCAAACAGAGAAAATGTAACTCTCGGCGAAAGTTTTTAAACCGAATTTGGCGTAATTCTTGGGCTTTAGGTGCGTAATAGTAACAACCCGCCTCTAATCCTTGGACTCCGCAAACAGCAATGAATGTTTCGATTAAATTCAGATCAAAGTAATCTGGAGAAATATCTAAACTTTGGTCGATGTAATTTCGCGGTTGGTAAGTAAAATCGAGTAAACTTTTCAATTCATCGAAAGTTAATTCATCACCATTGTAAGCGCGGGTAGAGCGTCGCTTGTACATAGTGATTTCTAGTTCTGACAGCTTTTTTCCCCAGTCTATAGGTGCAGTGTTGGTGGGAATTTTTAAACAGAAAGGAAAATTGTATTTATCCTCCAAAGATTTTTCTTGTTTAATAGTTGGTAAATTGAGATTGCCAGTTATACCTGGTTGGATTTGGGTGTGTTGATGGAAATATGTCAGTAGTTCGCCATCAGGGATTTGAGGATAACTAGTTTCGGTAGCGGAAGGTAAAGCAGTACATCCCAATGGCAAATTTTGATTAACATCTAACAAGTCTGCCAGAGGTAAGACAGCGATCGCACCTTCTTGTGTAGGATCGACATAAAGCAGATCGTTAACCGATTCATCCACAAAGCCGCCAATTAAGTGAGGGCGATAGTCAGTAATCGCACCAGCCAATTCGATATTGCCCAACAGGTGTCCCGTATCCAGAAAAATTCGACGGTAAGCCCGATCTTCATAGCGCCACGCAGAACGATAGAATACCGCAGTCACAATAATTGCCAATTGGGTATTCTCTAAAGAAGGATGCCAGAAACAAGCTGCTTGCAGAGTTTGCCAAACATCACTTTCCCAATAATGGATGAGAGAATGAGTCCGACACTGGTAGTTATACAGTCCGGGCGGCAATAACGACGTGCCACGGGAAACCACATACACCTCAGCCGGGTATAATCCGCCAGCACTGGGAGCAGCGCGTAAATACACCGCACTACCCATAGAAGGCATTTTTGCCGTCAATCCATAGCTGCGAAACAACAGCCGCGAGAGTCTTTGCCACCATTGAGCATCTGGGTTATTAGCATAAGCCTCTGGTTTTTCTTGGATATAGGGTTTGAGATCAAAACTAGAGCCAATTTTGTACTCTTTAAAAGGCACTGGCTGTTTAGTCCAATCTAACCGTTGACTTTTGGAGGCGAGAGTCTCAGGATTGTATTTAGTCCGTTCGTGATAATGCTGGGCAATTGATTGGTGTAATTCTGGCATAGTACTTTCAATATCCTTGGGGCATCTTTTTTTGATCTTGGCATTCATTAGCCTCATTATTTCGTGTCAATTGGTACAATCCTCAGAGTCATAAAGTGGTAATTGGTAACAATTGGACTGGGGATTGGGGATTGGGGATTGGGGATTGGGGATTGGGGATTGGGGATTGGGGATTGGGGATTGGGGATTAAGGATTGGGCATGGGGTATTGGGCATGGGGCATTGGGCATGGGGCATTGGGCATGGGGCATTGGGTATTGGGCATTGGGTATTGGGCATGGGGCATTGGGCATTGGGCATTAGTTAATTCTCTTTTGTCTCCCAGTCCCCAGTCCCTTGTCTCCCAGTCCCCAGTCCCCAGTCCAATTGTTACCAATCCCCAGTCCCCAGTCCCCAATCCCCAGTCCCAAGTCCCCAGTCCCCAATCCCCATCTTCCGCAGTACCATATAAACGCAAAACTATCTACGGCTGGATGTGCAATGATGCCTGTACGTCAAACTTTATCAAAGCCTGATATCCAACTTTCTTATTTAGAGTGGAACCAAGGTAAAGAACCTTTACTGCTGTTACATGGTTTAGGCGACCATGCTTTGGTATGGTCTAGTTTAGGAGATTACTTGGCGGCAGACTACCACATAGTTGCGCCAGATATGCGCGGACATGGCCAAAGTAGTAAGCCAGAGATAGATTATAGCTTTGAGAGTGCGATCGCAGACCTTGAAGCACTCATGGATCATCTGGGATGGACTTTTGCCCATATTGTAAGTCACTCATGGACAGGCAAATTAGCCGCTATCTGGGCAAGACAAAACCCAAAGCGTTTACGGAGTATAATTCTTGTCGATCCGATTTTCATCTGGAAAATGCCCAGTCTTCTCAGATTAACTTTCCCGATGTTGTATCGCTTCTTGCCTTTTCTCAAAAGCATGGGTCCCTTTGCCAGTCATGAAGAAGCCGAACAACAAGCACGGCAATTAAAGCAATATCAAGGATGGACTTCCTTACAACAGCAAGTCTTCCAAGCAGGAATAGAACAAAAACCCGATGGCAGTTGGGGCAGCAAATTTACCATAGCCGCCCGCGACGGGATTTTTGAAGCAGTAATGCAAGTGCCTGGTTTTACAATTCCTCTTGACACCCCTGCCCTATTCGTCCAGCCAAAACAAGGACTGAATCGCCAAGATTGGCAAATCCAACCATACAAAACCCATCTGAAAAACTTACGTATCTGCCAAGTTCCCGGCAATCATTGGCCGTTTTTGACACAACCAGAGGCATTTAACCAAACTGTAGCAGGTTTCTTGGTAGAACACAGATAAAAAATCTCATGATTATTACACGGGATTATCATACAGCAAGAGAAGAATTAATAGGGGTATTGGGCATTGGGCATTGGTTATCGTAAATTAAAGGGTTTAAGAACCTGCAATCTAGATGTAGCTCCCATTTCAGTCCTTCTCTACGAGAGGCTGCGCCAACGGCTACGCTCAGGAACCATCGGGGTTTAAATCCCCCGGAGTTGCTCCTCTTGGGGAGATTCCAAGACCGCACTCCTCTTCGTCTGAAATGTCTTTAATTTTGAATTTTGAATTTTGAATTGTTAATCTCCCCCACTCCCCCATTCCCCACCCCCTACTCCCCACTCACCATTCATGAGCCTTTGTATCAATCCCGTTTGCCCTAAACCAAATCACCCGAATAATCATCAAAATCGCTTTTGTCAAAGTTGTGGTTCCCATCTGGAATTGCTAGGGCGTTATCGGGTGGCGTGCCTGTTGAGTGAAAAAACAGGTTTTAGTAAAGTTTATGAGGCATACGAACAAGATACCCCCAAAATCCTCAAAATACTCAAAGAGGATTTATCAGGCGACACCAAAGCAGTAGAACTATTTCAGCAAGAAGTAACCGTGTTAGGACAACTCAAGCATCCCGGCATTCCCAAAGAGGATAGTTACTTCCAGTATCAAACCCGAAATGGTTTAGTTTTGCATTGCATTGCAATGGAAAAAATCGAGGGCTATAACTTAGAAGAGTGGTTAAAACAGCAGAATCGCCCCATATCTCAAGAACAAGCCATAGACTGGTTAAGACAGTTGATAGAAATTTTGGATGTAGTGCATGGTAACAAGTATCTACATCGAGATATTAAGCCATCTAACATCATGATTAGATCCCCCATTGAGAATGGTTTGGGGAAGCTAGTACTGATTGATTTTGGCACCGCCAGTGAAATTACTAAAACTTACCAAAACCAACTCAGCAACGGCGACAAGATGACAGCACTTATGTCATCTGGCTACAGCGCCCCAGAACAAATGAATGGTCAAGCAGCACCGCAATCAGATTTATTTGCTTTGGGACGCACCTTTATATTTTTGTTAACGGGATACCATCCTTTGGAAATGTATGATGTCCAGCAAAATTTGCTGCACTGGCAAAATAATGCTATTGATATTTCACCCTTGCTGTTAAATTTCATTGATTGGCTAACAGCATCAGATATAGAAAAACGCCCTGCCAATACCCAGGAGATTTTGAATTACCTAGAAGAAATTGCAGCTCAACTTAGAGGAATCAATCATAAAGATCCTAATCCGCCAGAATTATCTCAAAGTGAACATTTAACTACGCCTATTACTAATAATTTATTATCTACACATAAGCAACCAGAAAAAGTGCCCCTATTGGCATTTTTTGCAGCACTACTACTGGCTTTAGGATTATTTAGCATCCTGGCTTTGACAGCGCAAAAATCAGAAGTTTCTGGAATTTCAAATTACAAACAATATCCCGTGAAAAAAGGCGGAATCGATTATTTCTCCTATCAAGAAGGTAGGGATAATCAGGGAAGGATAGCTAAGTTTAATATAGCGGTTTTATCACTAAGATATAAATGGCTTTTAGGCAGCAATTTTCAAATTAAAGATAATGATGGAATTATTAGTATTGACCTTTTAAAATTGAGCTTAGAACAAGAAAGTATAGAGAATATAATGGAAGCGCCTAGTGAGATTATCTCTTTAGGCACAGCTTCTTGTAAAGGTGATACAGCAGTTGAAGAACGTCTGGCTCTAGAACGTTCTCAACAAATACAACTTTTAGTGAAAAAATTATTTATTAATACACCAAGCGTCAAAAATTATCGCTTATTAAATTTGGGTCAATTTCAGCGCAGTGATTGTCAGGCAAATCAGGATGTAACTACATATCAGAGAAGTATTATAATTATTGGTGTTAAAAGAGAATCATCAGGTGTGATTATCGATGAGGCGCTACGGGATAGGTTAGAAAAAAAGCCTTTTGCTGATTTTAAACTAGAAGATTATTCTTTAGGATCGGTACAGAAGTTTAAGACAATACCGAGCAACTTGTAATACAATTTATTTTATTTCACTGGTTTTCAGGTTTTATATAGGGTGTATTTTCCCAAAGGTAAAGCTTCCTCAATCAACTCCCATACTATGAATAGAAACGATAAGAAGATGTCGAAATATTAGAAGCCAATGAATTCTCTTAAATCAGCTAGCAATTCGATAATGATAGATTAAAAGCAATTCAGCAGGGAATTAAAAGTGTGAATACTCTAGATAAATTACGGCAAATTATATAAATTACTCATGCTCCCATCCCAGAATACCGCTTCAAACCTGCACGCCAAAGAAAGCGATTCACACCCAAAAATACTAATATCCAACCTAGAATTGACCAAAATCCTCTTCCTATATCGACGGGTAGCCCTACCAAAAGACTCGCGGGAAAGTCAATTAAATAGGGAAAAGGCGTAAACATAACTATTTTCCGCACGGCTTCTGGAAAAACCTCTAAAGGTGCTATCAAACCAGATAAAAATAGATAAAATAACAACCAGAAATTTTCTAACGCGCTAGCCCGCTCTGTCCAAAAAGCAAACATGGCAAAGGTGTACTGAATGGTAAACCGCAAAGCAAAAGCTAGCCCCACCGCCAATGTAAAGAGCAAAAATCTATCCCAACTTGGTATCCAAAAAGCTTGGGGATAGAGAATAAAAAATAATCCCACTAATAGAAAAGCAAAGCTTAAACGAGCAAATCTTTCAGAAATATGCCCCGCAACGTGATGCCATACTGGGTCGAGCGGTTGTAGTAACTTGGGTGAAAGCTTGCCTTCCACGACCTCCCTTTCAAAGTCCCAAATTACCCAAACAATTGTGAGTTGTCTGACAATAAAAACCGTGATGAAGTAACGGGCAAAATCTACAGGTGATAGCCCAAACTGTCCTCCTTGTGCCGCCTGTATCCAGGCGCCCATAAGAATAATCGGCAAAGACCCAGCTAAAACCCATAAGATTAATTCTGCCCGATACTCAACCATATAGGCGTAGTATACTGACAGCAAAGTTAAGGCTTTTCTAATCATCCGCTTCATTTATTCAGTTCTCGCTACAAAAATTAATTACCCAGAATTCTCCACTCTTGTACAGATGCGATTAATCGCGTCTCTAAGCTGTTCCACAAATAAACTTGCATATACTGGGCGGGCAGGATGCCCACCCCACAAGAGTTATACTTTACCCTGAGCGAAGCCGAAGGGTTAATTCGCTTATGCAAATTAAATGTTTTTTAGCTTACTACACAACCCCTGCCTGAAAAACTCGTCCAATTACTTCTTCCACAGGCGGTTCGGTGACAGTTAAATCAATTACCTCCAAATCTGCCAAAATCTGAGAGACGGTGCGGGTGAGTGCCTCTCGCTGTACCATAAAACGCACTGCTCGCCCTTCTAAGAGTTTCACGTCACCATAGGTCATAAGTTTTTCTATTGGTAGAGGTTGGGCTAACTCTATATAGACTTCTCGGTAAGGAGCAAAACGTTTCAGTAGTCCATCTAAGCTACCGTCATACATCAGCCTTCCCTGGTGAATCAATAGCACCCGTTGACACAAAGCTGTGATGTCAGCCATGTAATGACTCGTCAACAGTACTGTAGCCTGATAACGCTGATTGTACTCGCGCAAGAATTCGCGCACTGCGGCTTGAGCATTTACATCCAATCCCAGGGTTGGTTCATCTAGGAACAATACATGGGGATGATGCAAAAGTGCTGCTAACAATTCTGCCTTCATCCGTTCACCCAAAGACAGTTTCCGCACTGGTTGGGTAAGTTTGCCTTCTAAGGAAAGCATCTCTGTTAATTCTCCTACCCGCCTCTGGAACTCTTTATCTGAGATGTTATAGACAGCAGCATTAATTTTCAAAGAATCGAGTGCTGGTAAGTCCCAAAGTAGCTGCTGCTTTTGCCCCATTACCAAGGTAATTTTTTGCAAAAATGCTTCTTTACGCTGAAACGGAACTTGTCCAGCTACTCTGACTTTACCGCTAGAGGGATGAATCAGCCCGGTGAGCATTTTGAGTGTGGTGGTTTTTCCAGCACCATTGGGGCCTAAAAACCCCACTATTTCACCAGGGGCAATTTCAAAGGAAACATCCTGAACTGCTTGAATTGAGCGGTAGGTGCGGCGAAAAAAGTGGGTGATTGTACCTTTAATTCCCGGATTTTTAACTGCTACTGGATAAGATTTACTTAGGTTTTCAGCAATGATGATTGACATATTTTTTATATTAGAAGCACAGATGTAAGTAAGTGGGCAAGAATAAATCAAACTATTTTACGTAATATAAAATTAACTAAATAGTTTTTTAGTAAGAACTGAAGCCCTTACTAAAAACCTTTAATTATTCACGCCTACTTACACAGGTAAAAACACATAAATCATTGGCGTTTAGCGCTGTTTACAGGAGCAGTCATTCAATTTTAGATTTTTTCTTCAATCCAAAATTCAAAATCTAAAATGGTTTTACCGTAAACGTCCCGATCGCAGTGTACTGATAATTAACCACAAACCCAATAAACTAGCGACTGCAAACAGGATGGTGCTTAAAAAAGATAGCTGAGTTGTCTGCGCTCTAGTGGAAATAATTGCTGCACCCATAATCAGCGAACCCACTAAAATGCTAAAAGATAGTCGGTTAGCGGCATCGTCCATAGTGCGGCGCACACCATCTAACCCCCGCAGTGATAGATTCCACTGTAAGGTTTCTGAGGTAACTCGGTCTAATAACAGTTCGATTTGGCGGGGAGATTGGAGAGACAGACTTTTCAGATCCAAAGCTGTTCTCAGGAGCGATCGCACCGGATTATCGCCCAGTAATTGCCGACGAAACAAGTCTGTAATTAATGGTTTAACTTCATCAAAAAAGTTCAGATCCGGGTTAAATGTCCGCGCTACACCCTCTAAATTTGCTAGGGTTTTGGCATACAAACCCATATTGCTGGGCAACCTAATTTTATTGTTGCGGGCAACTTGTAAAACTTCATAAATTATCTGACTGAAGTTGATTTGCGTGAGGCTGACGTTGTGATATTTCCGCAACATCCGATCGTAATCATTTTCTAACCGTGATAAAATTACTGGTTGAGCAGAATCTGATAGCTGTAAGGTTAACTGAGCGCACCTTTGAGCATCTAAATCAACGATCGCTAACAACATTTCTGTTAAAATCTGCTGTGTGCGGGGATCAAGTCTTCCCACCATGCCACAATCTAAGAGGGCAACACGACCATCTTTGAGATAAAACAAGTTCCCTGGATGAGGATCAGCGTGAAAAAAGCCATCAATATATAGTTGTTGGAAAAATACCCGAAATAACAAAGTAGTTATTTCTTTACGCAGTACAGCAGGGTCTTTACCGTTGGTGTTACTATCCAAATCCGCCGATAAGAACGGCACCCCATCCAGCCATTCCATCACCAATAACTTTTCTGTGGTCAATTCCCAGTTAATTTCCGCAACTACTATTTGTGTGGGATCAAACCAACGACTTTTAGATAAGTTACGCCGCAATTGGTCTGTAAAACCCGCTTCTCGGGTAAAATCTAACTCGGCTTCTAAGGCTTTAGTAAATTCTTCGGCGGTAGATTTGATTTCGTAGGTTTGCCCAAACTCAGTCCGTGCCACTAAATCGGCAATACCTTGAATTAAAGCAATATCTTGGGCAATAGTCAGATCAATTCCCGGACGTTGCACTTTCAGAGCTACTTCTCGACCGTCTGCTAGTGTAGCGCGATGGGTCTGGGCAATTGATCCGGCTGCTACGGGAATCGGGTTAACTGTTTTAAAGGTTTCTGTTAATGGACGTTTTAATTCTTTGCGGAGGATTATTTCGATCTCTGACCAAGGAACTGCTGGTACTTCATCTTGAAGTGTTGACAATTCCTCAATGTAGGCGGCGCTGAGTAAATCTGGGCGGGTGGAGAGTAGCTGACCAAGTTTAACGTAAACTGGACCCAAGTCCACCAGGATATTTTTTAAAACCGCAGGTGTCGGTAGCTGGGGTTCATCAGCTTTGCCACCAGTAAGTAACCTTCGCATATAGTCCCAGCCATTGCGAAGGAAGACTTCAAGGATTTCTCGTTGACGGGGAACAGTTTGGGTCAGGAACATTTTGGGGAGTGGGGAGTGGGGGAGATGAGGGAGATGGGGGAGATGAGGGAGATGAGGGAGATGGGGGAGATGGAAAGAATTTTTCCAATGCCCAATGCCCCATGCCCCATGGCCAAAGTCAAGTTATAATGGGAAAACAGGCTTTTTAGCCTCTGCCAAGGGGTTTAACTTTTATAGCAGGTTGGTAAATCGGGAATCGCTTTGGAGAATTTTGAGGATCTGCTTGATTTCCTGGGTACGTTCTTTTTTAACAATCAGGGTGACATTGCGATCGCGCACAATCACCACGTCCTCTAAACCAATAGTAACAACTACATCCTCTGGATTTGAGGCATAAATAATCGCCCCTTGGGTGTCCAGCCCTACATGGGTAGCGAGTTCTACATTGGGAGTTTCTTCTGTCTTCAGTAAGCGTTCGATGGCATTCCAATCTCCTAAATCATCCCAACCAAAATCAACTGGCAAAACGTATGCTAGAGTTGTCTTTTCCATTAGCGCATAGTCTATACTCTTCTTAGGCAACTGGGGATAGATATCAGGGCCATGTTGTTCTAAAGGTTCGATAATTTCTGGCGCATGGGTATGTAGTTCTTTAAGAACAACCCCTGCCCGAAAAACGAACATTCCACTATTCCAGCTAAAACGTCCCGTAGATAAAAAAGTTTCTGCCGTTTCGCGGTTGGGCTTTTCAGTAAAGCGGTTGACGTGATAAGCTGGCAACTCATTAAAGCTACCTATCTTTTCACCTTGTTCAATGTAGCCGTAACCGGTTGATGGAAAAGTAGGCTTGATCCCCAGTGTAACGATCGCTGCTGTGCTTGTTGCCAGTTGCGTAGCCGCCCTTAATGTGTGTGCAAACGCCTCTTGGTCAGCAATCCAGTGGTCAGCAGGGAAAAAGCCAATAACAGCGTCTTCTCCATAGCGCCGTTTGATTTCTAAACTTGTCCAAGCAACGGCTGCGGCAGTGTCTCTTCCTTCCGACTCAATCAGTAAGTTTTCAACTGGTAGATCAGGTAATTGTTGTCTTACCCCTTCAGCTATCTGACTAGAAGTGATCACCCACAAGGTGTTCCAACTGCCTCCGAGTGCTAGTAAGCGATCGGCGGTTGCTTGTAATAGACTTCTAGAGCTACCATCAAGACTTAAAAATTGCTTGGGTCGGTCTTTGCGACTCAGGGGCCAAAAACGTTCACCTTTACCACCAGCAAGGATTACGGGGAACAATAAAGTATTCATGTTGTCATACACGCTTACCGAAGAACATTACAAGTTTACAGTGAGCTTTTCCACTGGCAATATTTGTAGCTTGGATTAACATACTTTTAGGGAGTGGTTGAGTGGGGAAATAATTGTGATAAAACAAATCGAATGGTCGGAAAATCCGGTTACATCTCAACAAGTAGTAGAGTTTGAAAATGAAGTGCGATCACCGCAACTTCAACGAACGGAAAATCAAGTAACACCTGCACCAGTAGCCGATTCTGAGGAGGAGAATGTAGAACTAAACCAGCCAGCGAATCCAAACCGTAGCGTCGTCGAATCTGTGGGCGCGATTCCCAATCGGCTTTCTGAGAGACTGGGCTTAACCATGCCTCAATGGTTGCTGTGGATCACAACGATTGTCATCGGCGTTATCTTATCTGGGCTGCTGGTGTCAACATTAGCGCTGTGGACTCCTTTGTGGAGCAATCTAGATCGAACAGATGAAGATTTAGGAACTGCTGGTAAAGACGAGCCAAAAATTCCACTACCAGGGGAATTATGGAGCAAACTCTCCCAGTACCAGCTTTCACGACCGATGAATATTTTAATCATGGGGATTGAACCAGTCAATGGTACTGTTGATGGCTCACCAGAAAGCTTTGCTGGCAAAAGCGACTCGATGCAGCTAGTACGGCTCGACCCGACTGAAAAATCTGCAAGGGTGCTTTCCATTCCCAGAGATACGATGATCGCCATCCCCGAAAAGGGAGAAAAGGGATTAACTAAGGTATCTGATGCCAATGCCAAAGGCGGCCCAGTCTTGGCAGCACGGGTAGTCAGTCGTACCTTAAACAACGCCCCAATCGATCGCTACATCCGTATTTCTACCAGTGGCTTACGCCAGTTAGTCGATCAATTAGGCGGAGTAGAAGTCTTTGTTCCCCAATCAATGGAATATAAAGACTCCAGCAGTCGGCTATCGGTTAATTTAGTTAGTGGCTGGCAAACCCTCAACGGCGAACAAGCAGAACAGTTTGTCCGATTCCGCGAACCAGGTTTGGGAGATTTGTCAAGAGTGCAGCGTCAGCAAGCTCTGATCGCAGCCCTGCTGCAACGCCTCAATAGTCCCACCGTTTTACCCAGGTTGCCTCAACTAACTCGCTTGATGCGAAAATACTTTGATACCAACCTGAAGATGGAAGAAATGATGGCGTTGGTAAACTTCGGCCTCAACTTAGATCGAGATAATTTCCAAATGACCGTGTTGCCTGGTACTTTTAGCCGTTTTAGCAAAGACCCTGATAGCTATTGGCTGAATATGACTGGACAACAGAGCCTGTTGAATGATTATGTTGGGGTAAATGTACCTGGTCTGAAGCCAGATATGCGTCAGGTTCCTAACCTCAAAATTGCTATTCAAAATGCCTCCAATCAACCTCAGCTAACTGAAAAAGTTATTGCTTATCTGAAACAGAAAGGCTTTACTAATATTTACAAAGTGCCTGATTGGCCAGATACCCAACGCCAAACTCAGATTGTTGTCGAAAAAGGCGATCGCCGAGTTGGAGTTGATTTGCAAAAAGTCTTAGGCTTGGGTCAAATCGAGGTGTCGGCGACTGGTGATTTAGAATCTGATCTGACAATCCGCATTGGTAAAGATTGGAAATAGTCATTAGTCATTAGTCACTTGTACTGAGCGTAGTCGAAGTATTGGTCATTGGTTAATGACAAAGAGAGAAGTTCTGAACGTCGGCTTCCGGCGCTTAGAACTTCTAGGACTACAGAAAAAAAATAAAGTTATGAAAAAGATTTTACTCCGGTTTTTTGGTTTGATTGTGATTTTGACACTAGCATTTTTGTGGATAATACTTAATCCCAAGCCGGCTTTTGCTCAAGTCAACACAATCAATTACAACAATATAAATTTAGAAAACCGTGATTTTTCTCATGCTGATTTGGCGGGTGTGACTTTTGTAGCAGCAGAAATGCGGGGGACAAATTTCCAAGGTGCGAATTTAAGCAACGCAATTCTGACTAAGGGAGTTTTATTAAAGGCAAATTTGGAAGGTGCAAACTTGAGTGGCGCTTTAGTCGATCGCGTAACTATGGATAGTGCTAACCTGAAAAATGCCATTTTTACGGAAGCCACTTTGACGAGTAGCCGCTTTTACGATGCCGAAGTTACTGGTGCTGATTTTACAGACGCTTTGATTGACCGTTATCAAGTATCGCTATTGTGTAAAAGGGCTGATGGGACAAATCCGGTTACGGGTGTGTCAACGCGAGATAGTTTGGGTTGTAAGTGAAAAGTCTCAGCGTTGAGCAGAAAAAAAGAGATATAAAATATGGTGATTAGGTTAAATGCTTTTAGTATTAATAACCTATAACTTTCACACTCAGACAGAATACCGTCACTACAGACTAACGCCTACATCGAATTTTATCAAATAAAGGCTCTACCATAACACAGATAACAGTTATAGGCGATTTACAGGAATAAATATACCCCCGCCGTTGGTTTCGACTTCGCTCAACCAACTGAGAGATCGAGAGTTGAGCGAAGTCGAAACTCGCCAACACCTACCAGAATGCTTACTACAAGCCCGTTTGCCCGGCCCTCACATCTACATCAACTCCATCTCGCGCAAGCCTTGGCGTAGTCTCTTCGCTTCTTCGGGATTATATCTTCCATGAAGAACGATCGCTTTTTTAAAAGCTGTTAAACTATCTTGGTGATTGCCAACTTTGAGTAACACTACCCCTAAATTTTGATAAGCTTCGGCATAGTTGGGATTTAACGCGATCGCATTTTGATAAGATGCGATCGCATCTAGAAATAAACCCAAAGCTTTAAAGGTCATCGCCAAGTTATAATGCCCATAAACAAAATTCGGGTCAATTTTCAAAGTTGTGGCGTAAGCAGTTTTCGCACCGTTGAAATCTCCTGCTGCTTTGAGTAAGTTACCCAAGTTGTTATATGCTCCTAATTTGAGCATGGGATAAATTGGCAATTTGATGGCAGCTTGATAATGAGCAATAGCCTGTGGGTATTTTTGTAACCGACTGTAGGCAATGCCTAAATGATAATGGAGTTCATATAAAATATCGTAGTTTTCTTCAGCAACGGTGATTCCATGTCTGAGCAACTCCATACCTTCGGTAATTTTCCCAGTTTCCACATACAATGCTCCTAATTTACTGCAAACATAAGGGTCATTAGGATGAGTCGCCAGAAATCCTGACATCGCTGTTGCAGCTTTAGCATATTTGTTATTTTGAGCGATCGCACTTTTTTGATATCCTGTGTGTAAAAGTGCCACCCCTGGTAAATAACCTACTTGCCAATGGGGTTCTTTGGTTAAAATTGCTGACACACTATCATCTACTAAGGCATGGTAAGGACGGTCAAAATGAATATCTGGATGATTGCGGAATAGTCTGGAAACCAGAGAATAGGGGGATTGTTCTGCACCGACTTCCTGGCGGACGAGGTTGATTAGCAGATATTCATCTCTTGCGATCGCCTCTCGTAACTGTGGTACAATTCCCTGAGTTAGAATTTCATCAGCATCTAATACTAAAATCCAATCACCAGTCACATATTTTAGAGCTGCATTGCGGGCAGCACTGAAGTCATTACACCATTTAAAATGATGGACTTTTGCACCAAGTTGTTGGGCAATATTAGGAGTGCGATCGATTGAGCCTGTATCCAACACTACCATTTCATCCACCACTTTTCTGACACTGTTCAGGCATTTAGGCAGTGTTGCTGCTTCGTTTTTTACAATCATGCACAGACTCAAACTCATAATTTAAAAATGGGGAGTGGGGGAAGCAGGGAGACAAGAATTGAGAACTCCACCCGTTCGAGTCGAAAAGGTGGAGTTAAGAAGTTGGACAGTTGGTAAATTCTATAACAACTATAGCGCTTCTCGTTTGGGTGTAATACACTTTGACCTCACTTCCATTCCTTACTTCCTTTAAGGAGAGAGGCTTTGAATCTTACCCCCCAACGCTAGTAGGGAAAAGGCTGGGGGTTAGGTCTGTATTCCATGCAATTGAGAACCGCTATAACTAAATACGCGATTTGACAAATTTCTCTAATCTATCCATTCCCTTTTCAATTGTCGCCATATCTGTGGCGTAGGAAAGACGAATGTTGTCATCAGCGCCAAAAGCAATTCCGGGAATGACTGCGACTTGATATTTTTCTAGCAAAGCGTCACAAAATTCTAGTGATTTTAGACCGGTTTTGCTGATATCAGGGAACAGATAAAAAGCGCCATCTGGTTTGGCGGTACTCAATCCGGGAATGGCGTTGAGTCTGTCTAACATTACCTGGCGGCGTTTGGCGAAAGCTTGACGCATTTCTTCGACACAATCTTGAGAACTTTGTAGCGCTGCGATCGCACCATATTGGGCAAAGGTACACACGTTAGATGTACTATGCCCTTGGATGGTACTTGCTGCTTTAATGATTTCCACAGGCCCTGCTAAATAACCAAGTCTCCACCCAGTCATGGAATAAGCCTTCGCAAACCCATTACTAATCAAAGTTCGGTCAAAAATTTCCTTCCCAAGAGAACCGATGCTGATATGTTCTGCACCGTCGTAGAGAATTTTTTCATAAATCTCATCAGAGACGACAAAGATATCTGCATCAACTACTACCTTTGCCAGTGCTTTGATTTCATCTGGCGTGTAAACCATCCCTGTGGGATTAGATGGAGAGTTGAGGATAAATAACTTTGTCTTCGGCGTGATTGCTTTACGCAGTTGTTCGGGAGTAATTTTATAACCCGTCGTTGCATCTGTAGGGACAATTACCGAAACTCCACCGACCAAAGTCACCATTTCGGGATAACTTAACCAGTAGGGTGCAGGGATAATTACCTCATCACCTGGATCGATCAACGCCACGATTAAGTTATACAGAGAATGCTTACCACCATTGGTGACGATCACATTTTCTGACTTGTAATCAAGACCGTTATCAATTTTAAGCTTGTGGGCGATCGCTTCCCTTAACTTTGGTTCTCCGGCGGCGGCACCATACTTGGTTTTGCCTTCTTCCAAAGCTTTTACTGCTGCGGCTTTAATATGCCCTGGGGTATCAAAATCTGGTTCTCCAGCGCTAAAACTACAAACATCTATTCCCTCTGCCTTCAGTGCCTTAGCCTTGGCTGCGATCGCTAAGGTTAATGAAGGTGTTACCTGACTTACTCTTGCTGCCAGCTTCATTCTTACTATTTTTGGCAAATCTTTCACTTATCTAAGGATATCCCAGAATCTCTACCAAGATTTGCTTTTTCTGAATTCGTTGGGGAATAGGGAATGAGGATTGGGGACTGGGGATTGGGAAAGAATTTCTGAACCTTGACTCTTAACAATGTATCTTGTATAAACTTAGTTTTAAAGTAAGGCCAGTGTTTATATGCAGATTAAGAAACTTCTCATTGCGTCTTATCTGTTAATTACTGCTCTTTTTATACCTAATGCTGCCATTGCTCAAAATCGCGGTACTCCCGGTAAATTTGACTTTTATGTACTAACACTATCTTGGTCGCCAGATTATTGTGCAGCAAATGGCACTCGTGACCCGCAGCAGTGTGGTTCTGGAAGGAGACTTGGTTTTGTACTACATGGTTTGTGGCCACAATACCAAGCTGGTTATCCTGCTAATTGTTCTACACAAAAATTACCGTCGGAAGTAAAGCGGCAGTTTCCCAATTTGTATCCTAGTAATAAACTTTACGATCATGAATGGGAAAAACATGGTACTTGTTCGGGTAGAACTCCTGCGGAATACTTGGCATTGAGTAAAAAGTTAAAAGACGCGATCGCTATTCCCGCAGCTTATAATCGTCCTGAAAAACCTTTGCGTACCACAATTACAGATTTTAAAAAATCATTTGTGAGTGCGAATAATCAAATTACTGCTGATGGCGTAGCACCTTTTTGTTCTGGTTCAGGAAGATTTTTGCAAGAAGTCTTCTTTTGTTATTCCAAAAACGGTGAACCTGGTATTTGTAGCGCCGAGATTTTGAAGCGATCGCAAAAAAGTTGTGGTCAACCAAATTTCTTACTGAGAAACGTTAGATAAAAATGGGCATGGGGCACTTGTACTGAGTTTCGACTACGCTCAACTACCGCGTTCGCGTAGCGTCTCGTAGAGAAGTCGTTGGCGCAGCCTCTCCAAGAGTTGTATTGGGCACTTGTACTGAGCGTAGCCGAAGTATTGGGCATGGGTTATTAACTCCAAACTCCTGTAGAGACGCGATTCATCGCGTCTCTACTTCTAACTTTTGTACAGACGCGATTCATCGCGTCTTCTAACTCCCCATTCCCTAAGCTATCGTCACATCCGGGGACAAATAAACATCTTGAATGGTGTGAAATAGCTTCACACCTTCCTCAAAGGGACGTTGGAAGGTCTTTCGCCCAGAAATTAATCCTGAACCACCAGCGCGTTTGTTGATTACAGCAGTGCGAACTGCTTGGGCGAAGTCATTTTTACCAGTCGCGCCACCAGAATTAATCAACCCCACACGCCCAGAGTAGCAATTTAGTACTTGGTAACGAGTTAAATCAATTGGGTGATCAGTTGTCAATTCTGTGTAAACCCGCTCATCGGTTTTGCCATAACTCTTACCAGTAGCTTTGGCAACTGCACCATAACCATTGTTATTCTCAGGTAACTTTTGTTTGATTATGTCGGCTTCAATGGTTACACCCAAATGATTTGCTTGTCCAGTAAGGTCAGCAGCAAGGTGGTAATCTTTATCTTGTTTAAAAGCGTTGTTCCGCAGATAGCACCAGAGAATAGTTGCCAAACCGAGTTCATGGGCGCGTTTAAAAGCTTTGCTAATTTCCTGAATTTGTCTGGTAGACTGCTCTGAACCAAAGTAAATTGTCGCACCTACCGCCGCCGCCCCTAAATTCCAAGCTTGTTCCACATCAGCAAACAATACCTGGTCAAATTGATTGGGGAAAGTCAGCAATTCGTTGTGATTGATTTTGGCAATAAAGGGAATTTTATGGGCATATTTCCGTGATACGATACCTAATGTTCCCAAAGTAGTAGCAACCGCATTGCAACCTGCGGCGATCGCTAGCTTGAGAATATTTTCTGGATCGAAGTAAATCGGATTGGGCGCAAAAGACGCACCTGCTGAGTGTTCAATCCCTTGGTCTACTGGTAAAATCGAGAGATAGCCAGTGTTTGCCAGACGACCTGTAGAATAAAGTAACTGGAGATTACGCAATACTTGAGGATTGCGATCGCTGTTGAGCCAGATTCGATCTACAAAGTCTGACCCAGGTAAATGTAATAAATCACGAGAAACTTTTGCTTTGTAGGTAAGTAAGTCTTCTGCCTCTTTACCTAGCAATGACTCAATAGAGTTAGGCTCTTTAAGTGTTGTAGTCATACTATTATCCTCAAAAATTGAGCAAATGACCTTGCTTTTAAGATAGCATTTTTAACACTGCTAACCTGGTTGTAGGGTCATTAATGATGTGTATTCTTTTTGAATATATAGCAATCTTCTTTTAGAAATGAAAACCAAAAGGCTGAGATTTCCCACTTATTTTAAGAAGTCGGGAATCTTGTTGTCAATGATTAAGTAAGGCTATACTACCGGAAGGATTCAATCAACTTTCGGAATTAATGTTTTCAACTTCAGTTACCAACATCAAACAGTACAATCATACTATCTTCAGATCATAGCTGAAAATTGAAAACCCAGCTTTCCCCAATTGTGGTAATAATTTTGAACAGAATAAATACAATTATATGAGTAACTTTCAAATCGATACAGCACTTACGGCAGCTATGAGGTACATCCTCAAAGCTGAAAGCTATGCTAAAAGAGGGGCAAGGAGAAAACTGTATTGCATAATAGCGGGAAGCGCTGTATCGACTTCAGCAATATAGATTTAGCTTCCCTTGAGACAGAAGAAGATTTTCAAAGAGAGGCAAAAATGTTACTCCCAAAGGCACTTGTCAAACTAGGTGAAAGTGTGGGTGAAAAGACTTGGGAAGAATTACAGGTAAAACTGCAAGCGACTGGAGGTAAACTCAAATCTTCTCCAAGCGAGAAACGTAGGTTTATTCAAGAAACCGGAAGAACTTATCAACGAAATGCTAGTAACAGAGAAAAACAAGAACTAGAAGACTATATAGTAGAGCAATTACGCCAGCGCAAATAGTAAATATCTACAGTTAATTTACCGGACATGATTCAAACAAACCACCGGCGAATCAACTCCACCTGGAAGCCATAGCCGTCGTCAACTTCCTCAATTAACTCCCGTTGCAACAGCAAATTGAAAGTAATATCAGCATCGGGGAACTGTTGCAACAGAGTTTGGCGGCTAACTATAGCCCCTTCCCCTTGAGCGGCGATAAAACGTAGAATAGCTTGTCCATTCGCGTCTATTTGGTTGTTTTGAATGTCAGCAAAGAAAAAGCCCCCACTTTGCAAAGCTTCTGGTATTGCTGCTTCCACATCCGCTAAAGTTGCCAATCGCCGAATAGAGGGGTCTTGCTCGTTTTTGAGGACGATAATTTCCGCACAGAGTAGTTGTACTAAGAATGGGTGACAACGGGTGAGTTGTAGCACTCTTTCAACCGCGTTAGGTTCATAGCGGAGAGTAAAATCTTTGACGGGACGTTCAATTAATTTTCGTGCTTCCGCTTCTTTGAGGTAGGAGATATGCACTACTTGGACATTAATGAGATAACTAGCCCAGCGCTGATATTCTTCGATAGTATGGGAGCCAGCCAGTAACACCTTGAACCGGGGACGATGTTGGATAAGGTGACGCAGCATTCCTAAAACATCCTGTTCATCAAAGCGACCTTTAGATATGGCGTTGTCTAAGACCTCAAATTCATCTAGGGCTAGTAAAACGGTATTTTGTTCTAGAGCCTGTTCTACTTTATCTAGCCATTCATAAAAATAGGTGAAGGGGTCAGATTGTAACACTTCGCGGGCTAGGGACGGTAGAGTTAAACCTTGCTTTTTCGCTGACTTCTCCATCTCTCTAGCCAGGTTGTAGAGGAAACCTGTATGGTCACTAGCTGATGAAGGTGCGCCTTGCAAGTCTACAAACATGGGGATGATATTACTAGGTAGTAACTTTCCGATGTTATTGAGGAGAGAAGTTTTACCCATGCGTCGCTGACCGTATAGTAGCAGAGGTGGACGACGGCGATCGCGCAGTAGTTGCTCAATGCGTAAGCCAATGTCATCACGCCCTGTGAAAATTTTTTGCTCCTCTGTGAGGGGTACACCGATGATGTAAGGCGAGTCAATTTCTTGGCGGAGTTCAGTAATTTTAGCTAATTCTTCTACATAGTTGAGTATTATCTCACGCCAACTTTTGGCAATTGAACGAAAACGAAAATCATATTGTTCACCAAAGCTCGGCAAGTATTCATCCAAATGCTCTACAAAAACCCTAAGAGCTATGCGCTGATTGTGAATACCAGTATGATTAAATGCATCGTCTAAAAACTGGCTAATAAGGCTTTCACCAAATATTAGATTGCGATTAACCTGACGAATATCTTTCATATTCTTACAGCCTTCTAAACTGCGTAAATCTAGTTCAATTTGAGCAGCTTGAACCGCCCAATTTTGGGGAGTAATACTCAAGTATCCTAAGGCTAATTCTCCTTCAACTGTGTTATGTTCAATGACAAAAAGGAGGTATTTATCCAAGCCACGCAGGTGTAAATACTGCAACTCATTCCAGAAAGCAGAGTGGTAGCGAAATAAACAAGGGCTTTTAGCATTACGTATTTTGTCTAATCTATAAAGTAGATAATTCCAAACAGTGAAAAATGGAAAGACTAGAACAGTCCACCAAGAATTAGTAGTTATTCCTACGCTTCTCACCATGCTGAACCTCACGGCTATTACCACACCTACCACCACACCTAATCCCACGCAAAAAGCTATATTTGCGATTGGTTCACCCAACACCCACAACACTAAGCCCAGCAGGAAGTTAGCCAGGATAGGTAATATAAAGTATGCTTGGATGAAAAATCTCCACAAAGCAAGGTTTCGCCATCGCCCCTGTCTTAACAAGATACTCAGAGAAGAGTTTGATTCTAGATTAAGGTCAATGCGCTCAAGGTGGTTACGCCAAGCGGTGGGACGGAAGAATAGCCAAAACACCAGTTGCAAACTACCCAGTATTAAGTTGGGGTGCTGCTGGGGTGCATTGGTGTAGGCGTTGCGGGGAAGTTGTGGTGAGGTCAACGTTTTTGCACTCCTAACGCGGTGTGCAAGTTTCTCTCAAACCTAACCCCCAGCCCCTTCCCTACGAGGGAAGGGGAGCAAGACTTAAAGCCTCTCCCCGCTTCGGGGAGAGGTTTGGAGAGGGGTTTCAAGAATAAGTCGCACATCGCGCACTCCTATTTAATACTCGGCTTTGCTGAATCAGGATATTAAAGAGCTTCATGCAAAGACGCAAAGAACAATTCATCGGTTAATTCAGCAACGCCAACTTTTCTTTCAGTTTTTGAGAGTTTGCACCCCAGGATATGCCAGAATTTTGGCGTCAACAGTTAGTAAAGGAGAGTTGTAAATTCTGGCAGTAGCTACAATGATTTGGTCAGATGGATCTCTGTGAAAACCTGTGAGTTTGGTTGATTCAACGATAATTGGAATTGTCAGTTCGAGTAGCTGCACTCCTGGATAAGCTAAAGCTGCTGCTAACCACTCCTCAACTGAAATTGAAAAAGCAAGTTTGCGATTCTCAACCAGTTTGGCGACTTCCCAACAAGAAATAATGCTGACTCCTAATCCTTGAGATTGATATTCTTCAATCCAATCTCGATATCTCTGGTTTAGTCGTTCATTATTATCTACCCACCAAATCCAAATATGAGTATCTAAGATGATCATTGCAAGACTTCCCAATCCTCTATAGGTACAGCAGGCTCAAAGGGATCATCATAGTGAATAACTGTTCCCCGTAAAGGATAAGGATTAGATTCTGAAGGTTGGGGAAAACGTTCTAAAACAATGATTTCTACTGCTTCGCCAGCCTGAAACGGTAAATCCTCAAGAATCAAGGTTCCGTTTTTAGTTAATTTTGTTTCAATTCGGTGTGCTTTCATAGTTACTCCGCTAGTTATGAATCTAATAAATCAGCAAACGGTTTCATTTGTAGTAAACCTTCCTCACGCCAATTATCATCCTCCCCTTCTTCTAAGTTAAATAATCTTTCTCTACACAGAATTTGTAACAACAGTGGCCAGCAGCAACTTTGTGTCAAAATCCACTCTACATCTTCATCAGCGAACGGAATGGGCGAACTCGCTATCAATTCTCGCGCATCTTTCTCAGTCAATGCTCCCAGATATGCGGTGTAGCCGAAAATATTGAAAAAGGGTGAACTGTGTCCTGTGTTTCGCGCCATTTCCATCGGTGATTCGGGGGTAGCCAAGACAAATGCTAGATTCCCTCCTGTGTGGTTAGTCGCTAAAGACCGCAAACATTCCCAAAAGCCATCATCTAATTCTGGACAGCGTTCCAATCCAACACTAATCTCATCCAATAAGATGACTGTGGGAGAATGCAAATTATCGCTGACTACATTCATGAAATTATCTAAATCGCAAGGTGTCGGCACTTGCATCTTGAGTGATTCTAGGATGTACTTTAGTAGTCCTTCTCGGCTTTGCATTCGTGCGTCTTGCAAGTCTACAAAAATCCAACAGTAATTTTCTGGATGCGGTAGCCAGTCAGATTTTTGACAAGGACGCAGCTGTTCTGCTGGGGTGGTGGTGATATTTTTTAAGTAGTGCAGCAGGGATGTTTTACCGCTACGCTTTTTGCCGATAATGGCGGAGTTTTGTAGAGGATGGTGTTTGAGTAAGTTGAAAAGGCGTTTTAATTCTTTTTCGCCTCCAAAAAAGTAACGCGGCTGGGTGATGGGTGCGCCTGTGATGAAGGGTGATGCTTCGGCGTTAGTTGGCTCAAGTTCTTTGTAAGCAATTTCTTGGGAGTTAAAACCTAACTTACGGCTAAGTTCTACAAAATTTAGATAGTCAACAGGTTTACCAGTGAGAAAGTTTTTGACTGTGGAAAGAGAAAGCACCATCTCAGTAGCTAAGGACTGCTGGCTGGGATAGCCATGACGTTGAGGAGCTGACTTTACTTTTTCAATATACTCTGGGGCTACTCGGAGCGATCGCGCCAACCGGAATCAAAGTCCCCCTTAAAAAGGGGGATTTAGGGGGATCTCCAAGGGTTAGGCGTATAAAAAAACTTTTCAAACAACCTCTTACAACTTCATGGTTTTTTTACGAACCGCAAAGGACGCAAAGAACGCGAAGAACGCGAAGAAGGAGAAGAAATATCTCTATAAATGAAGTGAAGTAAAGCGGTGCGTTAGCCTTTGGCGTAACGCAACCTACCAAAACACTAAAGGAGTTAGGAATAAATAACTCCTAACTCTTGTACAGACGCGATTAATCGCGTCTCTAATTTTTACACCCCACAACTCATCTCGCCGGCTTTTTGACTAAAGCGGTGGTTCTCTCGATAATCTACGGGACAATCTATGACGGTGGGTACATCTTGAGCGAGGGCTTCTTTCAGAGTGGGAATCAAATCTAAAGCTGATTCAACTCGGTAGCCTTTTAAACCCATACTTTCGGCAAATTTGACAAAATCAGGATTGCTAAAATGCACAAAAGCGGAGTTTCCTTTGCCAAATTGATTTTCTTGCTTCCACTCAATTAACCCATAGCCACCATCATTAAAAATTATGGTGACAAAGGGCGTACCAACACGCAAGGCTGTTTCTAATTCCTGAGAATTCATCATAAAGCCGCCATCGCCTGTGACAGCAACGACTTTGCGCTTAGGATGAACGAGTTTTGCTGCTAAAGCGCCAGGAATAGCAATACCCATAGCCGCGAAGCCGTTGGAAATTATGCAAGTATTAGGGCTATGGCAATGATAATGACGCGCCATCCACATTTTATGTGCGCCAACATCAGAGATGACGATATCATCTGGCCCCATCACTTGCCGTAAGTCATAAATTAACTTTTGTGGCTTAATAGGAAATCCGTCATCATGGGCGTACTGTTCGTAATCAGCGCGAATCTCTGATCTTAAGCTAATAGCAAAGGGATCGGGTTTACCTTGTCTGTCTGCTAATTTTAAAATTTCATAGAGGGAATCGGAAATATCTCCCACTACTTCGGCGTTAGGAATATAGCTACTATCAATCTCCGCCGGACTTACCCCAATATGCACAATGGGAATTTCACCATTACGATTCCATTTCTTCGGGGAAAATTCAATCAAATCATAGCCGATGGCAATTACTAAATCGGTGTTATCAAACCCACAGGTAATAAAATCTCTTTGCTGTAATCCCACTGACCACAATGCTAATTGATGTGTGTAGGGAATCACGCCTTTACCCATGAAGGTATTAGCAACAGGTATATTTAGCAAGGTAGCAAATTGTGTTACTGCATCACTGGCATGAGCGCGAATTGCCCCATTTCCAACTAAGATTAATGGGTTAACTGCTTGGGAAATTGCGGCGGCTGCTGCCCGAATGCTAGCAAAAGATGCATAGGTTTTTTCGCTATTATCCTTACGTAAAGGTTTGCCTTCGACGGGCATGGCAGCAATATTTTCTGGCAAATCGATGTGAACTGCACCAGGTTTTTCGGATTGCGATCGCTTAAATGCTTTCCGCACTACTTCGGGTGTAATACTCGGTCGCACAATCTGCTTATTCCACTTGGTAACAGGTGCAAACATTGCCACCAAATCTAAATACTGATGGGATTCAATGTGCATTCTATCTGTTCCCACTTGACCGGTAATCGCCACTAAGGGCGCACCATCGAGGTTAGCATCTGCTACCCCAGTCATCAAATTGGTTGCCCCAGGGCCAAGAGTAGAAAGACACACTCCAGCTTTTCCTGTTAGGCGTCCATAAACATCGGCCATGAATGCTGCACCCTGTTCATGACGAGTTGTAATAAATTTAATCGAAGAATGTTTTAACGCTTCCAAAACGTGCAGGTTTTCTTCGCCAGGGAGTCCAAAAATATATTGCACTCCTTCATTTTCTAGGCACTGCACCAATAATTCTGCTGTATTCATTTTATTTCCTAACTATTTATTTAGTCATTTGTCCTTCGTCATTAGTCATTAGTCATTTTTTTGGCTAATGACCAATGACTAATGACTAATCATTTAACCCACACGGTTTTCACGTTGACAAACTCATGTATACCCTGGATACTCAATTCTCTGCCATATCCAGAACGCTTGATGCCACCAAAGGGCAACCGAGGATCAGATTTGACCATACTGTTGATAAACACGGCACCGGCTTCGATTTCCTCAACTAAGCGATCGCTCTCTTGGTCGTTGGTTGTCCAAGCACTTGCACCTAATCCAAAGGGGCTGTCATTAGCGAGTTTAATGGCAGCATCGATATCAGGAACCCGGAATAACAAGGCTACCGGCCCAAAAAATTCTTCTTTGGCAATTGGTGCCTCAGGCGGGATATCTATGATAATCGTTGGCGGATAAAAGTTACCGGGACGATCTGATAAAGGATGTCCACCAATGAGGACTTTACCACCGCTTTTTGTGGCAGCTTGCACTTGTTGATCTAAATCCTGGAGAATACCAGGTGTCGCCAGTGGGCCTAAATCGGTATCTGGTTCCATAGGATCGCCTACTTTTAGCGCCTCGAATTTTTCTAAAAGCAATTTTTCAAATTTGTCTGCGATCGCCTCTGCGATAATAAAACGTTTCGCTGCAATACATGATTGCCCGTTATTCAACATCCGCGCTGTAGTAGCTGTGACAACTGCTGTCTCTAAGTCAGCACTTTCTAACACAATGAATGGGTCACTTCCTCCTAATTCCAAAACGGTTTTTTTAATTTGTTTGCCGGCGGCGACGGCGAGGGATATCCCTGCTGGTTCGCTTCCTGTCAAGGTGGCAGCTTTTACGCGGTCATCAGCAATTAAATCGGCAACTTTGGCAGCGCCTATTAATAGGGTTTGAAAAGCACCTTCAGGAAAACCTGCCCGTCGGATAATCTCTTCAATTGCCAAGGCGCACTGCGGCACATTGGAAGCGTGTTTGAGTAAGCCGACATTCCCCGCCATCAGTGCGGGTGCAGCAAAGCGGAACACTTGCCAAAAAGGGAAATTCCACGGCATCACCGCGAGAATCGCACCCATTGGTTGATAACGCACAAAACTTTGGCTGGCATCCGTTTTTACACTGGTATCAGCGAGAAAACTAGGGGCGTGTTCGGCATAATAGCGACAGACGACGGCGCATTTTTCAACTTCCGCGATCGCAGCTTTAAATGGTTTACCCATTTCCAGAGTCATTAACTTAGCAAATTCTGCTTTGTCTTGCTCTAAAATATCAGCAGCTTTTTGAAGAGCGTGCGATCGCGTCAAAAAACTAGTCTGACGATACTGTTCAAAAGTCTGATTGGCTAAATCGAGTTTAGTGTTAATTTCTACATCATTGAGTGGCTCAAAGGTTTGAAAAGTCTCCCCAGTGGCGGGATTAATGGTGGCGATCGCCATTACCTGACCTCCCGTTAAAAAATAGCTTGAAGTTGGCTTCCTAATGTTATACATATAAATTGAGGAAGCTACCATCCAAATTCTAGTCTTTTAGCCAAAAATTAGCTGCTGAATATTACGATCTCGCAATTTTAATTGAATCAAAGTATACCAATCAGTAAGTATTAATATTGATGAATTAAATCCAAGTAAAGTTGCTGTAATTTGCACAATTGAGGAATCAAGCTATGACTCAAGTCTTAGGCAAAGTAGTTACATTCGATGAATTCGTTGCTAAATATCCAGATAACACAGGACAACGTTACGAACTATATGATGGAGTAATAATTGAGATACCCCAACCAACAGGCGACCATGAAGAGATTGTTGTATTTTTATCGACAAAAATCACTTTAGAATATAGTCGCCTCGGATTGCGGTATGGTATACCAAAAACAGTATTAGTTAAACCACTTGAAAACGAATCAGCTTACTCGCCAGATTTGCTGCTCCTAAATCTTACTAATTTAGTTAATGAATCTTTGTGGAAAAAAGAATCAACTGTTACTCAAGCAGCATCAATTCCTTTAGTAATTGAGGTGGTAAGTACAAACTGGCGTAATGATTATCTGAAAAAATACGCTGACTATGTTCGCGTAGCGTCTCGAAGAGAAGAAATGGCAATTCCTGAATACTGGATTGTCGATTATGGTGCATTGGGCGGTAGAGAATTTATTGGCAAGCCCAAAAAACCTACTCTTTTGGTTTGCTCTTTAGAAGAAGGTGAGTATCGCGTTAGTAAATTTCGAGGAAATGGCCGTATCCAGTCGCCAACTTTTCCAGAGTTAGATTTGACAGCAGAGCAAATTTTTAGTGCTGGCACAGTCAGGTAATAGCTAAAGGTAGATTCTGCATAAAATAAACTTTATCCTTGATGCTGATACAAATTTTATGTAAAGTTGCATAAAAACAATCTTTATCTAGTAATCCAAGCCGCGTAATATCCAACTTGAGTTAATAACTAATAATTGTTGGCACTTGCTGCAAATTTGTCTGATAAATTTTAACTAGTCGCTCAATACCTTTGAAACGATAATCTCCCATTTCCTGAAAGTCTGAGGATTGTGAAAGCATTTTATGAGTAACTTCACTAATCACACATTCACTAGGGGGACAAACTGCTTCCATCCGAGCAGCAAGATTAATCGTCGCGCCTAATGCCGTATAATCCACCCTTTGGGAACTACCGACATCTCCCACCACAGCCTTACCGCTATTAATCGCAATGCGTAATTGTAGCGGTTCGTGCCAAAAACCGTTGGCATTAAGATGTTCAAGACGAGTCAGCATTCCTTTGGCAGCAGCAACAGCGCGATCGGCGTGATCTAGCTGCGGTTCTGGAGCGCCAAAAAATGCCATAATACAATCTCCAATATATTTATCTAAAGTGCCGCCGTAGGTAAACACTTCTTTTAGCATCTCTTCAAATAAATTATTTAATAATTGAGCGATCGCAGTTGGTGTTAACCGTTCAGAAATTGCCGTAAACCCAACCAAATCCGCAAACAAAATACTGATTTCGCTCTCGGTGGGAGCTAAACGACCACCTGGTAATCCGCCTACAGAGATCAACTGCTGTACAACTGCTGGAGAATGATAACGTTCTAATCGGTGACGAATCATCTCTTCAGTTTTGAGTTTCTCTACCAATAGCCAGCGCTGCACACTCGAAGCTACAAGGTTTGCTAAAGCTGAAAAAAAGCTCAATTCTTCCTCGCCTTCATTTGCCCAATGGTAAGAAGAAAAATTGGCATCGGCATACAGTACGCCCACAACTTTATTTTCATCCCATAAAGGCACCGCCATCGCGCTGCGAATGCCTTTGAACAAAATACTCTGTTCACTAGCAAACCGTTCATCCTGATGAGTATCACCGGTTTGAATGACCACTTTTTCGTCAAATACCTTTTGACAGATACTACGACTAATCCAACTACCATCAGAGGAAAGATGTTTCTGTTGGGAAATATTTCTAGTAGCAGCATTCACTAATTCCAACTGGCCGCAACCGTGGACATCGATTAATAATGCCAAGCGATCGATACTATCAAGGTAACGAAAAACTACTTGCTGCACTTGAGAAAAAATCTCTTCTATAGATGCTGCCGCACAAAGATTTTTCGCTATGTCTACTAAGTCTTTGAGACGGGCAATGGTTTTGTCCTTATTGCTGATGTTGCTATCCTTGCTATCAGCTGCAATCCATTGCTGTTGTAATTGTTCGACATTGTGAAGGATTGTTCTTTGCTCATTAATATCCGAAGTTCCAGGATATTCAGGTATAGGTTGGGAAACAAGGCTTGTGAGCAGCACTACCATGCTAACATTGCCCACCAAAACGATATCGCCGTGATGTAACTCTTGGGGATAGTTAACCAGATATTTATTGACTTGTGTCCCGTTTTTGCTGCCCAGATCCTCAATAGTCCACACACCATCAGCCGTTTTTAGCAGGCGAGCATGGTTGCGGGATATTCCAGCAAAAGGTAGATATAAGTTACATTCCGGCAAACGACCAATTGTAAAGACATCTTGATCAACTGCGATCGTTGTCTCCGTATCTCCCTCTTGTAGGCGTAGCGTGAGTTCAGTCATGAGTGTGATATGATCCATCGAAGCTAGAGGTCAAGCAACTCTAAGGTAAGTTATACCCTACAAGTTAACCTTCACCTTTTCTTTATGACACCGTTAACTGCATCCGACAACTATGGGTGACGGATATTACATTATTTCATTTCACGGAATTTTAGATTTTAAATTTTGGATAATGGAATTGAAGATTCAAAATCCGTCTTGGAAAGTTTGCTCAAGTCAAGCCACTCCGTTGTGGGGGTTCCCCCCGTTGTCGAAAGTGGCGCAGCCTCTCGTAGAGAAGAGTTACCCCCGAATTTAAACGGGAGAATAAATCTAAAATCCAAAATTAATTGACAGAGCCAATGAATTTAGGTCTGGGGTCAATCTAAAATCTAAAATCCAAAATGGTGTTATTCTTGCTTAATTGGGTGGCAATTCCAAACTCATTTCACCCAACAACCCCTTGCGAAAATCTGTTAAAAGTTGCCTTGCAGCTCGCTCTACATCACCCTTGTAACGATGTTCCGCCAAGGCGTGTAAATAGGTATCTCCGGTGTCGGATAGAGAATCGAGTTGGTAGCGGGACTGTAATGGTTTTTTTGGTAATAAATCTGTGGCTACAGCTTCTAAATAGTTGAGTAAATCCACTAGGGCTGCTGCTACTAGCTGATTATCATAAGATGCTTCACCGATATCATCACAAATAGCTAATTTTAATGCTGCGTCTTGGTCTTCTAATCTGAGAGGGATGACACCAGGAGCATCTAGCAATTCCAAATAGTCGGAAATTCGCACCCAGCGTAGTTGGCGAGTTACTCCAGGGCGGGCTGCACTTTCCACTACTCGCCGTCCCAACAGGCGGTTAATCAAGGCTGATTTACCGACATTGGGAAAACCAATTACCACAGCCCGCACTGGACGGGGTAACATCCCGCGATCGCTTCTTCTTTGATTGAGTTCTACTCCAGCCGCTTGCGCTGCCCGCGCCACTTCTGCTATACCTTTACCATGTTGAGCATTGGTAAAATAAGGGACTTCTCCTTGACGTTTAAACCAATCTATCCACAGCGATCGCATTTGCGGCGTAATCATATCTACTCGGTTAAGTATCAACACCCGTGCCTTACCCTCCACCCACTCCGCAATTTGCGGATGGTGAGTCGCTAAGGGAATCCGCGCGTCTCTGACTTCAAACACCACATCTACACGCTTTAGCTGTTCTTTGAGCTTCCTTTCAGCTTTAGCAATGTGACCTGGATACCATTGAATCAGGTTTAATCTATAGTTTTGAGTTATGGCCATTTTTTATTATTAACTATCAATTACTAATTAGGGATTGGGGATTGGGGACTGGGGACTGGGGACTTGTACTGAGCGACTTGTGCCGAGCGAAGCCGAGGTAAGCCGAAGTATTGGGGATTGGGGATTGGGGATTGGGGACTGGGAAAATAATAACTCCTAACTCCTAACTCCTAACTCCTAACTCCTAACTCCTAACTCCTAACTCCTAACTCTCTTCGGCTTGATGTAAAATCAGACGATTGCTATCAGGGTCATAGGCATAAATTTCTCTGCCGTGGGAAGCAATGAAAATATTTCCTGGCGGGGGATAGCCCAAAGCAGTTAGGTGAGCGATCGCATCTTCCAAGTTACTCACCTCTAAACACAAACTTATCTTACTTTTGGCATACACAGAAAGCGGGTTGTCGTTAGACATCGCTTCAAATTCAGATTCCTTTGTGTTCTTTGGTTTAAAAATACCTAATCGCATACTAACTAGATTAAACTCAGCATAGACATTGGGAATCCAAATAACTGGCTTTTGCTCCAGCAATTGAATGTAGAAATTCACTAACTTCTCAAAATTCACCGATGCTATAGTGACAAATGCGTTAGTGTACTGAAAAACCATATTTGCCTATTGCCCTTTGAATTTTTAGCATACATAGCATAGGCTGGTGAGATGTCAAACTTACAGAAATTTTATTTTATATCACGTCCGGGTAATTAGTTATGATTCCCATAGTTATTGCCCCCCACACGCCAGTAATCTAAAATCTAAAATCCAAAATTGAGCGATCTATGTATGAGGGAACCAAATAAAAATTTTGAAACCTTGCTCACCAAAGAAGCTCCGCCAGTTGTTGAACGTATGGGGCTAACCTGGCTAGTTGCAGCTGCGATCGCAACTGCTTTACTGTGGCAAGTACCAGGAGGTGATTATATTTTATACCCATTCACGATCCTGGCAACCTGGTTTCATGAAATGGGTCACGGCTTAATGGCACTCCTATTCGGGGGAAAGTTTCAGAAATTAGAGATTTTCAGCAATGGTTCCGGTGTCGCAACTTATGGCATCCAGTCGTCATTAGGGCCAATTGTCCCAGCAATCATCGCCGCAGCCGGGCCAATGGGGCCGCCTCTTGCCGGTGCAGCTTTGATTCTGGCTTCCCGCAGTTTTACAGCAGCAACCCTCTGTTTAAAAATATTAGGGAGTTTTTTGCTATTTTCCACATTAATTTGGGTACGTTCCTGGTTTGGATTAGTGGCAATTCCCTTACTGGGTTTAATCATCTTGGGTATTGCCCTAAAAGCACCTCGCTGGGCGCAAGGGTTTGTCATTCAATTTTTGGGTGTACAAGCTTGTGTAAGTACGTACCATCAACTTGATTATTTATTTAGTACTTCTGCTGGTTCCCTTGGACTCTCTGATACAGCGCAAATGCAGAGGTATTTGCTTTTACCTTACTGGTTTTGGGGTGGGTTAATGGCGATCGCATCTCTGGTGATTTTAGTCCAAAGTCTCCGCCTTGCCTATCGCTCGGAGTGATGAGTAAAAAGCACCATCAAAAGGCGATTGAATCTTTAGCTAAAAGAATTACTGAACATCAAGAAAAGATTAGACTGGAATTAGAGAAAAGTTTTCCTGACGAAGGTTTAATTAAGCATTGGGAAAAAGAGATTCGTGCTTTTGGCAAAGCAATCCAACAAGCGCGTAAAAAATTGGGACAATAAATATGCAGATTAGCGATCGCCCTCTTGCAGTTACCAATTCAACCCTCAGTACCTTGATTGATGAATTAGGTACAGAGTGCCTGAAAGTACAAGCTTTAGTTAACCAGTTACAGTTAACTAGTCTAACTGCTAACCAACAAGCTGAAATTCTAGCAGAACTCCTAGCTGCTGCGGTTCATCTGCATAATCATTGTGACGAAGATTTTCAGACGCTAATTAGTGAGGAAATGGAAAATTTGCCTGATGAGGAGGATTAAAGAAGAATTCGGAAGTCAGAATTCAGGAGTGGAGCCGGAGACGCTCCGCCTGCGTTCAGAATCAAGAGCGTTTATCAGTATAATAGCCTGGATATTGTTAAAAAAATCGCTGCTAATAACTCTTTCCTTAGTTAGCGTCCTTCTCGGTTCCATACCCTAACCATGTCCACCCAACCCACAATTCAAAGCATATACACCGATGGTGCTTGCACCGGTAATCCTGGCCCTGGCGGTTGGGGTGTAGTCGTCTACTTCAGCGATGGCTCAATCCATGAAATGGGCGATGCATCTCCTCATACCACTAATAATAAAATGGAAATGCAAGCGGCGATCGCTGCCTTACAATTCCTGCAAACATCTCAACAAACCCAAGCCATCACCCTTCATACAGATAGCGAATACCTGATTAACTGCGTTACCAAATGGGTGAAAGGCTGGAAAAACAAAGGCTGGAAAAAGTCAGATGGTAAACCCGTCCAAAACCAAGACCTTTTAGAAATCTTGGATGAACTCAATACCCAACAGGTAAAATGGCAACACGTCCGGGGACATTCTGGTAACATAGGTAACGAACGTTGTGATGCGATCGCTCGCACATATAGCAGTGGCAAAACGCCTTCCCTACAACAATTATCTTCTACAGATTTTTACAAATCTTTACCTTCCCCAAATGAAGTAAATGTAGCAAAAGTAGCTGATTCTGAAAAAAACTCTAGAATAACTAACCAAAGTATACAAAAAGTCAGTACTTCTGCACCAGAAATAACTTTTATGGAACCATCAACTGGGCCAACTGCGACCGCAACCGATGAAAAACCCCCAGAAATGAGGGTTTTGCAACTCCGCAGCTTGGTCGAAACTCTGCGTATCGCTGACGAAATTTCTGAAAAAGGCTACTTAATCACCAGTTCTGAGTTAGCAGACTTGATGGATGTCCACGCCAGCGCTGTTACCAGTCGAGGAGATCAATGGCGCTGGCGAAACTGGATAGTGTCACGGGTACGCCGTGAAGGAAATCAAATTCTTTGGGAACTGGAACGCGGGGATCAAGTAGGAGGGGAAGAGGAATAAGGAGTTATGAGTTGTAAGTTATGAGTTAGGAGTTATGAATTTTTAACTCCCAACTCCAAGAAATAAATTATCCAATCTTGTGGGGTGGGCAACATGAGCGCCTTATGACTTGGGCGGGCGAGACGCCCACCCCACAAGAGTTAGTTGGATGTTTTTTTTATTTGTAAGTCCCAAACTCCAAACTCCTAACTATATTTGCGTCCTCGCCACTCGCGCGGGGTGTGGAATGCAGATAAGAAGATTCTCAGCACGGCTAAGGGATCAGCCAAAGGGGAAAGCCAGAACAACCAGCCCCCTTTAGCGCTTGTGCGATCATAGGAAGGTGCGATCGCAATCAGCATAGCAAAGCGAATCACCAGCAGAAATAAATTCAGTCCCAGCAACAGCAGTGGGGGAGTAGGCGAGTCTGATAGTGGGGGAGAAATCAACAAAAAAGTGAAGACAATTAAAAGGGGTAAACCCTGAACACACGTGAGTAGCCATAAATCCCCCCACAACTGAGAACGAGAAGTTGCATCTTTGAGATCGAGACTCCGCCCCCATTCCTTCCACGTCTCCATCGCCCCTTCATACATCCTTACCTTCAACACCTTTGCACCGTCTAAAAAGCCAACCTTATACCCTTGAATCGCAATATTCCGAGCCAAGGTGACATCATCACAAAAAGAACTCCTTGCACTGCTATAACCACCCACAGCAGCTAAAACGGAGCGACGACACAAAAAACACTGCCCATTTGCCATCACCCGTTCTGGCTGATCTGTATTGATCCCGGCTGGGTCAAATCGGTAAAGTAGAGTCATCAATAAAGCCGGTTGTAGCCAGCACTCCCCAGGATATTTGAGAATGAATTGGGGTGAAAGGGAAACAAGATCATAACCTTGTGCTTCAGCCGTCTTCACCAAACCAGCAACTAAACCAGGATGTGGTTCGATATCAGCATCCAGCCCCAGAAACCACTGACTACCCTCTGAACTATATAGAAAACCGTTATGTAACGCCCAAGGACGTCCCACCCAACTAGGGGGCAAGGGATCATCTGTCATCAGACGAAAGCGCGGATCTTTCTGCTGTGAAGCTTTTACTAAATCGGGGGTGCCATCACTAGACTTGCTATCTACAACCATAATTTCCCGAACTTCATAGCTTTGCTGACTTAAACCAGCCAACAGAGGGCTAATGCGAAGCGCCTCGTTCAGTGTGGGAACGACGACGCTAACCTTACCCAAAAGATCCGGTGTCGGCTGTTGGGGTTCTATTGGCGGATGCCGTCTTGGCCCCTTTAACAGGCGTGAAAACAGAATCGCTGTTGCTGGTAATTGGATAAGTAGCAATAAAAGAGAGATGGCGCTTTCTACAATCAAAGTCATTGGGAATGGGGCATTGGGCATGGGGCATTGGGCATGGGGCATTGGGCAGTTGTACTGAGCCTACCCCTTCGGGGAAGCAAGCTACGCGTAGCGTCTCGTAGAGAAGCCGAAGTATTGGGTATTGGGCATGGGGCATTGGGCATTGGGTGGGTTATTCTCCTAGTTTCCCCAGTCCCCAATACTTCGGCTTACCTCGGCTTCGCTCGGCACAAGTCGCTCAGTACAAGTCCCCAGTCCCCAATACTATTTCAAGGCAACTTCAACCTTTGCTACTAATACTTCTTTGCTTACTGGTTCAACAGTAACTTGAGCAGGTGTGGTTGAACTCCTTAACCACAGCGCCACAGCCGGAGTCACACCTAGCAATAAGCCGAGCAACACAGGGACAGAGAACCCAGCAGCCAAGCTGAGTCCGGCGGCGAATGCAAAATTAGTTAAATAAACGACTAAGGGCAGATTAAGTTGCGATCGCTCTAATTTAATCGAGGTATTTCTCCACAATAATCCTGCCACACTCATAAACAGAGCGCTAGTACCAAACCAACCTGCATAGTTTTGGTAAGGTGTCCCAAAGAAAGCTCCTGGTTGTTCCCAATACCAGAAGGGCAGAGAAGTTTGACTCATCGCTGGTTCAAGGGCAAAGTCCCAGCAAGTGAAGAGCAAAGCACCAACGGCTATCGCGGCAATATGGCGACCCCAACTGGGTTTTTGAGCCACTTTCAAACCAGTCCTAGCAATTAAGTAAGACGACAGCCCAACATAAAACCAAGATAAAGGAATTGTGAAAGGAACCAACCCCCCAATCTTATAACCCAACCCACTCAAGTAACTATAATCACCAAATGGAAAACCTGTGCTAGTTCCCAGTAGTTCACTCCCCAAAGAGATAAACATCGCCGGTAGCATAAATGCTAGCCAAGTCCCTAATCCCAACGTCCGGTAGGCATAGATAGAGACAGCTATTGTCCCCAAGATGATATCAACTACACCGCCGCCAGCCAGACTTAACTGTATGGCGGTTTCTCCAACCTGTGATAAGTTTAAAATTATTTCCGAATTAGGTACGACCAGTAGCATCCCTACCAGTCCAAAGGCTTTTGACACGATATGACCAATGAGGCATACGCGTTCAGCAATAACAAGTTGTCTCATGATAATTCCTTAACAAGATGTGACACGCGGCTACTCGGCTGCTAATAGTTTACAAATGTTTAACAACATATTTAACTACTTTGTACCGCAATTCTCGACAAACTTGTTTGGCTTACTTGGGAACAGCATAACAGCCTATTGATTGAAGCTATAAGAAATATGATGATAGACTTACTAGTTTAAGCGATATAGTCAGAATCTGCATAATTTCATCTGCAAGAGCTTCTGGTTTTTTGTTTGATTGATACCGACATCGTGAAAAACTCCTTTTATACTGAGATATCGCTGAGAGAGGACAACCATCATCAACTGAGCAAACCCTCAAGCAAAATCAAGTTTTTAGTCACTACACTTAGTTATGGAATAAAACCTTGACCCTGTACTAGGAATACCAACCCATGTCAATTTTGAAAAGAGTTCCTTGGGTGTCCCTGGCGCTAGTACTGCTTAGTTACAGTACTTTGGGCTGGGTAATATCTGAAACACACGCTCCTGAGTTTGTGTGGCTGGCAACTGTAATTGCTATCTTGCTTTTAATCGTAACCTTGACTGCTCCTTGGCCAAAGATGACATATTACTACAGTATTTTGCTTAAATCAAATACTAGGACTTTCGGCGTTGCCGTCTTAGCAGCTTTCTTATTTTTTCTCATGATTGCCTGGTTTCAGGTATTTCTTGATACCTTACTGATCATTTCAGCGACTATATTAGTTAGGATAGACTTTCAAAGAGCAGGTCTTAGGGAAGGGCTAGCTTTTTGCACTGCGTCTATCTTTTCATTGGGAGGTTTAGCTTTGGGTGCGCTAACCTATAACTTAATATATTCTCAAATTCCGCTAACTTTATGAATTATACCCAAAAAAGCTAGCGATGCTTGGGTTGGGCTACGCCAACGCTTCACAACCAATATTGCTTACCCACAACTTCCTTTTTAGCTCAAATTCTCAACTTATTAAAAAAGTCGGGAATTTTGTTCTTCAATACTTGGGTTCAAAATGCAGGCTGTTCAAACAGCAGTAGAGAGAGGAAAAAATCCATGATAAAAATTGACACCCAACTAGTAACAACTGCTTTTGTTGCAGATTCTCCTACTTCTTTTGCTCCCCCTCTAGTAGTTAAACCCCAACTACAGCCAATGACAGCAACCAGTACTCCAAAAATAAACCCTTTTAGCAAAATAATAAACAAATCTGACGGTTCTAAAAAATCTCTGATTGATTCTAAAAATGTTTCAGGAATAATTTGGTAAAACTGTGAGGCGGCAAAAATTCCACCGATGATGCCCGTAACTAAAGCCAAAATCGTCATCAAAGGCACCATCAAGCAACAAGCAATTACTCTAGGAAGTACTAGATAATCAATTGGATCAGTTTTGAGCATATAAAGTGCATCAATTTGTTCGGTGACTCGCATTGCACCTATTTCTGCTGCAAAAGCAGAACCAACTTGTCCCGCCATCACACTAGCGGTCAAAATTGGAGCCAATTCTCGACAAAAAGCTAAGGCAAAAGCACCTCCCACAGCATTGACAGCCCCAAATCGGACTAATTCCCTCGCCGTTTGAATAGTAAAAATCATTCCGGCAAAACCGCTCACAAGGAGAACTGGAGAGATAGAACCTGGTCCAGCCGTCACCAGATGTTGCAGAATCTTGCGATAGTAAGTTTTTCCTTGGAGTAAATGCAGCCACACTTGACCAAAGAGCAGTACTGCTGCAAAACAGCGTAGAATCCAAGATTGCTCAAAATTTGTTTTTGGTTGCAATTTTATCGTCCTTAAGACTGACTTTTTTGCACATATTGTGATATCAATTCTCCAAAATAAGACTACAGATACAAATGGTGGAAACCCAGCCAGATGTAATCTGACTTTCTCAATTACGTAGACGCACAAAGGCGGCTTAACGCAGGATATTACGAATTGGCATTAGGGTATGGTAGCTTTATTTTTGCCGTGGCGCACTAGATATTTACCCTCAAAGTACAGGAGGCCTTTGGGTATGGTTCAACTCAATTTTTTATGAGCAGGATTAAATACATAATTTTTGTGTTTCTATTAATACTGCCTTTATCTGTGGTATATCCGGCTTTTGCATCTGTATGCCGCAATTACGATGACTACGACGGGCTACGCCACCAGATTTGCATTCTCAGCATCAACCGAAGTGCCAAAAATTATTGGGAATACAGGGCAAGAGTTAGTGTAGATGGAGTAAAAAGATCCACCGAAGTTTACAATTGTCGTCAACGAGTCAAGGTTCAAGAAGGTGGGACTATTTTGCCCTTTGAGCAAAAAAGCCCTGGTGAGATGATATGCAGCTTTTTTAATTTTTCTCGGCGGTAAAGACGCGCCAGGTAATGAAGATGGTGAAACCTAGATAGGCTAATACTGTTAGCCATTCTTGCCAGCTACTAAATGCATTGTTCATCAGCAAAAGCCAGAAAATTAATATTTATCAATCCTACAGGCTGATGTTACCAGTCGGTTGGTGTATTTTCAGAGACAAAGGAAGGCTAGTCAAAAATTATTAGCTAATTTTCCGGAATTGATCGCAACTGGGTAGTAGTACATATCAGAGCATCGATATTATACTGAACCTCTATACCTAACCTTCGGGGAATATAGCCCCATTGTTTCCGCTCGAAAGCCCGGTCTTCATGACCGGGTTTTTGATTTTACTTCTATTTTCTGTTTTGTTAACTAGTTCAGTCCTTCATTTAGGCTTCTTATGACTATCATTACATTTTTTACTATCTAAACTGTCTGGGATTTCTGAATCATCTAGATTGTTAGACTTATTAATATCTCCTTGGGACTTGGTTGTGCCAAAAAAATAAACGACTGCAATTTTCACAATATCGAAGTATGCAGGGCGATTGTTCGGATCAGCAATTGCCAAAGAGAGTGAACCTGCTACTAATATCACTAAGATAGGATGAAACTGTTCTTGTACAGAAAAATTGCTGTGTTTTTTTTTCATTATTACTTCCGTCTCCAATTGATAATTTGTTGCCTGAATTTTGTCAAAAGGTTTAGTGTGTTAGATTGGTAAAATTTTCTAGCACATTCTCAATACTATTAGGTATGATTAGAGACGAAGCTTTTCACGGCTCTAAAAATATTCACAAAGTAATTCAGACTTTCACCTAGCAGCTATATTGTTCATTTAGAGTGAGCGAGGATATTAGTTGAAAATGGTGCAAAATGTGAAAGCCGAATATTCTTTGTGAGGTTTTAACGAACAGATTCAAAAATTACTGTCGTCAAGATTAAGCAAAGAAGAAGAAGTCCACACCGGAAAATGACCCAATATAAAACAAAGGGTAGTAGACTCATCGCAATATGTGAGCTTCCGAAAATAGCTGACATAACGTAAGCGATCGCTAGACCAAATAATCCCAGCGCAAAATATTTAAGAAACCGGGAAGTCAAACGAAATAAAAAGCTGTGACGATTCGCATCCATATTTTCCTCCTGATAAATTAATAAAAAACAACAGGGTTGACGTGGCACTTTTTAGCACCATATCAACCCTGCTGTAGTCTTTTTCTAGACTCTCTTGGGCTGGAAAACTATTCACTTGTTAACCTCAATAACGAAAACAATTTTCTACTGTTTCTCTAAAGCTTGAGGTGAAATCAGTGGCTTTTGGTAATTACTGAGAATAATCAACAAAAAACAACCAAAATTAGTCAATATCCAACAATTCAGATACCATCCAGCCAAATATCGGCGCGGGATTTCCCTTCTTGCATTTAGAAAAGTCTAGGCTGAGTAGTCCAAACCCATTCTTTAACAATCCCCTCAATCCCACTCGAAAGCGATCGCAATAGATAGATACCTGACTTTGCGTATCTGTTGGTAACTCCTCTAAATAGCTATTCAGATCCGCATGAACGCAACGAAAAGAACCTCGAAAAGAGATGACACGCACTTCAAACTCATCGGTTCCGATCTTGCGGATACTCACTTCAATCATTCCATCCTTGCAAGTGTGACAAGCAAGAATATCTTTCTCAAGTAAGTCAAATAATTCCTGAGCAGAATTTGAAACGTCAGGTGTTGGCATAGTGTGGGGTACCTCAGTGCTAGTTACTTCAGCTATCCTCGCGATTCACACCTAATTTGTTATCGATTCTACATTTACTTTATTAATTTTGTCAATAAGTTGATAGGTAGAAATTGACAACTTGATAATTTACAGTATAGTTTTAACTATGCTTTGAAACATTACAGGGGCATACAAATTGGGTGCAGGCTGTTAGTTTAAGCAAAAGTGTCACTATATTTGACCTGACTTTTCACGTCATGTGGAAAAGCTAACGATTGACCTAACCCCCTAGCCCCCTTCCCGAAACGGGAAGGGGGAAAATTCAAAGTCTCGGCTCTTCAGTACTTGTTATGCTAAACTAATAATTAAAATGCCAATTCAATAAGCATCTTACTCTAAAATTATTAAAGTTTCTGAACCCATAAGC
>NZ_JBALEA010000002.1:0-147090 GCF_036917135.1 Nostoc sp. | reverse complement strand
CCTGTGTCGATTTTCCCTAAGCTATCTGCTGCCAGCCTACGGGTGTAGTCATCCACAGTAGTTGATTGCAGCAGTTGCACCAAGGCGGCGATCGCTTTTATACGGTCTGTCTGTTGCAGTGCTGACCTAGCTTCCTGTTTAATTGAACTTAAACCATCAATTGTCCACTTGACAATTTGCGCTACTATTTCATCCGCTCTAGAATAATCTCTAAACTCTGCAATTCCTGCGGCTGCTAAAAAATAGGCACGATATTCATAAAATCCTTTACATCCGTCTTTAAAGTTTACTAAAGCATCAATAAAGTCTTGCTGCTGCTGTCTTATTGTTTCTTCTCTTCGTCCCAACCACAGCAAAATCACTTCTCTCCATTGTGATTCAAAGATGTGATAAGTTCCTTCTGTTCGGTTGCCAGGAACATGAATAAGAAAATCGTGCCAATTACTCACCATTAACGCTGCAAAATATTCCTGAAAGTTAGGATGAAAGAAAGCATAAATTTCTTCGTCAGTTTCCGTTACTCTTTCTACTAAATTTAACCAACCAACATCACAGGCTAATTTAAACAGGTTTTCATCCATTTCTTTAAGTGCTAAACTCTTTGGCAAGCGAAACCTCGCACTACTATTAATGCCTGCAAAAGCTAATTGGCTTAAAGAGTGGTGTAAATCATCCTTTAAATTATCAGATTTATCTAGCTTAGAAAATAACTCTGATTTCCATTCATAGAAATAGCGAGTAAACTTTTCGTAAAGTGCAGCTTTCGTTTCTGGTAATTCTCCCTCCCTATCCTGATCAAAAGTTTGACATAATAGCGACAAACGCAGAGGACTTGTCACTAATTTCCGAACATTTTCATGTTTAGTTTCTTTTAATTTTGCTTTGAGTATCTCTCCTTTTCGGGAATCTTTAGCATACTCAAACCACTGCTGAATAAAGTCATCAATTTGTTCTGGTTTAAACTCTTGGGTTTTATAAGTATCAAATCCTGAGAGTGTATTATTAACCTTGGCATCCCAAACATTTAATCGACAAGTTAACACCACCCGCGCCTGTCTAAGAGATGCTGTCAGTTCTTGATTAATTTTTGCTAATGCTTGCACAGGTGAATTTTCACCTATTTCATCCACACCATCTAACAGTAGCCAAACTCTCCCCTTACTAAAACACTCAATTAATTGACGTTCAATTTCTGGTGTGACGACAATATCAGATTTAACTAATCTCATCGCTTCAGGAAGCCATTGCTTGAATAAAAATTCTTCAATGGTTCTGCTCAGTAAATTGGCTAGAGAAATAAAGATAACTAAATCTTGAGTTTCGTCTTTAACAAAGGAAGCAATGGTACTCAATAAAGTTGTCTTACCTGCTCCCGGTTCGCCGATGATAGCAACATGCTTTTTGTCTCCTTGTGCTTGTTGTGCTATCACTTCTATGATAAATGCGTTATGTTCATAGGTTTTGGCAATGACTTCTTCGCTTAACTTATAAACATCCTCTTTATCTTGATCTTCATTTGGCTGTCGGCGTTGCTGTTGTTTACGTTGCACCAAGCCCAAGGGAACATAAACGTTAATTTCAAAACCTTGTTCTGTAGCTTTGCGTCTGAGTTTTGCAGCCTCCTGCTGACTTTTCAGCATTGCGGTGCAAACTTCACGCCACTCATCGGGAGTTAACTTTGTCCCATCCTCCCCTTGAGACGACTGTGGTCAGGTGTAATTATTATTTTGTTGCCCAATTGTGATTTGTTGGGCAACCATTCCACCTTTCTCTGCTTTAATTTCTTCTGCCAACTTTGCAAAATTGTTAACAACTGATGGCTGTGACTTGATTTCTGCTGCTAATTTTTGAATTTTCTTAGCAGTCTCAGATTGATCTTTGTTGACTGCTGTTTCTACTTCCACAACAGCTTGAGCAATTTCTGGATCTAATTCTGCTGCGGCTTTCAGTTCCAGCACTGCTTGACCACAATCTAAAGGCTGCTGTTCATTTCCCTCACCAGCACTAGTGAGAGATGGTGCTTGATGCTTCTGGCGGAGTAATCCGATTAACTTGCCACCTAGCGTCCATGTAGCATCACCAACGTTTTCGCCGATTTTCTCTTGTGCTTTAGTCCAAAGTGTAGTTGCGATCGCAGTAGCAACAGCTGTCAGTGTTACAGTTACCATAAATTCCCTACAAACTTACAGGAGTTTTAATTCATTTATTGAACCACATCTAAACCTTTGATATTCAACAAATTTCCGCTTGTAGTATTAAGATTTACCCAAAAATTGATTAATTTGAAGTTGCAGTTTTTCTCGTAATTTTTGCGCCTGTTGATAAACTACTGCACGCCCTTTGTTGGAGTCGGTGTCTAATCCTGCTGGTTCTAAGGGTTGAATAAAGTAACGCAGACGAGTTCTCATTGCCCAAATTCCCATTGAGGGAAACAGGAGTAAGACCAACATCAAAGGCGAGAAAGGCAAGAATGGTAATTTAACTAGTTGTTGTAATTTGGTGAAATTAACAGCCCAAGGATGCAGAAATTCACTACCGATGCAAACTACTGGGAGAATGGGAATATGATAGCGATCGCTCAACTTCATAAAACTCACATCAAACTTTTCTAGCTGATAGCGTTTTCTCCAACCCTTCGCCGGTCCTCGGATACCTTCGGGTGCATATAAGAGAATTTTACCTTGAGCGATCGCGGACTCAAAATCATTGAATTCGGCTCGTACACCACCTAAAACCTGCGACCATTTAGGTGGTAGCCACCAAATCACCCAAGGATGCTCAAATAATACTGGACTTGCTACGGGTTGTACTACCCATCCTTTGGCTTCACTTAATAAGTAACCCAATGTCAAAAAGTCCCAAGGAAAACACATTCCGGCGTGATTCATTGCCACAATTAATGGCCCTGTTGGCGGTGAGTTTTCGACTTGTTGTAATTCTCCCCGAAAATAGTATTTAACGATGGGGCTAAGAACTTCTGAGCGAAAAGCTTGTTGATATTTGGGATCAAATTCACCAACTTCTTTTCGAGGTGAACGAAAACCCAGACGCAACCAACGACTCAGCAGCGCCAGATAAAATCCGCCAGGAATTAAAAATAATCCATATTCTAGCCAATTCCAACCATCTGGATCTGTGTGATAGTGCTGCCAATGGCGGTTGAATAAAATTAGCCAACCTGGAGGATACCAAAGACAAAACCAATCAAACCAGCTAAATATATAGCCTTCACCTGGTAATTTTTCCAGTTGAGTTTTTAGGAGGTTTTCGGAATGTTGATTAATCAAAACAGTTAAATATTATTAGGTAAAAGTTATATTAAAAATTCATTTTAGCTTTCTACTTTTATCATTAGTATCCTACCATAAAAGTAAAATTAACTACAGATTTGGTTGCTTAAGCTAGCAATGATTTGGAAAATTTATCAAGGGAAAATATTAAACAAAACTTATTATATATAGGAATACTATTTGATTAATTAAGGTTACATAATACTATTTTGGGATCACACATCAGACAAAATTTAATATTTATTTTATAGATTCCTTGTACAGTGAACACTGACAACAGAATATTAGTGTTTTACCAAAAGATGAAATTGATAACAACTGATGATTGTGCAAATTCTTCCTCAAGCTGGAGGCAAATGGCGAGACACCTGTCTTACTCTTCCTACTATGGAACTAGTAAAGCCAGTAAAAATTTCAGATTTAATCCGTGAACTTCGACAGCAACTCAATCTCTCTCAGGAAAAGTTTGCAGCGAAGTTGGGAGTTTCCCTGCGAACAATCAATCGCTGGGAGAACGGATCTACAGTGCCTTCACAGATGGCACTAAAGCTAATTGAAGAAATGTTAGAGAAAATGGGCGAACCAGGCAAAAGACTAGTGAACGAGTATCTCCCGAAACCGGAGCAACGGGAGGACTTTTAAGATGATGGTGAAAGTACCCGAAAAATTTTTGATGATGCGTTCTTGGTTCATAGCTTTTGGTGTAATGATTCTGCCAGTCATGGCGGCGCTGCTGCTAACAAAACTGTTGCTGCCAGTCTTTGAGCCGAGCGTATTTACATTATTTTATGCTGCGGTGGCAGTCAGCGCTTGGTATGGCGGTATGAGACTTGGAGTGTTAGCGATCGCCTTATCTGTTACCACAGCCCTCTATTTTTTGATTGAGCCAGTCTACTCCTTCGATTTACTCAGCCTGAAAGTCTTGGTACGATTAACCACATTCTCACTAGTATCCTTCTTAATTACTGCACTCTCTTCCGAGTTACGAACTGCAAGACACAAGGCAGAGACAAGCCTCAAGTTGTTGCAAAATAGCGAAATGCGGTTTAGCCGACTGGCAGAATCCAACATTATTGGAGTTATCGTCACTGAGATGAACGACGGCTCGATCATCGAAGCCAATGATGCTTTTCTGAAGATGATCGGCTATACGCGAGAAGATTTTTCCACTCAGCAAATGAACTGGCGCGACATCACCCCACCAGAGTATCTTCTTTTGAGCGAACGTTCAGTGAAAGAACTGAAAATTACTGGAGTATGCAAGCCCTTTGAGAAAGAATACATTCATAAAGATGGCGATCGCATCCCCGTTCTGCTCGGTTCTGTGGTATTGGAAGACACTCAAGAAACGGTCATTGGCTTCGTTGTTGATTTAAGCGAACAGCAAGCTGCGCTACGCGAACGCAAACAAGCAGAAGCAGCATTAGACCAAGCCAATGAGCGGGTCACACGGACTCTAGAAAACATGAGTAATGCATTTATTACTCTAGATCGGGACTGGCGAATTATCTACCAAAATGCCGAAGCAGAGCGAATTAACGGCAAACCCCGGACAGAGGTCATTGGTAAGTCCCATTGGGAGGAGTGGCCCGCATCAGTAGGCACGAATGTAGAGCGCCAATACCGATGGGCGATGGCAGAGCAAATTCCTGTTTACTTCGAGCATCACTACTACTCACCATCCCAGTATGACTTGTGGCTGGAGATTCACGCCTACCCTTGTGAAAATGGTCTGGATATTTTCTTCCGCGATATTAGCGATCGCAAGCAGGTAGAGAAGGCAGTCCAAGCAAGTGAGGAACGGCTGAGGAGTTTTGTGAAAGCGAATATAGTTGGCATTCTCTTTGGTGATACCAATGGTAACATCACTGAAGCCAATGACGAGTTTTTGCAAATTGTTGGCTATACCCAGGAGGATATTCAGACAGGTAGATTACGATGGTCTGATATCACGCCATCTGAGTACCAATATTTAGATGAACTCGCTATTGCTGAGGCCAGAGCGAAGGGAACCTGTACTCCTTATGAGAAGGAATGTATTCGCAAGGATGGTTCCAGTGTCCCGGTTGTAGTTGGCTATTCCCTTTTAGGAGAATCTCGGCACAAATCAGTTGCATTCATTCTGGATATTAGCGATCTCAAACAAACTAAAAAAGCGCTGAGTCAGAGTCAAGAGCAATTTCAAGCTTTTATGGACAATATTCCCGCCGCCGCATGGATTACCAATGCAGACGGACGTGTACTTTACGTCAGTCCAACTTATCTGAGGACATTCAATTTAGCAAAAAATAAGGCAATCAATAAAAACATTTTTGAGCTATACCCAGCCCAAATCGCTCAACCCCTCCTCCATAACATTAGAATGGTTGCCCAAACTAATCAGGTGGTTGAAACCATCGAGTCTGCTCCACGCACAGATGGGACTCTGGGGGAATTTTTGGTATATAAGTTTCCCATTGCCGACGCCTCTGGGCAACGCCTAGTAGGAGGAGTTGCAATTGATATCACCGAACGCGAACGCGCCCTTCGGGAACGTCAGCTTGCAGAACAAGCCTTACAAGAGCGTAGTGAAAGACTGAAACTGCTTTCTGAAACAACCAGTGATTTGCTTTCAACTGAGCGCCCCTTGGATTTAATGAACAGCTTATTTGGCAAACTCTCGGCGCAGATGGATTTGCATTTTTACTTTCACTATTTAATCGATACACACGAAAATAAGCAGAAATTTCGGTTAGTAGCTTGGAATGGTATTACTGATGAAGTGTTTCAAGAAATTCAATATCTGGAATTTAATCAGGGGATGTGTGGAATGGTGGCAGAAGAACGCCGTCAAATTGTGATCAATAATGTGCTGCACTCTACCCATCCAAATGCCCAGATCCTCCGTGATTTGGGAATTACAGCTTATGCAGGTCAACCACTAATTGCTCAAGGAAAGCTGCTTGGTGTCCTCTCCTTTGCCAGCCGCACCCGTACCCGCTTCACTTCTGGGGAAATTGCTCTATTACAAGCAACTTCCGATCAGGTGGCGGTTGCTCTAGAACGCGCCCAGTTAATGGCTTCCTTACAGCGACGCAAAGAAGAATTGATCCAAGCTAACCGAATCAAAGATGAATTTTTAGCGGTTCTTTCCCACGAACTCCGCACGCCGCTAAACCCGATTCTGGGATGGTCAAAGTTACTGCAAACTAAAAAGTATGATGAAGCAACCACCACTCGCGCTCTCGAAACTATTGAGCGCAATGCCAAGCTTCAAACCCAACTAATTGAAGATTTGCTAGATGTCTCTCGCATTCTGCAAGGTAAACTTAGCCTGAATATTGCGCCTGTAAATCTGGTAACTGCGATCGCCGCCGCCATAGAAACTGTACGTTTAGCTGCTGAAGCCAAATCGATCAATTTGCAATTTACGATTTCAGACTTCGGCTTACCTTGGCTTTGCCCTTCTCCTATCGGAGACGCTGCGCGAACGGCTACGCTCAGGACAAGCTCGGCACAAGTCGCTCAGTCGAACGATTTGGAATTAGAAAATTCTCACAAAAATTGGGATGACAATTTGAAATCCCAAATTCAAGTTGCGCTGGAAGCACACCAAAGAGACGACCCCAAATTTCTCGTAATAGGTGATTCCAGTCGCTTGCAGCAAGTTATTTGGAATCTACTTGCCAATGCGATTAAGTTTACACCCCAAGGTGGAGAGGTAGAAATCAGTTTAGAATCTGTTGGTTCTCAGGCTCAACTTCGAGTGCGTGATACAGGTAAGGGAATTAGTCCAGATTTTTTACCATTCGTATTTGAATACTTCCGACAAGCTGATGGCGCAACTACCAGAAAATTCGGCGGACTGGGGTTAGGATTAGCTATTGTTCGTCATATTGTCGAGCTACATGGCGGCACAGTTGAGGCAGAAAGTTTGGGTGAAGAACAGGGAGCAACTTTTATAGTCATGCTACCACTGATCAAGATGCATCTAAATAGCCAGGAGATTGTCTATCAAGCTGGTGATTTACCTGAGCTAAATGGGCTGAAAGTTCTGCTTGTGGATGATGAGCGTGATACGCGAGAGTTAATTGCTTTCATTTTAGAACAGTCTGGCGCGGTAGTAATCCAGGCGGAATCTGCGATGGAAGCGCTACGAATTATGCCTCAATTCCAGCCAAATCTGCTGTTAAGTGACATTGGAATGCCGGAAGTAGACGGCTATATGCTGATGCGTCAAATCAGAGCCATGTCACCAGAACAAGGAGGAGGAATTCCAGCGATCGCCATCACCGCTTATGCAGGTGAGGTTGATTATCAACAAGCAATTGCCGCCGGATTTTGGCAGCATATCACCAAACCAGTGGAGCCAGCTAAATTACTTCGAGCGATCGCTAACCTAATTTCTAGTTGTAGCAACCTGCAAACTAACTTACAATCCTTGGAAGCTGGGAAAAAAATTAACAATTCAAAAATAATTAACGATGAATGGCACGCTTGAAAAGCCAAAACCCTTGGGCTTTAAGCAATGACTAATGACTAATGACTAATTTTGCTTAACCAAATCACTAAATCATCTGCATAAATTTCTCTCTCATTTGCTAAAGTTTTAACAGACAGAAGTCCATCACTAATGTTTAAATCTGTGATTGGATACCATGAATCTCTTGTCTGGATTAAAATATCCAATGGAATTCCTAGTTGTAAAGTATTTTTGCGGTATTTCCACCAAGCACGCCATAAAAACACAGATTTAGTACATTGCAACTTATAGCCTTTAGGTATTTCGCAGTGTTGATAGTGATAGAAACTACTACTATCTATGTTTCCTTTCAGGAGATAATTAGATTCTGGTAAAGCTTGATTTAGTAACTCCCAATGGGATGAGTTAGACAAAATCAAGAATTCAGTTTGTGTGGTATTTAATTGGGCAGTGGCAATTACGCCTTCAGCCTTTGTTGCCAGACGGTTAGTCTTATAAACTGTTTGTGCTGTTAAAGAACGATTTGCCAATAAAATATCTTTTTTTTGGATAGAGTTGGATACGAACTCTCGAACTAAATCTAAATCAGACAACATAAAATTGTTTATACTAAATCAACTAGTGTTGTGAGTTATATAACACTCTGTATCTAGTAATTACACTACTGTTGTCGTCAATCAGGATAATTGCTAAGGGACTTCCAAATAAAAAAACATCCAAAATTTTCTTGTGGGATGGGTGTCCGCACCCGTCCCATATTCAGGGCGGGCAGGATGCCCACCCCACAAGATGGATAATTTATTTCTTGTCAGTCGCTAATCTCTAACAAACTTATGGAACAAACACCTAAACCATGAGGTCTTTATTTATTGCTTCACGGTGGAGATGAGTCAACTTTGAATCATTGTGATTTCACCAAACCCAAATATGAGTATCAAGAATGATCACAAATCGTTCACTTCATAATTTTGATTCATTTCCCAATCATCATCAGAAATAACGGGTTCATTCGGATCTGCCAAATAACCATAGGATTGCATTTCTCCAAAAGGATTAACGGCAAATTTACTTTTCTTTTCCGAAGAATAGCTAAGGTGATTTCTGATTAAAAAAATACCATGTTTACGAGTTTCGACTTACCTCGGCTCCGCCCTTCGGCTACGCTCAGGACAGGCTCGGCACAAGTCGCTCAACTCTCGGCCACTCAGTTGGTTGAGCGAAGTCGAAACCAACGGCTATGGTAAATTTATTACTAGAATTCACCTAACTTGCCCCAACTTTTCTTGGATACTTTCACTCAAAATAGAAGAAGCTAGTTCTTCAACAGACATTTTTTTTAAAGCCGCAGCTTTAATTAGAGATTCTTGAGTTTCTTGACTGATGTATATATTACTACCAATCATTGTTAACTCTTTCTATTTTTTTAGATTATACCAAACACGATCAGCAATCATTTTAGTAATGTAATGTTGGGTTTCCTGACTCTACTCAACTGACGAGATCGGCGATCGCTCCTGAAGTCGAAACTACGCTTTCAGGTTGATAGCGGATGCCAGCTTGCTTGAAGCGATGTAAAGCTTCACCCAAGCGATCGCAATCGGCAATCAAACTGATCCTGACATAACCCTCACCTGCAACCCCAAAGGCATTACCTGGAGTCAAAACAACGCCTGTTTGCTGCAATACATTCAAGGCAAAATCTGTAGAACCAACGCCCACCGGACACTTCACCCAAAGATACATTGTCGCCTTAGTTTTGGGGATATCCCAACCCAACTCTCCTAATCCTTGAATCAGAAAATCACGACGGGTGCGGTAGCGTTGTTGTACCTCGTGCAAATACACATCAGGCAGTTGTAAAGCTGTTTCGGCTGCTGTTTGTAATGCGGCAAAAATGCCGTAATCCAAGTTAGTTTTCAGCGTCCGCAAACCTTGAATTACATGGCGATTACCTACCACAAACCCAACACGCCAACCAGCCATATTATAGGTTTTAGATAAGGTGTGAAATTCCACACCAATATCTTTCGCACCAGGAATTTCTAACAAACTAGTGGGTTGATAACCATCAAAAGCTAACTCGGCGTAACACAAATCATGTACCAGCAAAATTTCATATTTGCGGGCAAAGGCGACGATTTCTTCAAAGAATTCGCGCGGTGCTGTGGCGGCGGTAGGATTGCTGGGATAGTTGAAATAGAGAATTTTAGCTTGTTTAGCAACCTCATCAGGAATTGCAGCTAAATCGATTAACCAGTCATTTTCTGGTTTGAGAATCAAGCTGTGAATTTTCCCACCAGCGATCGCCGGGCCACGAAAATGTGCCGGATAAGCTGGGGAAGGAACCAGAACTAAATCGCCAGGGTTAACGTAGGCGAGGGCTAAATGAGTTAATCCTTCTTTGGAACCCAGCAATGGCAAGGCTTCGCTATCAGGATCGAGAACCACACCATAACGGCGATGATACCAATTGGTGATGGCACGGCGGAAACTAGCAGTGCCCTCAAAGGGCGGATAACCGTGATTGGCGGGATCTTTTAAAGCGGCGATCGCCGCCTCTACAACTGGTGCTGGCGTTGCACCATCGGGGTTTCCCATACCCAAATCAATTAAATCTAACCCTTGTTCCCGTGCTTTAGCTTTCAGTTCATCTAAACGGGCAAATACATAAGGTGGTAGTTTTTGTATACGTTCTGCTGGGACAATCCAATTTAAACTCATAAAACCTCGTCACTGATTCCCTTGGGCGAAACTCGATTCGTAGTGTCTCTACTATCTATAGGTGCAGTGGTGGAAACCATTGCCGCCATCAACTGTTCCAAAGCGACTTTAAAGGGTAGTCGATGGATGTCAGAATTAGGAACTAGAGCAATTTCGGCGGCTGTTTGCAACTCGCCTAATGTAATATTGCCCAATCCCAAATCACTTAATTTTTGGGGTAGTCCAATTTCTGCGTAGAACTTTAACAACTGTTGTCGTGCTGATGCTGCTAGTTGATTGCCTTGTAGCATTTCTTCTAAACGCAGTTGTACCAAAATTCCAAAAGCAACCTTTTCGCCATGAATACTGCCATGCCCGGAAATGTGCGTTAAACCATTATGCACGGCATGGGCTGCAACTGTGCGACACTGCGCCCCGCCAAGTCCGCCAACTACCCCAGCGAGTAACACAGTGGCGTCTACCACTTCTCGCCAAACTTCACTACCTGGTTCTTTCAGGGCGGCGGCTGACTTTTGCAACAAGATATCTCGCAAAACTCGCGCTTGTTGCACTGCGGCAATAATTAAAGTATCTTGCAAATGCCCACTGCTAACTGAGGCTTCATACCATTTAGCGATCGCATCACCAATTCCAGCTACTAAAGTCCGTTGGGGTGCAGTTTTAATCAACTCATAATCGAGTATCAGTAAATCGGGACAACGAGATAGTCCCACATCATATGAAAACGCCCCATCTTGCGAATAAACATTCGACAAGGCACTCCAAGCGGCACAGGTAGATCCGGAAGTCGGAATTGTCACCACTGGCAACTGTAACTGCTGCGCGACTAATTTCGCTGTATCCAGGGCTTTGCCGCCACCGACACCAATAATCACATCAGCTTTATGTTCTTTTGCCGTTTTCTTTAAAGATTTCAGGCTAGCTTCACAGCAATCTGCACCATAAGAAGCTTGAACAGGATGTAACTGTTGCGTTTCTAAAACTGGTTGCAAATTTTGTTGGCTGATGGCCAGAGTAGACTTACCTGCCACAATTAAGGGACGACTTCCCAAACAGGCGATTTCGGCTACGGCTGCTTGCAACACCCCAGAACCACGGATTACTTTCGCTGGGGCAACTGCGAGCGTCAACAATGAACTAGAGGTTTGAGTAGACAAAGAAGGTTGGGTGGAAATTGTATTGGTCATATAATCTAGTTTGCCAAAACTTTGATATTTCTTAACCAAATAGACTGGTGATCAGGGATACTTGTTGCCAACCTGGTTTTTGGATGGCTCCAACCTTACACCCGGCTTATCTTGGTTTGAGCCAAGGAATGAAATAGACAAAGCCTATTGCCGACTGATTGAGTAGCTTCACGACCTTGCTTGAATCTATGATGCCCATTGCCCTGGAATTCCGAACTATCAAAGTTTTGAATAACCGTATAACTAATTAACATTACCATTGTCAGATTCTCAAGAAAAGCGATCGAGAATCGATCTGACTTTTCACGTTATGTGGAAAAGCGCACGAAAAACCTAACCCCCTAACCCCCTTCCCGACGCGGGAAGGGGGAAAATTCAAAGTCTCTCTCCTTTTAGGAGAGAGAAATAGAAGTGAGGTTTTCCAGATACCGTGAAAAGTCAGGAGAATTGATAATGTGTAAGTGGTCATGCTATTTAATCCAATCCTCAGCTACAGATAGATGTGGTGGCAAATGTACGCCACTATAACTGATTCATTTGCTTTCCCTGCAAATATTGTTGAAAATGACAACAGTGGTAGTTAAGAAAACAACTGACAAATCACAACTATCAGTACCCATTACCCGCACGCTGATTAACTTTTTTCCACAGTAGAACCACTAAAGTTTGAATATCTTAATCTAAAAATAACCATTACTGTATCAGTAAATACAAAATGAGTTTTGTTATTCTGATACAAAGTAAATTATTTTGTCTTCTGGGCATTGGGAAAAGACAAGGGAAAGGCAAAGAAAAAACTTGTCCCCTGTTCTCCCTCATCTCCCTCTGCTTCTTAAGCGGTGGGTTTTGGCAATTGAGCGAAATTGTCTGTGTAAATTTGGACTGTGACTGGGGAATTTTGATGAGAAACGAGCGATCGCTTCACCTCACCCAAGTAAACTGGTACAGAAATCCCTATTTCCGGGTGGATGATGGTACGAGCGCGAACTGTCAAATTTTCATCTTCTCGTGTACCTGAGCGACCATAAGAAAAGAGATTACTAGCTGCTTGACGTAGAGTTGCTTCTAATTGTGTGGGTGTAATTTGGGGTGATGTGGCAATTACCGCTTGGGTTGAGCCATTGTCATAAACCAGAGTGTACCTCACTGCTCCGGGAATCACAGTCCGACTCAAAGGGACTATTGAGAGTCCAAATAAACCACCAGTCAGCACCAGCATAAAGCCAGTCGTACCCACCAGCCGAAAGCGGATGCCCCATTTGAAAATAAAAGCCAAAACTACTAAGGCAGCAAATGCCAAGGTAGCTATACCTGACCATTGGGTGTACTGAAGAAAGTTAGCTGTTGTGAGCATAAGGTTGGTTATGGATGCGTCTTTTTTTTCGTTACCGACACACCCATTTTACCGAGAGCTTACACCGATTACCTGTGAGGTTGCATAAAACAATTTGTTCAGAACAAGTTGTATCACCAAACCTGATTTTGTGCAGTTTCACAAAGAATTGCTAACACACCATAAAGCTTATCGAGCATAATAAAGTTTAAACTTGTGTTTAGCCTAAGTTTAGCGATGAAATGGAGCCAACCTCAGAACAATTGAAACAGTTATACAGAGTCTTGACTTGGCTAACGCGAATGTATCTCCCGGTTTACCTAGTTAGCTTAGATGAGCGAACAGATAACATCGTAGTAATAGCAGGTGAAGAGACAGTAGTAATAATTAATCTAGAAGGAGAGGTTGATTATGAATAAGCCTAACTTTAGAGAAATGACACGCAAGCAATTACGAGATTATATCTTACAAAATCGTGGCGATACCGAAGCAATTCACGCCCTAGCATTACACGTTCAGTCTAATGGCAAACGCCTTAATTCAGTAGATGATCTACAACAAATCATCCAAGAAAAACGTAGCCAAGGCTTAGAGCCATAGCTCAAACTGGTATTACTTTTCCAAATTCCTCAGTTATTCAGAACAGTATTGGCTCACCAGATACGATATGAGAATTTTGAGATGTCTGCAATTTAGCTTGAACACTATCAATTATTGCTAGCCAATCAGCATCTCTGTTCCATTCAGAGTGAATCCGGGTTTTAGTCGCCGCGTCGTAAAGGTTACAAAAAACCACGTTCTCTTCTCCAGCAGTTGCAGCAATAATCAGGGGCTTGGAAAAGTCCTGAAGTACTGATACAGCCAAAAGAAAACTTTTAGCAAAGTTCGTTTCTATTCCAGTCCTAACAATATAAATTTCATCCGCCCTCACAACGATGTCTAACTTAATATTGTCCCTTTCTCTAAACTCTTTTGTCGTTAATTTAAGTTCGGATATATACCCAGTCAGCCCTGTTTGTTGTACAGGAATAGTTATTTTATTATTGATATCGTAATTATACCAAAGGTAAGATTCTCCGCTTAATTCTCCTTTCTTTACATACAAATAAATAGGTTCTGGCGGGTTACAAAGACCTAGTTTTATTTCAGCAACCATGTTTTACATTCCTTCATGAAAGATAAAATTTTTCCAGATATTGGATCAAATTCAATATTTTTTAAATTGTGCTTAACTGAGAAAAATAATAAATATACAAAAGGGCATCTACAAGAGATGCCCGTCATGTAGGAAAACCCCAAAAGGTTGTCCCTACACCTTCCCAACAATCAGCAACAGTGACTAATTAGGTATTAGTCACACTCACAGACGTGAATATAGTAATCTTATTAACTTCAAACTCTAGATGTCCCCAGTGCATACACTGAAAAAGCTAATAGCTAATTTTGATGATATGCAAGTTTGTCTTTTGGGTTATAACCATTTACTACTCCACAAATGGCAGCCAAAATTAACCATGAAAGCGCATTCAAACGAAAATCGAAGAGGGTTACATCTACTGTATTCAATAGAACCCAACCAACAAAGGCCAGAAGATAACTGAAAAATATCAATCTGTCTCCTGCATTTAGATATTTTGACTTTCGCAGTAATTGCACGCCTGTAATCAAAATCCAAGCTAGTAAGCCACAAAATAAAAAAGCACTAGGAAAACCAGTTTCAGCAGATAACATCAAAAACAAGTTATGGGGATGACCTAAGGGTATCTGCATCTTTGCTGTGTAAAGTGTACCAAAACTGCGTAACCCCCAGCCAGTCCAAGGATGTTGTTGAGCTAAAGACCAGGCAAATTCCCACTGAGTTTTTCGCATTAAAGCGACTGGTCTATCTGGATACATATCGTCATTTAACCTAGCCCAAAAGAATGCAGGAACTACCTGCCGAAAAATTTGAGCAACTGGTGAGGGAGCAAAAGCTGCCAAAAGTACACTAGAGACGATCGCAGCAACGCCACCGACAAGAACGCGCCAACCTTGGTACACTGCATAAGCTAAACAGGCAAAAATAGCGATCGCCCACCCATTACGTGAGTTGGTGAAAATCAAGGCAATGAAATTCGCAATCACCGCCACGGTTAGGAAGAGAAAGGGGACTGGGAACTGGCGACTGGAGAGTGAATTCTTACTAATACCCAATCCCCAATCGCCAATCACCAATCGCCATTGTTCCAACCACAACCCTAAACCAAGGATGAAAACTATTGTTAGATAAGCTGCAAAGGTGTTAGCGTGCAAGAAAAATGAAGCGATCCGACCTGGCGGATTTCCTCCTGTTCTGACTGTCCAACTCAACACAACCCACAAAATCTCGAACTTAAAACTCCATCCCAAAAATAACTGCCCCAAGCCGATAATCACCACCGGCATGGAACCAATCACCAACATCCAAGCCATTTGCCGCAATTGGGCAAATGTTTGAATCAGGGCGCTATGGGCGGCGAAAAGTAAAAAGAATGGTAATAAATTAAATAAGCCGAGGAAAGCTGCTGTCTTGTCTTGGGCAAACCCAGCACTCACGATCATTAATACACTCAAAAGGGCAAATCCCCAGTTGAGGGGGCGGCGATTAATTTTGCGGGATTGTTTGAGCCAAGTTATTAATGAGACAAAACCGACAGTCACAGCCCCGACTAAAGGACTCAATGGGAAGATTAACAGTGCCCATAGAGAGTAGTTCCAAGCAGATTGCCAACAAGACTTGAAATAGTTAAAAACCTTGTTCAAGCTGGCTCCCAACATTCCTCACGAGTGAGGCGAATTTGAGCTAGGGTGAAGATCGTAGGGATGATTCGACCATAGTTAGTGGCGATCGCTCTCCACCCTAAATCTGCAACAAACCAAGTCCACATGATTGGGCCAATCACGGCAAACATGGTGCGGGCTGCCCCATAACGAGCTGCACTTACTGTCATACCTCGTTGCGCCATTTGCATCGCTACATAGCTTTGAAATTGCGTTGCAGCAGCCTCTGAGCCTGTAATTGCAGCTTGTTTGGCTACTTCATAAGTAGCAAAGTGAATGGCAAATTGACGGGCAATTTGCTTCAGTACAAGTGGCTGGAGAAGAGAAGTAACCGCGATCGCACTACTGCCTTTGAACAGCAACCCCAAGGGGTCAGGCTGCAATAAAAGTGGTAGCGGTTCTTTTAGTTCTGATTTGATCAGGTGACGTTGTACTCGGAGAGTCAATTTTTGTTTTTCCTGTTCAGGTAATTTTTTCCACACCTGTCCTAGCAGATGCAAAAATACTTCTGCTTCTAAATCAATGGTTGCCAGCCGATTAGAATAGGGAATTTTTAGATACTTACATACTTGGACTAAGGCTTGTCGGTAAGTTACCTGGCCTGTGCGTCCCCGTAATACCGTCATCCCATCTGCCGCCAAAAACCGGAAGCGTCCCTCTAGTGAATCTAACCAAGCTTTGCGGTCTTGGCTTTGCACTTCGATGGGTTCGGGTGTGTGTACATAGTCTAGGGGATTGAACTTACGACTAAATAGAATTGCCGTTAAGTCTTGCAATTCTTCTTCGGTCGCTAACTCTAGCGCCGCCCTCATTTCATCCAATTTCCCATCCTCCCTTCCGTGCAGCTTTCTGTACCTTATTCTACTATTAGCTTTCAGCAGTCATTAGTAGTAATTTTGTCCTTTGATGATAACGAATAACTAATACTTCGGCTCCTTTCGACTTCTCTACGAGACGCTACGCGAACGCTCAAGGCAAGTCGCTCAGTACAAGTGACAATTAATAACCAATGACTAGGAACTATTGATTTATGACTGATATTGCAGTGATTGGTGCCGGAATCGCCGGTTTAGTCTGCGCCCAGCAGTTAAGTCAAGCTGGATATTCGGTGGTAGTGGTGGAAAAATCGCGTGGTTTGGGAGGAAGACTAGCGACACGCCGCTTGCATGGAACTTGGGCTGATCATGGGGCTTGTTACCTGAAGCCAAAGGGTGAACTATTAGGACGTTTTGTGGAAATATTGCGATGTCTGACGACAAGCCGCTCTGCGTCTACGCGCCATATCCTCGAAGTTTGGACAGAGGAGGTTTACGAACTCACAGCAGGCGTTCCTTTATCTGAACCCAAAAACCGCAGTCCGTGTTATGTTGCACCTGAGGGAATGAGTGCGATCGCTAAAACCCTCGCCCCTGGTTTAGAAATATTACTGAATCAGCGTGTTATCGCTATTACTCCAACTCCCGAAAGTAGTTGGCGTTTGACTCTGGAATCTAGCAACGAAGAATTAACTGCAAAAGCTTTAGTCGTCGCCATTCCTGCACCCCAAGCGGTGATGCTGTTAGAACCCTTGGGTGAAAGTGTATTGGATGGAGCCTTTCTGGATAACTTGCGCTCCGTAGAATTTTATCCTTCAATTAGTGCGATCGCTGGATATCCATCTACATCCCAACCCCTCCCTCAATGGAAAGCTCTAACTTTTGTGGATGATGCTGATTTAGCATGGATTGGTTTGGATAGTAGCAAACGTCTAAACCCTCAGCAACCACATTTTGTAGTGCAAAGTAGTGCTAATTTTGCCCAAGGTCATCTAGAATCACAGGATTTACAACCTGCTGGACAATATATGTTACAACGAGCAGCTGAATCTCTGTCCCTTTCTTGGCTGAATACTCCCCAATGGATGCAAGTACATCGTTGGCGTTATGCCTTTCCTCGCAGTCCTTGGCACGAAGCTTTTTTGTCTGCCGAAACTCCTTTACCTTTAATTTGCTGTGGTGATTGGTGTGGGGGCAATCTTGTGGAAAGTGCGATGCTTTCAGGATTAGCTACGGCTGATGAAATTAATCATCAGTTGCGTCATCTACCTTTAGATAATGTGAACTTTCTAAAGGTTTTTACCTAATCAATTCATCTGTCGGAGATAAATTGGATAGTAGCTCATTGTATAGACCCGACTCAAAGAATGCTGAATTCTGCATTCTTCTTGAATCACCTGATTTTTTGCCCAAGATGCTTACAAATCAGCGCCTTTTAGGGAATGAAACAACCCTCCTCACTCCCCATTCCTACTCTCCACTGCCCACTTAGCACTCAATTGATCCCCAAGTTACCAATCCAAGATAGGATGGACGTTGATTTACGTATTCTTTTACTTAATGCATATGAAGCGCTATTGGTCGCGTTTGCTTGCGCTGGTTTTGGTTGTATCTCTCGGCTTAATGGGTTGTTCTGGCAGTCCAGATAGTTTGACTGGGGATTATCGTCAAGATACCTTAGCTGTGGTCAATGTTATGAGACAAGCTCTGGATATATCACAAGATTCACCAGACAAAGCAGCAGTTCAAGCAGAAGCGCGTCAAAAAATTAATGACTTTTCAGCTCGCTACCAGCGAGTTAACTCTGTTTCTGGTCTTGGCTCCTTTACAACCATCCGAACAGCCCTCAACTCCCTGGCTGGACATTACAGTTCTTACCCAAATCGTCCCGTACCCGAAAAACTCAAAAATCGTCTAGAGAAGGAGTTGCAGCAGGTAGAGACGGCGCTGAAGCGTGGCGGTTAACTATTAACTATTGCCTGCTCGATCATCAATAGTCAAGAGTCATAATTTTGACTCTTGACTATTTTGTTAACTTTATTGAAACCTGAGTTTTAAATTTTCAACTAAACTGATTGATACTCTCCAAACTAAAAGTCAGGATGTCAAACTTCCATTTATATGTTTATGTGTTTATAAAAGAATACGGCAACAGAAATAGGTCTTTAAGAGTCTAGAAAAAATAGGTTTTAAAACCGTTGTTAATTAAATGTATAATCTCATACAATTCACCGCGATAATCTAAGTTGGAATCGATGACGATCGCAAATTAGAGGGTTTAATACTCGAACATTAACACGTAGCTCAGAGTCTGAGCCACTCCGTCTTTGCCCAGTTAACCTGGGGGAAGCAAGCTACAGACGGATATTTAAACTCCGACTGAAACTCTTTTAAATTTTGAATTTGTTCATCTACTGGTAGGTATGTCTAATCGTCCCTTGAACTTTGCAAGATCAACATTATTCTGGCGGCGCTTATTCGCTGTTATTTTTACTAGTAGTTCGTTGATCCCCAACTTTGGGAGCGAACCAGTAAGGGCGCAAGTAAGTGAGTATTGTCAGTTATCATCAGCGACGGTGCAAGAAAAAGAAAACTTACGTTTGTCAGCCCTCAAAGGCGATCAAGATGCTCAAACGCTCTACCAAAGCATAGTACAAAAACAAGCACAGGAATTGCAGGAGTGCCGCACTCGGACTTGGCCGCAAATCCAAGCCATTTGGTTGCGCTTGTATCCCTGTGACATTAAGCCGGGAACAATTGATCAGATTATGGATCGAATTGTTAACCGAGGCTATAACCAAGTTTATTTAGAAGTATTTTACGACGGGCAGGTATTATTGCCAGCAAGAGCTAACCCGACGGTTTGGCCGGCTGTGATTCGCACTCCCGGAGCAGAAAACACCGATATACTCGCCACAGCAATTAAAAAAGGTCGGCAACGTGGTTTGAAGGTCTACGCCTGGATGTTTACCGCAAATTTCGGATATACTTATGCCCAGCGTCCAGACAGAAAAGATGCGATCGCTCGTAATGGCAAAGGTCAAACCAGTTTATATGTGGTAGATAATGGCTCTCAAGTATTTATCGACCCTTACAATCTGCAAGCAAAACGCGACTACTACCAATTAGTACAAGAAATTTTGCGCCGTCGCCCAGATGGTTTGTTATTGGACTACGTGCGCTATCCCCGACAAGCTGGAAGTGATTCTATCGCCACCAAAGTTTCAGATTTATGGTTATTTAGTCCCGCAACCCAAGAAGCTTTATTTAAACGGGCACAGAATTACAAAGGGCTGGACTTAATTCGGCGCTTTTTGACCAAGGGATTCGTCACTAGTGGAGATATAGCGGAAGTTGATCAACTTTATCCTCAAGAAGGAGAACCACTCTGGCAAGGACGCCCTCTCCCACCACCAGAAAACTCAATTCTGCCTGCAACCGATAGACAACCGCTTTTACAATGGGAGTTGTGGCAGCTTGCCGTTGCCCACGCCATGCAAGGAATTCTAGATTTTGTCACCATCGCTAGTTACCCAGCAAAGCAGCTAGGTATTGCTACAGGAGTGGTGTTTTTCCCTGATGGCAACCAAACTGTCGGACAAGGGTATGATTCCCGTTTACAACCTTGGGATCGGTTCCCCAGTACATTAGAGTGGCATCCTATGGCTTATGGCACTTGTGGTGATGTCAGTTGTATTGTGGCGCAAGTGCAACGGGTTGTGAGTATGGCAAAACCGGGTACACAGATAATGCCGGCTTTAGCAGGTAAATGGGGAGAATCCGTCAGTAATCGTCCATCCCTAGAAGTGCAAATGCAGGCACTCCGAAAATTTGCCCCCCAACTGAAGGGAGTTAGCCATTTTGCCTATTCTTGGCAATATCCTGAAAGTGATAGCGATCGCAAATTCTGTCGAGTTAAGTAGACTTCTTGCAGAAGTAGTCAAAAGGCAATAACTACAGCTTAAGTATAATGTGCAGCGAGTCGTTGGAATGCCGATGGTGCTGGACTATCTCCAAGGTGCTGGCGGATCACCTCAGCACAAGCACCGGGGCTTAACAAGGAGGTATCAACTTCCAGGTCATAGATACCAGGGATGTGGACTTCACTTTGCCATAACTGAACCGGATGTGGCATCGGGGAATCGCCTGTACTTCCCACGTTCCACCCTGTGTTTTGTCGTCGTTCCATAATAATCTCGATGGGGCAGTGAACGCCTACGAACAAGACCGGCAATCCGTTCAAACGTCGGGCACTATCAGCTAGAATACCCCGCTCCCTTGCGTAGGCATCATGGTGTCCGACATCAACCACGACATTCAGACCCAAGCGGCTGTGGGCAGCGATGGACTCATACATGGCGCTGTACAGAATGGGAACCAGGGGTTCAATATCCTGGCGTTCTCCCCCTGGTCGTAGACCGATCCCAGGCAGGTATCGTGCGGGAGTCATTTGCATAAACCTATCGACACCCAAGTTCATCCACAGACCATCAAATGTCTCTTGGATTACTGCAACAATGCTTGATTTCCCCGATCGCGGGACACCATTCAGGATGATAATCTGTCCTAGTTCCGGTGTCTGCCCCATAATCACTCCTCGGATTCTTAATAAATATAGTTAGCAGTTCCACGTTACGGCTAAAACGTTGAATAGGCAATTGAAAATGCTTCTATCTCAACTCAACTTAAAGCTAAGTCTTCTGGTGTATTACAGTTGAATAGCATTTCAGGTTCTGGTAAGGGCAAAACTTCTACAGGATATTGCCGAAGCCACTGCTGAAACGATCGCCCCCCTTGGTTGATAAACTCTAAAAGTTGTGGCAAACAGCGACGGCGATAGAAACCACACAGAGGTTCCCAGCCTTTTGGATTATCAGCTAAAGCTGCGACCTTATCATCTCCCACCCTATCAAGTCTAGTTACCCAATCTTGCAACACCTCAACCCGCAATCTCGGCAAATCGCAAGCTAGCAACAGCACCCATTCTGTCTGCACTTCGGCTAATCCTTGGGCAAAACCTACTAAAGGCCCATGAGCGAGGGATTCTCCAGATAAAGATACTTCTCGGATAAACTGACAACCAGGCAAAAGCAAGTCTTGATAGCGTTCTGGCCAGGGAGTAACTATATAAACCGTATCAGAACAGCTTTGAGCAATCCCACAAACTCGCTGTAATAACGGCATCCCTTGAATGGGAATCAAAGCTTTATCTTGACCCATGCGAGAACTTTTGCCGCCTGCTAATACAATGGCGGTTAATTTGCTACATGAGTTAATAGTCATTCGCCAACAAAAATATAGGTTAGAAATATATTTTGCACTTGTGTGCATCACTCGCCAGCGATTCAAATCGCGGGCTAATAGCCAAAGTCCATTGTAAATGGACTGAAATTCTTATTTAGTCCTCTTTTAGAGGACTTAAGCTCTTAGCCGGGGGTTTATAACCCCTGGCTGGCTTGCTGGCTTGCGGTTGAGGATCTCAATGAGAATATTGAGTATTTAATCCCTTCTTGAGAGCGATTTCACGCCCTCACCTGACTTTTCTCGACTTGCTGCAATAAATGCTCTACACTTTCTGCTGGTGCCAGACACTTCAAACCTTGGCAAACTAATCCCACGCTTCCCTCTGGTAAATCAGATGTGATGGCAAACACAGCCGTTGGTAGAAACCTGGGGATCAAAGAGTTTATTTGCTCAGTGGTGCTGCGAATCAAGGTAGAATTACGATACCAATCCAAAGCTGTAAATAAACTAGGACAAGCTTGGGGAGAGCGATGCATTACACTCTTAAAAGCTTTTAAACCAAGTTCGGCTAAATCCAAATAATCTAGATTATCGGTGAGTAAAGCGAGACGGACAAGATTAGCGATCGCAATTCCATTGGCTGATGGTGTAGCATTATCAGCATAACTACGCTCTCTGACAATTAAATCTTGACTAGAGCTACTTGATGTGTTATTATAACCACCTAACTCTACACTCCAAAGAAATTCGTTGAATTCATCTTGGATAGCGATCGCATTTTCTAACCATTGTTCCTGCTCAGGGTTGGAAGCTTGTAAATCTAGCAGAGCTTTAATAAACAAAGCGTAATCTTCAGACTGCGCTAAAACACTTGGTTCTCCTTGATAGTTGAGTCGGTGGAAACGCCCATCGACAAACTGATTTTCCAAAATAAAATTCGCCGCTCGTGCTGCTAATTCCAGATATAACGGTTGTTGGAAAACCCCAGCAGCCCTAGCCAGCCCAGAAATCATCAAACTATTCCAAGCGACAATCATTTTCGTATCTGTCACCGAAGGAATGCGACCTGGCCAGTTAGTGGTTTTTGCTTCCTGATTGTTACGAGCGGGGGGAAAAGTTTCTAGCGACTCAGAACTAACGCCATAACGAGCGGTAAACAGCTTACTCAGTATCGTTTCCAGGGTTGCACTCAGTTGACCTGAATTCCTTCTTTGTAAAACGTTACGTCCTTCAAAGTTGCCGTTAGGGGTAACAGTAAATTGTTGTTGTAATTCCGTTAATTCTTCCGGTGTTAATAGTTCTTCTAATTCGCTATAACTCCAAACGTAAAAAGCTCCTTCCTCTGGTTCTATTGCCGTGGATTCAGTGAAGCTATCGGCATCTTGAGAAGCATAGAAGTAACCTTCAGGTGCGGTCATTTCCCGCTTCAGCCATTGGACAGTACCAGCAACCGCCCTCTCAAATGCTGGTTCTTGTACTCCCGCACTCCACAGAGAAGCCAGATACTCCACAATCTGTCCATTGTCGTAGAGCATCTTTTCAAAATGCGGTACTGTCCAAGTCGGGTCAACAGTATAGCGATGAAAGCCACCAGCTACATGGTCATAAATGCCGCCCAGTGCTAAATCTAATCCTCGCTGGGTACAAACTTGCTTGCCATCATAGCGAGATTCAAAATTAAATCGAGTTCCCCGCAGTGCTAATTCTGTGTAGGGAATCATCGGAAAGCTATTACCAGATTGATTAGGAGTAATTATACCTGTAGTAGTTTCCCAACCTTGGCGGAGTAATTCATGGTCTTCAAGCTCAGTTGTTGTACCATCTTGCAATACCGCAGATGTGAGGAGAGACTCAATAATTAGGGCTTTGCGTTGCTGTAAATCCGCTTTTTCTGTATCGTAATAACGGCGAAGGGATTGCAACACCTGCAAAAATCCTGGACGACCATAGCGCGGGTCTACAGGGAAATAAGTACCAGCGTAAAACGGCACTAAATCTTCTGGAGAAAGAAAAATATTTAAAGGCCAACCCCCTTGACCGCTCATCATCTGCAAAGCTTGCATATAGATGCTATCGAGGTCAGGTCTTTCTTCCCTGTCTACTTTGATGGGAAGATAATTGGTATTCATGTAATCAGCGATCGCAATATCAGAAAAAGCCTCGCCTTCCATGACAGTACACCAATGGCAACTAGAATAGCCAATGGAGAGAAAAATCGGTTTATTTTGCGCCCTTGCAGTTGCAAGTGCTTCGTCACACCAAGGCCACCAATCAATGGGGTTTTCGGCGTGTTTGCGGAGATAGAGGCTCTTAGCTTCAGCAAGGCGATTAGTCATAATCAAACGCAAGTAAGTTGCCTTCTGCTCAGTCTACCCTGTTCCCAGGAATCTTACTTCCCAACGCTAGTAGGGGAGCCAGTGCGTTGGGCGGCTCTGCCGACTTGTACCCCTCCAGGGAAGCAAGCTACGCGTAGCGTCTCCCCCTGGGAGAAGCACCTGGCGTAAGGGGTTAGGGGTTAGGTTTGTATTGGACTCACCAGAGAAACGCTATAGTTGAGTTTATTTGCGCCGACTTACTTACACCTATACAACTTATGAAACATTCTTATTGAAAAGATCGCAACAGCAAGCTGACAATACTTGGTGGCGTTTCTTGCATAGGTGATGCTGTCTTTGTCTGAATTATAGTATTTGGGCTAAGTCCTGCTATCAGGTGCAGGAAGAAGGTGATGATGGCGGCTTGTATAAGTTTTTCCAGCATGGCACGTCTCTCTCTGGTGGATAGCATTTCAATTAGGACTGGTTATTCTAAATACACCTCGTACTATCGACTTACCGAATTTAACAAAAATAACTTGATAATTGCTGAGGGAAATCCTAAAAAACATTTAAAATGTTACTGAAAATTAACATAATTCCCTAAGCAAGTCGGATTTCAGTTATTGGTCTAATTACCACATCGCCTAGGTTATGCAGCAAAGGCCAAAACATCAGATTGGCGATAGTTGGAGTTTTTTGATTTGTTCTTCCCTAATTTTCTGAGACAGCTTTTCTCGCTAAAAAGTGCCCTTAGAGGTTGAATCTATTGCAAAAGCACATTTTGCTCCTTTATCGTATAAGACAGAATTGGCAAAGATTTACTTCTATCTACCTGGCAACAGTAGAGATAAACCCCAGTTTCGTGCTGTCACCGATAAAATGTATTTAAAGTAGCCACAAACACGCTTCCATGATTCCTATCGTTATTGAACAATCGGGTCGAGGTGAACGCGCCTTTGACATCTACTCACGGCTGTTACGTGAGCGCATCATCTTTTTGGGACAACAAGTTGATAACAACATTGCTAACTTGATTGTTGCCCAACTGCTGTATTTGGATGCTGAAGACCCGGAGAAAGACATATATATGTACATCAATTCTCCCGGTGGTTCGGTGACGGCTGGTATGGGCATTTTTGACACTATGAAACATATTCGCCCTGATGTCTGTACAATTTGTACCGGATTGGCGGCGAGTATGGGCGCTTTCCTCCTCAGCGCGGGTGCTAAAGGTAAGCGGATGAGTCTACCCCATTCTCGGATTATGATTCATCAACCTCTAGGCGGCGCTCAAGGACAGGCGACTGATATTGAAATTCAGGCGCGGGAAATTTTGTACCATAAGAAGCGGCTAAATGACTATTTAGCTGAACATACTGGTCAACCAATTGAGCGCATTGCTGAAGATACTGAACGTGACTTTTTCATGTCGCCAGAGGAAGCCAGGGAATACGGTTTGATTGACCAAGTGATTGACCGTCACGCCGCCGGTAGTCGTCCAGCAGTTGCGGTTGTTAATTAATAGTCACGATTAGTAAATAGTGATTTACCACTTTAAATTCCCTTAAACCCTAAAAATAACCCCTTTTCATAACTGAAGAGGGGTTATTTTTACAATGGGTATTCTGCTCAAGTACTTAATACCGATTTACAAAAATGACTAACTAAAATCCCGCTAGTAGTCTGTCAAGTCAAGTTTGCTTGGTTCGTAGTGAGCGCTTTAGCGCTCAAATCAAGGACTAAAGTCTTTACTACGAACTTATTCATCCATCAAACTAGTGGGTCTGGCTGAGATTGGAGATATTGGAGGAAGTCTAATAATTCTACTTCTGTCAGTAAGGTACGCGATCGCTTCCCATAATTTTTTATGAGATGTTCCCGTCCCCACTCTACTGTCAACCCTAAACGCTGCATTTCAGCATCAGTTTTAGTCAGTACTTCAAAAAAATCCACAGGATACAATAAATGCACAGGATACATTTTAGTGATTATATTGTCTGATTCTTCTGAATCACTAGAGAAATCTTGTAACTCTTCATATTCCGCGTAAAGTTCGGAGTTGTCTTCTGGTATGGGGTGAGATTCCAAGTATCTGAGGAAATCCAGTAATTCTTCCTGGGTAAGCAAAGTGCGAACAGGCTTGTTATAAGTTGTTATGAAATACTGTTCTTCCTCCTTTTGTGTCCAAAATAACCGCTCGATTTCAACATTAATTTTGGCAATCAGAACTTCGTCTAATGCTGGTGTAGGTTGAGATCCAAGGTATTTAAGGAAGTCTAATAATTCTACTTCTGTCAGCAAATTACGCGATCGCTTCCCATAATTTTTTATGAGATGTTCCCGTCCCTGCTTTTGTGTCCACAATAACCGTTCGATTTCAACATTAATTTTGGCAATCAGAATTTCGTCTAATGCTGATGTTGGTTGAGGTGCAAGGTATTGGAGGAAGTCTAGTAATTCTACTTCTGCCAGCAAAGTATGCCCCCCATAGTTTTTTTTGAGATGTTCTCGTACTTGGTCTGTTGTCCAGCCTAATCGCTCCTTTTCGACATGTATTTGAGCAATTACTTCAGAAAAATTTACAGGTTCCATAGCTTCGTTACTGTTTCAAGAACCTACGTCATTATTCATTAGTCCTTACAAATGACCAATGACTAATCAAAATCCCGCTATTGGGTCTGGCTGAGATTGTAAGTATTTGAGGAATCCGTGTAATTCTTCTTCAGTGAGCAAAGTCCGCCCGCGCTTACCGTAGGTTTCAATCAAATGCTCCCGTCCCTGTTCTGGTGTCCAGCCTAAACGCTGAAGTTCGACATCTGTTTTCGCAATGACATCCGATAAATCAACGGGTTCAGCTTTCTTCTTTCTCTTTCCTGTCACAGTCGGGGTGGCGACATCCTCTTGAGGGCTGTAACTCCGGGGTGTAAATGGTGTGACATTATTGGCAGAAATTGCGGGAAAGGTTTGATTTTCAGGCTGGTTATCAAAGGTTATTTCCAAGCTTTCAACTGGAGGATCAAATTCTAGTTCTCGGTTGTCAGTCAGAGAAAAGTTTTGACCTAAATCCTGGCTATAGGTATCGCTTGCTAGGGGCGCAGCACTGCTGTACTCGTACTGTTCGTTACTTGTTACTACTTCTGGTTTGATATTGCGGACTCTGGAAGGCGGGATAGATATTTCTTTGTCACTGACCACTGGCCATTGACTACTAACAAAATCCTGATCTTTTGCAGAGGAATAGGCAGCAGGCTCATTTAATCCTACTTTGGTATTCAAGGAAGGGTTTAGCTGTGCCGGGGAAATTGGATTTGAGGTAAATGCCACTGATTCTGGTGACGCATTTGTAATACCCAAAACTATCAACGCCCTGGTTCTGGCTTGGTCTTCTGCTGCTTCTACTGTTTCGGCTGCTGCCATACCTGTAGCACGGGTTACGCCTTCAATTTGCACGCTTGCCCGAACAATATATTTTCCTTGAAAAATTTGCACTAATTCAGAAATCAGACTACCTTTGGGATACAAGCTCTGGAATTGAGCCAACATAATACTGCTACCAATCTAAATCTTTTGGGGACTGGGGACTGGGGACTGGGGACTGGGAACTAGGAAAGAATTATTTTAATCCTAATCCCTAATCCCCAATCCCTAATCCCCAGTACCTTTGAAAGTAATATTCTTGCTTTGCCTTATGTCCTAATTGTAGCAGTAGGTGTTTTTTGACGAAATTTTTAGCTAGTGCTAACTTATCTGGGTAGTCTTGCTTGCAATGCTATACTAATTACCCAACTCGATATCTACAACTATTTTCTGGAAGTGCGCTCTAAATCTACAATAATGGAGATAAGGTTCGCCCTCGCTGCTTATTAAGCTGCTTACCTAATTGTTACCGATTCTACATGTGGGAAAATTGGGTTCACCGGCAGTTCCTCCTAGTTAAAAATCAGAATCTAATGGCGTAAAATTACCTTCACTCTAGACAATCAAACACCTGTAGTTTCCACGCCACTTGATCCACTTGGGGTGACCCTAAGACCCTTCGGGAAAGGCAGTCCCCCAGACGCTCGTTGTGCTAAAGCGTCTCCCCTTCTCCCAAAGGGAGAGGCTAAGGCCAAGGGAGAAGACTCGCTAACGCTGCGCTATCGACGGGAACCGCTAAAACGGGGGCTGCCTCACCGCAGTGGCTCCCCTGCATAGCGCTTTTGGGCAGCATGGAGAGTTCTCTAAACCCAGCTTCTCAAAAACCCGTCGCGTAATTAGCTAGCGGGGCTAAATTTTAATCAGGCGTGCAATCTGAAGTTTGGTTAGGTGAAGGGAGTTGAACGCAGGCAATTCTGAGAGCATCGTGCAGTCAGAAGTTTGTAGACACCCAGAGTTGTTCCTGGGTCGGCTTCTTTGCAAAGGAACTGCGGGAGTAGTTTCCCGCTCTTGCTGGGTCGGGCTTCCTTTCGTGAGAACTTAGGAAGCTTGCTTCAGGGCAATTAGTTTCCAGCTTGTTTCTGTAAGCCGTGAGGGTATACAGAAAAGAACCAGATTAAACAACAAATGATGTTTTGACCAAAGGTCGGTTCACTGCATGGAATTTTCAATCGCTACACTCCTTGCCAATTTCACCGATGATAAATTGGTAGCTCGGAAGGTTTTAGAAAAGAAACTTGGCTGTGAAGATGAAAAAAGTTTACAAAAACTTCACATTGCTTTAGATGTTCTGGAAAAAATCGGTATTTTAGTGAAAGAACGGGGCAAGTACCGCCGTGTCTCAGAAGAGGGAATAATCGAGGCAAAACTCCGTTGTTCTAGTAAGGGCTTTTGCTTTGCGATTCAAGATGTGGAAGGTGCTGAGGATATTTACATCCGCGAAAGTCATCTGAGTAATGCTTGGAATGGCGATCGCGTTTTGGTGAGAGTTCTCAAAGAAGGCAGTCGCCGTCGCTCTCCTGAAGGGGAGGTGAAGCTGATTCTCGAACGTTCCAACCACACTTTACTGGCACGAATTAAGCAGGTGGAAACTGGTTTCCGGGCTGTGCCTTTAGACGATCGATTGCTGTTTGAACTCAAGATTCAACCTAATGAGGCAAAGTTAGAAGAAGCGATCGATCACCTGGTTCATGTGGAAGTTTTGCGTTACCCGTTGGCACAATATCCTCCCCTTGGTCGAGTGGTGCAAGTTCTCGGTAGCGATGCCGAAGCTGCTGCTGATATAGATTTAGTTACGTGCAAACACGACCTTTCCCGGACTTTTCCAGATAATGTCCTAGAAGCCGCCGCTAAGTTGCCCAAAAAGCTCCTCAAAGCAGACCTGAAAAATCGGCTAGATTTGCGTAATTTGTTTACTCTCACCATTGAAGGGGTAAATGGCGATACCAAAGTTATCGAAAACGCTTTTAGTTTAGAAAAAAACTTAGCTGGAAATTGGCTTTTAGGCGTTCATATCACTGATGTTTCTCACTATGTCCAACCTGACGAACCCCTAGATAGAGAAGCACTCAAACGGGGTAAATCAGTGTATCTGGGAGAGTTGGTGCTGCCAATATTACCAGCAGGTGTGGCAGAACGCTGTTCTTTAATACCTGGAAGCGATCGCTTAACCATCTCTTTTTTAATTACCATTGATCCCCAATCGGGAGAAGTACTGGAATGGGAAATCCAATCCAGTGTGATCAACGTAGAGACGGCACTGAGTACAGAACAAGCTCAAGCAATCCTCACAGGTGAAGCTCATAATCAATCTCCACAGGTCGTCCAAATACTGCAAGACCTCCAAGCCTTGCAAACAGCCGTCAAACAGGTACGTTTGACTCGTGGTAGCCTCCAGTTGAATCTGCCGCCTAGCCAAAACGCTTACTATGATGAGGGGATTCTCGGCGCTGTGGTGGTGAATGATTTACCAGTGCGATCGCTACTCACGGAGTTGGTACTGTTAGTTAATCAACTGTTCGCAACTCACTTAAATGCCCTTGGTGTTCCCGCTATCTGGCGAGTCCAAGGTACACCCGATGTTGAAGATGTCCAGGAAATGCTGAAATTGGCAGTCAATTTGGGCGTTGACCTCACACTAGATCCCGAAGTCGATATCCAACCCTTAGATTACCAACATTTGACCACAGCTTTTGCGGAATCTGTCTCTGAGCAAGTTCTTACCTACTTATTACAAGATACACTTAAGCCGTCTGCGTACAGCACAACCAAAGGATCTCACTTTGGTCTGGCACTACCGCAATATGTCCACTTTAGCGCTCCCTTGCGGCGTTACCCAGATTTGCTGATGCAGAGAGTGTATTACACACTACTCGAAAACGGGCGCGATCGCCGCAATACCCGTGTCAGAGAACGCGTTAACCTGCGCCACTCCTCCAGCCATGAGGAAATTAACTGGAACGTTTTACCCCCAGAATTGCAACAAGAACTCCAAAGCGATTTGACTAGGGTAATTGTCCAAATTAACGACCGAGAAAAAGAAGTCCAAGAAGCTGAAGCCGATTTAGCTGGACTGCAAAAAGCCCAACTGATGAAGCAACGCATCGGTCAGGTATTTCAAGGTGTAATTACCGGGGTTCAATCCTATGGTTTCTTTGTAGAAATTGAAGTACCAGCCGCCGAGGTGGAGTCCAGCAGTAATCCTGGTGTGCCTTTGCGGGTGGAAGGATTGGTACACGTCAGTTCTCTCAAAGATGATTGGTATGAATATCGCGCCAGACAACAGGCACTTTTTGGGCGTAAAAATCGCGCTTCTTATCGATTAGGCGATCGCGTCGCCGTCCAAGTTAAGAGTGTCGATTACTACCGCCAGCAAATTGATTTGGTAACAGTCGGCAGCGATGGTGTAGCCAAAGGTTTAACTGGTAATGATTCCCATGACGAGCTTTCAGACCTCTACTTACCAAATGATATTGAGCCTGATGACCTAGACCCTTACTCTGATGATGAGTAAAATTAAGTAAAAGTTACGTGTCAAATCACACTAAGCCTCTAATTTTAGGCGTATCGGGCGCATCTGGTCTGATTTACGCTGTTCGCGCGATCAAGTTTCTGTTACAAGCGGATTACAGTGTTGAATTGGTTGCCTCTAAATCAACTTACATGGTTTGGCAGTCAGAACAGGAAATTCGGATGCCAGCAGAACCAACCGGGCAAGAACAATTCTGGCGAGAGCAAGCTGGAGTTGCACTTTCTGGTAAACTACGCTGCCATCCTTGGAGTGATGTTGGAGCCGGGATTGCTAGTGGTTCCTTTGCCACTCTGGGAATGATCATCATTCCATGCAGCATGAGTACAGTGGCAAAGCTAGCGGTTGGCTTGAGTTCCGATTTACTAGAACGGGCGGCGGATGTCCAACTCAAAGAAGGGCGAAAGCTGGTCATTGTCCCACGTGAAACGCCTTTTAGCCTCATCCACCTCCGTAACTTAACCTCTTTAGCAGAAGTTGGAGTTAGAGTTGTCCCCGCTATCCCTGCCTGGTATCACAATCCCCAAACCATCGAGGATTTAGTTGATTTTGTAGTTGCCCGTGCTTTAGATCAACTAGATATTGACTGCATCCCCATTCAGCGATGGCAAGGTCATCGTTAATGCCCTCAGTCGATCTATCATCAGTTTCACCGGGTCGCGCCATTCCTCCCCGACTTGCTGCGCCGAAGTCGGGGAGGAATGGTACTCCGGGACTGGGGACTGGGGACACTTCGACAAGCTCAGTGCATCGCTGGGGACTGGGGTTCCCCAGTCCCTTTTTCAAAATAGTCTTAAAAGGGTAATGATAGAGATGGCTGATAGTGTCAGTAGTCAGTGAACAGTAATTAGTGAAGAGTAATCAGACTAATTACTGACAACTGACCACTGACAACTAACAACTGACAACTGACAACTGACAAAATTGCTATGGCTGTAATTCGCTTAATTCTATTGGTGGCGTTACTGGGAGGACTAACGCTGTTGTTAGTTCAAAATTTCTCACCTGCCCTATCGCTAGTATTTTTGGGCGTGCGAACTCAACCATTACCACTAGCGATATGGATTTTGTTCAGTACTGCCACTGGTGGCTTCACATCTATATTGATTGCTACGTTGTTTAACTTATCCAATTATTTTGTTGCAGGACAAAGACAAACTTCTAATAGAGCAACCGCAACTTCGCCTCGTGCAAAGACAACCCGGAGAGAAGAACCTACATCTCGCCCTGTCACTCCTCCACCACCAGCTAGTAAAAGAGAAGAGCCTAGCAGTGATGTATTTGATGATTGGGAGACAAATGGCAGTGGAGATGATTGGAACTTTGATGAAAATTCAGAGTCAGTACCTAACCCCAATCCTCAAGCTCAACAGCCGAGAGACTCTAAAACTTACGAACGTCAATCAGAAGCCAAAAGTAGTTCTCAGTCTGGTTCAGTTTACTCCTACAGCTACCGCGAGCCAAAAAATACGGCTGCGGGAAAAACTGAATCCGTTTATGATGCTGATTACCGAGTAATCGTCCCCCCTTATCAGCCACCGACTACCAAAGCGGATGATGATGATTGGGAATTTTTTGAGGATGATGATGATTTGGAAGATGATGGTAAACGCCCCCGTCGGTGAGATGTAGTAGGCTACGTCTCTACTTGATGCCACACCGCTCTCTAGACTCCTGCTTGACCTTACCAGTCATGGCAGCTTCCTGCAAAGTCATGAAAGCATTAAAATCTTCCAAGTCATATCGGGTAGTCAACAGTTGTCGTAGTTGATCTTCAGCTTCTACTGTCAAATAGCCAGTTGCTAGAGCTATTTGTACAACGTCACGAATTCGAGTCATGGTTGACACCTCATTCATACTATATTTATTCATTCAGGCTTATTGGGGTGAAATATGCAGTAGCTTTTGTGTCGAAACTTCAACTTTGCAAGGATTTTTTTGGCGATCGCAATAAATAAGTCATCATTTACACCTTGGTTAGAAACACTTAATTGAGTAGGGCTTGTTATAACTGAACTTTTACAATAGCGAACACGTACTATTACGAACACAGTATTGTGTATACTTAAAATTACCCACCAGAGTAGAAATCCTGATTATTTAAATAGACAGATATTGTTTGAATAAAGTTTCAAACAAGTTACGTTAATTTTTTTGTTAAGGATAGCGATCGCTATGCGGCAATTACCAGGTTACTTCCAGAAAGTTGCTACATTTCTGATAAATTTATAGTTTATTATTTATAGTAATTTCACATAAGTAGTACTTACACCTTGACAGAAAATCCTAAATATGAATTGCAGAAAACTGGATCTTTCATCGGAGGTGTGCTTCTTATCTCCAACGCCGATTTAGCCGCAGTAAACTTTTTATCCATTGACAAAATCTTTTTACCAGAGGTCTAGGTTTTGATACATATCTAGGTGAGCGGAATGTCCGCGCCGCACCCGGATTTTTTAATTCTTGTTCTATTTGTGTAGCTTTATTTAAATCTGAAGCGGCTCTATATTCGTATCCTAGTTGAGAGCAAGCTAGCCCACGATATTTATATGCGTCAATGTAGTAAGGATTCAGACGAATTGCGTGGGTAAAATCTGCGATCGCATCTTCATATCTTCCTCTCGTAGCATTCTCTACTCCTAAAGTATAGAAAGTTTCTGCATCCCAACGATTGACAGATATTTTTGGGGGATTTTTAGGCGAAGATGAAGATGGATTTTCAGAAATAGGAGGCTCGGATAGAGTTTCAGATTTGAGCTTGTTGTAAGCTGCGTTGATTAATTTAATTTTTTCTTCAGCTTCCTGTTTTTGCTTTTGATCAACAAAGCCATCGGGATGCCAAATTTTCACCAGTTGACGGTAAGTTTGCTTCACCTGTGCTTGAGATGCACCGGCTTGTAGTCCCAGAATTTCATAAGCATCATTTATCTCGAAGCGTAGACGTTTCGGCTTGTCGTTAAACATCGCGCATACTGAAAAAATCGGCAACTATATCTATGTTAACTATTCCCGTAAATCCTCTCCAAACACCCCATTCTGGTTATCACTGGGATGATAGTAATCGCCGCTTCTTTGAAGGCTGGTATTACCGTATTACGCTACCGGAAATTGGGCAAACATTCGCCTTTATGTACTCAATTGAAGACCCCATCGGCGGTAAACCCCACAGTGGCGGTGCAGCCCAAATCCTCGGACCAGATGATGAATATTTATGTCGGACTTTTCCTGATGTGAAGAAATTTTGGGGTAGCCGCGATGTTTTGGGTTTAGGTCATTGGGGTAAGACTGATTTGCAAATTTCTCCCCTATACTTGCTCCCAGCAGAGTTTGAGCATCATGTTCAAGAGGGATATCAAGCCACAGCCACCTTAAATCAGGGAATAATTTGCGAACGCGCCACCAATAATTATTGCCGTTGGCAGTATGAAATTCAACCAGTATACGGCTGGGGTAATCAAAATAGCATTCAGCAATCAACCGCCGGCTGGCTTTCATTCTTGCAGATTTTTGAACCAGGATGGCAGATATTGATGGCTCACGGTCTAGCCAGTGGAAAAATTGACTGGAATGGCAAAATCTATGAATTCACCAACGCCCCAGCCTACGGAGAGAAAAATTGGGGTGGTGCTTTTCCTGAAAAATGGTTTTGGATAAATTGTAATTGCTTTGAAGGCGAACCCGACTTAGCATTAACTGCTGGCGGTGGACGGCGGGGTGTACTGTGGTGGATGGAATCTGTAGCAATGATTGGCTTACACTATCAAGGCAAGTTTTATGAATTCGTTCCCTGGAATTCACAAGTAGATTGGCAAATTCAGCCTTGGGGTCGATGGCAAATGAAAGCTACTAACTCAAATTACGAAATTGAATTGACAGGAACCACCCATCTAGCTGGCACACCTCTACGCGCGCCCACCGCAGAAGGTTTAAGATACTGTTGTCGGGACACTATGCAAGGAAAACTAAATTTAGAGTTACGAGAACTAAATGGGAGTAAATCTCAAATAATCCTAAAAGCAGAAAGTCATCTTTGTGGTTTAGAAGTAGGCGGCGGATCTTGGGATAATTCTTGGCAATCTCGCTAAAACTACTGCTATAATTATATATGCTTCACAGTTGGGGTTGTAGCTCAGTTGGATAGAGCGGACGCCTCCTAAGCGTCAGGTCGTGCGTTCAAGTCGCACCAGTCCCGTTATATTCAGACAATTAGGGACTTCTAAGAAATAAATTATCCATCTTGTGGGGTAGGCATCCTGCCCGCCCCAAATCTAGTGTGGGTGAAAACACCCATAACAGTAGAAAGTTTAGGATGTTTTTTATTTGAAATTCCTTTAATATATAGCAACTTGCCGGGGCGCAAAGCCGTACTAACCCACCAAGTACCCATTGAAACGAGAACCTACTATATAAAGTGGTTAGAACCCTTTGATGAATCGTCCGATACAGGTTAGGATAATCCATCAATTAGGGGAAAAACTTCCAGCACGCTTAATCGCGCTGTCACCGGAAAATCAACCAAATATAAATTTGGGCAGATTCCTTGGAAGTTTGCTACTCTACTATCAACTGTTTTTTCTTCTAGTCGGAGAAAATTTTGGACTAAGTAAATTAAGTTATTGAGCCTTGAATAAGCTACTCTTTACAGGTAAATCTTTTCGTTTGATGGCTCTTGTCCTACCGCTAATCACCTGGTGGGGATACAAAGAAGTACAAAACCAATTTGTACAGCCGCAAGCTGTTGTCGTGTTAGGTGGTTCAACGAGACATTTAGAGCGAGAGAAGTTTACAGCAAAATTCGTTCGTGAGCATCCAAATATACCGATTTGGATTACAGGCGGCAGTCCACGGACATACACCCAACGAGTGTTTATCAAGGCTGGTGTTGATCCCAAACGTTTACACTTGGATTATCAAGCAGTAGATACAGTTACTAATTTTACTACGTTGGTGGATGATTTGCAAGCTCGCGGCATCAAGAGCGTTTATTTGATTACTTCAGACTTCCACATGCGCCGGGCTTGTGTCATCGGCGAAATTATTTTAGGTAGTCGGGGTATTTATTTAAAACCAGTGCCAGTTCCTTCAGAAAAACCGCCTGAATCTATCGAAAAATCTATTCGTGATGGAGCTAGAGCGATAGTTTGGTTAGCAACTGGTTACACTGGTGTCGATGCCGCTAAAAATAAACGGTAAATCAAATCAATTTTCGATTTTGGAATTGAAAATCTTCGGATTCAGAAGTTTATCGATTTGCAACAATAGAACGTCCAAACCAATTAACAACTTTTCCTCATTTGCTGACTTTGCATTTACCAAAGTTCTGAACAGCAACTTGTACTATTCGGACTAGTCTAGTGTAGTTCCAGAAAAAAACGCCCCAAGTTATCCCACAATTTGATACCCTAGCTTAAACAGATTTGAGAAAATTTAAAGCGTGGAAATTCAACTTGGGCGGGGAAAAACAGCTCGCAGAGCTTACGGAATAGATGAAATTGCTCTAGCCCCTGGTAACAGAACACTAGACCCCAGTTTGGCAGATACTAAGTGGCGGATTGGCAATATTGAGCGAGAAATCCCGATAATTGCTAGTGCAATGGATGGCGTAGTAGATGTTCGTATGGCTGTACGTTTGTCAGAGTTAGGAGCATTAGGTGTCCTCAATTTAGAGGGGATTCAAACTCGCTATGTTGACCCAGAGCCAATATTAGATCGGATTACCTCTGTGGGGAAAGATGAATTTGTTGCCTTGATGCAAGAACTCTATGCCGAACCAATAAAACCAGAATTAATTGAACAACGTATTCAGGAAATTAAACAACAAGGTGGAATTGCGGCGGTGAGTGCAACACCAGCCGGTGCTAGTAAATATGGTGAAGCGGTGGCAAAAGCTGGGGCAGATTTATTTTTTGTGCAGGCTACGGTAGTTTCTACTGCACATCTGTCACCAGAGTCTTTAGTACCACTTGATTTAGCAGAATTTTGCCGTTCCATGCCCATTCCCGTGGTGTTGGGGAATTGCGTGACTTACGAAGTCACTTTGAATTTGTTAAAAGCTGGGGCGGCTGGTGTATTGGTAGGAATTGGGCCTGGTGCTGCTTGTACTTCTCGTGGGGTGTTGGGTGTGGGTGTGCCACAGGCGACTGCGATCGCCGATTGTGCCGCCGCACGAGATGATTACTACAAGGAAACTGGTAACTATATTCCGATTATTGCTGATGGCGGTTTAATTACTGGTGGCGATATTTGTAAATGCATCGCCTGCGGTGCCGATGGCGTGATGATTGGCTCCCCCTTTGCCAGAGCCGCAGAAGCCCCAGGACGAGGTTATCATTGGGGTATGGCTACTCCCAGCCCAGTCTTGCCCCGTGGCACCAGGATTCGTGTTGGCACCACTGGTAGCCTAGAGCAAATACTCATTGGTCCAGCAGGACTAGATGATGGCACTCACAATCTTTTAGGAGCCTTAAAGACGAGCATGGGCACCTTGGGAGTGAAAAATATTAAAGAAATGCAGCAAGTGGAAGTTGTAATTGCGCCTTCTTTATTAACCGAGGGTAAAGTTTACCAAAAAGCTCAACAATTAGGGATGGGGAAATAAAGCTGGGGAGTGGGTACTGTGTACTGGGAAAGAGTTATTTTAATTCTAATCCCCAATCCCTAGTCCCCAATCCCTAGTCCCCAATCCCTAGTCCCCAATCCCTAAGAAATTTTTCCAGCCCCTAAACAATTGCTGGAAAAATTTGATATGTCGCCTACAATGGAGATAGCGGAGACGCATGTTTCCGTTCACTCCTCACACCACACTCCGCCCGGACTACTGTTCGGGCGGTTCCTTATGTTTGTAAATAAAAAAGAGGGGTAAAGGCCAAAGGGAAAAGGATGAATCAGATTGCCCACAATTCCACTCGGTTTTGACTCTGCCCCCTTGCCCCTTGTTGATAAATTCTAGAGCTTCTTTGCAAATGTACATCCTCTACTCCCAAGCTGAGGTTTTTGCTATGGTAGAATTTTCACCAAGCTCAGATATTATTATTGGCGAAGGTTTTAGGCATGTCAACAGCCGCACAAGTTACCGATTCTAGTTTTAAGCAAGAAGTACTCGACAGCGAAGTACCAGTTTTAGTTGACTTTTGGGCACCCTGGTGCGGACCATGCCGTATGGTAGCTCCTGTTGTCGATGAAATCTCCGAACAGTACAAAGGTCAAATAAAGGTCGTAAAAGTCAATACAGATGAAAATCCTAATGTTGCTAGTCAGTATGGCATCCGCAGCATTCCGACTTTAATGATTTTTAAGGCTGGGGTAAAAGTGGATATGGTGGTCGGCGCTGTGCCTAAAAGTACATTAGCTTCCACTCTCGAAAAGTATCTTTGAAACTCAATCGGCAATAAAATCCTCTTGAGTTATCCATGTTTTTCTAACTTTAGGTTAATTTTTATAAACAAGTTTGAGAGTGGCGGATTTCTCGTATCTCAAACTTGTTTACATCTGTATACAGTTGACGATTGCGAATATTTTTGGGAGTTTTCTACCTCAAAAATAACTCCCTAATTCCTGCAATATGAATTTACACCGTTAGTGCTGTCAACAGAAAACCCAGAAACTGTGTCACGTCCCCTCTCTAAAAATTAAAAATTCACTCATTACAATCTCCATAAATAAATTTAGTAATACAGAAATATTCACATCAGACAGCTTTTATCAGGGTTTAATCACATTGCTCAGTTTGCTAGAACCCACAGTAAGATTAAAATCAGCAATCAAACAAGTCTCTGAGAAGAAAATCTTGGCTGATAAATTTCTAATTAAGTTCCACAGATGTTGAAGTAGAGATATATTTTGATAATCTATCTTCAATAAATGAACTATTCGTTGTTGAATCTATGAAGTCTTATTTAGCCGCCGCTATTCAATTAACCAGTGTGCCCGATTTACATAAAAATTTGGCACAGGCAGAAGAATTAATAGAGCTTGCCGTGCGTCAAGGTGCAGAATTGGTAGGTTTGCCAGAAAATTTTTCTTATATGGGAGAAGAAAAAGATAAACTCGCACAAGGTGATGCGATCGCGATTGAAAGTGAAAAATTTCTCAAAAAAATGGCTCAACGCTTTCAAATTACCATCTTGGGCGGCAGCTTTCCCCTTCCGGTAGACAATACAGGCAAAGTTTATAACACCACTTTACTCATCGATCCCAGTGGTGAAGAACTCGCCCGTTACTACAAAGTACACCTATTTGATGTTGATGTCCCCGACGGCAACACCTATCGTGAATCCAGCACGGTTGTAGCTGGTACGCAACTACCCCCCGTCTATTTCTCAGAAACACTTGGTAACTTAGGACTTTCTATTTGTTATGATGTCCGCTTCCCGGAACTGTACCGCCATTTGGCAGAGAAGGGAGCCGATGTGATCTTTATTCCCGCCGCCTTTACCGCCTTTACAGGCAAAGATCACTGGCAAGTACTACTACAAGCCAGAGCCATCGAAAATACCGCCTACGTCATTGCTCCTGCCCAAACTGGTAATAACTACGCCCGCCGTTTAACCCACGGTCACGCCGTGATTATCGACCCTTGGGGTGTAATTTTAGCCGATGCTGGCGAGAAACCGGGAATTGCGATCGCAGAAATTAAGCCCACCAGACTCGAACAAGTCCGCCGTCAAATGCCCTCTTTACAGCATCGGGTGTTCTAGGGACTGGGGACTGGGGACTTGTACTGAGCGAAGCCGAAGTATTGGGGACTGGGGACTGGGGATTGGGGACACGGAGAGCAATGGCCAATGCGCCATGCCCAGCCCTTATGAATATAGCGGTTCTCGCTTGGGTGCAGTACAGTTTTGACCTCTCTCCAAACCTCTCTCCTAAAAGGAGAGAGGCTTTGAATTTTGCTCCCCAACGCTAGCAGGGAAGGGGCTGGGGGTTAGGTCTGTATTCCATGTAATTGAGAACTGCTATAAAACAAAAAACCGGGTAAACACCCGGTTTCTGACAACGTTAAAATCCTCAGTTTTTTAGAAGAATAGCAGCGCTATGCCTCTATTCATTTGTTGTCAAAATTAAACTTTAGCAGATGCTTTGGTAACAACGTTAAGTTCACCTTTAGCATACTTAGCAGCAAAATCTTCCAAAGAAACTTGCTTAATCTTGCTTGCGTTGCCAGCAGTACCAAATTGCTGATAGCGTTCAGCACAAACTTTCTGCATATATGTAATAGAAGGCTTGAGGAAGTGACGGGGGTCAAACTCCTCTGGTTTTTTAGCTAAAGCTTCACGTACAGCAGCAGTAATAGCCAAACGGTTGTCGGTGTCGATGTTTACTTTACGTACACCACTCTTAATACCTTTTTGGATTTCTTCTACAGGTACACCGTAGGTTTCAGGAATTGCACCACCATACTGGTTAATCAGTGCAAGCAAATCTTCAGGTACAGAAGAAGAACCGTGCATTACCAAGTGGGTGTTAGGCAGACGGCGGTGAATTTCTTCAATGCGGCTGATGGCCAAAATTTCGCCAGTTGGTTTGCGGGTAAACTTGTAAGCACCGTGGCTTGTGCCAATGGCAACAGCCAAAGCATCTACTTGGGTTGCTTCTACGAACTCAACAGCTTCATCGGGGTCGGTTAGCAGTTGTGAATGGTCGAGTGTACCCTCAAACCCGTGACCATCTTCAGCTTCGCCAGCACCAGTTTCTAGAGAACCCAAACAACCGAGTTCACCTTCAACGCTGACACCCAAAGCATGAGCTACATTTACAACTTCGCGGGTAACATTGACGTTGTACTCGAAGCTAGCAGGGGTCTTAGCATCAGCTTCTAAAGAACCATCCATCATGACGCTGGTGAAGTTGTTCTTCATTGCTGAGTAGCAAGTAGAAGGCGCATTACCATGATCTTGGTGCATGACAATGGGAATCTGAGGATAGGTTTCTACTGCTGCCAAAATCAGGTGGCGTAGGAAGTTTTCTCCTGCATAATTACGAGCGCCGCGTGAAGCTTGCAAAATTACGGGGCTATCTGTCTCGACAGCAGCCTTCATGATCGCCTGAATCTGCTCCAAATTGTTAACGTTGAAAGCTGGGATGCCGTAACCGTTTTCAGCTGCGTGATCCAACAGCAGCCGCAGTGGTACAAGCGCCATAGATAGTCCTCCTAATGTGGTTGTCAGCTAGTCGGTATGAGAGAAGCGCAATAATCACGCTAAATCTTAAGAGTTTTTTCAACTTATAGGAAATTATAACTAGTGTCGTGTATCTATGTTGAAAAAGTTTACGGCATAGTTCATATAAATATGCCTTATGGTTGATCTATCCTGCTGTATAGTGAGCTACCTCATGCCTAAGGACTTTGGTAGCCCTGTATCCCAGATGGTCAATGGCAGCCAATTTTTATATTTGACTCTTGATAAATAGATCCACGCAGTAGGGGTTTAGCAATGCTCAATAGCAACATTCTTGAGGATGGTCATCGGACCTTGGGCTTTAAGAATCTCCATTTCTGCTGCGTTTTTCACTAGCAGGGCACCGGCGAATCCTAATGAATTCACTGAGATAGACTGAAAATGTTCCTGCGATCGCGGTACGATTAACATCCATTCTCGTGTCACTAGCAGATTGTAAGCACCACATTGCTTGGCATCTAAACCCACAGCATTTAGCAAAGTCCGATAAACTTCTAGTGTTGCTTGTCCCCCTGTCAATGGCGACTGCACCCAATTGGAATTTAAGGGTGCGAAAGCGTGTACAAAAGGAAGTTTTACTGAAGTTCCGTTCGAGTTCTGAAATTGTGCTGATGTTAGCAGAGGTTCAATAGGTATCTGCGACCCTGAAGGTGCAAGTGGTAGGGGAACTAATTGTAAGTGCTTGTGTCGCTGACTAGCACCTGCGCTTTTGCCACTGTTATAAAATGCTAAACCATCAAAATCAGCCAAACACGCCCACATAGCCGTAAAATCTTCCAGAGTGAGTAAGCTTTCCTGCTCCTCGAAAGTACGGGTGATAATTAGCAGATGATAATCAACGACGTTAAATTTATTTAAAATACATAGGTGGGTATGGGAGATATCCGCCACAAATAAATCCTCTTCGTAGGGCAAGAAAGGATTAAACTCTTCACCAGAGGTAGCAGATTGTTTTTCCTGTTTCTCCTTGGCGGCTTTTTTGCGATTCAGGTTAGACAAAATCCGCACTAAAAAGCGCACGTTATCCTGTTCGACAAATTCAAATTCTGTCGGGATCGATAGCAACGCCCCACATTGAAAAGCATGTTCAGTCTGTTTTTTGACACTTGTCCATAAAGTCCCAGGCTGAAGTAAGATTTTACCCTGTGTCATTTTATTCCTTCAGACATGGATGAAACACGCAATCTCTGCGGCTCTAGTAACGACTATATTCCAATACAGTTCAGTTAAGGTGGGATTTGATAGATAAAATACCAAACCTTTCACAATAGCGCAATACTTCTGCAACAAAACTGTCATAAATAATATCTACATTAGTAATACATCTAAATATCCTTCCAGACCGCAATGCAAAACCAACCTCGCGATGGAGAACACCCATCAAATAGCATTTTATCCAACACTGCTGATACCAAATACCATAATCGATCACCCTGGAAAAAGGCTGCCGCCTCTCTATCGTTGGTGCTACTGGGATCGGGTATGACATTGGCCGGTGGGTATATGGCTGGACATTCTCAGCAGGTGTCTGAAAGCGCATCTAATTTGGCAGTGAGTCGAGTAAGTGCGGCTCCTCCATTAGCAGCAGGTACAGATCCTAACTTTGTTATCCAGGTGGTGCAAAAGGTTGGGCCAGCCGTGGTGCGAATTGACTCTTCCCGAACCATAAAAACTCAGATACCAGATCAATTTAACGATCCAATTTTTCAACGCTTCTTTGGCTCTCAATTACCAGAACAACAGAATCGGGTAGAACGGGGTACTGGTTCAGGTTTTATTATTAGTGCTGATGGTCGTATTCTCACCAACGCCCACGTAGTCGATGGTGCTGATACGGTGACAGTAACACTCAAGGATGGGCGTAGCTTTAAAGGTAAAGTGTTAGGAAAAGACGACTTGACCGATGTTGCTGTTGTCAAGATTCAGGCAGACAACTTACCGTTAGTGGCCTTGGGTAACTCAGATAAATTGCAACCGGGAGAATGGGCGATCGCGATCGGCAACCCCCTTGGACTAGATAATACAGTAACTACCGGAATCATCAGTGCTACCGGACGCAGTAGCAATCAAATCGGCGCTCCCGATAAGCGAGTAGAGTATATTCAAACCGACGCAGCGATTAATCCCGGTAACTCCGGCGGTCCCCTGCTAAATTACCGTGGCGAGGTAATTGCCATGAATACAGCTATTATCCAAGGGGCACAAGGATTAGGTTTTGCTATTCCCATCAACACAGCACAACGCATTTCCAGTCAACTAATCGCTACAGGCAAAGTAGAACATCCTTATCTGGGAATTCAGATGGTGGGGTTAACGCCTCAGCTAAAACAAACTATCAACTCAGATCCTAATAGTGGTTTGAGTGTGGATGAAGATAAAGGTGTATTAGTTGTGAAAGTTGTCCCCAATTCACCAGCTGCTAAAGCCGGGATACGTGCTGGTGATGTAATCCAAAAGCTTGGTGGTCAAGCAGTCACAGATGCCAGCAGTGTCCAAAAGGTAGTAGAAAGTAGCCAAGTCGGGGGCGATTTACGTATGGAATTACGTCGCAATGGTCAGAATCTTGACATAGCTGTGCGACCTGGTGCTTTCCCCACACAAGTACAATAAGCGTTCTATTCAGCCGTTTTGAGCGATTTTTGAGTAGCAAATGAGTAGTCTTAAAAATCTGGGCTTCTGACCAAATACTGCGTAGGTTTTGAATCGATCCCCCCAACCCTGCTTAAAAAGGGGGGCTAAGAATGGCTTATTTTTCCCCCTTTTTAAGGGGGACTAAGGGGGATCTCTAATGACTATGCACCAAAACCTACGCAATATTGGTTTCTGACCAAATTCAAGAAAACAAAGAAAGCTCAAAATAAAGCCGTCCTGCTATTAGTAGGACGGCTTTAAATACTTTTCACGGGATCTGCTCTTATTGGGCATGGGGCATTGGGTATTGGTTATTAACGCTCTTCTATGACTCTGGAGAGAGAATAATCCAGGCGATTAGAAATCGCGGCTACACAAACTCTCGTCCGCCTGCGCGGACTAAGGTCAAAATAGGGTTTCAAATTTAATCTGACCAGAGTAATAAAAGAGCGTTAATTCTTCTGCCACTGCTTCCCCTGCTTCCCCACTCCTCATTACCCCTTATCCCCAGAGGGGACGCCACCTTCCCCACTCAATAGGGATTTGAATCAATCCGTCCCCTCTTGACACTCCTGAGATAGTACCCAGAAGTTGGTCGGTTTTTAAGATTAAAGGTGTCGCCACTGCGAACTTTCCAAATTTTGTAATTGGAAAAGGTCAAAGGCGTTCGGGGTTCGCATACTTCCGGCAGATGATTTCCAAGTACAAAGTATGCCGCACCCCTACCCATAACTTTTACCAAACCGTTTTTATCCACAAGAACCGATGTACTTTCACTTACTGCTATACCTAAAACACTACTAGATACACCATCCTTAATTTGACGGGCAATAAAAGTCATAATTCGACCCATTCTTTCCCGCCTGTCAAAGTGTGTATCTACGATAGTTCCCTTCAAATTACTCCAATTGAAAAAGTTGTAAGTAAAAGTAATGTCCCGGTAAGGATCTTCTAGTGCATCTCTAGTTTCAATGCCTTTTTCGGAAGAAGCACAAGCATCGTAAACATACTCACTTTGGATCATTGCACCGGCGCTAGTGCCACCAATCCCACCTCCCTTAAGGTAAACTGACTTAACGGCAGTTTCCAGCTTGGTATCTTTCCAGTTGCGGATGTATTGACATTGGTCGCCACCAGCAAAGAAAATCACATCAGCATTTCTGACTTTTTCAAAAATATCGGCTTTGTTTGCCTCTTGTCTATTGCTAACCAAAAGAGTTTCCACAGTGTTTACGCCCTTCATGGCATAAATTAGCCGATTGTAATCGTGATTACCATTAGTGCGGATAACTACAACATTAACTTTAGTGCCGGAGTTCGTACTTCCCCTAACTTGGTTAATCATCCACTGGATAGCATCATCGACATCGGGACCACCCCCACCTAAGCTCAGGACTGGACCTGCTAAGGTAGGACGGACATCGAAAGAAGGGGAGGGGTGGATATCAACAGTGTCGCCCAGGAAGTAGCGTTTCCAGTTTGCGATAAAACGGGTTATGAGGAAGCTTCCCATCTTCAACAACTGGATTGCTGTACTCTTCAAGCGCCATGCTACGTTTGGGAATGCCTTTGTCATACTAAGCTTTCTGGAGCAAACTGCAATTATTGCTAGGCTGTTACGCATTTTAATTGCTTATTTATTCGTGAAATTTGTCCTTTGTCATTAGTCATTTATCGGTCGTCTTTTGTAAATAATCAATAACAAATGACAGTCTTAACGAAAAATATGCAATTGAGACGCGCATTAGCTTAACTGTGGCACTTTAGTGGGTAAAATTTCCAGCGTACAGGGCTTGTACTGTTTTTTAACGCAAATTAACTGGGAACGCCGATTAAATTATCCAAGTTCAAATAAAATTTTTACCAGGCAATTTGCGATCGCTCTTGGACAACTTGCTGATAAACTTGCTCTGTTTGCTTGGCTAATTTCGGCCAGCTAAAGCGCCGCTCTAAATCCTCGTAAGCGTTATCCACCAGCCATTGCCGATAACCTGGATTTTTCAACACTTCTAAAATTCCCCAAGCTAAAGAATCGGGATTGTTCACCCAAGTGACAACACCTGTTTTGGTATGTTGCACCACTTCCGGAAATCCACCCGTATCAGAAACTACTACAGGGACACGAGAAGCAAAGCTTTCTAAAGCCACAATCCCAAAGGGTTCGTAAAGACTAGGAAAAACAGCACAGTCAGCGACAGTTTGGAATTTATCTAAGTAATCATCAGAGAGAAAACCTGTAAAATAGCAATGATGCCAAATTCCTAAATCCCAGGCTTGGCGTTTCAGATGCTCAGTATTACCACCACCGACGATGACAAATTTAACATTACCTGCCATTTGGGAAAGGATCTTGGGTGCGGCATTGAGCAATATAGGTACACCTTTTTCGTAGGTCATACGACCCAGGTAGTAAACGATTTTCTCATTGTCTGTGGCAAATTGGCGGCGAAAATCCAGAGCATGAAAATCTACGTGATGCTGTTTCTTTTCAGCTCGGATACCGTTATAAATGACATCGATTTTGTCCCAAGGACTGTATAGCGCTCGTTCTACTTCTTGGCGCATATAGTCGCTACAAACGATAATCCGCCAAGCGTTGTAAGCCAGCAAGATTTCTTTGCCATTTATATAGCCCTGGATGTCTGTGTTAATACCGTTGTAGCGTCCGTATTCAGTAGCGTGAATTGTGGCAATTAGTGGTATTTTAAAATTATGCTTGAGAGCGATCGCAGCATCTCCCACTAACCAATCATGGGCATGAATTAAATCGAAGGCACCTTCCTCTAAGATCAACTTACCACCGTGATCTCCCATACTCAGGTTGAGATTTACTACCCAGTGGAAAAAGTCATTACTATGTGCCACTGGCACTCGATGTATTTTTACTCCTTCAACCACCTCATACATCGAAGCCTGACCAAACTCTGCTGTAATTAGGTGGACTTCATGCCCTAGCGTTACCAATTCCGGGTATAACTCCGCTACGTGCCGCGCAATTCCTCCAACAATTCTTGGTGGAAACTCCCAACTCAGTACCAATATCTTCATCTACTAGACTCCCCGACACTTTACAAATATCTAAATAACTAAATAACTACATTTACCTAAAAATACAAGTCTGGCGAATGCAGTGAGTACTTTTACTAAAATTTTTAGATTTTTTAACAGTGATTTTGTTAAAGCTTATCAAAGGTTATCAACTGTAGGCTAGGGATAGAAGTTAAGGTATAATTAGTTACTCTTGATTGGTCATTAATCATTTAGTCATTCGGACAATTTAGCGCCCGTTTTGCAACTCAGGCTCTAAAAACAAAGAAGTTTTGACTCCCCCTTCCCTTGTAGGGAAGGGGGCTGGGGGGTTAGGTCTTTTATCTTTTTTCTCTCTTGAGATGTCGCCGCAACCAGCCAATCGTTTCTGAGGATTAAATTAGCTTTGATCCAAGCGCAGTACAGCCATAAAAGCTTCCTGGGGTACGTCCACCGTACCTACAGATTTCATCCGCTTTTTACCTTTGGCTTGCTTCTGTAAAAGTTTCTTCTTCCGGCTGATGTCACCACCGTAGCACTTGGCTAACACATCTTTCCGCAAGGCGGGGATGTGTTCGCTGGCGATCACTTTACTACCAATAGATGCCTGAATTGGCACTTTGAATTGATGGCGAGGAATTAGCTCTTTGAGTTTTTCTGCCATTGCCCGCCCGACGTTGTAAGCTTTATCTCGATGGACAATCATCGCCAAAGAATCCACCGGATCGCCGTTAATCATGATATCTAGCTTCACCAGAGGATTTTCACGGTAGCCGATGATGTGATATTCCATACTGGCGTAACCGCGCGATCGCGATTTCATCTGATCAAAAAAGTCAGTTACAACTTCCGCCAAGGGTAGCTCATAGGTAAGTGTGGTTCGTCCTTGGGCAAGATATTTCATATCTTTGAAGATACCACGGCGATTTTGTGACAACTCCATCAAAGCGCCAACATAAGTTTCCGGCGTAATCATCTCTACTTTGACATAGGGTTCTTCAATTCTTTCGCGATCGTTGGGAGAAGGTAAGCGGCTGGGATTATCGATATACAGTTCCTCACCTTTCAGGGTGATCACCTTATAAACCACCGAGGGGGCTGTAATGATCAAATCTAGGTTATACTCTCGCTCTAGGCGTTCCTGAACTATTTCCATGTGCAGCAAACCCAAAAACCCACAACGGAAGCCAAACCCCATCGCGCTGGAAGTTTCTGGTTCGTAGTGTAGCGCTGCATCGTTGAGTTCAAGCTTTTCTAAGGCTTCCCGCAAATCTTCAAATTGATCGGCATCAATGGGGAACATCCCACAAAAAACCATCGGGTTAGCTTCTGCGTAACCTGGTAAAGGTGTCTCCGCTTTTGCCTTACTGAGGGTAATTGTATCTCCTACCCGTGCATCAGCTACAGCTCTAATTGCCGCTCCCAAATAGCCTACTTCGCCAGCGTGCAGTTCTTCAACTTGCTTTTGAGTCGGAGAAAGAACGCCTAACTCATCAATTTCAAATTCTTTACCAGATGCCATTAAATGGATGCGATCGCCTTTTTTGACTGTGCCATCCATCACCCGGAAATACACAATTACTCCCCGGTAACTATCGTAATAGCTATCAAAAATTAACGCTCGTAAGCGTTCATTCACCGTATTAGGCGGTGGTGGTATCCGCTCAACAACCGCTTCTAAAATCTCATCAATACCAATTCCTTCTTTGGCAGACGCCAGAATCGCACCACTGCAATCTAGACCGATAATTTCTTCAATTTCGCCAATTACCCGCTCTGGTTCTGCTCCAGGCAAATCAATTTTATTCAAAACCGGGATAATTTCTAGGTTACTCTCTAACGCTAAATATACATTTGCTAAAGTTTGCGCTTCCACACCTTGGGACGCATCTACTACCAATAGCGCTCCTTCACAAGCAACAAGAGAGCGCGAGACTTCATACGAAAAATCCACATGACCCGGAGTATCAATTAAATTCAGCACATACTGCTGACCATCTTTGGCTGTGTAATTCATCCGGGCAGCTTGCAGCTTAATCGTAATGCCGCGCTCCCGTTCCAGATCCATGTTGTCGAGAAACTGTTCCTTCATCTGTCGGTCTTCAACAGTACCAGTAGCTTGTAGCAAGCGATCGGCGAGGGTTGATTTCCCGTGGTCGATGTGAGCAATAATACAAAAATTGCGAATGCGAACTGCGGGAACGTCAGTCATATACTATCTTTGCCTTAGCAGCAACCAAAGTTAAAAGAGCAATTTACTTAATGTATTTTAATGCTTTCTTAGCCAAGACGCTGCTTGCTTTTAATAGGGACTAGGGACTGGGGAGTGGGGACTAGGGACTGGGGACTAGGGACTGGGGACTGGGGAACTGGGGAACTGGGGAAGAGTTTTCATAACCCAATTCGCAATTCCCAATCCCTAATACCCAGTACCCAGTACCCAATCCCCAATCCCCAATCCCCAATCCCCATCTTTAACTTTCGATCTCAATAGGTGGACTTTTAAGAATATTATGAAAGTCTATTTGTCGCTGCAAGTATTCAACAGCTAGGAGCGTACAATAAATGTAAATAAGTACATGTAGGGATCATGTAGGGATCATGGGCAATTACGACCTCTAATTACCCATAATCACTGATTTAGCGACAAAACCTCTAGAGCCATTGTCTAGTTAGTTATATGAAAAATGCGATTTGAAACTTAAAGCTGTTACTTTGGTGCTATTTCGGGGAAGTATGTAAATATGCCCTTGAAGTTTTTTTCAGTGAACTAGCCCAGATGAATATAACTACTTTACAAAACTTTAGACAAAACCAATTCACAGAATTCAGAGTATATAAATCTATGAATATGCAAGAGAAAACTACCGAAGCGGAAAACACACAAACCGATAAGGTAGAAATTGCTGTCCGCTTAGACTCCGAGTTATTAGAGCAAATTCAGCATCTCACTAATGACCCAAGTAAAGTGATTGAGGTGGCGATTCGCCAGTGGTTACGCGGTGAAATCCTCAGAGATGATGAGTTGACGCGCACCCCTGTACGTACCCCTGTCCCTCCTCGGGGTGAATGGAACGATTGACGCTATCTGTGAGCTGTCAATGCAAGTTCAAAAAAGTAACGTTTGACAATTTGGATTTCAGAACACGAAGAATTAACAAATAAAACACAAAAAAGCTGTAAAAATTTATGTGTAAATTTGAGCGGCTTTAGTAAAATTACGGTCGGACACCCTTTGTCTATCCAACTCAATTAATGACTATTACTGCCAATTCCCAATTGACGAATGTATTTTCCCAAAAGCTGGAATCTATTACCAGTAAGACTGATGGCTCATTACCAACTCTAGGAGCCGAGTTGGTGTATATGCAAGATGGGGCAGGGTGCTATCTGACCTTTTATTGGCAGTACAGCGAACTCCTGGGGTTAAATACTGAAAAAATAGTTGATGAACTGAACCAGACCCAAACCTTTGCCCCGGTGGATAAGGTTACTTATTTGGAACGATTGCACCGAATTTTGACAAGTTTGGTGCCAGAAAGGTTTCAGTGTTGGTTTAGTTACCACCAGGAATTATTTGAGTTGGACTTAGTAATTAGTCCGATTATGCCAAGTTTGGGAACCAGTGCCACTACAGTTTTAGTGATGGGACGTTTAGTGCAAGCGACACTCAACAAAAAACAAGTGCGTGTAGCATCAAAAACGCCCACACAAATAGAGTTGGCAATCAGATCGCAGCAACACCAAAAACTGGTAAATCGCATTACCAGAAATATTCGCCGGACATTGGATTTAGATATTATTTGGCAGCAAACAGTTGACAGTTTGGGCAAAGCACTGCGGCTAGAGCGCTGCGTTATTTGTCGTCCCGATCAACCCTGTAGCTCAAAAGTGAAAGTGATGGCTGAGTATCATCAGCCAGAACTGAAATCAGTGCTTGGCTCAGACATAGATATAGCTTCTGAGCCTGCCTTTGCTCAAGCCTTGGCAACCCTACAACCAGTTGTAATGGAAGTGCCTGGATATATGGGGTCTGGACGGGAGAAAACTTTGGTAGTTGCGACTTGCTATCAAGACCAAGCCAATGGATTGATTGCCTTGAATTGGCAGGATGAATGCTACACATTAACAGAATCGGAATTAGAACTGGCAAAAGAAGCAGCAGATCAGTTGGGAACTGCGATCGCTCATGCTACTTTATATAAAGAATTAGAAGCAGCGCGTCAAAAAGCCGAAGAAGCTTCCCGTCTCAAAAGCGAGTTTCTGGCTAATGTATCCCATGAAATTCGTACCCCCCTCAATGGCATGATTGGCTTCTTGAAGCTGATTTTGGAAGGGATGGCAGATGACCCAGAAGAACAAAACCAATTTTTGGCAGAAGCTCACAACTTATCGATACATCTGCTGAATATCATCAACGACATTTTGGACATTGCCAAAATCGAAGCTGGCAAAATGGAGCTAGCTTACGCTCCAGTCAAGCTCAATGAGCTATTCAGTGCTGTAGAAAGTTTCATGCGTCCCCAAGCAGAAACGAAAAACCTCAGCTTTCGGATGCAAATGCCTGCTACCTCTGATGAAATCATTGTCCAAAGCAACTACCAAGGCTTGCTACAAGTTATGCTCAATTTGCTAGGTAATGCCATCAAATTTACCCATGAGGGCGGTGTCACCGTCAGCGCCGATTTAGTACTCAAAAAAGCGAAGCCGAACTTTCAAGGTCAGGAATTTCCGGGAATGGTGAAAGTACGTGTGGCAGACACTGGTATAGGTGTTTCTTTAGATAAACAAGATAAACTGTTTCAATTATTTTCTCAGGTGGATGGCTCCCGCACTCGTCAGTACGGCGGTACAGGTTTAGGACTAGCAATATCCCAGAAGCTAGTAGAGGCAATGGGCGGCGAGGTACATTTTTATAGTCTGGGTGAAGGACTTGGCTCAACAGTCACATTTACAGTGCCACTATATCAACAACCAGTCATGCTTTTATCTGGCGATAGCGACTCAACAAACAGTACGGAGTTAGGAGTTAGGAGTTAGGCGTTCAATCGAAGGATTTTAGATTTAGATTTTTCCTTTAATAACTAAATTGGACATTGGAGACTGGGAAAAATTCTGTTTCTGGCCCACAGAGTTGTATAATTATAGATTCGGTTAAAGAAGAAAACATAAAAAACGCCTAAATGTTGGCTTTTGCTCTGCTCTACTCAACCTACGAAAAATTGATATTTAATTAACCTCTTTTTACGGATATGTACTTACGAGCGTTAAATCCTGCCTTTAGTCGGACTGCAAAGCCGAACCTAAAGGCTAGAGTGAAGTAGGAGGCTCACACGAAAACTTTGTTTAGTTAATCTAATATCAAGTTGCTCAAACCAGTAGCGGTTTAGTCAAAAGTCATTAAAAACTGACATCTGACAATCTAGCGGCAATTAGATTTAGGATCGATTTAACAAAGCTGGAAAATAAAATTTTGGATAATGGTTAATGAGTAACGGCGCGTCTGGCACAGGAATGATTATTATTCAATGCCCAATGCCCAATGCCCAATGCCCCATTCCCAATGCCCGTCACTAACTTAGCAGGTCTAAAACTATGGAACTTACAATTGACAACGTTGAAACAGTCTTAGATGAAATGCGCCCTTATCTCATGTCTGATGGCGGCAATGTGGAACTCGTAGAACTTGATGGGCCTGTGGTAAAACTGCGGTTGCAAGGTGCTTGTGGTTCCTGCCCCAGTTCGGCAATGACCCTGAGAATGGGTATTGAGCGCCGCCTGAAGGAAATGATTCCCGAAATTGCAGAAATTGAGCAAGTCGTGTAAAAGTTAGGAGTTAGGAGTTAGGAGTTATGAGTTTTGAATCAACTCCTAACTCCTCATTCTTAACTCCTAACTATTTCTATGTCCCATCCTCTGTACATTGCTTTTATCTGGCATCAACATCAGCCACTGTACAAATCTCCTGGTAGTGAGGTTTCGCTATCTTCGAGTCAGCACTACCGTCTACCTTGGGTGCGTTTGCATGGGACTAAAGATTATTTGGATTTGGTATTGCTCTTAGAGCGCTATCCTAAGTTACACCAAACGGTGAATTTAGTTCCATCGCTGATATTGCAACTGGAAGATTATGTTGCTGGCACTGCTTTTGACCCTTATCTCACAGCCAGCTTGACACCAGATGAACAACTCACCCAGCAACAGCGTGAGTTTATTATCCAACACTTTTTCGATGCCAATCACCATACCCTGATTGACCCTCATCCCCGCTATTCTGAGTTATATCAGCAAAGGCAGGAAAAAGGACAAGCTTGGTGTTTGGCAAATTGGGAACTGCCAGATTATGGAGATTTGCTAGCTTGGCACAATTTGGCTTGGATCGATCCGTTGTTTTGGGATGACCCGGAAATTGCTACTTGGTTAAAACAGGGTCGAAATTTTACTTTAAGCGATCGCCAGCGCATTTATTCCAAACAGCGAGAAATCCTCAGCCGGATTATCCCCCAACATCGAAAAATGCAGGAGGCGGGGCAGTTAGAAGTTACCACTACGCCTTACACTCACCCGATTTTGCCCTTATTAGCTGATACTAACTCTGGGCGGGTAGCTGTGCCCAATATGACGCTACCTAACCAGAGATTTCAGTGGGCAGAAGACATTCCCCGTCACTTGCGGAAAGCTTGGAACTTTTATCAAGACCGCTTTGGACAGATCCCTCGTGGTTTATGGCCTTCGGAACAGTCAGTTAGTCCGGCGGTACTTCCACACATTATTAACCAAGGCTTTAAGTGGATATGCTCAGATGAAGCCGTGTTAGGGTGGACGCTAAAACACTTTTTTCATCGGGATGGGGCAGGGAATGTACAGCAACCAGAATTGTTGTACCAACCATATCGCCTGCAAACCGCAGAGGGTGATTTGTCAATTGTGTTTCGTGACCACAGATTATCAGATTTGATTGGCTTTACTTATAGTGCGATGCCAGCAAAAAAGGCAGCAGCAGACTTAGTGGGTCATTTGCAAGCGATCGCTAAAATGCAAAGAGATAGTCAAAGCGAGCAACCTTGGCTAGTTACCATTGCCTTAGATGGCGAGAATTGCTGGGAATTTTATCCCGAAGATGGCAAACCCTTTTTAGAAGCTTTGTATCAAAGTTTGAGCGATGAACCCCGCCTTAAACTCGTCACCGTCTCCGAATTTCTGGAAGAATTCCCCGCCACGGCCACCATTCCTGGAGGGCAACTACATAGTGGTTCTTGGGTGGATGGCAGTTTCACCACCTGGATCGGCGATCGCGCCAAAAATCGTGCTTGGGATTACTTGACAGAAGCCAGGAATCTGTTGGCAAGTCATCCCGAAGCGACGGAAGAAAACAACCCAGAAGCATGGGAAGCATTGTATGCCGCAGAGGGTTCAGACTGGTTTTGGTGGTTTGGTGCAGGACACTCCTCAAATCAAGATGCCATTTTTGACCAGTTATTTCGAGAACACCTGTTTGGGATTTATAAGGCATTAAACGAACCTATACCGCCCTATCTCAAGCAACCAGTGGAGATCCACGAAGCACAGACAAACCAAACCCCACAAGGATTTATTCATCCCGTCATTGATGGTAAGGGTGACGAGCAAGATTGGGACAAAGCTGGACGCATAGAAATTGGTGGGGCGCGGGGAACGATGCACAATAGCAGTGTCATCCAGCGACTTTGGTATGGGGTGGATCACCTGAATTTCTATTTGCGGCTGGACTTTAAAAGTGGTGCTGCACCAGGACAGGATTTGCCAACAGAGTTAAATTTGCTGTGGTTTTATCCAGAAAAAACAATGGTTAATAGCCCAGTTCCCTTGGCAGATGTACCAGATACAGCCCCAATGAATTATCTTTTCCACCATCTTCTTGAAGTTAATTTACTGACACAATCGATTCAGTTTCGGGAAGCTGGAGACAATTATCAATGGCATCCCCGTTTCAGTCGCGCTCAAGTAGCTTTAAATAATTGTTTAGAGTTGGCAGTACCGTGGGCAGATTTGCAAGTTCCGCCAGATTATCCCCTACGTCTGATTTTGGTGCTTGCAGATGAAGGGCGTTTTTGCAACTACTTGCCAGAAAATGCTTTGATTCCGATTGAGGTGCCTTAGAACTTAATATTTTTGGGGTTATACCATTTCACGAAATACCTATTAGGGGCGTATAGATGTACGCCCCTCAAGCCGATTTATCTGTTGCAAAGATTTTTGAAAAGCACATAATAGTTGTAGGGTTAAAGAGCATTGCTCATTGGTGTAAACTTAAGCTCAAACTCCTTTAAAACATCGTTTCCAGCCAGCGAAATTTGTAGAAATTACGGGCAGTTCTACATCGAAAATGGGTGTATTGTTAAAATCCAAATAATTTTAAGTTAAGATTCATACCAAACTCCTATGAGAGAAACTGTCCTAGAGGTTCGCAATATACAAGTTGAATTTCCCAGTGATGGCAATAGCGTCAGAGCTTTAGATGGTATTTCCTTTGCGCTGCATCGAGGTGAGACTCTAGGAATAGTAGGAGAATCGGGGAGTGGTAAATCAGTGACAGCACTAGCTGTGATGGGTTTGTTGCAAACTCCCGGTATAGTGACTGGCGGTGAAATCTGGTTTCGCCCGCAGGAGAATGGTAACGCCATTGATTTGGTAAAATTGCCTCCTGAGCAAATGCAGTTACATCGGGGTGGCGACATCGCCATGATTTTTCAAGAACCGATGAGTTCGCTCAATCCGGTTTATAACATCGGGTTTCAGCTAACAGAAGCAATTATGCGCCATCAAAATGTGTCAGCAGCCCAAGCACGACAAATTGCGATCGCAGGTTTACAAGAAGTAAAGCTTCTAGCTAGCGATGAAGAGATCCAGCAGCAGTATATCGAAACTTGGGATCAAACCAACAGCAATTCCTCGAAACTAGATGCATCAAAGTTGCCACAGTTGGTTAAAGAACACAAAGAAGCCATGCTAGAACGTTACCCCCATCAGCTTTCTGGGGGTCAGTTGCAACGGGTGATGATTGCAATGGCAATTTCTTGCAACCCATTAATCTTAATTGCCGATGAACCAACCACAGCTTTGGATGTGACGGTACAAGCCACAATTTTAGAGTTAATTCGAGAATTACAACAAAGTCGTGATATGGCAATGATTTTCATCACCCACGACTTGGGGCTAATTTCGGAAATTGCTGACGAAGTAGCCGTGATGTATAAAGGCAAAGTTGTCGAATCTGGTGCTTCTCGGCAAATTTTCAGCAATCCCCAGCATCCATATACTAAGGGTTTGATCGCTTGTCGTCCCTCACTTGACCACCGTCCCCAAAAATTACTCACCGTTTCCGACTACATGAGTGTAGAAGAGACACCAACGGGACAAGTAATAATTCAGGCGAAAGAACCCGCACAACCCATAGAAGTCACCACTGAAGAGATTGCTGCAAGATTGGCAAACTTTAATGAATTGGAACCCCTGTTGCAAATCAGCAATCTGAAAGTTGGTTTTCCAGTGCGCGGGGTATTTGGTGGAACAAAACGCTACAATATGGCTGTTAATGGCGTTTCCTTTGATGTCAAACCAGGAGAAACACTAGGTTTAGTGGGAGAATCTGGTTGTGGTAAAACCACCCTTGGCAGAACCTTGTTGCGATTAATTGAACCGATGAGTGGTCAGATTATCTTTGAGAAACAAGATATTACTAGCCTCAAAGGAGAAGCGTTGCAAAAACTGCGGCGAGAAATGCAAATAGTCTTCCAAAACCCTTTCAGTTCACTAGATCCACGAATGAAGGTTGGGGACGCGGTGATGGAACCGTTGTTAATTCACGCTGTTGGTAAGACCAAGCAACAACGACACCAGCGAGTAGTTGAACTTTTAGAACGGGTAGGGTTGAGTGCAGATGCGATTAACCGCTATCCTCATCAGTTTTCTGGTGGTCAACGCCAACGGATTTGTATAGCCCGTTCTCTGGCATTAAATCCTAAGTTTATCATCTGCGATGAATCAGTTTCAGCGCTGGATGTTTCAGTACAGGCGCAGGTATTAAATCTCCTCAAAGAGTTACAGTCAGAGTTTCAGCTTACTTATATTTTTATTTCTCACGATTTAAGTGTGGTTAAATTTATGAGCGATCGCATTTTAGTTATGAATCGCGGTCAAATTGTTGAACAAGGGACAGCTGAAAGCATTTACCTGGAACCCAAAGAGGAATACACGCAAAAATTAATTGCTGCAATTCCTACTGGTAGTGCCGAACGTGTGCGAAGTCGGCATCTGAGGGCTTTATAGAAACAGAATTCAGGAGTCAGAATTCAGCATTAATTCTGTACAAGACATCTGGGAAAATTAATTCTGCGTTGCTCGAAATCCTTGGTAGGGAGAATTCATGAATTGTCCCTACGTCATTTTCACTCCTATGTCTATAGGACTTACGCAAAAGCTCTCTGAAACTCCTATTCCTTTGTGTCCTTTGCGTCCTTTGCGGTTCGTTTTTTCATGATTTTGCGTAAGTCCTGGTCTATTTATTTGTCTTTATTCTGACTCCTGTTAGCGATAGCGGGGCGTTTAGCCCATTCTGACTTCTGAATTCTTCTTTAACAGATATTTGTACAAACAAAGTTAATTACATCTGCAAGTCCAGACTGAGTTTTTAAATTAGTAAAAATAAAAGGTTTCTCGCCGCGCATTTTTTTTGCGTCTCGTTCCATCACACTTAAATCTGCACCAACATAGGGTGCTAAGTCAGTTTTGTTAATCACCAACAAATCAGACTTAGTAATGCCGGGACCACCTTTGCGGGGAATTTTATCACCTGCTGCAACATCAATGACGTAAATAGTTAAATCTACTAATTCGGGACTAAAAGTAGCAGCCAAATTATCGCCGCCACTTTCCAAAAAGACTAAATTCAAATCAATAAAACGTTCTTCTAATTGTTCAATTGCTGCCAAATTCATCGAAGCATCTTCGCGGATGGCAGTGTGAGGACAACCACCAGTTTCGACACCCAAAATGCGATCGCTAGCCAACGCCTGAGAACGCACTAAAAACTGAGCATCCTCCTGAGTATAAATATCATTCGTCACCACCGCAATCTGATATTGCTCACGCAACCCCTTACACAAAGCATCCACCAAAGCCGTCTTCCCCGAACCCACCGGGCCAGCAACCCCCACTCTAAATGCATTCATAAGTCATACCATTTTGGATTTTGGATTTTAGATTTTAGATTGTAGATTGTAGATTGTAGATTGTAGATTGTAGATTGTTCAATCCAAAATCCAAAATTTAAAATCTAAAATTCTTTTGCCCCTAACTCCTAAACAACCTTGTATACTGCGTTTCATGCTGCATACTCGCCAGTGACAAACCCCAACTACAACAGACGAGTTGATCATCCTCCAACGCGAGAATTTCTAATGCCGCAGTACTAAATAATGGTTGCAAATCTAGCAATAACTGCTGTCCTGCTGTTTGTCCAAGGGGAATAAGTTTCACACCAGCAGTAATCAAATTACTTGCCCAACTATGCAGATATCCCAGTAATGCGGCTTTAATGCTGATTTGCCAATGGGCAATAGCAATCCCAAAAGCGATCGCATAATTGCAAGGATTACCGATAGAATTGACAATAGGCAGAATCTGTGCATCTAGTTTACCAAGTAATTGGATGAGCGATCGCCCCATCTGCCAACTAGAGGCGCGTAATTCTTCTGTTTCCCTAGCAGCCGATAACCACAGATTCCAACGGCATAGCGAATCAACATCACCTATTTTTACTGCTTGCTGCGATCGTACCATCACCGCCGCCTCTAACCGAATTGCCCCGTAGAGCAACTCTGCTTCTAGCCAATGTTTGAGATGTATCTGGTTAGCGATCGTACCATTTTCTACCAACATTTCTAAGCCTTCAGAATAACTATATGCTCCCACAGGTAAAGCGGGGCTAGCCAGTTGTAAAATACTCAAAAGATGGCTATCACTGAGCATGATGGTGTTGTCCATAAGCTCCCAGTTCTGGCTGAAACGGTAAAATTTCCTCTTGAACTTCTAACCCCAATTGTTCCAACATCGTGCGTAAAACTGAATCTGAGGACAAACGTAAATAAGTGGGAGTAATTTCCACAGGTATATGGCGATTTCCTAGATGGTACGCCGCCCGTAATAATAATAGTGGAGCTTGGGCAAAGGCAGTCAGCACTAGTTCTGGTTTGGCAGTAATTCTGATTAAACTGCTATGGGTTTCTTCTTGCAGAATATCGCCATCGTGTAAGACAGTTCCTCTAGGTAAATGTAAAAACACAACCTTACCATCTACTTCAAAGCGATGACGACTGCGGGTGCGTTCTTCTGCTGTCAGCGCCAGAGTCAAAGTCACCGTGGCATCTTGATTAGGTGGTTTAAGTTGGGTAAATGTCAGCATCCAAAGTTTCGCCTGAACTTCCACTTTTCATTAAAGCAGTTGGATCTGTATTAAATCATGCTCTCTTGCCAGTAAACTAGTTTCACCTCATCATCTTTGGGGATTTAGGGAAGCATCCCAAAGTATTTGCTACCGAGCAGAGGACTTTTAAAACATCCTCTTAGCCTACACTACTTGAAAACTAAAGCTAAGACTTGCCCAATTATTCACATCCAATATATATGACTCGACTGCTGTGCCGTTCATCTCCGTTTTGAGGGGGCTAGCATTATGTATATCTTGTAGCAAGGCTTGTGCAACTTCTAAGGAATTCAACAATGGGCTAATCGGCCCTTCTTCGGCTGTGGAATACTTAGCAGTGTTCAAGGCGGCGAGAGTTCCGCTAAAGGGGGCGGTACTAAAAATCAGTTGGTGTTCGCACTCAGAAGCTGGCCCGGAAATTACCCATTGGGAAACAGCATTAGTTTGGGGGAAGGTGAGGGTTTCACCTGGAGCGATGACGACTTCTTTCAGCAGGGGCTTGGTGTCGGCAGTATTTGGTTCTTGAGGGGTTTCCCAAGGGTAGAAGGCGATCGCTGTATGATTATTGTTTAATCCCACCAAGATTAAATATACTGGGCGATCGCTCTGGTTTTCCACTCGATATTGCATTCGACTACCGATAGGCACTATGGGAGTGGGGAGGGATTTTTTGATCGAAGTTTCAGTTTTGGAAGTTCGGACTGTTTCGCGCTGCATGACGACGTGAGGCGATACGTCACTAATTATTTCTAAGGTTACTTTGAGAGCCAAGCCAGAAGAACCTTGATTTTCTGTGAGTCGCCATAACTTGGCTGCTAACAAAGTTGATAATTTTGGCGCTAACCTTTGCACTGTTAATTTTACTGCTTCTCCTACTTCACCCGTGGTATTGGGAATTAGCTCGCCACCAAGAGAAAATACACCATAACGACTAGGAATTTCTTGTAGCTTACCAAATAGATAATCTGCTGGTTTTTCTCCTGCTACTACGGTGGACATCCGGGAAAATCCCGCAAAGGCACTTGTGGCGTCTACCCGCTCAATTCTTTCTAATCCAGTATCCAAAGCTATTGTTAAATTAACATTTCGGGGTAAAACCCGGACTGCTTCTTGGACGAGTTGCCCAACTTGTAGGGAATTTGCACCTTCAATTTTGGCAATTTGCGCTTTTGCTGTTAACCCAGTCCGCGATCGCAATACTAATTCTTCTCTTGTTGCCAGCGTCAATCGAGAATTAACTCCATAGTATAGCAGCACTTGTGGGGGTAATCCTGCCAACCACAGATGGACTGTTTTGCCGTCATCTTCAATAGCTGTCACCACCCCTTCTGCACCAATGGTGCTGTCTGGAAAAGCCAAGGCGAAACCTAACCCCCCAGCCCCCTTCCCTAGTAGGGAAGGGGGAGAATTCAAAGGCTCTCTCATCTGAGGAGAGAGGTTTTCCAGATGTTGATTTTTCTGACTACTTAATAACACTGGCTGCTGTTTACTACCCAATTTCCATAGAGAATTTTCAACATGGGAAAGGGCGACTTGAATTGTCGTGGCTGGGGTGAATTCCCACAAATACTGTGTCAATGCGTAGGTAAATAACCCGGCACTAAAACCAGAAAAGAGTCCTTCTCTCGCCAACTGCTTGGGATTTGAGGTAGCTGCTAAGACGACAGGATTGTTGAGTAACTCCTGAGTTTTAAGTTGTTGGAAAAAGTCGAGTTCCTCAGCTGCTAACTTTGCTTCTACTGATTCCTGAAGGGTGCGACTTTTTAATCCTAATATTGGGCTTGGCGGATAATAACTAGTATCCAATACTGCTGTTACTCGGTTTGTGGGGAGCGATCGCAATAATAACAGCAGAGTTTCTTCTAATATATAGTTGACTATTTGCTTATTTTGTGGATATTTACTTCCATTAGCTGGCACCAGAGCATTTTGCATTGTCTCTGATGATGTTTCCAATTTGACACGACTGCCATAGCCGCTAAAGTGGAAGACTACCACATCATCGGCTTTAGCTTGCTTGCCCAGGTGATCTAAAAAAGCTGCCTCAATGAATTCCCTGCTAGCTTGTTCTTCAGTTAAAGTCAAGATATCTGAAGCTTGGAAACCAAAGCGATAAATCAAAAGTTCTTTTTGTAATTCCACATCCGTCAGGCAACCACTGAGGGCGGGAATTTGTGGGTATTGGTTAATACCTATTAGCAATGCCAATTTACGCGTACTTGGTTCTGCCAAAGCATAGTAATAGCGATTTCCCAAAGTTAACCAATCAGCTTCAGTTACCCCCAATACTGCGAGTATTGAGCCAATTCTGTGTAAAAACGTGCGCCGTTTCATAATTAGCTATTAGTTTTCAGCCCATCAGCTAGCAGCTTACAGGGCTGAACTCTGTAGTGTAAAGTTAGAGATGGTCTTTGCTTGATCAAAGTGTGGGGAGTTAGGAGTTGAGAGATGAGGGAGATGAGGGAGATGAGGGAGAAATAACCAATGCTCAATACTTCTCTACGAGAGGCTGCGCCAAGGACTTCTCTACGAGACGCTACGCGAACGCGGTAGTTGAGCGTAGTCGAAACTCAGTACAGGTGCCCAATCCCCAATACTTCGGCTTACCTCGGCTTCGCCCTTCGGCTACGCTCGGACAGGCTCGGCACAAGTCGCGGTAGTTGAGCGTAGTCGAAACTCAGTACAAGTCCCCAATCCCCAATCCCCTAAACCGATACTTCTATCCGCATTGCCCGCGCTAACTCTGCCGCCACCTCTGGACGGGAAAATTCTGGTGGGGGTAATTCACCGCGCCGCAGCATTTCCCTAACTTTTGTCCCAGATAGGTGAATGCGTTCTTCTGGCTTGCTGGGACTGGTTTTAGATGTTGCCATCTGCTTAGTACGCATACAGTAAAAAGCGTGTTCAAATTTCATCGGCACAATGCCCAATTCACTTGGTGCAAACTCTTCAAAGATATACTGAGCATCGTAAGTGCCGTAATAGTCACCAACGCCAGCATGATCCCGTCCGACGATAAAGTGAGTACAGCCGTAGTTTTTGCGGACTAAAGCATGGAATATGGCTTCACGAGGTCCCGCATAGCGCATGGCGGCGGGATTTATTGCCAAAGTTACCCTGTCTAAGGGGTAGTAGTGTTCCAGCAAAATTTCATAGCAGCGCATCCGCACGTCAGCAGCAATATCATCTTCTTTTGTCGCCCCGACTAATGGGTGCAAAAATAGACCATCAACGATTTCTAAAGCGCACTTTTGAATATATTCATGGGCGCGGTGGATGGGATTACGAGTTTGAAAGCCAACGATGGTTTTCCAACCCTTGTCTTGAAATAGTTGCCGTGAAGCAACTGGGTCAATTTGGTAAGTGGGAAACTGGGGATGAGGTTCGCGTTCCAGTAGCCAAATATCACCCGCCAGATGTACAGTACCTTGGTTATAGAGTACCTGGACGCCGGGATGATTAACATCATCAGTGCGGTAGACTTTTATTGCTTCGCGGGTTTTGTCGTAGTTATATTTTTGGGTGAGTTGCAAAACTCCGATAAATTCACCTCTGGAATTATCCAGACGGATTAAGTCGCCTTCTTTCAGGGGAGAAGCTACTTCTTCGCTGACCGATAGTGTAATGGGGATTGACCACACAAGACCGTTAGCTAGTCGCATTTCTGTCACAGTGCGATCGTAGTCTTCCTGGTTCATGAAACCCGTCAACGGGCTAAAAGCACCGATCGCAATCATTTCTACATCAGAAACGGCGCGATCGTCAAGTTGCACTCGCGGCAAAAACTCGGCTTTTGAGAGAAACTCTGCCCTTTGTTCTGGTGTGGCGATACGGTTAACCAACTGTCCACCGTGGGGAGCTATAGCATCTGGATTTTGACTCAATGTAATCCCCTCTCTGCTTTTACTGTTATTGTTTCAGATTATGTACTAACTTACCAAATGCTGGTATAGCGGTTCCCATTCAGATGCAGTACAACGTTACATCACGAGGTGTAGGGGCACGGCAATGCCGTGCCCCTACGGGTGTACCTCACGTAAACGATAACTGCTATACGTAGAGATAAAGACTTTGGGCATTGCTTTGTAGTTATTCCCTTTATCGTTTGTTTTAAAAGATTTGTGGAATTTAGATACTTGAGACTGTAATTAAACGTAGAACAAAATATAAAATATAGTTGTTGGTTGAGGAATTTACCAAGATATGGTTAGCCTTATTACTTTAGCAGCAGCAGAAGCGATCGCAAAAGTTGCTTTTGGCAAGTTCTTTGAGTCGAGTGTAGGTAAGTTAGGTGAGAAGTTTACTGAGACGGGACTGAAGAAGATTGACGAATTGTATCAGACGATTCGGAAAAGACTCAGTGGTAATCCTGGCGCTAAGGATGCTTTAACCGATGTTGAACAAGGTAATCAGGAAGCGTTACAGCGATTAGCGGTTTATCTCCTGGATGTAATGAAAGCTGACGGCAACTTTGCCACAGATGTCCAAAAAATTGCTGATGAAATCAATATTCATCGCGTGGAAGATAACAGCCAACTTACACAGATTAACAAAGACCATAGCACTGGTTATCAGACAAAGACGGGCGATAACAACACTAATCAATTTGGCAATACAAATCACTACTATGGCACTCCGCCACAGGGTTGACTGGAGTCGTCCGTAAAGCAACGGATAAATTCAAATGCCAACAGTCCCCTGATTAACTCACTGCATCCAGATACTAGCTATTGGCAAGGGCGGACTGCTGAACTTGACCAAATGCAGCAATGGTTACATTCAGATAATGTGCGTCTAATTGGTGTGACGGCTACAGGAGGTTATGGAAAGTCGGCATTAGTTGCTAAATTATGTGAAACAGTTGCAGCGAGTTTTTCCCAAAGGATTTGGGCAACTTTTAGTGATGCGTATCCTTTTGCTGTGTGGGGACGCTGGCTATTGGATAAGTTGGAGAAACCAGCGCCGGAAAAACCAGAAGATTTATTAATTGCGGTTTGTGATTGTTTGCAAACAGAACGATATTTGCTGGTGTTGGATAACCTAGAAACTTTGCTGCACAATGATGGACAATGGCGAGATCAGGCTTATGATCAATTTTTATTGCGTTGGTTCGGTTCTAGCAGTGAAAGTAAGATTTTGGTGACTAGCCGCGAACAACCAACGCTACCAAACAATACCCTAAACCAAAGTCAATGGTTAAAACTGGATGGACTTTTGACAGATGCAGGGGTGGCGTTGTTACAAGCTTTAGAAATTCAAGGTTCAGATGCAAATTTAGCAGAATTTGTCAAGAGTGCTGATGGACATCCTTTGTTATTGAAGCTGGTGGCGGGGTTGCTGAAAGCTGAAGAGGGAGAAGAGGCGAATATTAGTGTTTTGAAACAGGATATTTTCGAGATATTAGGCTTGCACCGAGATGACCCAGAGGCGAGTATTGCTAAAATCTTAGATGCGAGTCTTCAGCGTTTAGAACCCAGGTTACAAACTCTGTTGCAGTATTTAAGCGTGTATCGCTTACCCTTTGACTGTTCAGCAGCAATGGCGATGTCTGGCTTCATTGATGAAGAACAAGTAGAATCACAAGACTTGGAAAACCTCTCTCCAAACCTCTCTCCTAAGAGGAGAGAGGCTTTGAATTCTCCCCCTTCCCTTGTAGGGAAGGGGGCTGGGGGGTTAGGTTTCGTCTCTTCTTCTCCAGATGAGGTGAAGAGTCAGGTAGAAATACAACTGCGACAACTAGCAAAACGTTCTCTGTTACAAGAGAAGAAACAGCAAGGGGTGTGGAAGTTTTATTTTCAACCGTTAATTCAAAGCTATTTACAAAACTCCTCTTCACCAGAAGCGCATCAATGCGCCATCGCCTATTACGAACAACGCCGGAAACCGGAACTTTTATCTACAGATAAACTTGATGAGGTGGCGGAATATCTAGAAGTTTTTCATCATCACTGTGAACTTGGGGAATATGTTCAGGCTTTTTCTAGCGTTTATTATCGTGAAAACAATCATGATAACTGCGACGAATTTTTAAGAAAAAATTACTACTATCCAGCCTGTCTGACATTATATAAGCGTTTAGATCAAGAGTGGCAACAGCCAGAAAATCCAGATGAATTAAAACGCTACAGTGATTTACTTAAGGTGTACGGCGATGTTTTGCAGTTCCTCGACCGACGTGATGAAGCATTACAACGCTACGAAACCGCATTGTCATTTTACCGCGACACTGGTTCTCGCTTGGGGGAAGCCAATACATTACAAGCTATCGGCAATGTTTTGCAGTTCCTCAACCGCAGTGATCAAGCATTACAACGCTACGAAACCGCTTTGTCATTTTACCGCGACACTGGTTCTCGCTTGGGGGAAGCCAATACATTAAAAGCTATCGGCGATGTTTTGCAGTTCCTCGACCGACGTGATGAAGCATTACAACGCTACGAAACCGCTTTATCATTTTACCGCGACATCCGCGATCGCTTGGGGGAAGCCAATACATTAAAAGCTATCGGCGATGTTTTGCAGTTCCTCAAACGCAGTGATGAAGCATTACAACGCTACGAAACCGCTTTGTCATTTTACCGCGACATCCGCGATCGCTTGGGGGAAGCCAATACATTAAAAGCTATCGGCGATGTTTTGCAGTTCCTCGACCGACGTGATGAAGCATTACAACGCTACGAAACCGCTTTGTCATTTTACCGCGACATCGGCGATCGCTTGGGGGAAGCTAATACATTAAGAGCCATCGGCGATGTATTGCAGTTCCTCAAACGCAGTGATGAAGCATTAGAACGCTACGAAACCGCTTTGTCATTTTACCGCGACATCGGCGCACGCTTGGGGGAAGCCAATATCCTGCAAGAATTGGGTAAGTTACAAGAAAACCCCCAGCAAGGACTAGAATATCTCCAGCAAGCACAAAACCTCTACATCCAAATTGGCAGTATCTACAATCAAAGTCGTAATCTGCTATTTCTCGCCAATGCACAGTTAAACATGGGAGACTCAGAAGCTGCAATTAATTGCTTAACTCATGCGGCTGAACTCGCCACCACCATTAACTATGCACCAATCCAAGAATACGCCCAAAGTCGCATAGCCGAAATCAACTCTACACCCACCTAAAAGAGAGATTCATGCAATTTATCCAGCAGCGTTGGGTAAAATTCGCGTTTTGTTTTCTTGTTGGTTTAATTGCTTTTCTACTGCTGCCTCGCTGAGTCAAAAATTAGTAACCAATATCTTTGGAGAAAGGGGTATACCTGCGCGCACCTTTTGGATTATCTAGATAATACCTTGTCAACTGGTAAAAAGTCAACAGTTATTTTACCTGAATTAAAAATTAAACTTGGTGTAAGACAATTTTCGAGTTATCCGTTGAGCGTTTGGCAATTCCATAAAAAGCGATTATTACGAAAATTATAGTTTTTGTGATGAAACGGATGCTTTTGTTGATGAAACGGATGCTTTTGTTGATGAAATGGAGCCTTTTGTTGATGAAACGGAGCCTTTTGTTGATGAAACAGAGCCTTTTGTTAATGAAACGGATGTTTTTGTTGATAAAACAGAGCCTTTTGTTAATAAAAGAAATTAATAGTTGTTTATCTGCTTGATTGATATCATGTCCGCTTGATTACTGATTAAACCCCAAGAACCCCACTCCGCCAAAGCTACGCTTTGTCTCCCCTCCCGAAGAGCGGGGAGGGGTTGGGGGTGGGGTGCAATGACTGTGGGAATCATAACTATTTATACCGACATGATATGACCAGCAATTTTATATTTTGGATTTTGGATAAAGTTAAAAATACTCCCCATCAAGGGGAGTTATTACACAGCATTTAACTAACGCGATGTGCAACTTATTCTTGAAACCCCTCTCCAAACCTCTCCCCGAAGCGGAGAGAGGCTTTAAGTCTTGCTCCCCTTCCCTACAAGGGAAGGGGCTGGGGGTTAGGTTTGAGAGCAAGTTGCACACCGCGTTAACTATCTAAAGGGAATAACATATAGCGGTTCCCATTCAGATGCGGTACAACATTACATCACGAGATGTAGGGGCACGGCAGTGCCGTGCCCCTACGGGTGTACCTCACGTAAACGAGAACTATAGTTATCCGTCCCTTGTCTGATGCCGTTCCTTTGTTTCTCCTCCAAAATGGATGGCGGAGGATGGGCAGAAAATGCCTAAACTGATGTCACAATTGATCGAGAATCAGTTAAGCAAATTGAAAGAGGAATGTCATTAAGTCTCCTTTACCCAAGCTGATGCGATCGCCTGGTCTTAAACGATGGCGATTCCCTGGTAAAAGCGGCAAATTATTAATATAAGTGCCATTAGAACTTCCCACATCCTCTACATAATGAGCATCTCCCTCGACGCGAATATCTGCATGAATCCGCGAGACAATTTCGGAATTGGGAAATCCTGAAACATCTATATCTGGGGGAATGCGATCGTTGGACTTCCCAATATGAATCACAGAGAGATTTTGCGGCAATTCAATTAGCAGATCAGTTTGAACATGGATTAACTTCGCCGTCACCTGCTGCAATTGCGTTCTGGCAGCAGTTGCAATTGGTGCTGGTGGCGGGGGTACTTCGGCTTCAGAGGCTGGCGCTGGTTCCAAAGGTGGTGGAGTCGGAATACTTTGTCCAAAGACTACAGGTTCAGGTGTGACGTTTGGCGCTGGTTCTGGGGGGCTACTTTCTGCAACAGATACCTCTGGCGCTGGTTCTGGGGGAACTGTCACCTCTGTTGGTGGTAAAGATGATTCGGGGGGATGGGAGTTAGTAGATTTGCCCATTCCCAAAGCATCTGGTTGTAAAAGTTCTAACAGTGGATCGAGTGGAACTAATGGCGGCACTTCCACCGGGGTATTGGGAGTGACTGTTGTAGCTACTGCGGTATGAACGTGTGGAACTCCTGCGGAGTGGAGGTTATAGCCACACTGACCGCAGAATGCAGCATCTGCCTGCACAGTTGCCCCACAACTGGGACAGTTAGTAGTCGCGGGTAACGGTGTATAGCAAGCTTCACACTGGACAGCGCCATCAGGGTTGGGATGATTGCAATTAGGGCAGACGATCATCAATATTTAGCCTTTGTTCAAGATCATCATAAATATAGGTAGTAGTCTGTCAAGTTTAAATTGATGGGTAAGCAAGTTCGTAGTGAGTTAGCGCGGTCTTGGGGGTTTCCCCCATGAGCGACTAACTTTCCCGTTGGGTAAGGACTTTAGTCCTTACTTTCTAAGCCCTAAAGTGCTTACTACAAACCCTCAAAACCAACTTGACAAAATAGTAGGACTGGCAAGCAGAGGGCAGCCCTAACTTCAGATTCTAGCAATTACTGCTGATGGAACGATGAATTAGACACCAGAAAGCGGGGAGCAGAGGGGACAAGGAGAATAATCAATGCCCAATGCCCACTTGCCCTGAGCGGAGCCGTTCGCGTAGCGTCTCGCAGAGAAGGGATTCCCCGTTCCCATTATTTAATGTTGAAGTTCCAAACCTGCTGCTGCATCCAACAGCCACCAAAGTTCCCCTTGGGGCTGAATTAAGCGGGATGGGTAAGTGAAGTCATCGGCTACGGGTGCAAAGACTTGTGCTAAAGCTGGTCGTTTATTAGCACCAGCAACCAGAAAAATCACGCTACGAGCAGAGTTGATGAAGGGGTATGTGAAACTTATCCGAGGGTTTCCGTCTTTGTTACCCACAGTCAGCAAGCGATCGCGTACTTTGAGAGCCTCTGTGTGGGGAAACAAAGATGCGGTATGTGCATCATCACCCATTCCTAGTAATATTACATCCAATGCGGGAAACTCAACCCCAGAAGAATTGAAAAATTCTTTGATCTGTTGTTCATACTTAGCAGCAGCCACTTCTGGACTGCTTTCCAAGGTTGGTACGGGGTGAACGTTAGTCGCTGGGATGTCAACACGATTTAGCCATGCACGACGCGTCATCAGTTCATTGCTATCGGGATGAGTCGGTGGTACGTAACGCTCATCACCCCAGAATACATGAATTTTATCCCAAGGCAGTTTTTGAGTAGCGATCGCTTCGTATAACGGTTTCGGTGTACTACCGCCAGATAAGGCGATGGTAAACTGCCCACGTTGCTCAATGGCAGTTTCTAACTTAGACAGAATTAATTCTAGCGCTCGTGCAACCAACGCTGGCTGATCCGATAGAACTTCAACGGTTTTGTTCATGGCTTCATCATCTTGCTAGCTTCCAGCAATACAATACCGAACTTATTACAATCCCCCTTTTTAACTTTTGAAACATTTAACATCACGGATTCGGTAGGCTGGAAAAATGTAGACGCGCTTTATCACTTTCAACGGCAAGTTGTCAGTAGTCAGTCATACTAACTACCAACCACTTTCATGATTATTTTTATTTACACCCAGTTACTTGATACCTTGTTGATTAAGGCCACAAAGGATACATTTATTAATTCTTATTGAAAATTAATAAAACTAATTAATCACAAACAAATCTTCCCAGTTAGCGATCGCTTCCCGTTGGGCAATTAACAATTCTTGAATTCCTTTTTGGGCGACATCTAGCAACTGATCCAACTGAGTACGGCTAAAGCTGCCTTCTTCGGCTGTTCCTTGGACTTCAATGATTCCCAAATGTTGATTCATCACGACATTAAAATCTACTGTTGCAGACACATCTTCGATATAATTAAGATCCAAAAATGGCTCTCCCTCCAGTAATCCTACGGAAACTGCTGCTACCTGTCCACACAAAGGCGATCGCTCTAATACCCCCTCTTGCAACAATTTAGAAATTGCATGAGCCAAGGCCACAAAGGAGCCTGTAATGGCTGTTGTCCGAGTTCCTGCGTCTGCTTGCAACACATCGGCATCCACAGTTAGGGTGCGTTCTCCCAGTGCCTCAAAATCCACTGCGGCGCGTAAGCTGCGGCCAATTAAACGTTGAATTTCTTGCGTCCGTCCAGATAATTTCAATAATTCCCTTTCTTGGCGTTTTTGAGTAGCAGATGGTAACATTCGGTACTCAGCAGTTAACCAGCCTTTACCAGTTCCTTCGAGAAACTTCGGAACACCCTTATTAACGCTAACGGTACAAAGTACTTGAGTATCACCGCATCTTGCAAGAACAGAACCGGGGGCAAAGCGGGTGAAATTGGGGTAAAAGCTGATGGGACGTAGTTCGTAAGGAAGACGGCCATCTGGACGCTGCCAAGCCATTGGAGTTGCCTCAAATTTTAGAATACTGCCTTAAGATTACCTTAGTGTTATTGGGCATTGGGCATTGGGCAAAACCGTTCCGAGTTCCGAGTTCCGAGTTCCGAGTGCTGAGTGGGGAATCTCACTTCTTTACTCAGCACGGGCTAAACCTTAGCTATCCGCTATAGCAGTTATCGTTTACGTGAGGTACACCCGTAGGGGCACGGCATTGCCGTGCCCCTACACCTCGTGATGTAACGTTGTACTGCATCTGAATGGAACCGCTATAACAGCACTCCTAAAGGGGATTGGGCATTGGAAAGAATTTTTCCTAACTCTCTCACTCAGCACTCTCTAAGGAACTGAAAGGAGAGTCAAAATATTTTGCTGTACCATCTCTGGTGACTGGTCGCCGTTGATGGTCAACAAGCAGCGACGACGGTCGTAGTATTCTAGGATGGGAATGGTGCGATCGTAGAATAATTCTACACGGCGCTGCACGATTTCTGGTTGGTCATCTGGTAGCGATCGCCCCAAGGATCGGCTAACCATAACTGCTTCTGGAACTTGGAGATAAATTACCCAATCTAACCTTTGTCCTAAATCATCCAAGAAAAAATCTAATTCTTCAGCTTGGAAGGCAGTACGGGGATAACCTTCTAAAACCCAATCGCAGTTAATATCTGGTTGTCTGAGGCGAATTCGGATCAATTCAATGATCATTTCATCTGGAACTAAATCCCCTTTTTGCATATAGGGGTGTGCGTGATACCCTAGTTCACTCAGGCTAGCGTAAACCGAAAGAGAAGTCCGGGGGTCAGTTTCCGACCATTGGAACGACCGTAGCGGCTTGTCGCCAGATATTGCTTCCCGTAAAATCTCACCTGTAGAAATCAAAGGAATATCAAAATATCTGCAAAGCCTTTGTGCTTGAGTGCTTTTACCCGATCCTGAACCTCCCAGAATCACCAATCTCACAACATTTTACTCCTCATCCTGTCAAATTCACTACCTGCTAAGTCTGTTTTGCCCAAACAACCTGCAAATCTAACATTTAGCAAGAGGGGCAATAACTCTTGACTTCAACATAAGCCTAGTGTTTGACTAAGAATTGCAATTTGCCAAACCCACCCCACCTGTGAAAAACAGATTGATTATACAGGCGGATTTGGAATAAATAACACCAGCAGAAAAACTTAAAATTATTGTATCTTTTTGAACTTAACCTATGGTTGCCCAGCTAGAAACCCCAAGTATCAATTCAATCCTTACCTTACCATACCCAGTTGAAGGGCTAGTGCAAGTTTTCACTAGCTCTCATCGTAACTTCTTTACAAGTGTAATAGCTCAATCACTGAGAATAGCCGGACAAGGAACGCCAGTATTAATAGTGCAGTTCCTCAAAGGAGGAATTCGCCAAGGACAGGAAAGACCCATACAACTAGGACAAAATTTAGATTGGATTCGCTGTGATTTGCCTCGTTGTATTGATACACCGCATTTAGACGAGGCGGAAAACCAAAGCTTACAAAAGCTGTGGCAGTATACACAGCAGGTAGTAAGTGATAGTAAATATTCTCTCGTAGTTTTAGATGAGTTAAGTTTAGCGATTAACTTTGGTTTAATTCCTGAAACGGAAGTTTTAGCGTTTCTAGCAAAACGCCCTCCCCACGTCGATATCATTCTCACAGGGCCAGAGATGCCGAAATCTCTCTTGGATGTGGCAGATCAAATTACAGAAATCCGCCGCAGTCATCGACCTTAAGAGAGATATATCGCCGATTTTGGCAACGTCATACGTTGCCATCTAAACCTCCAAGGTAAGTATCTAGGCATAAATAAATTTAAAGTTTGTAGTAAGGACTTTAGTCCTGATAATCCTTGCTCTGAGCGATAAATCGCTCACTACAAACTAGGAGTTTATTTTATATTTAATTATGTCTACCTACTTACTCCCGCCACAACGAAGTTAGGCGGTGAGCGACAAATCGCCAAGTATCATCCAGTCGTACAGAATTCATACTGAATTCTGACTCACTTCGACTACGCTCAGTGACCACCTGAGTTCTGAATTCTTCATAAAATGTATACAATATCTCAACCCGATCCCGTTCGTTTAGAAATATTCAAAAACCTTTATCAATTTATCGCCGAACAAATGGGCATTGTTCTGCAAAACACAGCAACATCTGTGAATATCAAAGAAAGGCTCGATTTCTCCTGCGCTATTTTTGACTCTTCTGGATTATTAGTCGCTAATGCTCCTCATATTCCCGTACATTTAGGCTCAATGAGTGAAAGTGTCCGCAGTTTAATTAATGACAAAGGCGACACCCTGAAACGGGGAAATATCTATCTATCTAATAATCCCTATAATGGCGGAACCCATCTCCCTGATGTCACTGCAATTACCCCTGTTTTTCTAGAGAGTGGGGAGTGGAGACAAGAGAGAATTATTCAAGAAGTCTCTCCCCCATCCTCATTCCCTGTTCCCTATTCCCTATTCCCCACTCCCCTATTTTTTGTTGCTTCTCGTGGACACCAAGCAGATATCGGTGGAATTACTCCCGGTTCAATGCCTCCCCATAGTACGACAGTAGAAGAAGAAGGAATTATTTTTGATAATTTCCTCTTGGTTGAAGAGGGGAATTTTCGAGAAACCGTAGTCAGACAGTATCTCTCAAATCATACTTATCCGGTTCGTAACCCTGACCAAAATATAGCCGATTTTAAAGCACAAATTGCTGCAAATGAAACTGGAGTTAAAGAACTTCGTAAAATGGTTTCACAATATGGGTTTGAGACTGTTCAAGCTTATATGAAATTCGTCCAAGCTAATGCTGAGGAGTCTGTAAGAACTGCGATCGCAGTTCTCAAGGATGGCTCATTTACTTATAAAATGGATGATGGGGCACAAATTCAAGTTAAAGTGACGATTCACTCAGAAAACCGGAGTGCTACCATTGATTTTACTGGAACTTCTCCACAATTAAATAGTAATTTTAATGCACCCAAAGCTGTAACTCAAGCAGCAGTCTTATATGTCTTCCGTACTTTAGTTGATGATCATATTCCTCTCAATGCTGGGTGTCTTAATCCTCTAGAAATTATTATCCCGGTTGGCTGTATGCTCAACCCAACCTATCCAGCCGCAGTAGTCGCGGGTAATGTAGAAACTTCTCAAACCATTGTCGATGCTTTATATGGTGCTTTGGGTGTCATGGCTGCTTCTCAAGGAACGATGAATAATTTTACTTTTGGTAATGAGCAATATCAATATTATGAAACTATTTGCGGCGGCTCTGGGGCAGGAATTGATTTTGATGGAACTGATGGTGTTCATTCCCACATGACGAATTCTCGCTTGACCGATCCAGAAGTTTTAGAAACCCGTTATCCTGTACTTTTAGAAAGCTTTAGTCTTCGTCCCGATAGCGGTGGCAAAGGAAAATATTCGGGTGGTAATGGAGTTATCCGCCGCATTCGATTTCTAGAACCCATGACAGCTAATATTCTCTCTGGTCATCGCCTTGTTCCTCCCTTTGGATTAAATGGTGGGGAAGGAGGAAAAGTAGGACGCAACTGGATACAACGTCAGAACGGGATTGAAGAGAATTTAGATAGCACAGCAACGGTAGAGATGAAAACTGGAGATGTTTTTGTGATAGAAACTCCTGGCGGTGGTGGATTTGGTAAATTTTCTTAAGGGACTTCCAAATAAAAAAATACTTAACTACTTCTTGTGGGGCGGGCAACATGAGCGCCAATAGCCAAAGGCGCTCATGTTGCCCACCCCACAAGATTGGATAATTTATTTGTTATCAGTCCCTAATACCATTTTCCAAAATTTTTCCAACACTGAATTCACCACGCAGCTTCACCGAAATCTAAAATCCAAAATCTAAAATCCAAAATTGCTATAAGCTGGCTTCAACTTACCCAGGAAATTGAGCATAGCTGAAACCAGAACATCAGGCGACTCAATTAAGAAGCCATGACCACCACGTTCAATGACTACAAGTTCAGCATTGGGAATACCTTGAGCAAGTTGCTGAGAAAACTTTAGCGGGGTGAGAATATCTTGTTTACCAACCAAAACTAAAGTAGGACAATGAATTTGTTCAAGGCGGTCTATTGTGTCACTGCTAAGGATGGCTTGGCTGTGATGATAAAGTGAATGAGTTGGAGGCGCGAAAGGATATCTGATGGCAAATTCAATTAGACCTTCGATCATTCCAGGAATCGAGTAGAATTCATCTGTAAATATCCAAGGCAACACGACTTTTTCATAAAGTTTAAAATCTACATTACTAGCAAGGTCGCCCCAAGTCTCGATGATGCTGTTGAATAATGCATCACCCTTTGCCAAAGATGAAAGTAGAATCAGACTTTGTACCTTTTTAGGGTGTGCTAACACTAGCTCTTGGGCAATCTGGCCACCCATTGAATGGCCTACTAGATGTACCTGATTAATGCCGATGCGATCGAGCAATGCTGCAACATCACTAGCCATTTGTTTCAAACAATAGGGATTTTCGGGAGCAGAACTTCTCCCCATACCTCGGTTGTCTAAGCGAATGACTTGATACTGGGAAACCAGGGATGGCATGATCAGCGACCAATAGGTATGATCGCAAAGAAAGCCGGCTATTAATAGCAAAGGCTCACCCGTTCCCTTAATGTCGTAGAACAAATCAATCCCGTTAATCTTAACCTTGGGCATAGTAAATAAGCTCCTGCAAATCTCTCAATTATGCGAGCGAAGCCTTCGGCAAGGCATCGCCAACGCTCTTAATATACTCCGTCGAAATGGTTATGCTTCCATCACAATTGCACCAAGATTTCTCTCTCATGACATTGACAAACTTCTCGCTCTTGTGGAATCAATCAGCCCTGCTTAAAGAAGGGGGACTTTGATTCCGGTTCCCCCCTTAAAAAAGGGGGGTTAGGGGGGATCTAGAAGTGCCTAAAATCACAACACACCACTTTTCAAACATCCTCTTAAGTATAATTATTTGATAACTTTGAGTGCGTTTACAACCCCATGATCAAACCCGCCGATGTCAGCACCAAACGCTTAATCAGCCTTGCACCTGATAACTGGGGAAAATGGGTAACACAAATTCCTGATATTGTTGCTGGCGAAATTCTCAACTCAGAATTTCAGTGGATAAGCCGAGAAAGTGATGTTTTAATCCGTATCGAAAGTCCCCAGCATGGAAAATTTCTCGTTCTTAACGAATTACAACTGCGCTATAGGATTCATATTTGATTTTTGAACGAATACGTAGGGTGTGTTGTCGCCAAGCGCCGCACCAAAGCCCAGAATACGGTGCGTTACACTTCGTGGTAACACAACGCCAGTCCGCTCAAGTCGGGAAACCCGCCCATGCGGCTGGCTCCCCTACATATACTTAGATTTTTTCAGAAATCAAATCGGATTCCTATATCAACCAGAAATGCCGCGCAGGATGCGTGCATACACAGCACTTGCAGAAGAAAAATATAATTTGCCAACATATCCAGTACTAATAATCTCTCAAATTACGGATTTGCAGAAATTAAAAGCAATTCAACAGGGGACTTCCAGATAAATATCCCATCGCTTTTAAGGCAGGGGAGCAGGGGGCAGGGGGAGAAAAAGCCGTTTTGAAGGAGTGAGAGTGAAATTGGATAATTTATTTCTTGGAGTTCCCCAGGCAATTAAAACTGTAAATACAGTCAATGAATTACAGCAAATTTTGTCAACCAACTTTATATAAAAACACCAAAAACATAACCCCTCTCCGCCACCGGAAAGGGGTTATGTTTTTGCCGAAAGTATATTGTACAGACGCGATTTATCGCGTCTTATCTTAATCAAATAATTAATTGAGTCGAACAACTGTTCGGTTTTGCAACCTACCAAGCTATCCGACTCGGTTTTATATTCGGAGGTTGTCGCCTTCCTCGCTGGTTCAGGTCTGGACTCCCTGATGTACGCAGGGTAAATTCCCATTTATCAACTCTGACTTTGGGGAGTACTCACGCCACAGCCACCGCCACCACGCGAAAACCAACATAGTAGCTACTAGACCCGCGCGTGAACTGACCCCGATCGGCAGAACGGCAAATCACGGCAACGAAGATCCAACCACCGCCACGCACTAGTCTTATGTCATTATGTTTACTACTTAACCACGGACTACCATCTGTTGGTGCGCCTGTATAATTATCATTATACACATCTTGACACCATTCCCATATATTACCATGCATATCGTATAAACCGAAAGAATTTGGTGGAAATTTTCCTACATTTGTTGTTTCTTTACGAGATTCACCTTTTGGAGCAGAGCCGTAAGGATTATTGCCGTTATAGTTAACTAAATCTGTGGTAATGGTTTCACCAAAATAAAACGGTGTAGTTGTCCCTGCACGACAAGCATATTCCCATTCGGCTTCACTGGGTAGCCTGTAGTTTTTTCCTGTCTTCTGACTCAACTTTTGACAAAACTCTACCGCCTCATCCCAAGTTACTTCTTCTACAGGTCGTTTATCACCTTTGAAATAAGAAGGATTTGTCCCCATAATCGCTTGATAGTGTGCCTGGGTGATTTCATACTTACCCATAAAGAACCCAGGTACTTTTACCTGATGCTGTGGACTTTCATCTTTACCTCTCTCTGCTTCTCCTTCCGGTGAACCCATCGTAAAGGTTCCCCCTGGTATCTGCACCATATCCAACGTGACACCATTCCCCAAGTCTTCTTCAAAATAGTTCGCTTGTTCATTACGGCGATTAGTGATATTTCCCTGTGCATTCACAATCACCGTTTCAAATTGAAAGGTTTTTAGGTTACTAGCAAGTTTTGTGATTTCTGGTATAGATGGTAGCCTACTTGGTCTACTTGTTGGTTTAGTTCCTCCTGAATCAGACTGCCAAAAACGTGGTACTACAATTGCCAAACCCAACCCAGCACCCACAAACCCAACAGTTTGAATCACCTTTCGCCGTGACCAGTTAGGGGAGATTATTTTTGTTGGCGGTGGTGTTTGTATGGTTGGTGTTGTTATGGTTGGTGTTGATTGTGGCTGTTGTGGCGCTGACGGTTTGAGTGCTTCTAACGCTTCCACTGCTGAAGGGTATCTATCTCGAAAGTAATAACTCACCATTTTATTTAAAACACCTGCCAGTTTCTCACTGACATTTGCCCAATTGCGCCAAATCACTTCACCATCATTAGGGTCTTTTGGTAGTTCGTGTGGTTGTAACCCTGTTAAAGCTTGAATCCCTAACATCCCCACCGCATAAACATCGCTGCTTAACTTTGGTTGTCCGGCTGCTTGTTCACTTGGCATATAACCAAGACTACCAATGGTAACGCTGACACTAGTTTGACCTTGGAGATTCATCATCATGGTGTTTACTTCTTTGACTGCACCAAAGTCAATTAGCACTATTTTACCGTCTTGCCGACGACGCATTAAATTCTGTGGCTTGATGTCGCGGTGAATGATATTTTTTTTGTGGACTACTGCTAATATTTCTAAGATTTCTTTTAATAGTATGGTGACTGCTATTTCTGTTAACTTTTGACCGGGAATAACTTCATAGCTTAAATCTTCCCCATCTACAAATTCTTGGACTAAATAAAATTCGCCTTGTTCTTCAAAGTGGGCAAATAGTCGCGGTATCTGGTCGCTATCATTACCTAAGCGGTATAAAACTTGGGCTTCGCTATCAAATAATCTTCTCACGACTTGTAATACTGCGGGGTCGGAGTTAGGTTTGAGGTGTTTGACTACACATTGGGGTTGGTTGGGTAGGTCTAAGTCTGCTGCTAAATAAGTGTCGCCAAATCCGCCACTTCCGAGGATTTTGACTATTTTATAGCGGTTACGGAGGACTGTACCAGTCGTAGGCATGGTTTTTGACTTGGTAGTGGGGATTTTGGTTTATTGTCCCAAATTTCTGGGTGTTAGGGCAAGATAATTGTTTTCACGCACAGACGGCGCAAAGAAGAGGAGCAACATCTCTCAATACGGTTTGGTTAAGGTACTTAGTTTTGTCTACTCAGTAATTGCGTAGACATCGCACAGTCTCAAATTATCTCAGATTGGGTGCGATGCTAATCTGAATATCTGTAATCCAGTCTTAGAGGATGTTTGAAAAGTCCTCTTCTCGGTATAAAAAGTTTTAGATCCCCCTAAATCCCCCTTAAAGAAGGGGGACTTTGATTCCGGTTCCCCCCTTTTTTAAGGGGGGTTAGGGGGGATCTAGAAGTACCTAAAATCACAGCCAAACCACTTTTCAAACATCCTCTTAAGTACAATTATTTTATAACCTTCAGTGCGTTTACAACCCCATGATCAAACCCGCCGATGTCAGCACCAAACGCCTAATCAGCCTTGCACCTGATAACTGGGTAAAATGGGTAACACAAATTCCTGATATTGTTGCTGGCGAAATTCTCAACTCAGAATTTCAGTGGATAAGTCGAGAAAGTGATGTTTTAATCCGTGTCGAAAGTCCCCAGCATGGAAAATTTCTCGTTCTTAACGAATTACAACTGCGCTATCAACCAGAAATGCCGCGCAGGATGCGTGCTTATGCAGCACTTGCAGAAGAAAAATATAATTTGCCAACGTACCCAGTACTAATTAATATCCTCAAGGCAAGTGACGCTGAAATATTGACAAGTTATGCATCAAATATTGCTGGTTTACGTGCTATTCAAGATTACCGTGTCATTAATCTGTGGGAAGTCGATGTAAACATTGCCTTTGCACAACCATTACCATCACTACTTCCATTTGTACCCATCCTTAAAGGAGGTGATAACGAGTCTACGATTCGGGACGCATTGCGAATATTACGTGCAGATGAACAATTGAATCAACTAGAAACAGTATTAGGATTTTTTGCTACCTTTGTATTAGATAGTGCAATAGTTCAGCAAATTATGAGGTGGGATATGGCACTCTTAGAACAGTCGCCTTGGTATCAAGAAATTTTTAGCAAAGGGGAAGAACGAGGAGAAGCACGCGGAGAAGCACGCGGAGAAGCACGCGGAGAAGAACGAGGAAGAAAGGAAGAGTTATATTCAGGAATTGAACTAGCATTAGAAATTAAGTTTGGCAATCAAGGTTTAGAATTGATGCCGATAATCTCTCAAGTTACGGACTTGCAGAAATTAAAAACAATTCAACAGGCAATTAAAACTGTAAATACAGTCAATGAATTACAGCAGATTTTATCAACCAATTTGACATGAAACACCAAAAACATAACCCCTCTCCGCCACCGGAAAGGGGTTAATCATTGCCGAAACTATCTTGTACAGACGCGATTCATTGCATCTCTATTCAGCAATCTCTAATAAGCGTCCTGCAACTCATAGAAATCAGGCGAGATGTAATCCTTCCGCAAAGGCCAACCTACCCAATCTTCCGGCATTAAAATTCGCTTGAGATTTGGGTGTCCTTCGTAGATAATGCCGTACATATCGTAAGACTCGCGCTCTTGCCAATCTGCGGTCTTCCAAATCCAGTACACAGAAGGCACTACGGGGTTTTCCCGTGGTAAGAACACTTTAACTCGAACTTCTTCGGGGCGATCGCTATTATCACCGACTTTAATCAAGTGATACACACTTACAAATTCCTGTCCCGGTCCAAGGTCAACACCACCTTGAAACTGGAGATAATTAAACCCGTAGGCATAAAGGGCTGTAGCGGTAGGAAGCAAGAAATCTGCCGCCACCTTAATTATCTCTACACCATTTTTATCTGGTGCTAAAAACTCATGGTCAAAGCCATTTTCCGTCAACCACTGGGAAACTTTACCGGCTTGTACCAATGACTCTTCTTTCGCTGCTGGTACTGGTTTAGATTCTTCTTCAGCCACGGGTTTGTTCCTCCTTTTGCGCCTTTTCTGTCAGCAGTGCAGGTGGTATTGGCATACCAATCGCTTCCGCCAATTCCTTCGGTGGTGCATAGCGAGTTTCTGACTGCAAATACTTACCAGTTAAGATTTCCTCTACTGGCTTCAAATTATGAGTCGTGCTGTAGTAGCGGTGGGTTTGCTTAATTTTGTACCGCTCTTGCATCGATTCATTGGAAATTTTCTTCCGCAGCTTAATAATTGCGTCGATAATTGCTTCTGGACGGGGAGGACAACCAGGCAAATACACATCCACAGGAATCAGTTTATCAACTCCGCGCACTGCTGTAGGGGAATCAACGCTGAACATCCCGCCAGTAATTGTGCAAGCACCCATCGCAATTACATACTTCGGCTCTGGCATTTGTTCATAAAGACGCACCAGTTGAGGAGCCATCTTCATCGTAATCGTCCCTGCCGTAATAATTAAATCGGCTTGGCGGGGGCTAGAACGGGGAATTAGCCCAAAACGGTCAAAATCAAATCGGGAGCCAATTAAAGCTGCAAACTCAATAAAGCAGCAAGCAGTACCAAACAGCAACGGCCACAAACTAGAAAGCCGCGCCCAGTCATAGAGATCATCAACCGTCGTCAAAATGACGTTTTCTGAAAGGTCTTGAGTGACATTAGTACGCTCAATGGGGTTGATGATTCGCTCTTTGTCCTGAGTTGTTAAGTTAGAATTCAAGACCATTCCAAAGCTCCTTTACGCCATGCGTAAACTAAAGCGACTACAAGAATTGCAATAAAGACTAGCGCTTCAATAAACGCCAATAATCCCAAACGGTGGAAAGCTACCGCCCAAGGATACAAGAAAACAGTCTCCACATCAAAGACGACGAAGACCAGAGCAAACATGTAGTAGCGGATGTTGAACTGAATCCAGGCTCCCCCGATGGGTTCCATGCCAGATTCATAAGTGGTGCGCCGTTCTGGGCTGTAACTACTGGGTCGTAGGAGCTTGGATGCTGAGAGCGCTAAGGCAGGCACTAGGCTACAGATGATGAAGAAGCCTAGAAGGTACTCGTAACCGTTGAGGACAAACACAATGAGTATCTACCGCTTATGGAGTATTTTAAGTGGTTACTGGGGACTGGGGACTGGGGACTAGGGACTGGGGCACTAGGGAGATAAGGAGGACAAGGGGGATAAGCAATGCCCAGTACCCAGTCCCCAGTAACCAATCCCAAATCCCCACCCAATCCCCAAACTGCGTAACTTTCTTTTACATTATATCTGTTTGGTTTTTCTGAAATCTGCGAAACAGATACACTTCAGGTATTTGATTCGTTTTTGGTAGTGATAGAAAAGTCTAACAATTATGTCATAATTTTTAACGTATATTTAAGAATTCTCCTCTGTGAGACTTTAGCCATGAGCGAACCAGCTGTTGAAACTCCGGTGTTAGACCGCTACGAGTGTCGCGCCTGCGGTTATGTTTACGAACCTGAGAAGGGAGACGACACCCATGATATTCCTTCTGGGACACTCTTTGCAGAACTGCCTATAACTTGGCGCTGTCCAGTTTGTAGTGCTAAGAAAACCGCTTTTGCCAATATCGGCCCTGCGGGTACTGCATCCGGCTTCAAAGAAAATCTCGGTTATGGTTTGGGTGTCAACAAGCTAACGCCAACTCAAAAGAATATCCTAATTTTTGGCGCTTTGGCTCTTGGCTTCTTGTTTTTTATCAGTCTCTACGGCTTACAGTAACAGCCGTTAAGCAATTCAAAATTCAAAATGAAAACTCAGGATTGCCCAGCATCCTGACTAACGACTCTTACAAAAATTTAGAAACAAATAAGAAATACTGATGCATTCATTTGTGAAAAGTTGGCAACGAATATTTGCCTTGTTAATAGTAGTCGTAATATGCATAGGTTGTAGCAAAATCCCGTCTGTGAGCTATAACCCTTGGAAAGTCATTTCTGTGCCAACAGACTCGAATCTCTTGGATATTGCTTTCACTAATAACTCTGAGCATGGCTACTTGGTAGGTAGCAATGCCACCTTATTGGAAACCAATGACGGTGGTAATACCTGGAAACCAATTACACTGCAACTGGATGATCAAAAGTATCGCTTTGACTCAGTAAGTTTTGCCGGGAAAGAAGGCTGGATTGCCGGTGAGCCTGGACTGTTGCTGCACACGACCGATGAAGGTGGTTCTTGGTCGCGTATTCCCCTGAGCGAAAAGCTACCAGGTAGCCCGATCGCAATTAAGGCAGTGGCAGACAGTACAGCTGAGATGGCTACTGATGTCGGAGCCATATATAAGACTACAGATGGCGGCAAAAACTGGAAGGCGCAGGTTGAATCAGCAGTGGGTGTGGTGCGTAACATAGAACGTTCTGCTGATGGTAAATATGTTGCGGTTTCAGCCAAGGGTAGTTTCTACTCGACTTGGGAACCGGGACAAGATGCTTGGGTACCCCATAACCGCAATAGTTCTCGGCGGGTAGAAAACATGGGCTTTGCTAACAATGGTCAATTGTGGTTGCTAGCTAGAGGAGGTCAAATTCAGTTTAGTGACGAAACTAAACCTGACGAGTGGCAAAAGGCACAATATCCAGAGTTATCTACAAGTTGGGGTTTACTGGATTTGGCATATCGCACACCCAATGAAATTTGGATAGGTGGCGGTAGCGGTAATTTGCTACGCAGTGGCGACGGTGGCAAAACCTGGGAAAAAGACCGTGCGGTGGAAGAAGTGGCTGCCAATTTGTACAAGATTGTGTTCTTAGAGCCAGAACGGGGATTTATAATTGGCGATCGCGGCGTTTTGCTCAAATATTTACCAAACCCTGAAGCCGCTTAGTGGGGAGTGGGGAGTGGGGACTGGGGACTAGGGACTGGGGACTGGATACGAGTTTTCCCAATACCTAATACCCAATCTCCAATACCTAATACCCAATCTCTAATACCCAATCCCCAGTACCCAATCCCCAATCCCCAGTACCTATTTCTGAGAAGAACTTTGCAACTTGTAACTCTTTCTTAACTTTGTAGGATAATAAACTCTATAACATTCTTTGTGAAGGTAGGGATCTAAATGTCAGGTACCACTGGAGAACGTCCGTTTTCGGACATTATTACTAGCGTTCGTTACTGGGTAATTCATAGCATCACCATCCCGGCATTGTTTATTGCTGGTTGGCTATTTGTCAGCACCGGGCTGGCTTATGATGCCTTTGGCACACCCCGTCCCAACGAGTATTTCACACCAACGCGGCAAGAAGTGCCCATTGTGAAGAACCGTTTTGAAGCTAAAAAACAAGTTGAACAATTTATTGGAAAGTAGTTTGAGATCATGACTAGCGGCAATAACATCAATCAACCAGTTACCTATCCAATTTTTACCGTTAGATGGCTGGCAGTTCACACCTTAGGTGTACCAACTGTATTCTTTTTAGGCGCGATCGCCGCAATGCAATTTATTCACCGTTAGGAGCAATTATGGCAGAAAGATCGCCCAATCCCAATAATCAGCCGGTTGAACTAAACCGGACTTCCTTATACCTGGGACTACTACTAGTTTTCGTTCTGGGGATTCTGTTTTCTAGTTACTTCTTTAACTAACTGGAAGCACTGTTGTTAATCTTTGTTTATTGAACCTGTGTTGATTTGTTGTTAAGGGAGGATAAAAGCTGTGTCTGGAAGTGGGAGAATTCCCCTGTGGGTCGTCGCTACGATCGCAGGTTTAGGTATAATTACAGTCTTGGGCATTTTCTTTTATGGTGCCTACGCCGGACTCGGTTCTTCGATTTAATATTCGTTTGAACCGAACACTATAAGTTAGAATTTTCTAGCATTTGTTGAGAAATCAACGTTAAAAAAAACCGCCTATCTCTATGAGATAGGCGGTATTAATTTTGGTCAATAGTGATTTGTCCTACCCTGCGGGAAGCCGCTGGTGCGTCTATGTCATTTGTCTTTTGGAAATGACTAATGACTAATGACTACATCAGTATCAGTTAAATATCGCTGATATCGTCGCTTTCAATGTATAAAAATAGAAAAGCGAAGGTAACAGCTGGCAAAACCCAACCAATTATGGGAACGAAGATAGAAGACAAGTACGAAGTACTAGCCAAGACAGAAGGCAAAAAAGAAGCTGCCATAGTAATGGTTCCTATTAATCACACTACAATTCAAAATGAGCTTACTGCAAATTCTGCCAGATTTTTGAAATTCTTTCATATTTTTAACACAGCCCATATTGGGAGATAAGGAACAGGATATGGGGATATCTCGCTGTTCTCGTATATATGGGAAACGCTAATGCCTAAACCTAACCCCCCCAACCCCGCCGGCGTGTGCGTAGCCGCCGTAGGCATCCCCCTATTGCTCATCATTCACCAACCCCGCCTTTGACTTACTTCAAAGTCTCCTAAGAGCCTGCTCTTAGGGGGTGGGCTTTTAGGGAACTTTTGCAAGGTATTTATTTTAGGGGAGAGGAATGGAAGTAAGGTTTTCCAGATCCCGTCAGAAGTCAGATCGTTGATAAGTTAGCTTTATATTCAATATCAGTATTCTTTTGTCAAGTCATGTTGACGATTTGTAACAAAACTGTTAGATTTAGTTACATAAGTTAACAAACAAGAAAAAAAACTATGTATACCACCACTAACGAAAACGGCATTCTCAACAACTACGCAGCTGAACCCAAAATGTACTACGCTGAGTACCCAGCAATTTGGGAACAACGTAAATACGTTTTACAGAGTCTTTTTGCGACTTTAATTGTCACTACTTTAGTTTTGGTTGGTTTTAGCGTTAGCTAAGATTTTTCGACTTCAATATCGCTGTATCTCATCGTCATTCAAACTTCTCTCTCTTACCTCGGTTAGTTTCGCCGGGGTTTTTTGTATTTTACCCATCCCAAAGGGCAATGTATTATAGCGGTTCCCATTCAGATGCGGTACAAGATTATATCGCAAGGTGTAAGGGCACGGCAGTGCCGTGCCCCTACGGGTGTACCTCACGTAAACGAGAACCGCTATATATCGACAGCTGAGACTGTTGTTGGTTGAGAAACGAAAGTCACGAATTCAGAAATTCAAGCATGGGTGAAAAAGCTACTCGAAGAGAAAAAAGCAAGAGAGGAAAAAAATAGCGTTTTTGATGAATCAAAAACCAGAAATATTCGTCACTTAAACTATCAATTCCCTACCTATTTCTACTGGAGGATGATTTATGTCATCAAAACTGCTGCGACTGATATCTTTGGGCAGTCTTGGTTTATCTTTGTGTCTGGGTAATTCCGCAGCAATGGCGCAATCTGATTCTACTGGCGATGGCAGTGTAGTAGTCCCAACAATACCATCAGGTAGTACATCGGCACCAATACCAACAGGTGACACTTCAGCGCCAGTTCCAATAGACACATCGACAGGCATACCACCTTCAACTTCAGCTGACGGTACAAATCGGTTTAGCTGTCAGACTTATAATGGACAGTACACCGTCATGTATCAGCCACAAAGTCAACCAGGACAATTCTTTCCTTGGGCGGCACCTGCGGCTTTGGGTGGTGGTTGGGACTCACAAAAACGTTGTGCAGCGATCGCCACTCGCTTGGAACAGTATCGCCCAGATGGTTTACAAGAACTCCAGACAGCAACAGAAAATAACGAAAACATTGTCTGCGTCACAACTGAAGCTAACTCGACCTGTAGAATTGTGCTGACAGTACCGCGTGGGAAAGATCCTTATGTTATCCGCAATAGCATTTTTCAGAACTTGACTACTGCTGACAGTGGACAACAGACTATAGCTGTTAACACTTATGGCGATCGCAGTAGTGGAGGCAACGACTTATATAATTTAGGACGTACACTTCTAGGCAATGGCAATAATCGGGTTAGTTCATCTAGAAGTGGGATTAATCTCAAACCTTTCCTCGATCGCAAAGATGGCGGTACTGGAAACAAATTGCAGAATGGAGTCGCAATTCGCCGTCAGTCTCAGCCTAACTCTGTTCGCTTAAACCCTGGTAATTTCCGTTAATTAGTAGTTATGTTTTTAAACACTGTTGAGACCAAATTGGCATCAGACATTCTACTCTATTAAAATATGGCCTCTGGTTTAGTTATATCGACCAGAGGCTATTTTACAGCATTCGTAAAATCTATAGCAGTCCTAAATCAAACGCGCAGAATTCGAGATAGTTGTAACCCCCCTGTAGTCTTCCCTTCGTCAGGCTACGGTGTACACACAAGTCGAATATTTATTTTTTTAACCTTTTGCTAGCAGCCAACATCCGCACCTTCCAAAATTTTCTGTGGAAGGATATGCCCAATGCTTTGCTTCCCGATGATCCGACAACACCACAGCCAAATGATTGGTATTCTGAGCAGGAATTAGCAGTTTTACGCCTCTCTTCCAAAAGTCACTGGGATATACCCATTAAAGTAAACGGCGAGATATGACCCGACATTCTCCCCAGTCGGTACTTTTCCATTCCCCAGTTCTGACCATCGCTTGGTGTTCGCAGATGTGCAAGCTAGACCGACGGAAGCAGGTAAAACTATTCCTAGTGTAGGATTTGAACGACAAACTATTTTAGCTGCTGGCTTTATTCCTGCTGCACCAGCAGGAACGGTGATGGTATTGTCGATGCTGGGGACACGCAGACATCAGGCGTTTACAATAACTTAGCCTTTGAAAGCCTCACCATTACACCTGACCAAAAAACCCTATACACCGCCACTGAAAACGCCCTCACCCAAGATGGATTAATTGCTTCACTCACCAGTGGCAGCCCTTCCCGGATTCTGCAATACAATTTGGTGACTGGACAACCAGAAAAAGAATACCTGTATACTACTGATGCAATCGCCGAACCGTCCAACCCTAGCACAGGTTCAAGTAACAATGGTTTGGCAGATTTACTCGCGATCGACGACCGGGGAACCTTACTGGCGTTAGAGCGTTCCTTTGCAGTCGGTGCAGGCGACACCATCAAAATCTACGAAGTTTCTTTGCAAGGTGCAACTGACTGCTGTAGATCAAAATGCCGATGCTGATGATCCTGCCATCTATGTTAATGCCACAAATTCTGCTGATAGTTTAGTATTGACCTCAGTCAAAAATGCCGGACTGCGGGTTTATGACTTGTCAGTAATTTGTTGCAGACAATTAATCCTGGTGGTATTCGCTACAACAACATTGACCTACAATACGGTTTTAAATTAGGCGGTCAATCTATTGATATTGCTGTCGCTAGCGATCGCAACAACGACAAACTAGCAACTCATAAAATCTCTGATTTCCTCTCTGCCTCTGCGGTTTAAAAGTAATTTATCTAACCTTATTAGGCGCAGAGAACACAGAGTCAAGAGGGATTCTTTGACCAAAATTTTTACTCACCTTGAAAGGGCTAGTAGTATTGTATTGGTTCTTCTAAACTATCCTTCGGTCGCTCAGGCAAAAATACCCTCAAAAGTCGTAGTAGCAATAAGGGACTTGCAATTAAAAAAAATAATCAATCGCTGTCTAGGCAGGGGAGTAGGGGTAAAAGAAAAATATCATCTGAATAAATTAGGTAATTTATTCTCTAGAAGTCCCTAATTGTCTCTACAAGGGTTTTGGAGATGATAAACTATTCTCTATGTAAATTTTACAGTACCAAGCAAGTTCTTGAGATTTGTTAATAACTGCATATTCAACATGAAAGGTACTAGAAATGATTGTTTTCCCACACCGATATGGCATTTAAATGTTGAAAATAATCAACATTTAAATGTGAAATTGCTGAAATTAATTGAGGTTGAAAAGTCTCAAAATCCACAAGGTATACAAATGTCTAATCTACTTGGTTGGCATAGTGTCGATAATTTGAACAAGCGTGATGATTTTCAAGATTTTATGCAAATTATTATGAACAATGTTTTGGAAATAGCCAATTTTATGAAGTGGGATTTAGAGCAAGTAATTCCTACTATTAATAATTGTTGGGCAATAATTAATGGAAAATTTGCTTCCAACTCAGTTCACGATCACCCTAACTCATTATTAAGTGGTGTTTATTATATTAAATCACCTAAAGATTGTGGGGGGCTGTTCTTTCGTGACCCTAGACTTGGCGCTCACCGGATATTACCACCGTATTTAGAATTTACTCCTTGGACAATGCCGAGTGTAACTTACAAACCTGTGGAAGGAACAATGATTATATTTCCAAGTTGGCTGACGCATGGTGTGGAACCCAATTTGAGGGACGAAGAAAGAGTTAGTATCAGTTTTAATATTGGTGTTAAACAAAAATAATAATGTATGCTGGGAGACTCCAATGGTCGGATCTCTTCCGGTAAGCTGGCGCAATGTGTCACAGATATGACTCGCTAATGCTGTGCGAATGATGTTCTGATTGGGGGATTAGTTAGCGATCGCTTATTTGGTAGATTTGGTGGTGATACAGCAGATGGCGCGGGAGCATCTCAATGAGTGTAAAAACACACCTACCCTGGCGATTAGAATGATGCCTCCCGATTGCGCTCTAATCGAATACACGTAGAGACGTAGCACTGCTACGTCTCTACAAGGTTTTGGGTTTTATATATGTACTTCATTTACCTGAAATCTGCTGTAAAGATGACAACGATGTAATTGTGCAAGTTAACTTTAGTGTCAATGGTGCATAATATTAGAACTCCTAATTTGATTTTTGAACAACTAAGCTGCCTAAAAGCTTGACATACAAAGCTTTTCTTATCAATATACTGAGCAATATTCAAGTAAAATTACTATACAAACAGGAGTAATTACTTAGTAAAATCGAACAACCTCATCACGGATGCGGGGTGAGGTATATTATGATTCGGAATTAAATGAACGTGAGATTAATTAAACTAGTAAATTTACTGAAGGCAGTTGTTGGCTTTCCTTCATAAATTTAGTAGTTGATTCCTCTAGGGTGACAAAAATCTTCGCCTTGACTTTTCTACAGGACTTACGCAGACAATAGCTAAAATCCTGATTTTTAGGTAGGGGCAATTCATGAATTGCCCCTATAGCGTGCAGTTTTGCGTAAGTCCTATTCCAGTTAATTTTTATTAAATTAAGCTATCAAAAAAGTTATGGAGAATTCTTTCATAATCGGCTATGGATAATCTTTAACGAAGAAAGCTGACTATCTTTCGCCATAAGTGATATTGTCACTCCCTATATTAAAGAATTTGTAAAAAATCATTCAGAAATTTAAAGTTTTTTTTATTACATAATTCTTAACTAGGGCATTTACTTAGGAAAGTATCTGTGATATTTTCATGATGATAAATTAAAATAAGCGAGGCTAAGTTTAACAACCGGGTTTCGGTGTTTTGGTTGATGATGAGTATCCATCTTGCATACTTGCAATGGTAAATATTAATTTTAAACTTGTATAAAGTATGTAGCAATTAACCAACTGATAACTGATCTTCGATCTAGATTAGACCATCTTTGTTTTGAACAAGGAATGATAGTAATAACTCTGTGATGTAAATGCAAGTATGCAATTAGGCGAACTGCCATCTGTGCTTTGATAAATTTAGGCGCACTGAATGCCACAGAAGTATTGGTGCTGCTTGCATAAAACAAAACACTGCCACTGTTAGTAAAAGAGATACTGCCTAAATATTCTCGACTTTATTCTTCACATTTACCTTCGACTTGTTTGATATGACTTATATTAAGAACACTTTTACCGAATTTCTCACCACCCTAGAAGGGTTTGATCAGTTACCAGATGGTGCGATCGCTAATCTATCAGAACAACTGCAAGCGTGGCGCTATCGCATCGGTCAAAAAATCATCGGCAAAGAAAGTCTCCCAGACCACATCACCATAATTTATGAAGGACAAGTGCGGCTGTTGGGATACGACCCCCAGACGCAAATGCCAATCACCCTAAAATTACTACAACCTGGGGAAATTATCGGCGAAATTGGTTTGTTACGCGATTTAGCTTGTGAGACAGCGATCGCTTCCACCGAAGTCGTATGTTTAACCTTGAGCGCATCAGCATACTTTAACTTTCTGACATCCTACCCAGCTTTTGGGGATGCTCGGAAAAACCGCAGTTATTTGATCGAAGTTTTCGATATTCTCAGTTTGCATTGGCAAAAGCAAGCCATCGCCACCTTAAATCTTAGAGAACTAGCAGAAAAAGCCCTACCACAGGCGAAAGTACAATACCTCTCTCCAGGAAAAACAACATTTAACCAACTGGATAGCCAAAGTGCCTGGTTTGTCAGTGGCGGTGGTACAGTCACGAATTTATCACCTGGCGATCGCCTAGAATCAGAGGATGACAGAGAGAAAATCCAGGTTATAGGCCAAAACCCCGCCCGGTTGCTTGGTATACATCCGTCAGATTTGGTCTTGGAAGATAGTCAGAGTCATCAGATAGAACTTGTAGTTAGTGAGACCAAATCACATAGCGCAGAGGAAATAGATATCCCCTACGCATCCAACGAATTAGTTCCACAGACAACCCCTCAATCCTCAACCAATTCGGTAAAACACAAATACCCATTTTATGGTGGTAAGGGAGAACTAAATACAGCCTTCGCCTGCTTCCAAATGATCGCGAAGCACCTAGAAATGCCCTTTCGTCGAGAAGTGGTTCGCCGCGTCTTAACTGAGCAAGTCAAACGCCAAGGTACTATATCGTTTCAAGTTACAGCTTACCTGGCAGAATCAATCGGACTGAAGGCGCAGTTGGTAGAGCTACCAGTCGCTTCAATCACGCGCATTCCCACACCGGCGTTGATTCGCTATGGTGATAGTTTTGCCGTTTTATACGAAGCAGATGCCAATACCGTAGTTGTCGGCGTCCCATCCCAAGGAATGGTGCGCTGCCAACCCGCTAAATTGGTTGAACAATTAGATGTTGATCCAACCAACTTTCCGCCCCAAGTTAGAGTATTACTCCTCAGTGCTACCAAAGAAACACCCCAAGAACGCTTTAGTTTACGGTGGTTTATCCCCTATTTATCGCGCCACCGGCGAGTCCTGATCGAGGTCTTTGTTGCTTCCTTTTTCGTGCAGTTGGCCGCCTTGGCAAATCCGCTAGTCGTCCAGCTAATTATTGACAAAGTTATCACTCAAAATAGTATTGGCACCCTACATATTTTGGGGGTTTTGCTATTAGTAGTTGGGATATTTGAAGCAGTGCTGACTACCTTACGAACCTACTTATTTGTCGATACCACCAACCGGATCGATATGGGTTTAGGGTCGCAAATCATCGACCACTTACTACGTCTACCACTGCGCTATTTTGAACGCCGACCGGTGGGTGAACTTTCCACTCGCATCAATGAGCTAGAAAATATCCGCCAATTCCTCACGGGTACTGCCTTAACAGTGGGGTTAGATGCTCTGTTTTCGGTGGTCTATATCGGTGTGATGCTGATTTACAGTTGGCCACTCACCTTGGTAGCCTTAAGCACAATTCCGGTGTTTATCATTGTCATCTTAATTGCTTCTCCCACCATTAGCAGACAGTTACGCGCCAAAGCCGAACGCAACGCCGAAACTCAATCTTATTTAGTGGAGGTGATGTCAGGCATTCAAACAGTCAAAGCGCAAAATATCGAATTGCGATCGCGCTTTTCCTGGCAAGAGCGTTATGCCCGGTTTGTCGCGGCTGGTTTTAAAACAGTTGTGACTTCCACCCTCGCTAACTCTACCAGCAACTTTCTTAACAAACTCAGCAGTTTACTAGTTCTGTGGGTGGGAGCTTATTTAGTACTGAAACAAGAATTAACTTTAGGCGAACTAATTGCCTTCAGGATTATATCAGGTTACGTCACCAGCCCAATCTTGCGCTTGGCTCAACTTTGGCAAAGCTTCCAAGAAACTGCCTTGTCTCTAGAGCGTTTAGGCGATATTGTTGATACCCCACAAGAAGGAGAAACAGACCGCTACAATATACCTTTACCGACGATCAAGGGATCAGTGAAATACGAAAATGTTTCCTTCCGTTTTGGCACAACTGGTCCTTTGCAACTTTCTAATGTCAACCTCGAATTTGCTCAAGGTAAATTTATCGGCATTGTCGGACAAAGTGGATCTGGTAAAAGTACGATGATGAAATTACTGCTGAGACTTTACGAAATTGAGTCCGGCAGAATTTTGATTGATGGTTATGATATTTCCAAAGTAGAACTTTATTCACTGCGACGACAAATAGGCGTAGTTCCCCAAGAGACATTATTGTTTGACGGCAACGTTCAGGAAAATATTGCCCTCACCAATCCTGATGCGACAACCGAAGAAATTATCGAAGCGGCTCAGGTTGCGTGCGCCCACGAGTTTATCATGAGCTTACCCAACGGTTACAACACGCGGGTAGGAGAACGGGGTTCTGCACTTTCAGGTGGACAACGACAAAGAATTGCGATCGCACGTTCAGTTTTACAACGACCAAAATTATTAGTTCTAGATGAAGCAACTAGCGCATTAGATTATCCCACAGAGCGGCAAATATGTCTCAATTTAGCCAAAGCATTCAAGGGTGAGACAGTATTTTTTATTACCCACCGATTGAACACTGTCAGTAATGCAGACATGATTGTTGTCATGGATAATAGCAGAGTTATAGAACAAGGCAGCCATCAAGAACTCATGGCTCTTAAAGGTCATTATTCTTACCTGTATCAGCAACAAGATGTGAATTTGTAACTTAGTCATTAACTGTGGGCAAAGGTTTTCGGCATCCGTGAACATTGCCCACACTATAAAAAATCCAAAATCCAAAATCCAAAATCCTTATGACTCAACTTAATGGGAATCACCTCAACGGTAATCAGAAAAACGGCAATCAGAAAAACGGAGTAAAGCAAGATTCACCTACACTTACGAAACAACAGAAAGCTGCTCAAGAGTCTTTTAATAACACAAACACTCAAGACTTTGAGCAATCCGTTGTCTTGCGCCAATCTCCAATTTGGTCGCGTACAATCATGGTTACTCTAATTCTGCTAGCCTGTTTTGGAATTGGTTGGGCTTATTTTGCCAAAATTGAGCAAGTAGTGGCCGCAACAGGGCAATTAAAGCCACAAGGAACAGTCAAAGATATTCAGGCTCCTGTTAGTGGAGTAGTGAAAACGGTTAATGTTAAAGATGGAGAACAAGTCAAGGCAGGAGATTTGTTACTAACTTTTGATTCCATCGCCCCTGTTGCTGAATTAAACTCTTTGAATAAAATTAGCGCTGCATTAATCAAAGAAAACGAGATTTATCGCCGATTGATGGGTGCCAGTACAGCCACAGGAGCAGAACTGTTATATTTGCGCGGCAATTTGCCACCAGAAACAGCTTTTCTGCTAAAAAGTCGGGCAGCATTAGTAGCAGAAAATGAATTATTCCGAACTCAATTAAAAAATTCTGGTCAAGACTCGGGACTAGGAATTGATGAGCAAAAACTTCTACAAGTTGCCAAAAAAGAATTAGATTCTCGCTCTTTAGCAGCACAGTTAGAAGTAGAAAAAACCAAAAAACAACTTTCTCAAAATCAATTTAAGCTGGAAGATAGCAAAGCAAGTTTAGCTATTCAACAGGGAATTCTACAGAAGCTGAAGGTATTAGCAGAAGAAGGTGGTGTTTCTCAACTTCAGTATCTCAATCAGAAACAAGAAGTGCAAAACCGCACGGCGGAAGTAGCGCAACTCGGTGAGGAAGATAAACGCCTCAAGTTTGATATAGAAAAAGGACAACAAGAGGCAAACAATACGGTGGCTGTTTCTGATAAAAACATTTTGGATAAGATCGCTGATAACAAACAGCGTATTGCCACAATCGATAGCCAATTCATGAAAGTTTTGCTAGATAATGAGCAGCGTTTGGCAGATGTAAATAGTAAAATAGCTCAATCAAAGTTAAACGTTATATATCAAGAACTCCGCGCACCTGTAGCTGGGATAGTTTTCGATTTACAAGCAAAAAACCCTGGATTTGTAGCGACTCCGACTACAAAACTGCTGCAAATTGTCCCCAATGAAAAATATATAGGTGAAGTTTTCATCACTAACAAAGATATTGGATTTGTGCGAAAAGGCATGAAAGTAGATGTCAGAATTGACTCCTTTCCTTACAGCGAGTTTGGCGATATAAAAGGAGAAGTGATTGGGATAGGATCAGACGCACTACCGCCAGACCAAACCCATCAGTTTTACAGATTTCCGGCAAAAGTCTCATTGGATAAACAATCCTTAGTGATTAAGGGTAAAACCGTTAACTTGCAATCAGGTATGTCTATCAGTGCCAATATAAAAGTACGCGAAGAACGGACTGTTCTTAGTTTATTCACTGAGTTATTTACCAAGCAAGTTGATGTTCTTAAAGAAGTACGTTAAAAGCAATATAGCGCTATCGACGCTAATTGATCACTGCTTGCAGCTAGGACTTGATGTGATAGAGCGATCGCTTTATCATAAAGCTTAAAAGTAAATCTTTCAGAGCCACTTACGTCTAGATTTTACGATGGTGCATTCTCAACGCATAGAACCCGCTCCCGGACAAGAATCAGTTTGGGATTACCCCCGTCCTCCTCGTTTGGAAGATACAAGCAAACATATCCAAATAATCTTTAACGGAGTAATAATTGCAGATACCGACAACGCCAAACGTGTTTTAGAAACTAGTCATCCTCCTTCTTACTACATCCCCCCTGCGGATATCAAAATGGAATATTTGCGGCTGACTCCGCAATCTAGCTTTTGTGAGTGGAAGGGAAGTGCTGGTTACTACACAATCAGAGTTGGCGATAAAGAAGTCCATAATGTTGCTTGGTTCTACCCCAACCCCACACCAGCCTTTGAATCTATGAAGGAATATGTAGCTTTTTACGCTCATGTCATGGATAAATGCTATGTAAATGGTGAAGAGGTGCAACCACAACCAGGTAACTTCTACGGTGGTTGGATTACCAGTGATATTGTTGGACCATTCAAAGGCGCTCCGGGTACTTGGGGATGGTGAGTCAATTTTGGATTTTAAATTTTGGGTTCAAAGTAACTAAATCCCTATGAAAGTAGAAGTAGTAGCGCATGATCCAAAATGGCGCGGCAAATTTGATGATGAATCAAAGCGTGTTGCGCTGACACTAGGTGAAAATTTAGTTGCTATTCACCATATTGGCAGTACAGCAATTCCACATATATATGCGAAACCCATTATTGATTTGTTGGTTGAAGTTGAAAACATCGCCAAAGTAGATGATTGTAGTTTGGGTATGGAAGCGTTAGGTTATGAAGTAATGGGCGAGTTTGGCATACCAGGCCGCCGTTTTTTTCGTAAAGATAATGAAACAGGCACAAGAACGCATCATATCCACACCTTCGCGGCCAGATCATCGGAAGTAGAACGACACTTAGCGTTTCGGGATTACATGATTGCAAATCCCGAAGACGCACATAAATATAGTGAATTAAAATGTAAGTTAGCGAAGCAGTATCCTAACGATATCATCGGATATATGGATGGAAAAGATGGGTTCATCAAAGAGATAGAAAGGAAAGCATTCGATACTGCGTAGATTTTTCCTAAAAAATAAAAAGGTGTAGGTTGGGTTTTGCAAAGTCTCAACCTAACATTTGCGGGATTTGTTGGGTAACGCATCGCCTCAACCCAACCTACAAATATTCTTAACTTTCTCCAGCTAGCTTTGAGGGTTTGTAGTAAGCACTTTAGTGCTTAGGATATAAGGACTGAAGTGCTTACTACAAACTTGCTTACCCATCAATTTAAACTTGATAGACTGTTAAGCTGTTACCTATATAACTTGCATGATCAGGGTGGGCAGGATGGCCACCCCACAATCATCTTGAAAAAATATTAGTGCAAATTAAAGGCGCAACAGTTTAGCTACCTAGCAGCTTTCGCTTCAAACATCAAGTACGTTCCTCCTAGTCCTTCTACAATTGTGCGTGTATTGGCAACCATCATTTTCTGATAAGTATCCCCGTCGCTTCCTGGTTCACCAAGTCCCTCAGCATACAGCTTCCTCTCAGAAATTTTCACTCCAGCTTCTGTGGCTACAGATTGAATCAAATTAGGGTTAATTGCCGCCTCAGTAAAAATTGTTGACACTTTAGCCCGTTTAATGTTTGTAGCTAAATTTTTGACTCCTACTGCTGTCAGTTGTTTCTCAGTACTAATATCTTGCAATCCCCCTACCAATGAAATACTGTATGCTTTGGCGTAATAACCCAGTGCATCCGAGGTTGTAACTAACTTGCGTTCTTTGGCAGGAATACTGGCAATTCTTGACTTAATCCAGCTATCTAGTTGAGTGAGGTCATTTGTGATTCTTTTAGTATTGTTGCTATAAGTCCCAGCATCACTAGATTGTAATTTTCTCAGGTTACTATTAATTACCTCCACCATTCTGATAGCATTTTTGGTATTGTGCCAAAGATGAGGATCAGTCAGATTTTTAGCGCCTACCTGAAATTTTTGTGGCTTAGGTACTGCTACTTGACCGACCGCTATTTTTGGTGCAGGGTTTTTAGTCGCTTTAATTAATTTGATCAGATTTGGTTCAAAATTGTAACCAGTATAGAGAATAAGATTAGCTTGCTCAATGGCTTTACGATCTTCCGGTTTTGGTCTATAAAATTGCGGATTGGCAGTAGGGGAAATTAAGCAGGTGAGGTTAACAGTATTTCCGGCAACCTGTCTGGCTAAGTCACACAATACGCTTGTAGTCGCTACGACTTGGGGAAGATTTTCATTTACCTGAGTGCTAGTCTGAGTGAATGTAGTTCTTGCAGCTTGATTTCCACACCCGACAAATCCAATTGTTAAGACAACAAGAATAGCTGGGAAGAAATTATTTAAGGGCGATTTTTTTGACATCCTCATCTCCTACTGGATGTATAAAAAAGATAATCATTATCGGTAAAGTATTAGTGAAATATTAGGGGGAAGCTTTCGGCTGAGAAAAGGGTAAAGGTTGACGGAAGAATTGATAGACTCTCCCATTTCTCCAGTCCACACCCAATACGGTTCGGTTAAGATCCCCCCGCCTGCGACGATCTCCTTAAAAAGGGGGTAAAAGAGGATTATCAGCAAGCCTTTTTAAGAGGGGTTGAGGGATCTTCAAAAAATTAAAACGTTAATTGAACCGTATTGAGTCCACACCCAGCAATTTTTGGTTGGTAAATCACCAGTGAGGTTTTTACAGGCAAAATATCAGTTAACTTCACGCGAGAGGCTGAAAAAGTGGTAGAGGTAGAAGCACAAGAATAAAGGCGATGCTAGGGAGCGTCTAAGGACTGTAGTGTAGTTCTCTCACCGTCTGTTGAAGGGGTTATACCATTGTGCTTACATACTCAAAAGTCGCAAATTGACTAAAATTATCAGGTTAAGGAGTGGGATGTAGTAATCATGGGGCTTGTTGAGCATACGGGTTGATTTCGCAAACCGAGTCGTGAATCTAAGGCAATTGTAGCTGTGGTTTTGCGAGGTGTGGATATATGGTTGTGACAAAATTGGCAAATTGGCGATTTTTTAGGCATCAACCTTTGTTACACTAATTTTCACCTAGTAAAGCCTTTCAATAGTGCTCAGAGCATCATCTAACTACTCTTTATTACCATAACCCAGGCTGTACTTGATGCCATAATTTTCATCCTTTAGTTTGTTCATCATTAAATAAGAGCCAAATCAAGTATATAGAAAAATTCCTCAAAGCTAGTCTCGGTGAAGATAAACAATGGTAATTTTAGTTATCCTCATTAACACCCTCGTTTCGCTGATACTACTCTATGTGGCTTGGCGGGTGTGGCAACTCAAGCAGCAGCTAGCATACATAGCAGATAGATTAACCGCATATCAAAGTTGTAGCCATGCAGCACTGAAGAAAGCACCCGAAAATATTTATCTCAGCCAGCAAAATATTTATAACTTACGGCAAAGAAATCAAGTGCTACAAATGCAAATCCAACAAGTGCGGCAAATTATCAGTCTACTTTTGCTAGGACGGCAAATCTGGCAGCGTTATTTTCCGAAGCTAGAGTTAACACCTGGGAAAAGAACAGTTGCAAAATGAGTTATGTCACTATGGATTAACTGGATAAAATCGGTTCAGTCTTGCAAGGGGAGAAAACCCACCTAAAATGGGTGTAAGGAGAGAAACAACAAGATGTCTAATAACCGTTCTGGAGTATTTATTGGCGGGTTGATGCTGGGAGCTACCATCGGTGCTTTGACCGGTTTGCTCGTGGCTCCACGCACAGGGCGCGAAACGCGTAAAATTTTGAAAAAATCTGCCAATGCTATCCCAGAGTTGGCAGAAGATTTATCAACGAGTGTGCAAATCCAAGCAGATCGTCTTTCTGCGATCGCACTAAAAAACTGGGATGAGACTTTAGATCGATTACGAGAAGCGATCGCAGCAGGTGTAGATGCCAGTCAGCAAGAAAACCAAGTCTTGAATCGACAAATATCTGTTGAAGACTCAGATTCGCTTCCCCAGCAATTAGAACGCTCATAAATGACACAACCGTGATTGAACCCCTGTTTTGGTTGGGACTTTCCTTACTTTTTGTCGCCACAAGCTTGACTGCGGTTTTAGTGGTGGCAATACCGGCTTTGCAGGAGTTAGCACGGGCGGCTCGCAGTGCCGAAAAGCTATTTGATACCCTCTCACGGGAGTTACCCCCCACTCTAGAAGCTATCCGCGTCACTGGCTTAGAAATCGCTGACTTAACTGATGATGTCAGTGAAGGTGTAAAAAGTGCTAGTCAAGTTGTCAAACAAGTTGACCAAAGTCTTGATAGTGCCAAAAAACAGGCTCAAAATCTGCAAGTAGGTACACGGACTATTTTTGTTGGCGTGAAAGCTGCTTGGAGAAACTTCACGCGCCAAAAACCTGCGAGACGAACAGGCGATCGCTTGCCAAGCAATGAAAAACCACCACTAACGTTGCGAGAACGAGAAGTGCTGAGTCCAGAAAATCGCCGACACAAAGCAGAAGTGTACCGTGCTAATGACGGTTACAACGACGCTGCTAACTGGGAAAACAATTTTGATGATGAAGAATAAATCAAACCCAAGATGACAGCGAAAAGGTTCTCACCTGTTGAATTCGCAAAAAGTCACTATCACTGGAAACAACAGTTAAATTATTTTGCAGTGCAATAGCAGCTATCCAAATGTCATTTTCATCAAAACCCAAATCAACAATTTTAGTTTTTCGCCGCTTATTTTTATCTTTGGGTGCAAATTGATTGAATAAAGCTGCCTTAATTTGACCGTAAATTTTTGCTGTTTCTTCTGTTATATGGTAAATACGAATATCTTCTAAAAATTCTGTCAAGCGAGCCAGATTATTTTCCTTGCATTGGGATTTTTCCATCATGAATGTCAGTTCACCCTGGACAATTACGCAAGTGGCAATGTTATTTTCTCCAACTTCATTTACCTGACGGATAACATTTGGTTCGCCTAAAATAATGGCACTACAATGATTTGTATCGAGTAAATACATTATTAAAATAGGTTTTCGTCATCAAATTTAGCTTGACCACGGGTAGCATATACTGCTTGAAGGCATTGTTCAAAGTCGTCACCTTCCCAAGTGCCAGCATGTCGAAGAATGGAGCGTCCAGAAGCGGGACGGTATGTAAGTTGCTCTTGAACGCTAGAAGTTTCTATAGAATCGCTTAAAGGCATAAGTTCAAGCTTACCTGATTCCAACTCCTTTTTTGTATAGTTAACCTTAATAGAACGTATTAAATCGAGTGCTTCTGTTAGCAACTCCTGCGGTAAATTTTCTATTTCTTGGATTAATAATTCTTTGTTAGTCATCTCTCACCTCTAATCATTCCCCTTTTATTGTATGGGTAACTCCACTATGGCTTAGTCAATTTTGAGTCCTACTCCTCTACCCAGTCACGATGATCATTTTTATTAAGGATATTTTGAGTATTTTAACTGATTGACAAAATACACATTATCTTAATTTTACAGTCACAACTACCCACTCCCAAAAACCCTTTGCTTTGATCCCCTACATTAGAGTAAAGTAAACAAGTGTAAAGAACTATCATTTTTACAGTACTCTTTTAAAACAACTTGTTCACTTCTACCGTTGATAATTATATAAAAACGTCCATGCAATCTTGTTTTTGGCGACGAATTCTGCTATCTATTGCAGTATTTTTCCTGGCTGGGTCAATTTGGGTTATGCATTCTCCCCCAGCACTGGCTTATGACAATCCTGAGCTACTCCCTGACATCTTTACCCCAGTTGTCGATTTAGCTAAATCTCTGCCTGTGCTGCAAGAAGAAAAGCTGGTCAAAGAATTAGAGCAGTTTGAACTTGATACGGGCTGGAAACTGCGAGTATTGACCCAGTATGACCGCACCCCAGGTCGGGCAGTCATAAAATATTGGGGTTTGGATGACAAAAGCATTCTACTAGTTGCCGATTCTCGTGGCGGTAACATCCTCAGCTTTAGCGTCGGCGATGCTGTTTATGAACTTTTACCCCGGACTTTCTGGATAGAATTGCAAACCCGCTTCGGTAATTTGTACTTTGTCCGCGAACAAGGCGAAGACCAAGCTATTCTCCAAGCCTTAGAATCGGTTAAAGGTTGTTTACTCAAGGGTGGTTGCAATGTTGTCCCCGGACTGCCACGAGAGCAGTGGATTCTCACCTTGATTAGCTCGATTATTGGTGGGGTGATTTGTGGATTTGCCGCTCAACCCCGCGAGAAAGGACAAATTTTTGCTTGGCAATGGGCTTTAATTTTTTCCCCTTTGTGGGGAATCTTGTTTATTGCCTTTGGCATTGGGCCAGTGGTGACACGCACAAGCGACTGGGTACCTATAGTTCGCAATATCTCTGGGTTTCTCATTGGTGTCTTGGTTGCCTACCTATCTCCTATTTTCAGTCGGTCTTCTTCTGGTAATGAGTTATGAGTAAGGAGTAAGGAGTTAGGAGTTAGGAGTTAGGAGTTTTTAATTAACTTATAACTCCTAACTTCTAACTCTCTGAAGCTGATAAGCTGAAAGCTAATATTTGAGAAGCTCAACAAAAATGGAATGGCACGTAACTGATGCTCAAAGTTTAGCAATCATTGATAGTGAAATTGACGTTCATGTTTTTTCACCCGCAGAATATGAGATTGTGCGTCGGGTAATCTACGCCACGGCTGACTTTGAGTATAAGTCTTTGATTCGTTTTTCTGAGCGTGCCTTGCAAGCTGGAGCAGCAGCACTAGCGGCGCGTACTACGATTGTGGTAGATGTCCCAATGGTACAAGTCGGTATTGCCTACGACATTCAAAACACCTTTGCTAATCCGGTGTATTGCAGTATGGAAGCTCTAACACGCCCTCAAAAAGAAAAAACTCGCGCAGCCTGGGGAATAGAAACCTTAGCAAAGCGTTATCCAGAGGGCATTTTTGTGGTAGGTCAAGCGCAAACAGCACTGACGGCACTGGTGGATTTAATTGAAGCTGAGGAAATTAGACCTGCTTTAATAATTGCTACCCCAGTGGGATTTGTAAATGTTGATGAAGCTAAGGAGCGCTTACAAGACTCTCTAGTGCCTCACATTACAATTGACAGTCGCAAAGGTAATGCAGTTGTTGCAGCTGCGATCGTTGATGGATTGGTAGACTTGGCTTGGCAAGCCTATGGACAAGATAGAAATGGGGGGAGCTAGGAAAGTTGGCTTTATATGTATTCTGTATCTAAAAGAGTATTCAAAATTACGGAATATCCTGATATTTTTGTTAAGTAGTGGCGATCAAGGAGCCTTTGCTTGTGGTAATTCAAGGTTTCAGTTTAAGTGCATATCTTGCAATTCCCATAGTATTAAGTCTTTTAGCTCAGGGACAAAGGATAAAAGTATCTTTAGTTGAAAACGCCCGTCAGGTATCCACTACTAACCAGGAAATAATCCCATCCAGCCGCGAGTTAATCAGCGCTAAAGTGACTGGGAAAACATACTATGTTAGTGGTACTGGAAAGGATAATAATAGCGGACTCTCTACTTCATCCGCCTTTAGGACAATTCAAAAGGCAGCAGACCTTACCAATCCTGGCGATACAGTATTGATTATGAACGGATTATACACAAATTCACCCAAAGCTGGGAGTGTACTAAGTATTAAACGTTCTGGAACTGCAAATGCATGGATTAGATATAAAGCATATCCTGGGAATTCCCCAAAAATTCAGCATAATACATGGAACGGGATCGAGACTTTAAATGGAGCTTCATATATCGAGATCAACGGGCTGGAGGTTATGGGAAACAATGCCAATATAACCCTTGATTATGCGATGAGTCAGAAGACTAACAAAGCAAACCCCCTGACGAGCGGAAACTGCATCACCGTGGATGGACGAAAAAATGGTCATAGTCACCACATACGTATTCTCAACAACAAGGTACACGATTGTGGAGGTGGAGGCATTTCAGCGATTCAATCGGACTATGTGACAGTAGATAATAACGTGGTGTTCAATAATGCCTGGTATAGCGTTTATGGTTGCAGTGGCATTTCGATGTTGAGCAATTGGAATTTTGACAACAACCAGGGATACAAGATGTTTGTCACCAACAACAAGGCCTACAACAATCGGATGTACATCCCTTGGATTGCAGTTGGAAAGATCACAGACGGCAATGGGATTATTATCGATAGTTCAAGAAATGAGAACAATCCCAAATTGGGTGCATATAAAGGACGGACTTTAGTTAAAAACAATCTGACATTTAATAATGGTGGGTCGGGTATTCATGCATTTCTAAGCGATCATGTTGATATTGTAAATAACACAGCCGTTTTAAATAATCAAAGTCCAGAAATTAAAGGAGGACAAATATTTGCTCGGATGTCATCTGACGTAAAAATTCTAAACAATATTCTCTATGCTTTTCCTGGTAAGGATATTAATATTAACACTAGAAACCAAAACGTTACTTATGATTATAATATCTATATGAATACTTCTAAGATAAGTGTTAAGGGTCCTCACGATATTGTTGCAGACTCAGAGTTTTTAAGGAAGTATCCCACTCTCGAAAAAATGTCTAGTGATTGGAAATCGCGGCTAGATAAACAAAATCCGCCAACGCGGACTTATGTAGAGCCGAAATCGGCAGGTTTTGCTTGTGGGACACTGACTTATCGTTTGCAAGGGAAACTCATCAAAATGGGATGTTCTCGTTAGCAAGAAGGCGATCGCCTCTCACTCCTTCGGTAAGCTAATCGGCATTGAAGTTGCATAACCAAGGCGCTCATGTTGCCCACCCCACAAGATGTTGAGAAAATTTTAATCTGCAAATTAGATGTGTTTTAGCTTATTTTCGGTGGACACCAGAAGAGGTTTTTGCTGGACACCCCAAGGGATTCCAAAATTCCTCGCATCACCTCTGTACAGTACATCCAGTGTCCCAAATCGTCATACATCCGATCGGGATTAAACTCGACATCGTAGTGCAGCAGGTTGGGAAGGTCTAAAAACTCATCATCGCTTTGGGGAGAAAGAAGCAAGAGATTAAATGGTTTCCCCTGGCATTGTTTTTGCAGCTTGTTGAGCAGATCAATGACACCATTGCGATCGCTAATTCCTGTACGGACGAAAAGCACTTGGTCACAGTGTCGCAGTGCGTACCAAAACCTTTGGGAGCGTGCTGTGTACCGAACGCGCATCCGTTCATAGACGGGAGACATCTCGCTCGTGGGGTCGTCTGTCTCTTCGACTTCATGGGCAAAAGATAAGCCTGACCACTTACTGTGGTAAATTCTACCTTCATCGGGACTGTAGTGTAGAAAGGCAGGGTTCCACATATCATCAAAACCGTGTTCGATGGCATCGGCAACATCTGCAATATTGGTGGTACGGGTTAGATCAAAGGGAAAGGCGGGTCCATCGTACTCCATTTTATATAGCATCATGCGGATGGCACAGCGATCGCCAAGGGGAAGAATGGCCACGCGGCTGATATCTGATAATTTGCATTTATACTGGAAAAACAGCGCAGATTTAGGTGGTGCTTTCACCCGACTTTCTAGCCCATTGTTACCAATCATCATGGTGTGAAAGGGGGCATTGGGATGAAGCGGATCTTCATAGACACCCGATGGCATAGCCTTAAGTGCGTTGCAAACCTCCGTCCACATTGGTTGGATGTTGTACTCGTTGTCTGATTCGTTGATCACCCAGAGTTGGCGTTCGCCCCCTTGCAAAATCCCCAGATCCCCGTCATAGAAAAAAACTTGTGAGTTTTTCGGCGAAAAGAGATTGAAGGCGGTGCTATATTCTAGGTCGGCACCAGGGGGGATTTTTACTGTCGTTGCGATCGCGCCATCCTCCTGCACGGCAAAAAAGGGGAGCGTTCCTGGCTGGGTATCCTTGGCAATATAGATACCCGGTATCAATCCAGCTTTACTTTGCAGTACAGTTTGTAGTTCCTGCCAATAGGGAGCGATGGTGTAGCTGTATTGTGATGGATTAATGATTCGTAAACGCTTCTCTTCCATACCGACAGAGATCCGAAAGCCGGCATTGTCAAAGTAGATGGGGAATTCACTTGGTTGTCGGAAGCGTTGTTTTTCTTTTGCTAATGCGCCTTTATTGATGTCGAAGAGATTGTGGTCAATCTGTTGATACATCAGGCTATGACCGAGGGTGTTTGGGTGAGCCGGATCGAAGGATATCCCCGCTTTCCATCGTCCTTGACCATCATCTACAGCTGCCAACCAATCTAATATAGTCACGCCCCAAGTTAGCATTCGGTTGTGTGTGTTTCGGATCAGCGAGTAATGTTCTTGGGAATAGTCGCCATTGGGATAGACTCCGCCCAAAATGGGAATTGCTCCCATGTCTCGTGTCATTTTCACAAGCTGCTGCAACCCACTTTCAAACCGTCGCTGTACTGCCCGCCGTTCGTGAGGGGGACAGTAGGCTAGCCCTTCGTTGCCCAGGGAGAGGGCAATGATTACAATATCTGGTTGTTCTGGAGTGACAACTGAGGGAAATCGGGCGATGGTTCTGGTGACATTCGCCCCCACTTCCGACACATTCACCAGTTTATGCCCATATTTTTGCTGCAAAGCTTGCCCCAACAGCCAGACCCAACCTTTCAAAAACCAGGCTTTATGACCTAATGCGACGGAACTACCAATGACCACAATTTTGAGCCTCTCCCTCCCTTCATCCAGGGGCATCTTGACAACAGGCTCCTCAATGTATCCAAAAGGGTAAGGTTGTAAATAACCGAATGCGCCATCATCCACAATAATCGTGCTGGAATGATTGTTAGCCTCAATGGGAATCCAGCGATTGGTATCTAGTAAGCTCTCCCATTGGGCGTTACCATTTGCATCAAGACGCAGGTATTTATATTCAACTTTTTGGCGATCGCCTGACTCTTGAATGTCTATATCTGTCCACCATAAGGGATAGCGATCGCCACTTGTACGCAGGTGGACACATTTGGTAATGTCCCACAATCCCAACTCTGGAGTCGAACCGACAAGACCGATAGATTCACCCGTTTGCGTGTATGCACTGATCTGGAATCGATACATAGAGTTTATCCTGATTTCGTGATGACGATACCAAACAGTCGGGCTGAATCCTTAAACCTACTTTGACGATATCACATAGAACTCTTAAGAATCCGGTATGAATCTTGTTAAGTATACTGAAGCTCTAATTTACATCACCCAAAGCTACCAGCACTCAGGCTTTTCCAAAAAAATCAGATTTTTATAGAAGATTTAATACTAATTTAATAGAATATATTTTATTAAAAGTCTTGGCACAACTAAGAACAAATCAAAAAAAGGATAAGATTAAGTTAAATTTTTCCTTCAATAGCACGGAATACTATTGAGGACATCGGTTAAGTTATTAAAAATAAATTGCGAGTAATAGACATCTCCACAAATTAAATATCCGTTACCCAGAACCCTTGTAGAGACGTAGCACTGCTACGTCAAAACAATTCTTTTTCACTCCTAGGGACTGACAAGAAATAAATTACCCAATCCTGTGGGGCGGGCGAGACGCCCACCCCACAATATAGCGGTTCTCGTTTACGTGAGGTACACCCGTAGGGGCACGGCAGTGCCGTGCCCTTACACCTTGCGATATAATCTTGTACCGCATCTGAATGGGAACCGCTATAAGTAGTTTAGTATTTTTTTATTTGTCAGTCCCCTATGTCTAATGTGCCTGAACATCAGCATCAGGAAAACATAAATAAATATTAATATCTTCATAGTTATATATAACTTAATAGTTAAATAATCTTAGGAGAATAAAAATAGCTGGGATTTGCATCGGCAGTGGTACTTGCTGGATAGAATGATGCAGATCCTCTCTAAACCTACAATAACAATTTTTTAGCTGGTCTTGGCAGGCATAGTGAGTCGGTGACTGCCCAGAAACCTTGCGCTTGAACATTAAGGAAGCAACAATGAGTAGCAATCTAGCCATCAAACTGCGCTCTGGAACTCAACAAGCCCACACATCGGCGGAAAATGTGGGATTTATGAAATGTTTTCTGCAAGGGGTTGTGGATAGAGACTGCTTTGCCAAGTTCTTAAGCAACTTGTATTACGTCTACAGCGAACTAGAAGCAACATTAGAGAGCCACAGAGATCATCCTGTGATTAGTGCAGTTTACTTTACCGAACTTAATCGCCAATCCTCACTCGAAAAAGACATGGTGTTCTATTATGGGGATAATTGGAGAGAGCAACTTACACCCTCACCTGCTGCCCAGAGCTACATTGACCGCATTCGGGAAATTTCTGCTACTGAACCAGCCTTATTGTTAGGTCATGCCTACACTCGCTACATGGGCGATCTCTCAGGGGGTCAAATGCTACAAAAAGTTGCTCAGTCAGCCTTGAAGCTTTCTGGCTATGAAGGCACATCCTTTTATAACTTTGAGCAAATTCCTGATAAAAAGGCATTTAAGGATAAGTATCGTCAGGCATTAAATGCCTTACCCGTTCATGATATAACAGCAGAACGGATTGTTGCAGAAGCTAATAATGCCTTTGGGTTCAATTTACAGATGGCTCAAGAGTTAGAGGGAAGTTTAATCAAAGCACTCGGTCAAGTTCTGTTTAATAGCCTCACTCGTTCTCAGAATTCAGGTAGCACTGAAATAGCTGCGGCTAATTAATTTTTATTGGGCATTGGGCATTGGGAATTGGGCATTAGAAAGAAACTTGTTCAATAATTCTCCCCTCTCTACCAGTCCCCAATCCCCAATACTTCGGCTTCTCTACGAGACGCTACGCGAACGCTCAGTACAAGTCCCCAGTCCCCCATACATTCATTGGAAAGCAACTCAATGGTTTTTCTATTACCTGGTGTCAAGTTTGATCTGGATTTGATTCAAAAGTACGACACTCGCGCACCCAGATATACCAGTTACCCCCCCGCTACAGAGTTAAGCGAAACATTCACCGAAACTGATTTTAAGGCCGCGATCGCAGCATCGAACCAACGCAAAACCCCTCTTTCTTTATATTTCCACATTCCTTTCTGCCAAAGTGCTTGCTACTTCTGTGGTTGTAACACGGTAATTTCCAACAACAAGAATATAGCTAAACCTTATGTGGAGTCTTTGGTTCAAGATATCAAAAACACCGCAGCCTTAATCGATCCAGACAGAAAAGTGCTGCAAATCCATTGGGGAGGCGGTACTCCTAATTACTTAGAGCCTCACCAAGTAGAATTTTTATGGAAAAACATTAATCGCTATTTCAACATCGATCCACAAGCAGAAATCTCAATTGAGATTAATCCCCGCTATATCGATAAAAACTATATTTTCTTTCTCAGACAGATTGGGTTTAACCGCATTAGTTTTGGCATTCAGGATTTTAATCGCCAAGTTCAAGTAGCTGTAAATCGTGTCCAGCCAGAAGAAATGCTCTTTGATGTCATGAGTTGGGTCAAGGAAGCTAAGTTTGAAAGTGTGAATGTAGACCTAATTTATGGTTTACCTTATCAAACCCGCGAGACATTTCAAGAGACGCTGAAAAAAACTATTGAGTTAGATCCCGATCGAATTGTAGTCTTTAACTTCGCCTATGTACCCTGGCTCAAACCTACACAAAAAAATATTCCTCAAGAGGCGCTACCCCCAGCCGAAGAAAAGTTAGAGATTCTGAAAATGACCATTGAAGAATTGACGAATAACCAATATCTATTTATTGGGATGGATCATTTTGCTAAAACTAATGACGAACTAGCGATCGCTCAACGCAATGGCACTCTAAAACGCAATTTCCAAGGCTACACTACCCACGCCGAGACAGAATTATTTGGCTTCGGTGCCACATCCATCAGTATGCTAGAAGATGCTTATGCCCAAAACCACAAAGAACTAAAGGATTATTATCAGACACTTGCATCGGGTGCTTTACCTGTTAGTAAAGGGATCAAGCTTACTCAGAATGACATCATCAGACGGGATGTGATTATGGGCATTATGTCTCACTTTCAGTTGCACAAACAAGACATTGAAAATAAATATCATATCAGTTTTGATGAATATTTCTCCGAGGAATTAGAGGCGTTAAAACCCCTAGAAGCCGATGGCCTAGTCAGTTTATCAAAAAATCAGATCCAGATTACAGACATCGGTAGATTACTAGTAAGAAATATTGCCGTTATATTTGATACTCATACAAGAACGCGAGACACAAAATTTTCCCGCGCTATTTGATTTCACTCCTGCAAATGTTGCTGCCCAGATCCCCGACTTCTTTAAGAAGTCGGGGATCTAAATTAATCTGATATTTTTATTAACCAATATTTTGACGCATCTCCAAAAAGTTAGATAATGTTTTCAATCTTCAGATGGATATAAAAAACTTATATACATAGATGTTCTATTACATCTAAAGTTCTCATAGTAGAAATATAAATTCTTATCCAATTTGTCTAACTTTTGGATTTAGCATTTATCCCATCTGGTAGAAAGAATTTTGAATCTGAGTTGATAACTTAGATACAAGTGAGATTGATGAGGCAGTTATGAGTATTATTGCTTGGGTAGTTTTAGGACTTTTGGCAGGTGCATTCGCTAAAGCTATTTATCCTGGTTATCAAGGCGGTGGAATTCTCTCCACAATGATTTTGGGTATCATTGGTGCTTTCGTCGGTGGAACTGTGTTTACCTTGCTACGAACAGGAACTCTGCAAATTACTGCGGCTGGCGCTGGTTTAACTATTCCTGGTATTTTAGTGGCTGTGCTTGGCGCAATTGTTGCTATTTATCTATGGGGATTAATCAGAAGAAGCAGCAATGCTTAATCGCAGATCAACAGTTATCAACTTACTGGATTTTATCAATCTTCTAGTTTACCAGTTTTAGAAGCTATCAAACATCAAATTAGCTCTATCTGGAAAAAATACTAGGAGACAACTCAATCCCTTTTCTAAGATCATAATTTTTGGAAGTGTAAATCTATGTTTTTCCACAAGAAAGAGCCTATTCATGCAGTTAACGTTAATGAAGCAAATCCTCGTTTTGCTCAGTTGCTTCTAGAGCAGTTTGGCGGAGCTACTGGTGAACTTAGTGCAGCTTTGCAATATTGGGTTCAATCATTCCATGTCGAAAATGCTGGAATTAAAGATATGCTCCAAGACATTGCAATCGAGGAATTCAGCCATTTAGAAATGGTTGGTAAGCTCATTGAAGCTCATACCAAAAATGTGGATCAAACAGAGGCTTATAAGAGTACCCTATTTGCAGTCCGAGGCATGGGGCCTCATTTTCTAGATAGTCAGGGTAGTGCTTGGACTGCAAATTACTTGAATGAGGGTGGAGATGTAGTGCGTGATTTAAGAGCTAACATTGCAGCTGAAGCTGGCGCCCGTCAGACTTACGAAGCATTGATTAAGTTGGCAACTGACAAAGGAACTCAAGAGACTTTAGTCCATCTGTTAACCCGAGAAATTTCTCATACCCAGATGTTTATGAAAGCTCTAGATTCGCTGGATAAGTTGACAGATCCATTCTTTGGTAATATTAAGCCAGATGAAACTGTTGCTCTCTACTACAACCTATCTACAAACGGTGATGGTAAAGATGAGCGTGGCCCTTGGAATTCTGAGCCAACATTCAAATATATTGCTAATCCCCTAGAAAGTCAGTCTTAATTGCATAAATTGCAGTTAGAGTATAGGTTGATTTGAAGCAAAGATATTTTTGGCAGATTCTGAAAAACTCCCAATTACCCGGTGAGTTAATAGCCTAAACAAAAATATTCCCGACTTTTCTAAGAAGTCGGGAATTTTGGCTAAGTATTTGATTACTACACTTAATTGACAGGGCTGGTGTAAAAACCTATTATTTTTAAATAATAGCTGAGTTACAACCGATTGCGCTCTAATGGAATACACGTAGAGAGGTAGCAGTGCTACGTCTCTATAAGGTTTTGGGTTTTATATATGTACTTCATTTACCTGAAATCTGCTGTAATTGGTTTTTATCGATAAAACTTCTGAGTTGACAATAATTAAGCTTAGATTATATATTAATTAACTCAAAATTATCGTACACTAAAGGGTTTAAGAACCTGCAATCTATATGTAGCAGCCATTTCAGTCCTTCTCTACGAGAGGCTGCGCCAACGGCTACGCTCAGGAAGCATCGGGGTTTAAATCCCCCGAAGTTGCCACAACGCTCTTAACTTATCGCTTGGCACTTCTCAACTCTTGGAGACGCATTCGCGTTCGTCTGAAATGTCTTTAATTTTGAATTTTGAATTTTGAATTTTGAATTGTTAATATCCCTTGCTATTTTCTCAACCAGAATCAGGTAAGGAACAGTGTCAGCGTCCCATCTGTCCTATTCTGGAGATGGGTAGTGTTGTGGGTGAGACTGTGTTTTTCAGCGTTGTGATACCGACTTATAATCGCCAGCCGATTTTAGAAAAGTGCCTCCGCGCTTTGGAGGTGCAGGAGTTAAGTCAGCCAACCTCGGTTACTGGTTACGATATTGTCTTGGTGGATGATGGTTCTACTGATGGCACATTGGAGTGGTTAGCAGTACACAAAGACGAGTTTCCCCATGTGCGATGGTTTCAGCAAGATCATGCAGGCCCTGCTGCGGCTCGGAATTTGGGAGTAAAACAGGCGCAGGGAGATACAATTATCTTTATCGATAGTGATTTAGTAGTGCTGGATAATTTCTTGCAAGCTCATGCTAATGCATTATTGCAGGGACAGGAGAAATTAAGGAGCGATCGCTTTTTCACTTACGGTGCAGTTATTAATACCTGTAATTTCGACAACCCAACGGCTGAACCCTACAAAGTCACAGATTTTTCAGCAGCTTTTTTTGCTACGGGAAATGTAGCAATCCCTAAACATTGGCTAGACAAAGCCGGACTTTTTGACACCAGTTTCCAACTATATGGCTGGGAAGATTTAGAACTAGGTGTGCGGCTGAAAAAACTAGGTTTGACACTAATTAAATGTCCCGAAGCCGTAGGATATCACTGGCATCCAGCATTTAACTTAGAGCAAATTCCCCGATTGATTGACCAAGAAATTCAACGCGGACGTATGGGAGTTTTGTTTTATCAAAAGCATCCTATATGGGAAGTGCGAATGATGATTCAAATGACTTGGTTGCATCGGTTACTTTGGGGAATTTTGTCACTCAATGGCGGACTTAATGAACGGACAATGGCTCCATTATTGCAATGGCTAATTAACTTAGGTAAACCGCAATTGGCTTTAGAAATTGCCAGAATTTTTCTTAACTGGTACAACGTGAAGGGTGTTTATCAAGCCTATGCTGAAATGCAGCAAGCATCGTGATTAAGATCCCCTTTTTTAACGGGAGCCACTGCGTTGGGTGGCTTTGCCGATTTGAAGTACGTGGCGTGAATTTAGGGGGACATAAAACGTTTTGCTACTGATAAAAGGACTCCAAGAAATAAATTATCCAATATTGTGGGGTGGGCGTCTCGCCCGCCATATAGACCAATACCGTTCAGTTAAGCCCGAAATCCTTGGTAGAGACGCGAAATTTCGCGTCTCTACAGGTCTAAAATCAATACCAAAAATCCTTAACTGAACCGTATTGCCATATAGACTGGGCGGGCGAGACGCCCACCCCACAGGAGTTAATTGGATATTTTTTATTTGGCAGTCCCTAAGAGGACTTTTCAAACATCCTCTAAAATACATTTAACGTCAGAAATCTGTCATTAACCTTGCCTTGCGGAGCAAGAATTGCAGTACAGTTTCTTCGCGGGTAATAATATCAACTCTGCCATCCATACCCAATTGAACTTGACATTTCTTTGTAGTACGACCTATAGCAAGTTTCTCTGGTTCAATTGTGACTTCGTAAAAAGCACCTACAGCAGTTGCTTTGGGGGTAGAGTTCGTATCAGTATTTGCATCGTTTTTTTGCAAACTAACAGCATCTGGTGACATCGCCTTGACAACGCCATTGAGAGTACCATAATCAGGATAAGCACAAGCACTAACTCGCATTTGCACCTTCTGACCGACTTTTACCTGACCTTTTTCCTGAGAACCGACGGCTGCTTTGATAACTAAAGGTGCGTGACTAGGAACAATTTGGGCAACTTCTTCCCCTGCATGCAGAGTTTGACCGGGGTTTCTCAAATTTAGCTTGGAAATAATCCCGTCTGCTGTAGCGGTAATAGTAGTTTGCTTCAGGTCGATTTCAACTTGCTTGAAGTCGTTCTCTTCGCGCTCTAATTGTTTTTCAGTTTCAATTTTCTGTTTGAGAAGTGTTTGAAGTTCTCTTTCTAAGGATGCTTTATTCACTTCCCCAGAGGCTTTTTCTTGAGCAATGCGTTCAATGGCCATTGCTATCTCTGCATTGCTTGGGTTAAGGGCTACTTGAGCGCGATCGCGTTTAGCAATCGCCCCGAAAACAGCTTGTTTTAGGCGTGCATTTGTTTTTTCTTGGGACTTATAAGTAGCTTTTTGCCCCTGTACAGCTTGTTCCTGCTGTTTCACAGCCAGTTGTACTTCTTCTACTTGATCGCGGGATAATGCCCCTTGTTTAGCGGCACTTTCATATCGGTTCTGCTTTGATGTCGCTGCTCCTAAAGCCGCCTCCGTAGCGCGGAGATTAGCTAGTGCTGATTGTAACTGTGCTTCTCCAGCATATAATTCTTCTTGGGCCATTTTGACGTTGGCTGATGCTTCTTGAAGTTCGCTGATAGTGGTAATCTTTTTGTCTTGATGATCGCGATCGCGTCCTTTCAATTCAGCTTGAGCAGAGGCGATACTACGATTACTGCGATCGCTTTCAGCTCGAATTTGACTATCGATTGCATTAATTTGCGGAACGGTTTGAATTAGTTGTAATCTAGCTTGTTGAATATTGGTTTGTAACTCGTTTTTTTTGGTTTGCAGTCGAGAGTCATCAATAGTGGCAATCCTATCTCCCTTTTGCAGCGTTTGATTTTCTTTGACGTAAATCTGCATTACCTGTCCTTCTGTCGCCGTCTGGACAATTGACAACTCACCCGCAGGACGGATAACAGCTTGCCCTTTCACCGTAACTTTATATTTAACAACCGCAGCCACAGGAATAGCTAAGGACAAGGCAAACACGATAAATAGTCCGCCGAATGTAGTCCAACGGCTAATTGGTGGAAGAAACTCGTTCTCTTGAACTAGGGGTAAAAAAGTTTTTTGAGAGTTACTAGTCATAACATCAATGCTGAGTATATCTAAAATGTCCAATAAATATTAACTAATTCCGAATAATCAAAGAAGATTTAAACCCATTATTGTAAGTATAGATATCATCAATAAAACTTAAATGCTCTCCCGGAATCTGACGTAATTCTTCTGGAGTCCCTTGAATTTTTAAGCGTCCATTTTCTAGCAACACAATCCAATCAGCCCGTTTGATAACTTGAGGACGGTGGCTAATCATAATTGTGGTTTTGCCTTGACGCTGTTCAAGTAACTTATCTAAAACTTGAGTTTCACTTATTGGGTCAAGAGCGCCTGTGGATTCATCTAAAATTAGTATAGGTGGGTCAGTCACAATTGCTCTAGCGATCGCTAATCTCTGTTTTTGTCCACCAGAAATATTTGCACCAAATTCGCCTAAAACAGTTTGATATTTATCCGGTAATTTACTAATAAATTCATCCGCACCAGCAATCTGGCAAGCTTTGACTATCTGCTCAAAACTAATATGGGGATAACTGAAGTGAAAATTTTCTACAATCGAACGACTCCAAAAATGAGGTTCTTGGGGAACTAATACTACTTGCTGCCGCAAACATTCTAAAGATAAATCTTGCTGGTTATATATGCCATAACGAATATTCCCAGATTGCACTTGATATAAACCAGTAATTAATTTGCCAAGGGAGCTTTTACCACAGCCAGATTGACCGATTAAGGCGATTACTTTTCCCCCAGGGATAGTTAAAGAAAAATTTTCTAACAAGTCAGTTCTACCAGCATGGTGAAAGTTCACTTGCGAACAAGTAATATCTGCGTTGCCATAAATTTCTGCCCAAGGTTTTTTCAAGTCATTTTCATCTTCTGGGGTAGCATCTATCACTTCTGTCAAGCGTTGGACGACAATTTGAGCAGTGATAAATTCATCAATTAGCCCGACTACTGACGATAAAAAGCCCAGAAAGCTTCCACTCATCCCACTGTACGCCAGCAGTTGACCAATGGATAATGTCTGATTAATCACCAAGCTAGAACCGAACCAGAGTATGCCAATACTCGTCAAGTTGGAAAGAATGCCAGTGATTGTGCTACTGTAAAGCCCCAACTTCATCGTAGTCCAGCCTAAGTTAGCAATCCGACCAAAATTTGTCTGATACTCTTGCCAAGCTTGAGGAGTCGCTTGGGTGGTTTTGAGGACTTGAACACCATGAAAGGTTTCGACTAAAAAGCCTTGATTTTCAGTACCTTTAACGATGAGGCTGCGGGTTTTTTGGCGCAAGGCGGGAAGAAAAAGCAGGTTGACTCCTGTGACGATGACAAAGGCAGTAACCGAAGCTAGAGTCAGTTGCCAACTATAGAAGAGCATGAAACCCAAGGAAACCAGGGCGACAAAAAATTTACTGGGTAAACCCAGGACAATTTGGGAAACTAGATTATTGATCGTATGAACATCTGCAATCCGGCTAACAACTTCCCCACTGCGACGCGCTTCAAAATATGAGAGGGGTAAGCGCAACAGTTTTCGCCCGTATTCGAGAATTAGTCCGTATTGCAGCCGTTGACCAAAATGACCAATCAAGTGAGATTGTACCAAACCAATGGCACTTTGAATTAGGTTCATGGCAATGACACCAATTGCTACTGTTGTTAGCAGTTGGGTATCTCCCCGCACTAGTACGTCATCGGTGAGGAGTTGCATCATTAAAGGGGAGGCGAGGGACAATAGCCCGATCGCAAAGTTGATAGCGATCGCCTGAATCAAAAGGTAACGATAGGGGAATATCCGGGCAATGAACCGCCCAAAACCCCCAATTTTATCTTCTGATTGCTCATAGAAGCGGCTGTCGTCTGGCATCAGCAGCAGCATCACACCATCACTCCAACCCGCCATTAACTCTTTTAAGGTGAGATAACGGATACCAACTGCGGGGTCAGAGATAATACATTTTTTCCCTTTTAGCCCGTAAAATACTACCCAGTGGTAGCCTTTCCAGTGAATGATGGCAGGTAAGGGAACTTCATTTAATTTCTCTACTAGTTCTGGAGTCGCTTGGACTTGACGGGCGTGGAATCCCAGGGTTTCTGCTCCCCGTCTCAAACCTAGTAGTGTAGTTCCCCGCGAACCTGTGCCCACTGCTTCTCGCACGCGGTTAAGAGCAAAGGTGCGTCCGTAGTGTTTGGAAACAGTGGCAAGGCTTGCAGCACCACAGTCTTCTTCACTGTGTTGCAAGATGCTGTGGTATTTCATTGTTCAATTATTAAAGTAAGTAAACAGTTAATAGTTATCAATCAAAAGTGAACAACTACTAACTGAGTTATTGATATTCTTAAAGTAACTGATAGCTAAAAATTGTTAATACTATCTGAGAAATGTATACTCGAAGGTAGCTTTACCATTGCGGAAAATTCCTCTATCTATCGTGTAGGATAGTTAAATCTATCCTACACGATAAAGGGAACTCATACTGTCGTTTGGAATACTCTCTGGGAGACTTAGAGTATAGTTAAATCTATCCTACACGATAGAGGGAACTTATACTGTCGTTTGGAATACCGGAATTAGGAACAAAAGAGTATAGTCCTGGTCCGAGAGTGGTCTGATAAACCCCAAATCCAGAGTCTCGATAGAAGTTCCATGTACCCCGAATAATGGCAATAGATGAGGTTAGATCGTTGAAATTATTACCAACGTAGGCAACACCATCATTTACTGATGCATTAACCGCCAGAGGATTACCGCCGCCGAAGTTTATATCTCTATACAAAATTACATCTGGGTCGTTGCTGCCAGTATAGGCTACACCACCACTACAGGTAGCAGCAACATCATCGTTAAGTTCGATGACGGTAGAAATTGCTTCAAAGCAGTTCTTTTTCATTTTTTTCTCCTAGTTAAGTGTGAATACTTATTTTTTGGCGTTGTCAGCTAATCGGCATTTAAGTAAGTCTGCACGGTAAAACCAAGGTATGTTGAGTTTTGTAAAAAGCCTGGAACGATTCATTTATAAGCTCTTTCCTGACTTTATACTTCGTTACATAGGTTGATTTTTTAACCCCGACTTACTTAAGTTACATAAAATTAGGGCTGAAGCCCTGACTACGCTACAAATGCACAAAAGCTGATTTTGTAATATCCTACCACTTTCATCTGTAACATTCTACCACTTTAGATAGATATTTGATTGATCACTAAACCAAAAATTTTTTAAGACAAGAGGGATCGAGCGATCGCTTTGATCTCGAATTTGACTCGTAAAATACCACATAGTGGTAGCCTTTCGAGTAGGGCATCTCTCTTCTAAGTGAGAGAGGGGATGAGGGAAGTTTTAACAGAGGACTGAGATCGTAAAATTCCTCAGAAATCGATGAATACTCTGAGGCATTTTACTACCTAAGCAAAGTTCTTAGAACCTATGCAGAGATGTAAAATCTATGAGATGCGTCTGAGAGAACTAATTGAATCGTTTGGAATACCGTAATTAGGAACAAACGAGTATCGTCCTGGTCCGAGAATTACAGATGGTCCTTTATAGTTTATGTCTCTATAAAACTTCCATCTTTCATTCCCTGTAATAATGATAGATGAGGTTGTATCGTTGAAATTGTTATTAACGAGGTTGGAATCACCGTTAAAAAACTTTATACCGCCCCCCTTAAAGTTAATATCCCGGTATATACTTGCACTACCTCCACCACAAGTAGCAGCAACCTCATCGCTAACTTCCTTCACTGCGCTTAAGTTCAATTCTGCGAAAGTTTTATTGTTCATATCTACTCCGTAGTTGTTGATGTTAGACATTGTTTTCTCTTGAGTTTTAGATTAGGCTTTTAACTGAACATAATCGCACATTTTAAGCTGTTCATCATGTAGTTTTACACGCCAATCACAGCAAATGAGTCCATGCGCTAAATTATCAAATTTATATTTGCATCAGCTTATTAACCCTTTCCTTACTGATTTTTAATTGTTTCTTTTTTTGCCGCATCTGCCAATAGTATTAGATTTGCTGAAGGATTTGGATTTAGTGCAAATTTACACCAGAGTAATTTTTTAGCCAAAACCTACTGATATTCAACTGCCTCAGAGATATATACTCTGAGGCAGCTTTGCCCTCTAGACAAAAATCACTAAAAAGGTTGCTCTTAAGTCAAATCTATACTACACGGAAGGCGGAAGTGATTGCGTCGTTATTAGCCCCAAGATTATAGTTTCCTGGTCCCAGAATGCCAGTAGACTGTCCTTGAAAATTTGAGTCGGTAAAGAAATTCCAGCTACCCCGTATAATCTGAATCGATGAGGCTTGATCGTTGAAACCGTTTACACCACCGTTCTCTATCCCAATGTTGGGATCGCCATCACCTGTCGATGCATTAAGCCCTAGTCGATCCCCTCCAAAATTTATATCTCTAAAGAAAATTACATCTGGGTCAGAGCTATTTTTGTAAAAAACACCACCACTACAGGTAGCAGCAACCTCATCATTAAGTTCCTTAACTGCGCTCAAGTTCAATTGGGCTAATGTGTTGTTGTTCATATCTACTCCGTGGTTATTGATATTAGACATTGTTTTTCTCCTGAGTTCTAGATTGGGGTTTGAACTGAAGGTAATTGCTTGTTTGATCTGTTCGTCATGTAGTTTTACACGCCAATCACAGCAAACGAGTTCAGGCGCTAAATTATCAGATTTATATCCGCGTAAAGTCAGCTTATTAACCCTTTCACTCCTGATTGTGAATTGTTTCTTTTTTTGCTGCATCTCTCAATAGTATGAGCATGAGATTTGCTGAGGGATTTGAATTTAGTGCAAAAAATTCTCCATCTAAGTCTAAGAGGGTGTTTGAGAAATCATGGGGGGATTCAATAATCTAGATAAACTGCTAGAACGGGGCTGCAACTGACTAAAGGATTATCTTTAGGACTTACGCCAACAATAGCCGAAACCGTTATTTGACAGTAGGGGCAATTCATGAATTGCCCCTACCGCGTGTAGTTTTGCGTAAGTCCTAATTTTGACTGACTTTTCACGGGATCTGGAAAACCTCGCTTTTATTTCTCTCTCCTACAAGGAGAGAGACTTTGAATCTTCCCCCTTCCCTACAAGGGAAGGGGGTTAGGGGGTTAGGTTTTTCGTTGGCTTTTCCACATGACGTGAAAAGTCAGCTAATTTTGAAACTCATCCCGAAGAACGCCAAAATTTGAAGGTATGCAAAAATAGGCAATTGCATAAGTTGATGTTTTATAAAAAATTCATTTTGGTCTTAATTACGAATTACGAATTTAGTAGTATTCGGATTTTTGCAATAATTATTATGTCAAAATCGCCCCGCCCATCAACCGCTCATACCGATATTTCAACTCTTCTTTCATCAAATACCAGCGCTCTAAAGTAACATCCATCTCTATAATTTTCTCTGCTGCTTGCCGCGCTAAAAGTAAAACTTCTTCATCTTCAACCAAACTTGCCAATGTAAAATCTGGCACTCCAGATTGACGAGTTCCCAGTACTTGCCCTGGTCCACGAAAACGCATATCCATCTCAGAGATGAAAAAACCATCTTGCGACTGTTCCAACACTTTCAGCCGTTGTTGAGCATCAGGACTTTTGGAACTGCTCATCAACAAACAGTAGGACTGAGCTGCACCACGACCGACACGCCCCCGCAGTTGGTGCAGTTGCGATAAGCCAAATCGCTCCGCGTTTTCGATGAGCATGACTGTAGTATTAGGTACGTCTACGCCTACCTCAATAACAGTAGTAGAAACCAAAATTTGCGTTTGGTTATCACGAAATTTGCTAATCGCTTCATCCTTCTCGGCTGAACTCATGCGACCGTGCAGTAGCCCCACTTGAAAGTCGGGGAAAACGCTTTCTTGTAACTTTTGATGCTCCTCCACAGCCGATCGCAGATCCAGTTTTTCTGATTCTTCCACTAAGGGTAAAACCACATAAACTTGTCTACCTTGGGCAATTTCTCGGCGCATCAGGTCGTAAGCATGGTTGCGTTGCTGACCTGACAATGCTGTTGTCTGAATCTTTTGCCGCCCTGGTGGTAACTCATCAATTTGGCTGACATCCAAATCCCCATGTATCGTCAGTGCTAAGGTTCGGGGAATCGGGGTAGCTGTCATAGTTAAGACGTGGGGTTGCTCACCTTTTTGCTGCAAACGCGCCCGTTGTTCTACCCCAAAGCGATGTTGCTCATCAATCACCACTAACCCTAATTGCTGGAAGTTTACAGGGTCTTGAATCAAGGCATGGGTTCCCACTAACAGAGGTAATTCACCAGTTGCTAACTGAGAATGTATTTGTCTTCGTTTAGCAGCTTTGGTGGAACCTGTCAGTAATTCCACTGGCAAATGTAAGAGGTTAAACCAACTAACCAACTTGCGATAATGTTGTTCTGCTAAAACTTCTGTGGGAGCCATTAGCGCCGCTTGATAGCCAGATTGAATCGCTGCGAGGATAGCTAGCACAGCGACAACCGTTTTACCAGAACCAACATCACCTTGCACTAAACGATTCATCGGTGCAGGTTTTTGTAAGTCGTTGAGGATGTCGTTGAGGACTCGTTGTTGTGCGCCAGTGAGTTGAAAAGGTAGTATTTCGTAGAATTTCTCTACAAGTTGACCTCGTGGGACGAGGATGGCGCTGGTTTGAATCGCTCTTGCTTGCTGTTGACGTTGCAGTAACCCAAGTTGGAGGTAGAAAAACTCATCAAACACTAGGCGACGACGGGCAACTTTCAAAGCGTCACTATCACTGGGAAAATGGATATTAGCGATCGCATCTTTCAATTCCATCAAAGCATACTTCTTCCGCAAACCACTTGGTAGAGGGTCTTTCAAGTTAGCCGCAGCAGGTAAAGCCGCAATTACCGCCTGTCGCACTGTATTCGCCACCACGCCCTCAGTCAGTCCATAAATTGGCACCACTCGCCCAATATTCAGCGACTCAATGGAATCTCCTGGATTTGCCAAAACCTCTAGTTCTGGATTATCTAGTGTCAAGCCGTATTTACTTTCTTTTACCAACCCACACGCTGCCAGAATACTACCCACTGGATAACGGCGTTTTAAACTTTCTTGCCAAGCGCGACTGCTAAAACGTGTACCTGCGTAAAAACGACCAATTTTGATTTGACCACTGTTATCTTTTACTACTAGTTCTAAAATTGATAATTTCTGATTTTTGGGACTACTAAAGCAGTTGCAACGCTTCACTGTAGCAATTATTGTCACCGTATCACCCGCCTGTAACTCGCGGATATTCACCTGACGTGCATAATCAATATGGTCACGAGGATAGTAAAAAAGTAAGTCGCGGACGGTGTGTAAACCAAGCCTGGCCAAATTATCAGCTTTTTTAAAACCTATTTCTGGCAAATCACTGAGTTTTTGCTCAATATTTGGTGCAAGCCTCCGACTCACCTCAGCAACAATTGGAGATTTGGGATTTGGGATTCTGAAGTGATTAATTTTCCCCTGCTCCTCTGCTCCTCTGCTCCCCTGCTCCTCTTGCTGTAATTGTGAGAGATACCTCCGAGTCTCTGCTACTAAATGTTGTCTTTCTTCCAGTGCTAGATGTGGATAACTAGCAAATTGCACCGCTAGTCCTTGCCAACGGCGGCGTTCAGTTTGGGGTAAGCCTGTTGGGAATTTGCCCAAAGTTAGGCTTAGAAATTCACTGAAGCGGTATTGTTTACCCACCAAGTCTGTAAAGCCACGTTCGGCTTCTATGGCCAAGGCTTTTTGCAATCGTATCCAATCTGGTTTTTCATTAGTCATTGGTCAGCAGAGTAAGGAGTGAGGAGTTAGCAGTTAAGAATAAATAACTCATAACTCATAATTCATAACTCATAACTTCATTCAAACCAACTAGCACGCCATGCAGCTTCTGCTTCTGCGATCGCTCTTTCCCGATGTTTTTTTTGATACTCTCGTCCTAGCTTGTTTAGCTGAACTAAGATATTGCGGATTTGCCTGCGCTCAGAGGAGAGTTTTACATCAGCAAATTCAATTTCCCCTAGCCGCAGGTTAATAGCCATAATTTGTGTCAGTCCAGAATCTTCTGACTGCTGCTCATTTTCAATTTCAATTACTAAGTTTAATAAATTGGGTGGCCCTGGCATTACCTCGGCAGATGCTTCTGATGCCGCAGCCGCCGCAGCTGCTAAAATCGGTTCTGGTAATTTTTTGGGTAATACCCCAGCTTTTTGTAACAAAAGATTAGCGTCATGGGAAAGTTTTTTCAGTATCTCTTGCGTCACCTCTTCTAAGTTCTGTTGCCATTTTGCCAGTTCTATAGGATTAGAGGTGTCGGCGCTGAGAGTTTGAGAATTAGGGGTGTTCAGAAGTCCAGAAGATGAAGAGGATGTTTCTACCTCATCTCCCTCATCTCCCTCATCTCCCTCATCTCCCTCATCTCCCTCATCTCCCTCATCTCCCTCATTTTTAATACAAACGAGCAATTGCTCCGCTCCCACTTGACCTAACTTGCGGATGGCTTGTTGCAATTGCTGGCGCTGATTCAATGACAGATACAGAAACTTTTCGGGATACCCATGTGTACAGAGGTGGTAACTCGCCAAAATCAACTGTTTTCGTACAGCTATACCCAAAGTGTCTAGATAACTAGCATAAGCGCTTTGTAGTTCTACTGCGATCGCGCGGATCGCTTCTTTCAGTGCTGCAATATCCTGCTCAATTCGCTCAATTGCTCTTACCATATCTTCTCGTTATTGCCCATGTGAACTATTACATAGTACAAATGTACGAATTTATTTGAGGAGAACTTTCCAAAGAATTTTATATTTTAAATTAAATACGATGTTTCGCGTCTGTACTAAATAAAATACAGGTCAGGCTATTTGCTTGACCTGTTTTGTAAAGAGTCATTAGTCATTTGTCGTTGGTAAAGACTAATGACCAATGACCAATGACTAATATTACTTACCGCCCATTTGTGCAGCGACTTCATCAGCAAAGCTAATTTCTTGCTTGTCAATGCCTTCGCCCAGTATGTAACGGACAAAGCGAGTCACTTGGATATCTCCGCCTAATTGAGCCTTTGCTTGCTTCAAGAGGTCTTCCACAGAAATACTCTGATCTCGAATGTAAGGCTGATCGAGCAAAGCCAATTCTTTCAGGCGTTTTTCAATCCGTCCTTGAACAATCTTTTCTTTGATGTTATCTGGCTTGTTCGCCAAATCATCCTTACCCATTTCGATGTTTTTTTCTTTTTGGGCAATTTCGGCAGGAATTTGGTCTACGCTCACATACTCGACATTTGGGCAAGCCGCAACTTGCATTGCAGCATTCCGTGCCAAGATTTGGAACTCTGAATTAGCAGCCACTGACTCAGTTTGAGTACCCAGTTCTACCAATACACCAACTCGACCGCCAGTGTGAATGTAGCTGTCTACTACACCTTGTGTGCCCTCTGCTATTGCAAAATTAACAAAGCGACGCACTTGGATATTTTCACCAAGGGTGGCAATAGTTTGCTTGATGAATTCTTCTACAGTCCCAGTTTCATTCTCAATATAGGGTTTAGCTAGCAAAGACTCAACACTATCAGCTGTCGCTGCTTGCTTTGCTAAGTTCTTAACTAAAGCTTTAAAAGCCTCGTTACGAGCAACAAAGTCGGTTTGGCAGTTGACTTCTATGAGTACTCCCACTCGACCACTAGGTTGAATGTAAGTTTCTACTAGACCTTCTGCCGCAATGCGATCGCTTTTTTTACCAGCTGAAACTAAGTTCTTTTTTCTTAGCCAGTCGATGGCTTCATCTATGTTGCCATCATTTTCTATCAGCGCCTTTTTGCAGTCCATCATGCCGGCACCAGTTTTTTGGCGTAGCTCTTGGACGAGTTTTGCAGATATTTCCGCCATGTTGCCTCAATTCCTAACTTGACCTCGAGTTGTAATCGCTCACGGGTGTTGAGTATTTCTATCTTACTCAGGGGTGGGGAAGAAAAAATAATGAAATTATCAGGTATGAGTTTTTTCGCTTCTACCTTCGCCTCCCATTTGCCGCAGACTAGGGCAATTGCTGCAATTCTGCTAGCAACTGCCCTCCCTCGGACATTTCCTTCACCCCGGCTTTACCTATGCCTCTGTTTCTTCGTCGGGAATTACGGCGTCAGTATATTCGCTTTCTTCGTAGTCTTCGTCATACTCACCACCGTCGTAATCTTCGTCATACTCTTCAGCATCCAGCTGACCGTGACGACCTTCATAAATCGCATCCGCTAATTTTCCGACTATCAGCTTAATTGACCTGATCGCATCGTCGTTTGCGGGGATGGGGATGTCTACTACATCTGGGTCACAGTTTGTATCCAACATGGACACAATGGGAATATTCAGCTTTTGGCATTCTTGAACTGCATTATATTCCCGTCGTTGGTCTACAATTACCACGATATCGGGAACTTTCCGCATTGTTTTAATACCGCCCAAGTATTTCTGAAGCTTCGTCATTTCCCGACGCAGCATTGATGCTTCTTTTTTCGGTAATAAATCTAGTGCGCCATTTTCCTCACGACGTTCTAAATCTTTTAGGCGGTCTACTCGTGTTTTGATGGTTGCCCAGTTGGTCAACATTCCGCCCAACCAGCGTTGGTTAATGTAGTGGGAACCACAACGGGTAGCTTCTTGGGCGATAATTCCAGCTGCTTGCCGCTTGGTGCCAACAAAAAGGAATTTCTTCCCTTGTTCTGCGTGCGATCGCATATAGTTGTAGGCACTATCCATCAACTGGGCGGTTTGCACCAAGTCGATAATATGTACACCATTGCGGGAAGTGTAAATGTAAGGAGACATTTTTGGGTTCCAACGTCGGGTCTGATGCCCAAAGTGAACCCCTGACTCCATCATTTGAGCCAATGAAACGACTGGCATATATTTTCTTACTCCGATTCGGGTTAAACCTCCATCCAAGTGCATTTCCCAACTGGGAAACACCCGAATTCTCAGATGTGCGAGATTAGTTAACCATACTAGGTTAGCATATTCTGAAGAGTTGTAGTTGGTTGACAGAGTGATGGCGAGAAAATAGCGCTGCCCACTCAACAATTAGGCAGCGCTATCTTTTTAGTGATGAAAATCTTGGTGTTTTAAAGGTCTACTGGCGGTCTTCTTGATCCTTGGGTTGGGATTTTTTTCGCCGTTGTTCAACCTGATCGTCAATAGTTTCTCTCATTTTGCGATCGGCAGCATCCATTGCCGAATACTTAAAGCGGTTGATTATGCCACTGAAGAAGTTGCTAAAGAATCTTTCAATCTCTTGCATAATTTAATACCTCGGTATTTAAAGGTAAATTCTTGACTTTACATTGGTCTTGGACTTTCTAGTGGAAGTGGCAAATAAAACGCTAACCAGTTATGGAAGTATTTTTTAGTCTCTTAGCGTCTCTAAGTGCTTAAAAGGCTGGCGGTTTATTTATCCTTTGAACAGTTTTGCTTGGGAATGACTGTATAAAACAGTATTCTCAATAAAATCATTATTGTTGAGAGTTATGAGATTAAAACGCTCTGGACGTTTATATATTGTATTCTCTCCAAGGTAATAAATGTGTCTTTGACACAGGTAACAAATTGTCTACTTATTTGTAACAGTTTTCAGATTTCACAGCAACTTACTGGTTAGTACCATTGGTGCGATTTATACGACTAACTGTTAAGTGACGCAACTTATAGAATTACTCAATAGTATCGGGATAAATTCAGTTGCTCTCTATCCTTTTGTGTTTAGGTCATGGTTTTAAAATCAGTGCTACGAAATTATTCTAGAACAACTCTACTTCTTCCTAACTTGAGATGTGCAAGTGTTGCAAAATATAACTAGATAATTCACAAAATCCTTCGCCTTCGGCAGCAGTGGTAATGTAAGCAGGGTGATATTTCAACTGATTCAGGTATTCCAGCACGTTGGCCACACCTACAGAAAGAGGAAAATAACGATCATTAAATAAACTTTCATCATTGGGGCTATCACCAACAGTGACAATTTGTTCTGGGGAATACTGGGGCAAATATTCGCGCAATAGTTGCAACAATCCCACAGCTTTATCTTGCCCTTGGGGTTTAATGTGACACTGCACATTGCTACAGGTAAATCCCCAACCCATTTGTTGACAGAGATTATCTAGGGTTTGTAGTTCATCTTGACTCAAACCAGCGACATCAAAAGTCCAGTCAGTGATGCGAAAGCGGTTATCAGCAGATTCTTGGATTTGGGGAAATTTAGTTTGTAAGTTCTCAAAAGTCGTAGCCAAGTGCTGGCGATGTTGAGCTAAATCGGCAATGGGTGTTATAATTACTGGTTTTTGGTTTTCAGAGGGAAAGTACAAACCGCCATTTTCTGCGTAGGCGTAGCCCGCCGTAGGCATCGCACCTGCTACTGGCATCATCGCACTCAATCCACTCACCCAGCAGAACGTCCGGTGACAATCATTACTTTAATGTCAGCTGCGGCTAAATCCTCTAAAGCTTGCAGCAGTGCGGGAGTAAATTTTCCTCGTCTAGTCAGGGTGCCATCCATATCTGTGGCTATCAGACGAATATGAAGAAAGCTTGTACTTTAAATCTCAGACAGGTTAGGGAGGCTGAAATGTCTGGACATAGGCGGTTTGTAAAAAGCTGTAAAAAATATCCATAATACAGCAATATGGGATTGAATATTTGGGCATCCTAAACATCAGGAGTCAAGTTTTTCAGTTTTACAACCATGCCCACTTCGATGTTTCTTGCCCAAAACCCCGTGCCAAAGACTAAAAAGGCATCCCACGAAGTGCCAGCAAGTAATCCTCAAATACCAGTATTGTTGCTGGCAACTTCTGGAGGACTGGCTTTAGTGGTGATTGCTTTGATTGTATATGGTAAGCTCCAGATGAATAAGCTGGAGAAAAAAATTAAGTTTGAACAATTCCGGGCGCGAGAATTAGAGAAAAAGTTTAAGCTGGCGCTGGAAACAATTCGCAAAATGGAAACTAATCCGGATTTGGTCAACTCACGGGATTTTAACCTGGATTATCTGCGAATGCGGATGTCAGAGGAGGTGTTTCATTTTGCAATCCTGAATCAAGTGAAGATTCAGATCAAAGAAAAAATTTCTCAAGCCCTGCGTCCAAATCAAGCCCAACAAGGATCAGTCGGAATTGCTAATAGCACTGGACGGCAAATAGATGAAATTTTTGATGTCGAGTATGAAACTGGTAGTCCTGGGAACTCTGCTAAACGAGTGCTGTTTCGCATTCAAGTTAGGTTAATGAAGTTACCCACGCAAGCAACTTCTGCAACTATTAGTCAAATTATTGACTGTATAGAAACTTACCTAAGCCCCATAGAAGGCGAAGATAGTTGGCAACCAATAATTCAAGGGCGAATTGCTACTATGCATTGGGATCAAAAGGCTAAACCTACGCCTTTACTGGTGCTAGAGCAATCGAATGAAGGGGTGAATGTGACTTTTCGTACTAGTCGCCAACCAAATACCCCAACTCCGCCCAAGTCACCTGGAATTAAAAAATCAGGCTCGGCTAGACAATAAATTATTGGTCATTGGTCATTAGTTATTGGTCATTCACAAAGGACAAAGGACAAAGGACAAAGGACAAAGGACAAAGGACAAAGGACAAATGACTAAGGACTAAAATCATGACTGAATAGCTGCATTTGGGGAATTACGGGTTAAAATACCATCTTCCATTTCGATGATGCGATCGGCTATGTCTAAAATGCGGTTGTCATGTGTCACTAATAAGATAGTAGTTCCCTGGTTTTTGGCTAGGCTCTGCATTATTTCTACAACATCGCGTCCTGATTGTTTGTCTAATGCTGCTGTCGGTTCGTCTGCTAGCACCAGTGGGGGACGATTCACTAGGGCGCGGGCGATCGCAATTCTTTGTTTTTGTCCACCAGAAAGGTTGTCTGGATAGTAATCAACTCGTTCTTCTAGACCAACTGACCCCAGCATGGCTTTTGATTTAGCCACTGCTTCTGTTTGAGAAATATTATTATTCAATTCTACCGCCATTTGCACATTTTGCTTGGCTGTTAAGAAGCCTAGTAAATTATGAGCTTGGAAAATATAACCAATGTTGCGTCGCATCTGTACCAATTTGTTTTGACTGACGCCAACCAGTTCTTCATCTAAAAATTTTAAACTTCCCTCTTGTACAGACCGCAAGCCACCAATTAAGCTCAGTAATGTTGTTTTACCTGAACCTGATGGCCCGGTCATAATGACAATTTCACCCGAATAAATTTCGAGGTTTATGTCAAATAATATCTGTTTTCTCAGTGCGCCTTTGCCATAGTAGTGATTGAGATTTTTAATGGCAATTACAGGTTCTTGTCTCATCATAAATTTGTTAGCTATAAGTGAGAATATTTGAAAGTTAACTCTAGCGAATACCAAAGACAACCTTTTCTTAATTAAGAATTCTATCTGAGAATTATTAACAACATCTTTTAATTAATATTCAATTAATTAAAATATATCTGCTGGATCAGCAGAACGTAATTTTCTAACTGCGATCGCACCGGAAATAATACACATCATTATCGTCAAGAACAACACCATTACCGCCCGATCAAAGCTCATGAAAACTGGTAGAAGTGTTGCATCTCTGGCACTTTTATACATAAATAAAGCAAAAATAATTCCAGGAAAATATCCTAACACTGCTAATAATAAAGCCTCCTGAAGAATGACTGTCAATAAATAGTTTTGTGTATAACCTATTGCCTTGAGAGTAGCGTATTCAGCTAAGTGATCTGCAACTTCTGTATAAAGAATTTGATAAACAATCACAGTCCCCACAATGAAACCCATGACAGTCCCTAATGTGAAAATAAATCCAATGGCTGTACTATTTGCCCAATAATTCCGCTCAAAATCGATAAATTCTTGCTTAGTTAAAACATTTACCTCATTAGGTAAATACTTTCGTAGCTCTTGGGCAACAACGTTAGCATCTGCTCCCGGTTTTAATCTAATTAACCCAATATCAATTAATCCTTTTTGACGATTGTTGAATATTCGTAGAAAGTTTATATCACTTGTAATTAAATTACCATCCGCACCAAATGATGCACCTAATGTAAATAGTCCTTCTACTTTAATTCTGCGTCTTCGTACTTCTGCTGTTACAGTCTTTCCTTGGTCATAATTAGCAGCAATTGGGCCATATTCTACCCGAGAAGAACGGTCAAATAGAACTACATCAGGTAGTTTCAGCTTATCTAAATTCTCCTGAACTCCAGGTAAGTTAACTATGTTAGTTTCTGGGTTCATTCCATATATCAGGATACTACGAGGGCGGCCTGTGACAGGATTTTTCCAGATTGTAAAGTCCAAATATATCGGATGTACTGATTGGACTGCGGGTAACTCTAAAGCTTTATATAACCGTCGTTGAGAAAAACTTCTCATCGCCAGGATAGCGCTAGATTGACTGTTAATTAAAACAATATCGCCTTGCAAGCTGTTATGAAATCGAACGTTACTATAATACAGAGCATCCCGGAAGCCGAGTTGCATAAACATCAAGATATCAGCGAAACCAATTCCCGCTAAAGCTACAGCTAGGCGAGTTTTTTCTCTGGTTAGTTGTAGCCACGACAGAGGGATTTTTTGAGTCATTTTAAGCGATCTTAGATTTTTTATTGAATCAATTAAGTGATACCAACCTAATTAGTTATTAATTTCGACAACAACTTTCGCGTAAGTTAAACCAGAAACTTTCTGGCTATCTGCTGGCGGTAGAGCAATTTTCACTTCTACAACTCTGGCATCCACATCTGCTGCTGGATCTGTATTCAGCACATCTTTTTTGCCAATTTTTCTGCCAATTTCAGTGACAGTTCCCTTTAATTCGCCGCTAAATGCTTCATTATCGCTGGTGATAGTGGCGTTTTGACCAATACGTACTTTACCAATACTGTCTTCGGGGACTTCTGCGATCGCAAACATTTGGCTGGTTTGGCCAATTTCAGCAATGCCATTTGCACCGATGGCTTCGCCTGATTTGGTGTAAACCTTTAAAATCTCTCCAGAAATTGGTGCTTGAACGTAGCTTAACCTCAATTCTGCTTCGGCTTTTCTGACATTTGCGATCGCATTACTAACTTGAGCTTGGGCTACTTGCACATCGGTAGGACTAACATCTAAAATTTTGCTCAGTTTGGCCTTTTCTTCATCGATTTGTCTTTGCAAAGTTCCTAAAGTTTTGTCTCGGTTAACTTTGGCTTCGATTAACTGCTGTTGTAATGTTGCTAAATTTTGGATTTGGTTAGCTCTAGCCTCAGCAAGTTGCTGTCTCAGGGTTGCCAATGTCTGCTTTAGGGTAGCTTGGCTTTCAGCCACCTGTTGATTAGAAGTTACTGCACTCAAGCGTCTAGTATCCCGCTCTTGCTGAGAAATTGCACCTTCTTTGTATAAAAAATCATAGCGTCCAGCATCGACTTGGGCATTGCGCTGTTGGGCTTGGATACGTGTAAGCGTTGCTCTCAAAGTTTCTCTTTGCCCACTGAGTTCAGCTTCTAAGCGATTCACAGTTGCTTGTTGAACAAGTTTATCACCACTTAACTGGGCTGCAATCCGAGCGATCGTTGCTTGTTGACCATCTCTTTCTCCAAGAAACTGCGCTTGTAAGCGAGCAATAACTGCTCTTTGAGCTTGAATATCTCTTGGAGATCCGGCTCTGACTTGCGCTAAATTCGCACGGGATTCTTGCACTTTGGCTTTTGCCTCTTCTAGTGCGGCTATTTGGGTATCGCGGTTGTCTAAAATTGCCAGAATTTGACCTTGCCTTACCTGTTCACCCTCTCTCACCAAAAGTTGCTGAATTCGTGACGATGGTGCTAATCCTGATGATGGGGCGGACAATTTCACAACTTCGCCTCGCGGTTCCAAACGCCCTACAGCACTAATGCTATTGCTAGATGGCATTACGGGTGCAGATGTAGTTAGTTTTCTCAGTTGCTCGATTTTAGCTGTACCTAATATGCTAGCCGCGATTACTATTGGTACGGCTACAGCAATACCCCACCAAATCTTCGGTTGTTCACGATTAAGTGTTTGCTCACTTGGCTTTGGCTTTTCAGTCACCCTTGACATAATATGTTGCCCGTTTACCTGAATTGTGCTGATGGAAGTAAAAATAAAAGGGTTTTTAATCAACAGCCAGCCGCTTAGGACAAACAACAGTGGTTTAAAGCTGGGTATGGCTTAAAATCCATTGCGTGATGAACGCTCAATATAGCTTTACAAAATGGTCTTTTCTATAGTGTTTCTCGTTTGTATGCAATACACTTTGACCCCACTTCCATTCCTCTCTCCTAAAAGGAGAAAGGCTTTGAGGCTTACTCCCCAACGCTAGTAAGAAAGGGGCTGTTCTTGTTAGATCTGTATTGAAACGGAGAAACGCTATAGTAGCTGGCTATTCAATAACTCTGAGTATTATTGAGACATGAGTGCAATGGGAGTGAACAGAATTCACAAGCAGTATGAATCCAGATGTAGAGGTGCGATATATCCCACCTCTACACAAAATCCCAAATTAGTATGATGCGGTACTTTACTGCTACATTCATTACGGCTACAGTTAGTTACAAAATTGAAAAGAAACATCAAAAATAGATTGTTGCCTTTGTTGGATACAATCTTGCTAGAAAATTGAGTCTTCCTTAAGTCAATCAATGATTAACTAACTAAAAATATCTGTTCACCCTGAGCGAAGTCGTTGGCGCAGCCTCTCGTAGAGAAGGGTCAACTTGAGCATTCTTAACATCAGAGTTTCCTTAACTTTTTGGTCAATGAGTTAGCTGTCTCTAGTTGCTTGTATCTACCAAGACAAGAAACCATTTTGTGATATTTGCTTTAAAGACCTTACTACTCTCTCGGTTGCTGCTTTGGGACTCCATTAAACTCTCGTTGAATGAATTCTACATTTATCCGTTACGCGAAAACGTAACGGAGCCTACAGATGGGGGAAATGGGAGTCTCGCAAACCAAGCAACCAAGCAAAGGTGAACCCCCCAGCATTAAGAAAACAAAAGATCACAATGTTGGTTGTTGCTAAGTCTATTAATACCAATTTTTTATGAAGCTGCATAGAATTCGATCCCCCCTAACCCCCCTTAATAAGGGGGGTTAGGGAAAACATCTATCAAAGTCCCCCTTTTTAAGGGGGATTTAGGGGGATCAAGATATGTGCAACTTCACATTAAATTGGTATAAGTCCCGGATAACTTGAGGTCTTTTTTTATTTCAAACATCACGGCTAAATTGCATCTTGATATTTGTTCATTCTTTATTGGATTGTTTGGCGGATATCTTCCCAATCTGGAACAGTCATTTCTGTTGCATTCCCAGAGTTTAATCCTTCCAGAAGCATTGTTTCTAGACGTTCTTGAGCTACTCGTTTTTGATCTTGTCGCACTAATTCACGAAAATATTCGCTAACACTGCTATAACCACCTTGAGCTACCTGTTCTTCTATATAAGCTCGCATAATGTCAGGTAAGGAAATATTGATACTTTTCACAAGTGTTAGTTTTTGAATCTGTTTTTCTACGTTATGGCAGTTTTTGCCATTTTCTGCAATTGGACAGAAGATGTTAAGTAAGTGGGCGTGAATAATTAAAGGTTTGTAGTAAGGGCTTCAGCCCTTAAAATAGGGCTAAAGCCCTTACTACAAGCTAATTTAATTAATTTTGCATTACGTAACATAGTTTTATTTATTGTTGTTGCCTACTTACTTATTAGGGATTGAACTGATAATGCTGGGTTAGGGACAGCATTATACAGCCTACAGGACTAACTAATGTTGAGTTTCTAAGGCAGAGTCCAGTTTTCTAGTTTTAATCCGGTTATGCGTTCGTAATGACGAGTATTGTTTGTTACTAAAGTGTAATTTTCTGCAACTGCAACACTAGCAATTAGTAAATCAAATTCAGCAATTGTTTGTCCTATTCTACGGAGTTCTGCCTTTAATTCACCATACTTTCTCAGAGCAGGATTAGTTAAAGGTACAACGGGTAAGTTTTGAATAAAGTCTTCTGCATTACTTAAGTTTTCTGAAACTCGATTAGAATTGTATGCACCATAATACAATTCAGCAGCAGTGATGACACAAATGCATACTTCATCCCATCCGACTGCTAATAATTTATCTCTGACTGGGTGACGACCGTTAAGCCAATAAATACACGTATCAGTGTCGAGTAAATAGTTCACAAGCTATAATTGCGTAGGCGTAGCCAGCCCTAGGCATCGCTTATAGTACGACTTGAATATATTTCATCAACAATTTCTTCTGCGGTGCGTGTATCTTCCCAGCTTCCAAAGGTTTGTAAAAAACCTTCTGATGCATTGGGTTTTGGCTGCTCCTCAGATGAGAGAATGATTTCATTCACTATCAATTGATTTGCTTCTGGAACTCCTAATTTTTTGGTTTCCTCTTTAGCTATAACCATAATTTGCATCAACGTTATAGCCTGACGCAAAACATCACTTTTACTGCCACCTATTTTTTTTGCTAGTTCGTCTAGTATCTGATTTAGTTCAGGTGACAAATCTAAATTTAAGCGAACCATCTTTTGAGTGTTAGTCATGGTTCCATCCTTGTGTAAAATCTTAAGTACATTATAGTTTGCTGAGGCTGTAAGATTAACAGCGATAATTCAAGAATTTCAGAGGGGTATTTTGACTAATATAATGATGCTTCTATCTGTGTTCATTTGTTTTCGAGGAATTCATCAACTGTAATTCCTGCCTGTCGAATCAAACTTCTAAGTAACCCAGGTGCTAATTCCCGATGATTGGGAATTGATAAAGTTGGTTTTGATTCACACCAAAGTATTATATGGCTTCCCGTTTGGTGATCTAATACATAACCAAACTTTTCAAAAATCTTGACAGCTTCTTTACCGGAGATATTTGATAAACGTCCCATTTATACTACAACTTCCCCGATAAACACTTGCGATTCTTTAACAATATAAGGTTTGCCATGTTTCGCTTGAACATGGAGATATCCCGTAATGGCATCTTTAATATTTTCGATTGCCTCATCTAGTGTTTTGCCTTGACTCACGCAACCTGTAAGTTCAGGAACTTCAGCAATATAACCTTCATATTCTGAATCAAAAGTAAAAATTACTTGAAATTTCATAATAAATTAATCTTGGATCTTTGAGGTCTAAAATAAATATAACGCTCAAATCATAAGTTTGTTACTTCATCCCATTGCTAGAAGAGAAAGTGTGCGATCGCGGCTGATGAATTTATAATGGCATACAGCCAAATAATATTTTAATATATGACCTAGTTTCATTAATAGTGGGCTATACTGTTGGCAAATAAAAAATAGGATAAAATTACCCAATATTACGTATATATACTGGTGAAAAATATAGTTATTAAAGAATAGAATCCCATATATTGAGTATTTTTAACAAAAAAGGATTGATTATGTCAGGGTCAGATAAAGCAAAAGAATATGTACAATCATCAAGAAATATCTTATCAACAATTTTGGTTCCAACCTCTTCTATTGCATGGGAAAGGGCTATCTATTCATTTGAACTTTATTCTAAAGCCATAGAAGCAGATCCAAGTTTAGCTGAAGCATATCTCGGCAGAGCAGGGTGTAGTCAATTATTTATGACTATGATTGTTGGTGGCTCTGAACTAATTAAAGAGTATGCACAGAAGCATATTAGTCTAGATAAAGAAAATACTCTTATTCAAGACCTCATTAAAGCTGAAAAACTTGGTAGCTATGAAGCAAAAAATCTACTAGAAAATGATCCCGATATTTCTCGGCTTAGGGCTATTTATAATCAGAGAAGTTCTTCTTCTAAAACTAGTACAAGTGTAGCTACTAACTCACAACAAGGAGACTGTTTTATTGCTACAGCTGCATATTCTTCTACAGAACACCCTGATATAAATACGTTTAGAGATTTTAGAGATAGTGTATTGCTCACTAACTTCATTGGAAGATTTTTAGTTGCCTACTATTACCAAATAGGCCCAATATTAGCTAAATATGTGAAAAAGAATAAAAGCATACAACTGATTTGTAGAAAATCACTATCTAAAATTGCTAGATTAATTAGACAAGAATAAAAGTTTATGTCTGTACGGATGGAAAATAAGAGATTGTTTATTTAGAGGTTAAATTATGAATGACATGGATAAGATTGTTACAGAAATTTACTATAGGCTCGTGCTGCGGATTAATCTAGGAGATAAAGAAGAGGGCGGAAACCTTACAGTAGATACTTATAACTTTGATCCTCATCTAGATAAGGGTGATATTGTAAAAATTGAAAATTGGAAAATTGGTGTCATAGACGAGGGAAAACAAGAAAATGAAAGCTTCTCATTTACAGCACAAGTCTTTGATATTGAGAAAACGGTTGTACGAAATAAGAGCTATAGAGTTGATATTATTTTAGAGTCACCTGATAGGGAAATAATAAAGCAGTTAGGAGATGCTTTAAGATCAAAGAATTCAGATAAATTGTTGGGTACGTGAGTAGAGTAATCCTATTTGAGTTGTGAAAGTTTCTTGTGTCTAAAAGTCTAATTTTATAAGGTTTATAGCCTTTATCACTTTTTACGGATCGATAACTTTTATATATTAACCCCCCACCCTGATAAACATTTAGATGGGGGGTAATATCTCTCTCTAACTTAATGCACTAACCCGATCGCCCTCTTTGTCAACGCCTCCGCAGTCAATCCATTAAACGCCATCAACTCGCCAGCACTGGCTGTAGTCTCCCCACGCTTCCATGCAAAGGTGTCACGCTTCGCTGTACTCCGTAACAGAATTGGTTCCAGCATCCCCGCCGCACCACCTGTCACCGCAATTAGCGCATCACCATCAAATAATTCGGCAAATTTCGCATCATCCAAGAAGCCGCCTTCAGGTTCAGAACAGGTATCCCACGCAGTATCATGGCTACGGTACAATTGCCGAGGATTGATAACAGTAACTATCTTCACGCCAATACCTTCAGTTTCTAAGAAAGCAGCAGCTTCAAATACGGGTATTAATGTTAGATCGCCAATGACAGCAAATACAACTTGTTTATCACCAGCGACTTCATGTAATAGCACTGCACCATCACGCAACCCTTGACGAGTTTGTTCTAAAGTTGTGCGAATTGGTAATGGCGTTTTACTTGCAGTAATCACAATTCCCTTATTCTTAGTTTTCAACGCCCACTCATAACAAGCTTGAATACTATTAGCATCAGGCGGAAATAATGGAAAAACATTTCCATTTCGCATCAACGAAGCAAAGTAAGCTTCAATTTCTGGACGTTGGTGAGTCCAACCGTTGCGCCCTTGCTCTAATGCGCCTGCTGTGAATAAAGTAATAGTCGAGGGAGTTTGACGGCGCAATTCTGCCATTGCTTGAGTCACAGTTTGCCAAATTGGTAATCCGTTGATGGCAAAAGATTCGTAAGAACACCACAAAGTTCTCGCACCCATTAACGCTAAACCGGCAGCTAAACCGGCACAAGCATCTTCACTCAATGGTTCGTAAACTTGTCCGTTTGGTGCTTGAAAATATAAGTCGTCGGTTGTGGGGTGGATAATCTTTAATGCTTGGTTGATGTTGGCAATTCCTGATGCTTCATTACCATCGGCGTTGGTAACAAGGAAATTCTGATCTTTATTTCCAACTATTCCTACCAACCGTCCCATTGCTGTTGTGGAAACTTTGGGTTCACCTCCAACTGCATATTCTTCTAAAGGTAATTCGCCTAATTCTGGTAATGGTAATTCAAATTCTGTAACTACAGTTTTTGCTGCTGGCCCACCACCTGCACGTTCGGCATTTGTTCTGACTAATTGCCAAGCTTCCGCAGACAAAGCACGGGTTTGCAATGCACTAATAATATGGGCTGCATCCAGCGTATCTTTAGGATAGAGGTTGTGAGATTTTGCACCCCGCGCATGGACTCCTGCACCTTTGAGTTGTTTAATAATGAAGACGGTAAGTTTACCACCCAGTGCAAAACGCGCTGCTTTATCTACACCCGAAAGTACTGCTTGGGTAAATGCTAGGCGTTTCTCAAAAGAAAAGGCGGTACTATCAACATAATCCCCTGGCTGGTTTTGATCGTCGAAATCTTTGGCATCCACTAACACCACTTCATCAAAACCGTTACCTTGCCAATATGCTTGCATCTGTTCGTTGGTTTTGAGGGAAACCATGCTGTGATGTTCTTGGCTGTAACCGTTCCACACCAACACCGGTAAGAAGTTGGTGACAGCAGGATAAGCTGTATGGAAATGCGCGATCGCACTTACAATATAAGGCTCACCCAATCCACCATCCCCAACTGTAAAGGGGAATAACTTATCTTTGTGCAACAGTGCAGCCGCCATTGCAAAGTGTTGCCCTTGTCCCAAAGGCCCCGCAGGTGCGAGAATACCAGGGATGAAACCAGAAAGGTGTCCTAATAATCCGTGCTTTTCTCGGAAGCGATCGCGCAATTCTTGGACTGTAAAAATTCCCATGTCCTCTAGGGAACGATCCAAGAACATGGCACTATAAAATCCGGGGGCGTGGTGTCCCACTTCGGTAATAATGTTCTTGTATCCCAGCATGACAAGAGATGCGTAAGCTTCTGCTTGGCTAGCGAATCCGCCGGGATGTCCAGAAGCCTTACTGCCGGTAACTTGCAAAGTCAGGTAGCGTAAGGCATCGGCAGCCAGTAAAGTTTGATATACAGCATTCGGTTCTGTGGGAGATGCGATCGCGATTTTGCCCGACTCTATAGCAGGTGTTGCACCAAAAGTTTCAAAATCTGGTAACGCTTTACCAAAATATTGAATCCCTTCAGAAAAATCGGGAAGCGCTGAAGATGCCTTTGGGAAGATTGCAGTCATGCTGAGTACCTTGTGACGATGAGGTGAAACTGTAGATGCTCGTTGAATTTAACCAAAATTTTACATCTTTCAGGTTGTAACAGTTTATTGCTTTTTTGCAACCTCAGTATAAGTAACTTCAATCAACAAAAATTTATGAGTTTCAGTTAGTTAAAGTAGAAACAATACATAAAGTAACAAAAGAATTTTATGAAATTACCAAATGGCCCCCAAAGCCCAGCACTTTTACAGATGCTACGCTGGATTACCAGCCCCATGTCATTTATGGAAACTTGTGCCGAAAGATATGGGGACATGTTCACTGTCAGGTTAGTAAGCAAATCTCCGCCATTGATATTTGTCAGTAACCCGGAAGTGCTAGAACAGATTTTGACAAACGATACCAAGGCGTTAGAAGCACCTGGTGATAGAAATCGGGTGTTTGAATCTTTACTTGGTAAAGGTTCTGTGATGACCATCAGTGGTGCGGAACACCAACGCCAACGGCAGTTGTTATTGCCACCCTTTCACGGTGAAAGAATGCGAAGCTATAGTCAAATAATTAGTGATATTACCGAGAAAGTCATTAGCCAATACCAGATAGGGCAACCCTTTAATATCCGGTCTGCTGCCCAAGCTATTACCCTGCGGGTGATTATGCAAGCTGTCTTTGGGCTAGATGAAGGGCCACGCGCCGAAAAATTACAGCATTTTTTGGGTGAAATGCTGGAAAAAGGAAGTTCTGTGTTAAGTGTCGCTTTGCTTTATTTTCCAGCTTTGCAAAGGGATTTTGGCCCGATTAATTTCTGGGGAAAGCAGATGCGCCGACAGCAGGATGCTGACAAACTTATATACGAAGAAATTCAGGAACGTCGAGAACAACCAGATCCATCACGCACAGATATCCTCAGCTTACTCATGGCTGCTAGAGATGAAGCAGGTCAACCCATGACCGATGAAGAGTTACGCGATGAATTAATGACTCTGTTGTTAGCAGGCCACGAAACCACAGCAACAGCGATCGCATGGGCATTTTACTGGATTCACAAAATACCATCAGTACGCCAAAAGTTACTGCAAGAACTAGATGGCCTGGGTGATAACCCTGACCCTAGCGCCATTTTTAAATTACCCTACCTCAACGCTGTTTGTTCCGAAACCTTGCGAATTTACCCAGTAGCGATGCTGACCTTTCCCAGAGTAGTCAGAATACCTCTATCTCTGGGTGGCTACGAACTTGAACCAGATACAAGCGTTATTGGTTCAATTTATTTGACCCACCAAAGAGAAGATTTATACCCGGAACCTAAGCAGTTTAAACCAGAACGCTTTTTAGAACGGCAATTTTCTCCTTATGAATACTTGCCCTTTGGAGGTGGTGCAAGGCGCTGTATTGGTTTAGCATTTGCCCAGTTGGAAATGAAGCTAGCACTTGCTAAAATCCTTTCTAGCAGGGAATTAGAACTAGTTAATAATGGTGACGTGCGACCTAAACGCCGTGGTTTGGTCACAGGGCCAGATCGTCCCATTCAGATGATTGTCACCAGTCAACGTCAGGTGAAGTCTTCTGTTTTACAGACAAGCACTGTTTGATGGTTGCGTTTCGCAAATTTTCAACTTCCATCTATTCCTCGTTCCCAGTCTCCGACTGGGAATGCATTCATTGAGTCTCTGACTCAATGCCAGACCGGAGGCAGCAGCCCCAACGAGGGACATTCCCATGCTCTGCATGGGAACGAGATAGAGGAGAGAACAATGGAAGGGAAGGGGAGTAAGATTCAAAGCTCTCCTTTTAGGAGAAAGGTTTGGAGTGAGATCAAAATCTATTGCATATAAACGAGAAGCGCTATATCTATTTAGATAGATTTTAAACTTAATGAATAATTAATTAAAAGAGTTTGCAATCGCTGCATAACGATCGCAGTCTTATTTATAAATCACAAATTACCTATACCCCAATATAGATTTACTCTCCAGAATTAGCCTTTACAGTTACGAGTAAGAGGACATTTAGGAGATTACAAAATCATGCCTGATGAGCATCGATTGGAAGAGAAATTTATATCCCAGGAAGCTGAAAAAAGAATATCCGAAAAGCTAGATGAAGTCGAAAAAATCGAAATAGATGTAAAAACAGATTTGTTGAAAATAGCTCAGGGACAGGCGGATGGAGTTTCAATTGCAGGTCAAGGATTAGTGATCCAAGAAGGCATTCGCGTACACGAAATCAAACTGCAAACCGATAGTATTGCCATCAATCCCTTCAGCGCTCTTTTTGGTCAAATAGAACTCAATCAGCCGGTAAATGCTATAGCTCGGATTATACTCACAGAAGTAGATATTAACCGTGCCTTGGCATCAGACTTTGTTCGCAGTCAGATAGAAAACTTGGAGTTGAATGTAGATGGTGAAATTGTCAGTTTTCAGCCGCAGCAAATTCAGGTATTTTTACCTGGTGATGGCAAAATAGAATGTAGGGGAAAAGTGCTGTTAAAGGAAATGGGAAATACTCGCACTTTAGCTTACACTGCGATCGCCCGCCCACGTACTCATTCACAACCCGCAATGCTGGAGAGTTTTAACTGCACTGAAGGAGAGGGGATTTCAATAGAATTAGTTACAGCATTCATGCAAAAAGCTAAAGAATTGATGAATCTACCATATTTTAAATGGGAGGATATAACGTTTTCTATTAAAGATATAAAAGTAGAAATTGGTAGTTTAATAGTTATGGTAGAAACTCAAATGAAGCAAATACCATCATCGTCAGATATATTATCTCCTTAGTAGTATTGACAGGAATGAATGATAATTTTTGTAACTAGGGAGTGATGTAAATTTAGTAAAACGTTTGTAAGATTTGTTAAAGATACTTGTTTCTAAATTACAACTATGCAAGAGTATGATGTTGTGCTAATCGGTGCTGGACACAATGGACTAGTTTGTGCGGCTTATTTGCTCAAAGCTGGTTATAGCGTTCTGTTACTAGAAAAGCGTTCTGTACCAGGTGGTGCAGCAACAACTGAAGAGTGTTTACCCCAAGAAGCTCCAGGGTTTAAATTTAATTTGTGTGCTATTGACCATGAATTTATTCACTTAGGGCCAGTTGTTGAAGAATTAGAACTAGAAAAATACGGCTTGCATTATTTGGAGTGCGACCCAGTTGTTTTCTGTCCTCATCCTGATGGCAAGTATTTCTTAGCACATAAGTCAGTGGAAAAGACTTGTGCAGAAATTGCTCGTTATAGTGAACGCGACGCCAGAAAATATGCAGAATTTGTAGACTTTTGGCAGCGATCGCTAGGTGCAATGATTCCGATGTTCAATGCACCGCCAAAGTCAATTATAGACATCCTTGGTAACTATGACATCACAAAACTGAAAGATTTATTTTCGGTTATTGGTTCTCCAAGTAAAACGCTGGACTTCATTCGCACCATGTTAACCAGCGCTGAAGATTTAGTTAACGAGTGGTTTGATGAGGAATTTCTGAAAGCGCCACTAGCCAGACTAGCATCAGAACTGGGTGCGCCGCCATCACAAAAAACCCTTGCTATTGGTGCAATTATGATGGCAATGCGTCATAATCCGGGGATGGCCAGACCTCGCGGCGGAACTGGCGCACTAGTGCAAGCTTTGGTGAATTTAGTCACAAGTAAAGGTGGCGTTATTCTCACAGATCAGCACGTTGAAAAAGTTTTAATTGATGATGGAAAAGCTGTCGGTGTGCGGGTTGCTGGTGGTAAAGAATATCGCGCTAAATACGGGGTTATTTCTAATATTGATGCCAAGCGCTTGTTCTTACAAATGACAGATAAAAGCGATGTTGATGGAGCCGATCAAGATTTATGGGAAAGATTAGAACGCCGCATCGTTAACAACAACGAAACCATCCTCAAGATAGATTTGGCTTTAGACGAACCATTGCACTTTCCAAACCACGATCACAAAGATGAATATCTCGTCGGTTCTATCTTGATTGCAGATTCCGTGGCTCATGTAGAACAGGCTCATAGCAAATGTACCTTGGGAGAGATTCCTGATGCTGACCCATCAATGTATTTGGTGATGCCTAGTTATTTAGACCCCACATTAGCACCACCAGGTAAGCACACGCTATGGATTGAGTTTTTTGCCCCTTATCAAATTGCCGGCGCAGAAGGCACTGGTTTAAAAGGTACTGGTTGGACAGATGAATTGAAAAACAAAGTTGCAGATAGAGTAATTGATAAGTTGGCAGACTACGCACCAAATGTTAAGAGTGCAACTATCGCCCGTCGTGTAGAAAGTCCAGCAGAACTAGGAGAAAGATTAGGTGCGTACAAAGGGAATTATTACCATATTGACATGACCCTAGATCAGATGATCTTTTTCCGTCCCTTGCCAGAAATAGCGAACTACAAAACGCCAATTGATAATCTATTTTTGACTGGTGCGGGGACTCATCCAGGTGGTTCCATTTCGGGAATGCCGGGACGCAATTGTGCGCGTGTGTTTTTGCAAGCAAAACATCCCATTAGCCAAACTTTGAAGGATGCGCGGGATTCCATTAAATCAACTGTCGAGTCGGTGTTTGGCATTAGTTAAGCTTATATAGCAATCCTAAATCATTTGTGAAATATTTCTGTTGATTCTTGTCTCTGTGCCACTGTGGTTAGTTAAAAACAGTAATTTTCACAACTCAGACAGGATTGCTATAGCTACTCTAACTAGGGATTGAACGGTGCTACTAATGTAAAAGTGGCATCATTTAAAAACACAATATCAGTGCTGTACGGGTCAATATATAGCTCAAAGTTTTTGTGGCGTATATAGTAAGTAGGAAAATTATATGAGCTAAAAGAAACATTTGTTAAACTTGCTAAACCTGGTTTTATACAAAAGGTTGCATCATTTCTGAACAGCGCAGTATTGTCATTAGCATCTAATCTAATTCTAAAATTCTGATGTCTTAAGTAGTATCCAGGGAAATTTGAGGATTCAAATGAAACACAGTCAGAAGACGCTAACCCAGACTTTACTGTAAATCTTGCGTCTGCTCTGTCTAGAGAATTTGAAATCGGACTAATTTCGCCAAGGAAATTGCGATGACGAATATAGAAGGTAGGAAAATTAAATGATCGTATTGAAACAGTTGATTCAACAGGAGTTGATTGTGCAGTTGCCGGATTAATTGATGTATAATTAGGAAGCACTGATAGGGTTAATGCTAGTGCAAAGAAACTTTTTTTCATGGTTACAATCCTTTAGATTCTATTTGCAACAATGCTTTTAGTTGAAATTTAGTTTTAGTACAACTTTGCGTAAAATTGTCACATTTTTACAGCAGTTTTCATGTATTTGAACCACATCTGTCGTAGGGGCACAGCATGCTGTGCCCCTACCGCGTGGTCTATTTACCTGAAAATAGCTGTAAACGCAGAGGAGCGCAAAGTAAACGCAGACTAATGCAGAACTTTACCTAATTTAATTCGCTAGGAATTAATGAAATATTATATTTAGTTGCTGTCTGCATTAAAACTAATCTAAATTAAACTCTATAAAAGTAAATGTTACGTAAAAATCTGTTTAGATTAAAGTTAAAGCCTGAAGAAAGTCTCAGAACGCACCCTCGTTAATTAAAATTCATATATGTTTGACACTACAGGAAAAGTTAACACTCAGAAAGTCTTGGAATATATTAATGATCCACATCATGGCTGAATTTATTCAGCCTGTTCGCTTATATCCCCCGGCTAGAAGCACGGGGGCTTTAGGCATCAGGACTCGTAAACCTCAGTTTCATAGCTTTTGCACCGAGAGCATCCCAAATGTGCAAAAACCTTGATAGCCCTCATCCCCTAACCCCTTCTCCCAAAGATGGGAGAAGGGGAACTAGAATTATGTTTCCCCTCTCCCAAAGATCGGAGAGAGGCTGGGGGTGAGGAAAAAGATTTAAGCTTGCATTGGGATGCTCCCTTTTGCACCAGGTTGCTAAATGCATCTAGCTCTTAACAAATGTCCATTCCAGCACTTTGATAGGGGCTGATTGAAGTGCTTGAGTCAGTTCGGCGTTACTTTCAAATTTTACCTGCAATATGTCACAGGCTTCAACGTTGACCGTAAATTGTTTTTCCTGAAACGGCCAAGGTTTGACAGTAACCAACTGATCACGGCGCTGCATGATGTCGTAGCGCTCACCATCAGGCCCCTTGCTAATTTCTAAAAACCGCTCATCGGCAGGTAGTTCCTGCTGACAAAGAATGAGGGAAAGGCGATCGCACCATTGCATAAATGCATAGGCTGAATCAACTTCATCTTTTTTAATCCCCAGTTCGGAGCGCCAATGTTGCTGATTTTGAAGTTGCTCATCTAGGAAGTCATCAAATGCTGGAGACTTACCCCGGCTTGGCTCATTTAAACGGCTGATGTGCATGGAAATTAATAGAGCCACCCAGCGTCCCCGGTAGCGAGCATTCTTTGCCAAATTAGCTAATTTCTGAAAACCGTTATTTTGATCGTTATCTGTGTTGAGGGTGAAGTCCTTTGGCGCTCCTGCTTCGGTAAGGCTGTCCTCCTCCCACTCTTTTTCTAGGTCATCATGATGAGAAATTGCAGCTATTGTTTCATATAACCGTACTGGCGCATCTTGACGTTTCCAGTGTCCTGCCAGTTGAGCGGCTAACAAAGCATGGGCGCGATGGTAAATAACCTTCCAACCATAAGGTGTAGCGTTGACAATCACAAATCAATGTCCTTTTTATTTTAGTGTCCATTGACTGCCATGATTTTACATCTGACTTGCGATATATCCTATGTCATAGCAATTCTATTTATGTCCGGCTCTAACCAGTTTGTGCTGAAATAGACCCTAAGCAATTGCTTTGTGTATATTTAGTATGATACTGTAATGTACGCTTTATTTTAATAAGCATCTGTGGGTTGTCAACAAAGTTCTTTCTGAAAAAATTAAGTAAATTAATGGCTGAAAACTAGTGTATTTTGATAATACTCAAAAAACAAACGGACTTTAACATCATTTTATAAGTTTTGTAGGTACAGCATGGTTTTTCGGCGCTGCTTCGTTGCATCTAACTTAATAGTTTTCTTCGCATTTGGCTGTAGTAGTGGGGCAAACTCATCGATAGAAAATACTACACAAGTCGTCCAAGAAAATAATGTAACCCAACTTTTCATAGAAGCAAAGGCTACCCAAAAAGCAGAAGATTTCTTTCATCAAGGCAATCATTTATTAGATGGACAACATTATGAAGATGCCATAAAAGCTTATGATAAAGCGATCGCCATCAAAGTTGAGAATCCAGAAGCTTGGATTAACCGTGGTATAGCCTTAACATCGTTGCAACGCTACCAAGACGCGATCGCATCTTACGACAAAGCCATCGCCATCAAACCCGACAAAGATGAAGCCTGGTATAACCGTGGCATCGCCTTAACATCGTTGCAACGCTACCAAGACGCGATCGCATCTTACAACAAAGCCATCGCCATCAAACCCGACAAATACGAAGCCTTAATTAACCGAGGCATTGCTCTGACAAAGCTGCACCGCTACCAAGATGCGATCGCATCTTATAATAGAGCGATCGCCATTAAGCCGGATTTGCACCAAGCATATTACAACAAAGCTTGCTCTTATGCTTTACAAAGCAATCTAGAATTAGCAATTGAGAATCTAGACAAAGCAATCAAGCTTGTTCCTGATAAATATAAAAAATTAGCAAAAACTGACCCCGACTTTAACAAAGTGCGTAGTGAAAAGCAGTTTCAGGAATTACTGCAATAGTATTTTGTCATTACCACTCAGTGTAAAATATAAACTTGCTGTAGCAAGGATTTTTTCTTGAGCGGTTTACGATTAGACATGAAAAAATTGTTAATCACCGGAGCAAGTGGTTTTTTAGGATGGCATCTTTGCCAGCTTGCCAAACCAGAATGGGAGATTTATGGCACTTATTTATCCCATCCTTTAGAGATTCCTGATATGAAAATGTTAAAAGCAAACTTAACAAATTTTCAGGAATTGAAACGTATCTTTAATGATGTCAACCCAGAAGCAGTTATTCATACTGCTGCACATTCGCAACCAAATTTTTGTCAAACGAACCCCAAAGAATCACACGCAATTAACGTCATCGCATCCTGCAATATTGCCGGACTTTGTGCAGATAATTCTATTCCTTGTGCTTTTACCTCAACCGACTTAGTTTTTGATGGCTTAAATGCCCCCTATCAAGAAACAGATGCCGTGTGTCCTGTCAATCTTTACGGTGAGCAGAAAGCGATCGCAGAAGCAGATATGCTAGAAAGGTATCCCATGACCGCAGTCTGTCGGATGCCCTTAATGTTTGGTGCAGCAACACCCACAGCTAAAAGCTTTATTCAGCCATTTATTCAAACTTTAGAAGCCGAAGAAGAACTAAGTTTATTTATCGATGAATTTCGCACGCCCGTAAGTGGAACAACTGCCGCCAAAGGACTTTTATTAGCATTAGAAAAAGTTAACGGCATCATTCATTTAGGTGGCAAAGAGCGGATTTCGCGTTATGATTTCGGACAGATATTAGTGGAAGTATTTCAACTCCCCGCTAGCAGACTTAAATCCTGCCGACAACAAGATGTGAAAATGGCAGCACCTAGACCAGCAGATGTTTCTTTAGATAGTTCCAAAGCATTTGCATTGGGGTATCAGCCTTTATCTGTAAGGGAAGAATTGCAGGAATTAATCAATAGTCAATAACTAAGATTGTATTTCTTGTGTAACTAACCAGTGACGGAAGCTGGATTAAGCTTCTCAGGTCTCAAGATACTGAGATTTCTGAAGAGTAATGAGTAATGAGTAATAAGTAATAAGTAATAAGTAATGAGTAATAAGTAATAAGTAATAAGTAATAAGTAATAAGTAATAAGTAATAAGTAATAAGTAATAAGTAATAAGTAATAAGTAATAAGTAATAAGTA
>NZ_JBALEA010000001.1:0-2865 GCF_036917135.1 Nostoc sp. | reverse complement strand
TCAAAGACGTTAAAGATAATGATAATCAAATAGAGGGGGAAGAAAGCGAGCGTCGCTCGCCTCCTTCCCCCTCTCCACCGCACGATTATCATTTTTAATAAGACTATTTTGAGTATTTTAACTGATTGACAAAATGCACTTTATCTTAACCTCTCACTGATAACTTCCGACAGACTATGTAAATGTGAAGCATAGTGGTTTGTCATCAGACACCTTTATCTACATTTGAGTGTATACCCTGATGACGTAGGATTTTCTCAGGGTGAAAATTTGATATAGGTAAATGCGTATCTTTCCTGACTCCAGATTTGTCACAAACATTTCTGGAGTTTTTTCATTACTTGAGTTTGAAATTACTCATCTAATCTAAACTCTAGTAAATATTTTATTTTCTATACTCATTGTTGGTAAGATTTTCAGCCTCTTTTTTTACAAGTAATTCGTTGTAATGTTTCTGAGTATCTGAAGGAATACCTTGATTAATTTTAAGTAATAATTCAGCCAAATAGTTAAGCGATCGCACTCCTAATCTTGACTAAATAAAAGTGCGATGTCTACTGCAATAAAAACTGCTAGCTGTCTTTCCTACTGATAACCGGCTGCTTGTAACATAAACAACTTGGCATAACGTCCTGCTAGCTGTAATAATTCTTCGTGAGTTCCCTGTTCTATAACTTCCCCATTTTCTATAACTACGATTTTGTCAGCCATTCTTACTGTCGAGAAGCGATGGGAGATCAAAAGTACCATCTGATTTTGAGTAATAGTGCGAAAATGATTGAAAATTTCAAACTCAGCTTGAGCATCTATTGCTGATGTTGGTTCATCCAATACTAAGATATCTGCTTGCGATCGCATAAAAGCACGAGATAAAGCAATTTTCTGCCACTGTCCCCCCGAAAGTTCCTGTCCTTCCTTAAACCAACGACCAAGCTGAGTCTGGAAACTTTCGGGTAATTGGTCAATAAAAGATTTGGACATACCTTTTTGGGCAGCAGTTTGCCAGCGAGTTTTGTTTTCGAGATGTTCTACATCGCCCACGCCAATATTCTCCCCTACAGTGAACTGATAGCGGACAAAGTTCTGAAAAATCACACCTATACGACGCCGCAGCACATCCACATCCCATTCTTGCAAGTCCAAGCCATCTAACAAAATTCGCCCAGAGTCAGGGGTGTAAAGTCGGGTAAGTAGTTTGATTAAGGTAGTCTTACCGGAACCGTTTTCACCGACAATTGCCAATTTCTCTCTGGGTTTCAAATGCAGTGAAATGTTTCTCAACGCTGGCTTAGAACTTCCTGGATAAGTAAAAGATACATTCTCAAAACGAATACCATCTTCAGAATTTAAACCAATGGTTGCCTTACCCCAAGATTTTGGTACTTCTTCCTCCAGAAAATCGTAGAGATTCGATAGATATAGGTTGTCCTCATACATCCCTCCAATAGAAGTCAGGGCATTAGAGAAAGTAGATTGTCCTTGACGAAACACGGTGAGATACATCGTCATATCTCCCAAAGAAATCTTACCTAGCACTGTTTCCAGGACAATCCAAGCATAAGCTAGGTAAAAAGCACCAGTACTGAGTAAACCCAGCAGATACCCCCACAGTCCTCGCCGCAGAGTCAAATCGCGGTCTTCGCCATAAAGTTGCTCAAACAGGTTGCGGTAACGTCCTAGCAACATCTCTCCTAGCTGGTAGAGTTTAACTTCTGTGACAAAATCTTCTCTTGCTAGCAGATTTTCTAGGTAGTGCTGTTGACGAGTTTCTGCTGCACGCCAACTAAACAAGCGAAAGCCTTCTCCAGCAAACTTTGTTTCAGAAATAAATACAGGCATAGCTGCCAAAATCAGCACCACCACCGCCCAACCTGAGAAATTTACTAGCAAAATACCGTAGGTGAAGAGGGAAAGAGCATTTTGCACTAACCCAAAGGTGCGGTTTACTAAAGAAAGGGGACGAACTGATGCTTCTCTTCGGGCATTGGTCAGTTTGTCATAAAATTCTGAGTCTTCAAACTGCCTAAGATCCAGTGTCAGCGCCTTTTCTAAGATGAGTACATTTACTCGCTGACCCATTAGCGCCCGCAATAACGATTGACAAATGACGATTCCCCTCTGACTGCCTGCTAGTAAAATTACAGCGATCGCTTCTAATCCTACATACCATAGAGATGGATAAATATTGACAAGACCATTGCTGTGTGAATTAACTTGAGAGGCAAATACCACCGCATCAACAATCAACTTACCAATGTAAGATATCGCCGCCGGTAAAAGACCACCCACTAAAGTTAAACTAGCCAGAAGAATAGTAAGCGATCGGCTAGTAGTCCATACTAAGTTTACAGCCCGTCCACTGTAGCGCAAAACCGTCAGTGATTGGCGTAGGATATTTCTTTTTTTTTAATTTTCATCTTTTTTTGGGCGAGATCCCCCAGCTTGGGCAGATTTTCCTAACTCTTTTAATCTTTATAAATTTTACATTTTTATCAGAATGTTGGCTGAAAATCCCGAAGTTGAAACCTAAAAACTAGTTTTGTCGGGTGTGTTATTCCGTAGGCTAACGCACTAGGGTGTTAACTTTGTACCATTTTAGGTGTTCAAAATTCATGCAAAATAGATATATGCCATTGGTTCTGCGTTGATGCAGCCACATTTTCATTTACAGCAAGATGCGTTAAAAATTCTTCAATTTCCTTACTCCCCATATCTTTAGGATGGCGCTTATTATGAAAAAGGATATAGCGTCTAATCCAGTAAATATAAGTGGCTCTTCAGTACTTGTTATGCTAAACTAATAATTAAAATGCCAATTCAATAAGCATCTTACTCTAAAATTATTAAAGTTTCTGAACCCATAAG